>NZ_JCBAJY010000001.1:0-704579 GCF_059766615.1 Nocardioides sp. Z43_10 | reverse complement strand
CGTAAGGCACGTACCGCTTCGCCATCCACAACACCACCATCAGTCAGCGTTGCTACGACCGATGGAGTCCGCGGCGTTATTTCGCTGTGGCAGTGGGCATAACCCCGCGTTACAGCTGGGGGGTACGGCGGGGCGCGGAGCGGGGGCGTGCGCCGCGCCGCGGGCGGGGCGGGGGCGGGGTGGGTTAGTAGGACTTGGGGAGGCCCAGGGAGTGCATGGCGACGAAGTTCAGCACCATCTCGCGGGACACCGGGGCGATCCTTGTGACGCGGGAGGCCACCAGCAGGCCGGCGACGCCGTACTCCTGGGTGATGCCGTTGCCGCCGTGGGCCTGTACGGCGCGGTCGGTCGCGTTGCAGGCGGCCTCGCCGGCGGCGTACTTGGCCATGTTCGCGGCCTCGCCGGCGGCCAGGTCCTCCCCGGCGTCGAGCAGCGCGGCCGCCTTCTGCGTCATCAGCCGAGCCAGCTCGATCTCGATGTGGGACTCCGCCAGCGGGTGCGCGATCGCCTGGTGGGCGCCGATCGGGGTCTTGAAGACCGTGCGCTCCTTGACGTACGACGTGGCGGCGTCGAGCGCGAACCGCGCCATCCCGGTCGCGAACGCCGCGGCCATGATCCGCTCGGGGTTCAGCCCCGCGAAGAGCTGGATCAGGCCCGCGTCCTCGTCGCCGACCAGCGCGTCGCCCGGCAGCCGGACGTCGTCGATGTAGACGGTGAACTGCTGCTCGGGAGAGACGATCTCCATCGCGATCGGCTGGTACTCGAAGCCCGCGGCGTCGGTCGGCACCACGAACAGGCAGGGCTTGAGCTTGCCGGTCTTGGCGTCCTCGGTACGGGCCACGACGAGCACGTTCTTGGCCTCGTCGACACCGGAGATGTAGATCTTGCGGCCCTTGAGCACCCAGCCGTCGCCGTCGCGGCGGGCGACGGTGGTGATGTTGTGGGAGTTGGAGCCGGCGTCGGGCTCGGTGATCGCGAACGCCATCGTGGAGGTGCCGTCGGCGATGCCCGGCAGCCAGCGGCGCTTCTGGTCCTCGGTGCCGAACCGGGAGATGACCGAGCCGCAGATCGCCGGCGAGACCACCATCATCAGCAGCGGGCAGCCGGCCGCGGCGAGCTCCTCGCAGACCGCGGCGATGTCGCCGATGCCGCCGCCACCGCCGCCGTACTCCTCGGGGATGTTGATGCCGAGGTAGCCGGTCTTGCCGATCTCCAGCCACAGCTCGGTGGTCTTGCCGCCGCTGCGCGCCTTCGCCGCGAAGTAGTCGCGGCCGTAGTTCTTGGCCAGCCGCGCCACCTCCTTGCGCAGGGTCTGGCGCTCCTCGGTCTCGTTGAAGGCGGTCGTGGTCATGCCTGCTCCTCGTTGGTCGTCTCGGCGATCGGGTCGCCCTCGTCGACGACGGCGAGCACGTCGCCCGCCGCCACCTGCTGCCCCGCTCCGACCGGGACGTCGGTGACGGTGCCGTCGTGCGGCGCCGCCACGGTGTGCTGCATCTTCATCGCCTCGAGCACCAGCACCGGCTGCCCGGCAGTGACGGCCTGACCGACCTGCGCCAGCACCGAGATCACGGTGCCGGGCATCGGCGCCAGCAGCGAGCCGCTGGCGACCTGGTCGGCCGGGTCGGTGAAGCGGGGCACGGCGCGCAGCGTGGTGTGCCCGCGCGGGGAGTCCACGTGCACGACCCCGGCCCCGCTGGGCGCCACCTCGACCAGCACGTCGTACGACGTGACCACGCCGGCCACCTCCAGGCGGACCCCGGTGGGGCTCGCCGCCAGGACCCGGACGTCGTCGCGCTCGGCGTGGGCGTAACCGTCGCGCCCGCCGTACCAGCGGACCTCGACCTGCTCGCCGTCCTGCCCGCCGACCGTCTCGAAGACGTTCAACTGGGGCTGGCTGACCACGTTGCGCCACGCCACCGGGATCCCACGGTGCAGGGTGCGCCCGGCACTGCGGGTCTCGGCCAGCGCCAGCGCCGCCGCGTACGGCGCGAGCTCGTCGGCCGCGCCCGCGGTGCGCACCTCGGGGCGCTCGTCGAAGAACGCGGTGCTGACGTCGCCGGACAGGAACGTCGGGTGGCGCAGCGCCGCGACCAGCAGGTCGCGGTTGGTGGTGAGCCCGTGGATCCGGGCCCGCGACAGCGCACCGGCCAGGCGGCGTACCGCCTGCTCGCGGGTGGGCGCCCAGGAGATGACCTTGGCCAGCATCGCGTCGTAGTGGGTGCCGACCTCGTCGCCGCTGCCGAAGCCGGTGTCGAGGCGCAGCCCGCTGGTGGAGCCGGTGGACGGGTTCGCGAAGTGGGTCTCCACCTCGGGGATCTCGAAGCTGCTCAGCAGCCCCGACTGCGGCTGCCAGTCGTGGGTCGGGTCCTCGGCGTAGAGGCGCACCTCCACCGCGTGCCCGTATGGCCGCAGCGCACCCCCAGCCTCGGGTCGTGTGCCCGACGGCGCGCCCTCGCGCGTCCCCAGGCACACGACCGGGGAGCGGCCCTCGGCGACCGCGAGCTGCATCTCGACCAGGTCGACGCCGAAGACGGCCTCGGTGACCGGGTGCTCGACCTGCAGGCGGGTGTTCATCTCCAGGAACCAGAACCGCGAGGTGTCGGTAGCGTCGACGAGGAACTCCACGGTGCCGGCGCCGGTGTAGTCGATCGCGGCGGCGGCCCGACGCGCGGCCTCGTGCAGCTCGGCGCGGGTGGCCTCGGACAGACCGGGCGCGGGCGACTCCTCGATCACCTTCTGGTGGCGGCGCTGCAGCGAGCAGTCGCGCTCGCCGAGCACCAGCACGCCGTCGGCGTGGCCGACGACCTGGACCTCGACGTGGCGGCCCTGCTCGACGTACGGCTCCACGAAGACCGTCGGGTCCCCGAAGGCCGAGGCCGCCTCGTTGGAGGCCAGCTCGACCTGGGCCGGCAGCTCGGCCAGCGTGCGGACCACGCGCATCCCCCGCCCGCCGCCGCCGGCGGAGGCCTTGACCAGCAGCGGCAGGTCCGCCTCGGTGGCCGCGGCCGGGTCGAGCGAGCCCAGGATCGGCACGCCGGCGTCGGCCATCAGCTTCTTGGCCGCCACCTTGGAGCCCATCGAGTCGATCGCCTCGGGCGCGGGGCCGACCCAGACCAGGCCGGCGTCGAGCACCGCCCGGGCGAACTCGGCGTTCTCGGAGAGGAAGCCGTAGCCGGGGTGGACGGCGTCGGCACCGGTACGCCGCGCCGCCTCGAGGATCAGGTCGGTGCGCAGGTAGGTCTCGGCCGGGGTGTTGCCCGGGAGCCGGACCGCGGCGTCGGCCTCGCCCACGAAGGGCAGGGTCGCGTCGGCGTCGGAGTGGACCGCGACGGTCTCGATCCCGAGCCGGCGGCAGCTGGCGAAGACGCGGCGGGCGATCTCGCCGCGGTTGGCGACGAGCAGGCGGGTGATCATGCGGTGCTCCTTGGCCGGAGTGGTCTCCGGGACGGTCTGGGGAGTGCTCTCGACGATGTCCACGCCGCTCACATCCGGAAGACGCCGAAGCGGTCGGTGCCCGCGAAGTCGGCGTTGTCGATCACGGACAGGCACAGGCCCAGGACGGTGCGGGTGTCGCGGGGGTCGATGACGCCGTCGTCGTAGAGCATCCCGGACAGGAAGTAGGGCAGGGACTGCTCCTCGACGGAGGCCTCGATGAACTCGCGCATCGCGGCGTCGCCGGCCTCGTCGTACTCCTTGCCCTTGGCCTCGGTCGCGGCGCGCGCCACGATCGACAGCACGCCGGCCAGCTGCGCCGGACCCATCACCGCGGACTTCGCGCTGGGCCAGGTGAACAGGAAGCGCGGGTCGTAGGCGCGCCCGTTCATGCCGTAGTTGCCGGCGCCGTAGGAGGCGCCCATGATCACCGACAGGTGCGGCACCGTGGAGTTGGAGACGGCGTTGATCATCATCGCGCCGTGCTTGATGATGCCGCCCTGCTCGTACTCCTTGCCGACCATGTAGCCGGTGGTGTTGTGCAGGAACAGCAGCGGCACGTCGATCTGGTTGGCGAGCTGGATGAACTGGGTCGCCTTCTGCGCCTCCTCCGAGAACAGCACGCCCTGGGCGTTGGCGAGGATGCCGACCTGGCGGCCGTGGATCCGCGCCCAGCCGGTGACCAGCGAGGGCCCGTAGAGCGGCTTGAACTCGTCGAAGGGCTGCGCGTTGCCGGGCCCGGTGCCGTCGACCATCCGGACGATCACCTCGCGCGGGTCGAACGGCTCCTTGAGGTCGGTGGGGATCAGGTCGAGCAGGCCGTCGGCGTCCTCGTCGGGCTCCGCGAAGGCGAGCGCCGCGCGGGCGCTCTCCGGGCGCGCCTTGCGCCAGTTGAGCCTGGCCACGATGCGGCGCCCGATCCGGATCGCGTCACGCTCGTCCTCGGCGAGGTAGTCGGCCAGGCCGGAGACCCGGGCGTGCATCTCGGCACCGCCCAGCGACTCGTCGTCGGACTCCTCGCCGGTGGCCATCTTCACCAGCGGCGGGCCGCCGAGGAAGACCTTGGCCTGCTCCTTGACCATCACCGTGTAGTCGCTCATCCCCGGCACGTAGGCGCCGCCGGCGGTCGAGTTGCCGAAGACCAGCGCGACCGTGGGCTGCTTGCGGGCGCTGGCCCGGGTCAGGTCCCGGAAGAGCTTGCCGCCCGGGATGAAGATCTCCTTCTGGGTGGGAAGGTCGGCGCCGCCGGACTCCACCAGCGAGATCGTCGGGAGGTTGTTCTCCTCGGCGATCTGCGAGGCCCGGAAGACCTTCTTGACCGTCCACGGGTTCGAGGCGCCGCCCTTCACCGAGGGGTCGTTGGCGGTGATCATGCACTCCACCCCCTCGATCACGCCGATGCCGGTGACCACCGACGCGCCGACGTGGAAGTCCGAGCCCCAGCCGGCCAGCGGCGAGAGCTCCAGGAACGCGGTGCCCTCGTCGAGCAGCAGCTCGATCCGCTCGCGCGGGAGCAGCTTGCCGCGGGCGTGATGACGGGTGACGCTCTTCTCCCCGCCGCCGGCGACCGCCTTGGCCTGCTCGGCCTCGAGGTCGGCGACCTTGGCCAGCATCGCCTCGCGGCGGCTCGTCGTACCCGCGCTCATGAGGCGTACCCCAACAGCTTGGCGGCCAGATCTGTGAGCACTTCGCTCGCTCCTCCTCCGATGGGCAGGATCCGGGCGTCGCGGTAGTGCCGCTCCACCTCGGTCCCGTGCATGTATCCGGTGCCGCCGTGCAGCTGCACCGCCTGATCACAGACGTACGTCGAGGCGTCCACCGCGGTCTGCTTGGCCAGGCACGCCTCGGCGATCACGCCCTCCCCGGCCACGTGGCGCGCGGCCACGTCGCGGGTGTAGGCGCGCGCCGTCTCGACCTGGCGGTGCATCTCGACGAGCTTGTGGCGTACCACCTGGCGGCTGATCAGCGGCTTGCCGAACGTCTCGCGCTGGCGGCAGTACGCCGCGGTCAGGGCCAGCGAGCGGGCCGCGATGCCGTAGGCCTGCACGGCCAGCCCGATCCGCTCGACCACGAACTGGTCGGCGATCTGGTAGAAGCCCGTGTTCTCGGCGCCGACCAGGTGGGCGGCCGGGACCCGCACGTCGACGAAGGACAGCTCCGCGGTGTCCGAGCAGTGCCAGCCCATCTTGGCCAGCTGCCGGTCGACGGTGAAGCCGGGGGTGTCCTTGTCGATGACCAGCAGCGAGACACCGGCGTGGCCGGGGCCGCCGGTGCGCACCGCGGTGGTCACGAAGTCGGCGCGCACGCCGCTGGTGATGAACGTCTTCTGCCCGTTCACCACGTACTCGTCGCCGTCGCGGCGCGCGGTGGTGCGGATGTTGGCGACGTCGGAGCCACCGTCGGGCTCGGTGATCGCCAGCGCGCCGATCGCGTCGCCGGCCAGCGCCGGGCGCACGTAGCGCTCGATCAGGTCCGGCGAGCCGTTCTCCGCCACGTGCGGCAGCGCGATCCCGCCGGTGAACAGGCTGGCGATCAGGCCACCGGACCCGCCGGCCTCCAGGATCGCCTCGGCGACCGCGACGGAGTCGAGCAGGTCGCCGCCCTCGCCGCCGACGGACTCGGCGAAGGAGACGCCCAGCAGGCCCTGCGCGGCGGCCGCCTTGTGCAGCGCGCGGGGCAGCTCCCCGGCGTCCTCCCACTCCTGCAGGTGGGGGACCACCTCGCGGCGGGTGAACTCCGCCGCGCTCTGCTTGAGCGCCAGGCGCTCGGGGGTGTCGAAACCGATCACAGCAATGACTCCTGGATGTTGACGACGCGTGAGCGGACCCACTCGCCGAGGCCCTTGGCCTGCGGGTCGAACCGGGTCGACGAGGCGACCCCCTCGCCGAGCAGACCGTGGATGAGCACGTTGACGCCGCCGAGGTTGGGCAGCACGAAGACCTCGATGTCGAGGCCCTCCGCCTCGCCGACCAGCTCGCGGATCCGGCGCGGCGTGATGAGCTTGGTGAGCCAGCGGACCCGGTCGGCGTACTTCTCCGAGCCGTCGTGGGCGACCCACAGGCCGAGGTTGGCGTCGCCGCCCTTGTCGCCCGAGCGGGCGTGGACGAAGGTCCCCAGCGGCGCCCGGCGGGTCACCGAGTCGACCGGGGCGGGGAACGGCGAGGGGCGCAGCCCGAAGTGCTCGGGCGAGAGCGTCTCCTCGCCGACCGGCCCACCGGCCACCGGCGGGTCCGCGACGACCTCGCGACGCCCGTCCGCGTGCACCACCGTGTGGGTGGGCACCGCGCGGTCGACGTAGGCCGCCTTGTACACGCCGTACGGCGTGGGGGCCGAGGGCGGCGCGGTCATCGTGAAGCCGGGGTAGGAGCCCAGGGCCAGCTCCACCACGGCGGAGGTGAACGGCTTGCCGACGGGCTTGGCGTCGGCGTCCTTGACCACGCAGCGCAGCAGCACCGAGGCGGACTCCTCGGTCGGCGCGTCGGCCAGCGCCGGGCCGACCTCGCCCCAGTGCACGGACGCGGGCGGTCCACCCGGCGCGGCGGCGAGGGCGCCGTCGACCTGGGCGCGGACCCACTCGGCCTTGGCCTCGAGGTCGAGCCCGGTCAGCACGAACTCGGCGGTGTTGCGGAAGCCGCCGAGCTCGTTGACGCAGACCTTGAGCTGGGAGGGCGGGGCGCCGCCGGTGACGCCGCTGACCCGGACCCGGTCCTCGCCGACCTGGGCCAGCGAGATCGAGTCGAGGTGGGTGGTCACGTCGGGGCCGAGGTAGCGCGTGGACTGGATCTCGTACATCAGCTGCGCGGTGACGGTGTCGACGGTGACCATGCCGCCGGTGTCGTCGTGCTTGGTCACCACGAACGAGCCGTCGGCCTCGATCTCGGCGAGCGGGAAGCCGAGCGGGCGCCCGTCGCGCGGCAGCTGCAGGAACCCGGAGAAGTTGCCTCCGGTCGCCTGGGTGCCGCACTCCAGGACGTGCCCGGCCACGACCGCGCCGGCCAGCTCGTCGTACGACGTGGGGTCCCAGCCGAAGTGGGCGACGGCAGGGCCGACGACCAGGGAGGCGTCGGTGACCCGGCCGGTGACGACGATGTCGGCGCCCGCGCGCAGCGCCGAGGCGATGCCGAGCCCGCCCAGGTAGGCGTTGGCGGTGAGCGCGTGCGGCAGGCCGAGCTCGGCCAGCGCCTGCGAGCCGCGCACGTCGTCGCCCTCGACGTGGGCGACCGCGACGTCGAGGCCCAGCCCGGCGGCAACCTCGCGCACCTTGTCGGCCAGCCCGGCGGGGTTGAGCCCGCCGGCGTTGGCCACGATCTTGGTCCCGCGCTCCAGGGCCAGGCCGAGGGCGTCCTCGAGCTGGCGCACGAAGGTGCGGGCATAGCCCAGCGAGGCGTCCCGCATGGTGTCCTTGCCGAGGATCAGCATGGTCAGCTCGGCGAGGTAGTCGCCGGTCAGGACGTCGAGGCCGTGCCCGTCCACCGAGCCCTCGAGCATCTCGCGCATCGCCGAGAGCCGGTCGCCGTAGAAGCCCGAGCAGTTGCCCACCCGCAGGACGCTCATGCCTGGACCTCCGCGGCCGCGCGCCCGGCGCCGGGCGGCCCGGCGAAGCACTGCGCGATCGTCAGCCAGCGCTCGGCGTCCGCGCCGGTGGCGACCAGGTCGGTGTCGTCGCGGTGCCGGCGCTGGGTGACCAGCAGGCAGAAGTCCTGCGCCGACCCGGTGACCCGCTGCGCGGCGTCCTCGGGTCCCCAGGTCCAGGCCTCACCGGAGGGGGCGGTCAGCTCGATGTGGAACTCCTCGGCGGGCGCGGCGAGCTCGTGCACCGAGAACGAGTAGTTGCGGGTCCGCACGCCCAGGTGCGCGACGTGCCGGATCCGGTCGCTGACCTCGGGGGTGGCGCCCAGCGCCTCGTGCACGTCGAGGGAGTGCGCCCAGGTCTCCATGAACCGCGCGGTGGCCATCGAGGTGGCCGACATCGGCGGGCCGAACCACGGCATCTTCTGTCCCTCGGGGAGGTCGCGCAGCGCCTCGACCAGCGCCGGTCGCGCCGCCCGCCAGCGCGCCAGCAGCGCCTCGGGGGCGACCCGGCCCCCGTCGAGGGCGGCGTTGTCGACGACGCCGGTGGGGTCGGCGATCGCGGCGAGGACCAGCTCGTCCCAGGCCTGCTTGTCGGTGGCCGCGGCCAGCGCGGCCTCGTCGGTCCAGGCCAGGTGCGCGACCTGGGTGGCGACGTCCCAGCCCTCGGCCGGGGTCGGGGTGCGCCAGCCGGCCTCGTCGAGGTCGGCGACCAGCCGCTCGAGCCGGTCGCCTTCCGCGGCGAGGTCGGCGAGCACTGCGTGGAGCACGTCGTTCATCTAGTTCTCCTTCAGGACGGCATCGAGGGTCGTCGCCCACTGGTCGAGGATCCGGCGGCGGCGGCCGGCGTCGTCGGAGATGGTGTTGGCCAGGCCCAGGCCGCGGACCAGGTCGAGGGTCGCCTGGACCAGCTCGCGGGTGCCCGGCCGCGACTCGTCGACGCCCAGCAGCTCGACGGTCAGCCGGTGGATCTCGCGGCCGACCCGCTGCTCGAGGGGGCCGACGGCGGCGAGCAGCTGCGCGTCGGTGCGGGCCGCGACCCACAGCTCGAGGGCCGCGGTGAAGACCGGGCTGGTGAAGTGCTCGGCGAGCATCTCCAGGACCGCGCGGGTACGCCGCGGTCCGGTCGGCAGCCCCTCGGCCGCGGCCTCGATCTCGGCGGCCCGGACCTGGCTGAGGTGCTCGACCGCGGCGATGACGAGGTCGGTCTTGCTCGGGAAGTGGTGCAGCTGGGCGCCCCGGCTGACGCCGGCCCGCTTGGAGACGAGCGTGGTGGACGTGCCGCTCCACCCGTACTCGACGATGCACTCCACCGTCGCCTCGAGCAGGCGGGCCCGCATGGCCCGGGTGCGCTCCTCCTGGCTGACCCGGGGTCCGGGTCCTGTGGTCTGGCTCACGCCCACATCCTGAGCCCTCCACCAACAAACAGTCAAGCCTGACTTTTTCTACCCCGAGTCGGCGTGAACTCACGACGTACGACCCCCGAGTCGGCGCGAACTCACGACGTACGACCCGCGAGTCGGCGTGAACTCACCACGTACGACCCGCGAGTCGGCGCAAGTTCGCACTGAGTCACAGCCAGGTGGCCCGAGTTCACGACGACTCGGCGCCCGTGGGCTGCGAGGTCACGACGACTCAGCGCGCTGGGGATGCGAGTTCACGCCGACTCGGGGGGCTGAGCGCGCGAGTTCACGCCGACTCGGGGGGCTGAGCGCGCGAGTTCACGCCGAGTCGGCGCAAGAGGACGTCGCGGGGTGAGCGCAGCCACTAACCTGTGCCACGTCGGCCGACCGGGCCGATGCAGGCCGCATACGCAGGAGACACCCTTGTCGCAGTACGGAAACCCGCCCCAGGACCCCTACGGCCAGAACCCGTCACCGTACGGCCAGCCGCCGCAGCAGGCTCAGTCGCCGTACGGCCAGCAGGCCGGCTACGGCCAGCAGTCGCCGTACGGCCAGGCGCCCGGCTACGGCCAGCAGCCCGGTCAGCCCTACGGCCAGGCCCCCGCCTACGGCTCGCCCTACGGCCAGCAGCCGTACGGCGCCGGCCAGGGCGCCTACGCCACGTGGGGGCAGCGGGCCATCGCGACGCTGTGGGACCTGCTGATCATGTGGCCCTCGTGGGTCCTGACGATCATCGGCTACGTGCTGTTCATCGCCGCGATGGCCACCGCGGAGACCAACTCGTACGGCGAGGTCACCGAGCCCAACTTCCCGCTGCTGATCGTCGGCCTCCTGCTGCTGGCGGCCGGGATGATCGTGGGAGTCGTGATCTGGGTCCGCAACTACATGATGCGCCAGGGCCGCACCGGCGCCAGCTACGGCAAGGCCAAGGTCGGGATCAAGCTGATCCGCGAGCAGGACGGCCAGCCGGTCGGCGCCGGCATGGCGTTCGTGCGCTACCTCCTGCACGGGGTGATCAACCAGGCCTGCTACATCGACTACCTGTGGCCGCTGTGGGACGCGAAGAAGCAGACCCTCACCGACAAGATCCTCAACACCGTGGTGGTCCAGGCGCCCGAGCAGCGCTGACCCCACCGAGAGCAGCACCGACACACCACCACGCCGGGCGGCGGCGTCGAGCCGGAACAGGCCGACGCCGCCGCCCGCCGCGTCCGAGAGCACTGGGAGATCCCGCCACATGGCCCGCAGCATCCTGATCACCGGCGCCAGCTCCGGACTCGGCGCCGAGATGGCCCGCCAGTTCGCCGACCTGGGCTACGACCTGGCGCTCTGTGCGCGCCGTACCGATCGGCTCGAGGAGCTCCGCGCGGAGATCCTCGCCGCGCATCCGCAGCGCCGGGTCCTGATCCGCGCCGTCGACGTCACCGACGACGAGTCGGTGTTCGCGGGCTTCCGCGACTTCCACGCCGAGCTCGGCCGGATCGACCGCATCGTGATCAACGCCGGCCTCGGCAAGGGCTCGCCCCTGGGCACCGGTCGCCAGGGCGCGAACCGGGAGACCGCGATGACGAACTTCGTCGGCGCCCTGACCCAGGCCGAGGCGGCGATGGAGGTCTTCCGCGCTCAGCAGGCCGGGCACCTGGTGATGGTGTCCTCGCTCTCGGCGGTGCGCGGGATGCCCAAGTCGATGACGACGTACGCCGCGACGAAGGCCGGGGTGGCGCACCTCGCCGAGGGCCTGCGCACCGAACTGCACGGCACCGCCATCAAGGTCTCGGTGATCTACCCGGGTTACATCGCCTCGGAGATGAACGAGCACGTCGCCCAGCGCCAGCCGCTGATGGTGTCGACCGAGAAGGGCGTGCGGGCGATGGTCGCCGCGATCGAGAAGGAGAGGCCCTCCGCCCACGTGCCGCCGTGGCCGTGGGCGCCGCTCTCGGTGGTGATGCGGCATGCGCCGCTCACCGTGTTCAAGAGACTGATCTGAGCCTCCGGACTCCGGTGCGTCGACATTGGGGCCGACGGTGCCCGGAAAGTGCCACACTCTCCAGATGAGGGCCAGCGGCGTCTCCGGCACATGGACCAGGTGTCCAGTAGTCGGACGACGCCCGGCGAGGGTGACGTGAGCGCCGCGGACGACGCGACCGGCCCGTTCGCAGGCGACGGCGCACTGGAGGCCGCCCGTGCCCACTACGCGCGGCGCCTCTCCCGGCCCGAGGGCCTGGAATCGCTGAACCGGCTCACCGAGCGGGCGGCGCGGCTGCTGCGGGCCGGCTCCGCGCAGGTGTCGCTGATCTCCGACGTGCAGAGCGTGATGGCCGGCGTCGGTGCCGGTGCGGACGCCGTCGGCGAGCAGTCTGCGACCATCGACTCGCTGTGCCGGCTGATCGTCACCGACTCCGCGGCCCTGCAGGTGAGCGACGCAGGCACCGACGAGCGGGTGCGTCACCTGCCGCCGGTGGTCTCCGGCCTGGTGGGCTCCTACCTGGGCGTCCCGCTGGTCGCGGACGGTCACCCGGTCGGCGCGCTCTGCGTCTACGACGCCTCGCCCCGCGACTGGAGCGACGCGGACGTGGCGCTGCTGGAGCTGCTCGCCGGACCGGTGGTGGCCGAGCTCGAGCTCGCGGCCCTGGTCGCGACGTACGACGAGGAGCGGCTGGTCTGGCAGCTCGCCGTCGACGCGGCCGGCGTGGGCGCCTTCGACTGGGACCTGGGCTCCGGCGAGCTGCGCTGGGACGAGCGCCTGATCGAGCTCTTCGGCGTGCAGCGCTCGGCCTTCGCGGGCACCATGGAGGCCTTCGACGAGCTGGTGCACCCCGAGGATCGGCCGCGCCTGCACCGGGCGCTGCTGGAGGCGATCTCGAGCTGCGGCGTCTTCAGCGTCGACTACCGCGTCGTGCTCCCCGACGCAGGTGTGCGCTGGATCAGCGCCCGCGGACGCGCCCTGGCCGGCCCCGAGGGGACCGCGGTCCGCGTGCTGGGCGCGGGGATCGACACCACCGCCGCCCAGGAGGGCGAGGCGCTGGTCACCCGCGTGCTGGACGCCATGCCCACGGCCTTCTTCCACCTCGACCGCGCCTGGCGCTTCACCTACCTCAACGCCGAGGCCCAGCGCCTGCTCGGCGTCAGCCGGGCCGAGGCCATCGGCAGCGTGCTGTGGGAGCTCTTCCCCCGGATCGAGGGCAGCGACTTCGAAGAGCACTACCGCAAGGCGATGGAGACCCGGGAGGCGGTGTCGTTCGAGGTCTACTACGCACAGCCGCTGGAGAGCTGGTTCGAGGCGCGTGCCTGGCCGACCTCCGACGGCCTCTCGGTCTACCTCCTGGAGACCACCGACCGGCGGCTCGCCCAGGACACGGTCGCCCGCGGCACCCGGCGCGCCGAGCTGCTCGGAGACGTGACGGCCGCCCTGACCGGGACCTTCGACCCGGTGGAGGCCGTCGGGCGCCTGGCCCAGCTGATCGTCCCGCCGGTGGCTGACTGGTGCCTGGTCACCCTGGTCGAGGACTCCGCGGCCGGGCACGGGGACTGGCGCCGCGGGCTGCGCGACGTCGGCTGGTGGCACGCCGCCCCGGAGCTCCGCGACCTGGTCGAGCGCTACACCCAGGTGCGCATCCCCGCCCTCACCGACGCCTCCTTCGTCGCCCGCGCGCTGGACCAGCAGGGCACGGTGCTGGTCGCCGAGCACGCGGCCGCCCAGATCGCGCAGGTGCTCACCGCGGGAGAGGCGCGCGACCTGTGCCTGCGCCTGGACCCGAGCTCGGCCGTGGTGATCCCGCTGCGCGCACGCGGGCGGACCCTCGGTCTGCTCTCTGCGTTCCGCGGCCACGCCCGCGCGCAGTTCGCGCCCGACGATCTGGCCACCCTCGAGGAGGTGGCCGGCCGGGCCGGCCTGGCCCTGGACAACGCCCGCCTCTACGTCCAGCAGCGCGAGCTCGCCGAGACGCTCCAGCGCAGCATGATGACCGCGCCGCCGCAGTCGGAGGACCTCCAGGTCGTGGTGCGCTACGTGCCCGCGGCGGAGGCGGCCCAGGTGGGCGGCGACTGGTACGACGCGTTCCTGCAGGACGACGGCTCGATGGCGATCGTGATCGGCGACGTCGTCGGCCACGACACCGCGGCCGCCGCGGCGATGGGCCAGCTGCGCAGCCTGCTGCGCGGCATCGCGGTCACCACCGGCGCCCAGCCCGCCGAGGTCCTGCGCCGGGTCGACGAGGCGATGTCGTCCCTGCAGATCGACACCACCGCGACGGTGCTCCTCGCGCGCCTCGAGCAGACCCCCGCCGAGCGCGCGGCTGGGACCGCCCGGCTGCGCTGGGCCAACGCGGGCCACCCGCCGCCGCTGGTGGTCCAGCCGGGGAGCGGGCCGGCCGCGGTGCTGTGGACCGACTCCCCCGACCTGCTGCTCGGGCTCAACCCGCACGTCGCGCGCGCGGAGGCGGTCCGCACCCTGGCGCGCGGAGCCACCGTGCTGCTCTACACCGACGGGCTTGTCGAGCGGCGCGGTCAGAACCTCGACGACGGCATCGACCAGCTCGCCAGCGTGCTCACCGAGCTGATCGACGAGGACCTGCCCCTGGACCAGATCTGCGACGAGCTGCTGCGCAGGCTGCTGCCCGAGCGCCCCGAGGACGACGTCGCCCTGGTCGCCGTACGGCTCCCCCTCGACGACTGACCGCCCACGCGGCCGCGCCGCTCAGGAGCGGCGACGCCGCCACGCGGCGAGCGCGCCGGTGCACCACAGCGCCCACAGCACCAGCACCGGCTGGAAGACCAGCCGCACCGCGCGCTTGGCGTCGGTGTCGAGCCCGAAGGCGTCCTCGCCGGTGAGGTACTGGCTGATGTTGCCGGGGAAGATCACCACGAAGAACGCCGCGAGCAGGAACCCCAGCTGCACCCGGCGCCGGCCGCGGGCCGCCACCAGGGCCGCCCCGATGGCGAGCTCCACCACCCCGGAGGCGTAGACGATCGCGTCGCGGGCGGGGAAGAACGGCGGCACCTGCGCCCGGAACTCCTCGGTGCGGGCCAGGTGGCCCACCCCGGCGATCAGCATCACCGCCGCCAGCGCGAATCGGCCGACGGTGCGCGGCGCACCCTCGGCCGACGACGGGGCCAGGTCGGCACGCGAAGAGGTCATGGCGCCGACGCTAGCCGGTCAGCGGTAGGTGAGCGTGCCGCCCTCGAGGTGGCTGTGCTCGTTGAAGGTCACCAGCGTGGTGCCGCGGCGCCCGACCACCACCTTGCTGACCCCGGAGTTCACCGCCACCGTGTTCAGCCGCGCCCAGGCCGCCGCGTAGGGGGCCGGCCCCTCCCCGCTCTCCCAGTCGTTGACCAGCGCGATCGTGCTCCACGCGATCGGCCCACCCGAGGTCACCACCAGCACGGTGCCGCTCGCGGGGACCCGCTCGACCACCCGCTCCAGGGCGCGCACCACCCGGTCGGTGAAGGCGGCGAACGGCTCGTGGTACTCCGCGTCGTGGTCCCCGGAGGACCAGCGCCGCATGGCGGCCTCGAACCACGCCTGGAACTGCCGGCGGTCGAGCTCGTCCTCGAGCGTCTCGTCGTGGCGGGCGAGCACCGCCAGGTGGTCGTACTCGTCCCACGCGCCGTCGACCTCGACCGGGACGTCCCAGCCTGCACCCTGCGCGATCGCCTCGACCGTCTCCCGGTGGCGGCGCATGTCGCCGCGGACCACCAGATCGGGGCGGACCCCGCGCGCCGCGAGCGACTTCCCCAGCAGCCTGCCCTGCTCCCAGCCCAGCGGCGAGAGCACGTCGTAGTCGTCGGTGCCCCACGAGGCCTGGCCGTGGCGCACTAGCAGCAGCGAGCCCATCAGAGCCCCAGCAGGGCGCGGCAGCGGGTCTCGAGGTAGCCCACCGCGGGGCCGAACGTCGCGAAGGCCTCGTTGGTGGTCTGGCCGTGGAAGTAGCGGTAGTGGATCTGCTGGGCGATCACCGAGACCCGGAACAGCCCGAAGACCTCGTAGAAGAGCCACTGCTCGGGCGTCACCGTGCGCCCGGTGCGCTCGCCGTACGCCGCGACGACCTCGGCGCGCGTCCACATCCCCGGCGCCGTGGTCGGCTGGCGCCGGAAGGCCTGGAAGAAGTCGTCGTCCCCGGGCTCCACCCAGTAGGCCAGCGCGCCGCCGAGGTCCATCAGCGGGTCGCCCACGGTGGCCAGCTCCCAGTCCAGCACCGCGACCACCTGCAGCGGGTCGTCGGCGTCGAGCACCAGGTTGTCGAAGCGGAAGTCGTTGTGGATCAGGCAGCTGGCGACGTCGTCGGGCCGGTGGCCCTCCAGCCAGGCGATCACGTCCTCGAAGTCGCCGACATCCTCGGTGCGCGCCCGCCGGAAGCGGCCCGACCAGCCGCCGACCTGGCGCTCGACGTACCCCGGGCCGCGGCCCAGCGACTCCAGTCCGGCGCCCTGCACGTCGACGGCGTGCAGCTCGACCAGCACGTCCAGGGCGTTCGAGCACAGCGTGGAGGCGTCCGCGGGTGACAGCGCGGCGGGCGGGTCCTTGCGCAGGATCGTGCCGGCCACCCGGTCCATCACGTAGAACGGCGCGCCGAGCACGCTCTCGTCCTCGCACAGCGCCACCATCCGCGGCACCCGGGGGAAGACCGGGTGCAGCGCGGCCTGGAGCCGGAACTCGCGGGCCATGTCGTGCGCGCCGGCGGCCTTGGTGCCGACCGGCGGGCGGCGCAGCACCAGGTCGCGCTCGGGGTAGCGCAGCAGGTAGGTGAGGTTGGAGGCTCCCCCGCCGTACTGGCGCACCTCGGGCACGTCGGCCAGCTCGGTGCGGTCCCCGGCCGCGTGCTCGCGCAGCCAGCCGGCGGCGGCGGCCACGTCGAACGCGTCCTCCTCACGGAGGCCGCGGGTGGGGTTTCCCTCGTCATGGCGCACGGTCACGCGCTCATTGTGCGGCACCTCACCCGGCTGCGGAGCGGATGGTCCACAAATCGCGCGACACGGCGCCGGACCCCCACAGGGATCCGGCGCCGCGTCGGGTGAGAGGCGATCAGGCGGGGAAGGACTCGCCCTTCGCCACCAGGTCGCGCAGGTACGCCGTGGGGCGGAACCGCTCGCCGTAGGCGTCGGCGAGCTCGTCGGCACGCTTGACGAACGCGGCCAGCCCGATCTCGCCGTCGGCGGCCACGTAGCCGGTCATGAACTGCGCGGCGCCACCGGTGTTGGCCGGGAAGCCGATGCCCATGATCGAGCCGATGTTAGCGGCCGCCGCGGAGGTGATGACACCCTCCTCGAAGCACTTGGCGGTCTCGATCGCCTCGACGAACAGCAGCCGGTCCTTCATGTCCTGGAAGGGGATCTGCTGCTCGGCGACGGGGAACCGCTCGGCCAGACCGGGCCACAGGCCCAGCCGCTTGCCGGACTCGTCGTACTCGTAGAAGCCGGCGCCCTTGAGGCGGCTGGAGCGGCCCAGCTCGATCATCGTGGCGACCACGTCACCGGCCGGGTCCTCCGGCAGCGTGATGCCGTCGCGCTCGGCGGCGTCGGCGGTGGCCTTGCGGATCTTGGCCATCAGCTCCATGTTGAGCTCGTCGGAGAGCTGCAGGGTGCCGACCGGGTAGCCGTCCTGCGTCGCGGCCCGCTCGATGCTGACCGGGTGCATGCCCTCGTTGAGCATCGCCAGGCCCTCGTTGACCATCGTCCCGATCACCCGCGAGGTGTAGAACCCCCGGCTGTCGTTGACCACGATCGGCGTCTTGCGGATCTGCTGGACCACGTCGTAGGCCTTGGCCAGCGCCACGTCGGAGGTCTCCTTGCCGCGGATGATCTCCACCAGCGGCATCTTGTCGACGGGCGAGAAGAAGTGCAGCCCGATGAAGTCCGCGGGACGCTCGACGCCCTCGGCCAGCTCGGTGATCGGCAGCGTCGAGGTGTTGGAGCACAGCAGCGCGTCCGCGTTGACGTACGGCATCACCTCGGCGAACACCTTGCTCTTCAGCGCCGGGTCCTCGAAGACCGCCTCGATCACCAGGTCGCAGCCGGCCAGGTCGGCCGGGTCGGCGGTGGCGGTGATCCGGCCCAGCAGCTCGGCCTTCTTCTCCTCGGTGCTCTTGCCGCGCGAGACGGCCTTGGTGAGCAGCTTCTCGGAGTAGGCCTTGCCCTTCTCGGCGTTCTCGGCCGAGACGTCCTTGAGCACGACCTCCATCCCCGCGCGGGCGCAGGAGTAGGCGATGCCGGCTCCCATCATCCCGGCGCCGAGGACGCCGACCTTGGTGGCCTTGAACGGCTCGATGCCGTCGGGGCGCAGCGAGCCGGAGTTGATCGCCTGCAGGTCGAAGAAGAACGCCTGGATCATGTTCTTCGCCTGCTGGTTGACGATCAGGCTGGTCAGGTAGCGCGACTCGATGCGCGAGGCGGTGTCGAAGTCGACCTGCGCGCCCTCGACCGCGGCGCTCATGATCGCGCGCGGGGCGGGGTAGAGCGCGCCCTTGGTCTGCTGGCGCAGCAGGGCCGGGAACGCCGGCAGGAAGCCGGCGAGCTTGGGGCTGGCCGGCGTGCCGCC
The DNA here is from genome assembly GCF_059766615.1 of Nocardioides sp. Z43_10. Taxonomy (NCBI): domain Bacteria; kingdom Bacillati; phylum Actinomycetota; class Actinomycetes; order Propionibacteriales; family Nocardioidaceae; genus Nocardioides; species Nocardioides sp. Z43_10. Next base: position 686,642 of record NZ_JCBAJY010000001.1, on the reverse strand, counting down.
GGGCATCTTGTAGCCGGCGCGGTCCCACGGGTTCTGGGCGGCCTCGGGGTCGTCCTTGTGGGCGAGGACCCACGCCTTGGCGGCCGGGAGCAGCTCATCCTGGCTGGCGACGAGCTCGTCGATCAGCCCCTTCTCCTTGGCCTGGGCGGGCTTGAACTGGGTGCCGGGCAGCAGCACGTCCATCAGCGCGCTCTGGATGCCGAGCATCCGCACCACGCGGGTCACCCCGCCGCCGCCGGGCAGCAGGCCCAGCGTCGACTCGGGCAGGCCGATCGGCGTCTTGTTGTCGTCGACGGCGATGCGGTGGTTGGTGGCCAGGCAGATCTCCAGGCCACCGCCGAGCGCGGCGCCGTTGATGGCGGCGACGACCGGACGCGGGTAGAGCTCGAGGCGGCGCAGGCCGGCCTTGATGGTCTCCGCGGACTCGAGCACCGACTGGGCGTCGTCGGGGCCGGCCTGGACCATGTTCTTGAGGTTGCCGCCGGCGAAGAAGGTCTTCTTGGCGCTGGCGATCACGACGCCGACGACGTCGTCGACCTCGGCGTAGAGCCGATCGACCGCCTCGTCCATCGACCTCTGGTAGAGCTCGTTCATCGTGTTGGCGCGCGCGGTGGGGTCGTCGAGGGTCAGCGTGACGATGCCGTCGGCGTCCCGGTCGTAGCGGACCGCGGTCTGGGTCTCAGTGCTCATGGATGCGTGTTCCTTCTCAGTCCGGGCCGGGTCAGACAAGTTCGACGATGGTGGCGATGCCCATGCCGCCGCCGACGCAGAGCGTGGCGAGGCCGCGCTTCTGCTCGCGACGCTCGAGCTCGTCGATGAGGGTGCCGAGGATCATCGCGCCGGTGGCGCCCAGCGGGTGGCCCATCGCGATGGCGCCGCCGTTGACGTTGGTGATGTCGGCGGTGATCCCCATGTCGCGCATGAAGCGCATGGCGACCGCGGCGAACGCCTCGTTGATCTCGAACAGGTCGATGTCGGAGACCTTCAGCCCCGCCTTGGCCAGCGCCTTGCGCGCGGCCGGTGCCGGACCTGTGAGCATGATCGTCGGGTCGGCGCCGGAGACCGCCGTGGCGATGATCCGGGCGCGCGGGGTGAGGCCGAGGTCGGTGCCGACCTGCTCGCTGCCGATCGCCATCAGCGCGGAGCCGTCGACGATGCCCGAGGAGTTGCCGGCGTGGTGGACGTGGTCGATCCGCTCGACCCAGTGGTACTTCTCCAGCGCGACGTCGTCGAAGCCGGCCTGCTGGCCGATGTCGGCGAACGACGCCTTGAGCCCGGCCAGGCTCTCCACCGAGGTGCCGGGGCGGATGAACTCGTCGTGACCGAGGACGGTGAGGCCGTTGAGGTCCTTGACCGGGACCACCGAGCGGGCGAAGTAGCCGTTGGCCCACGCCTTGGCGGCGCGCGCGTTGGACTCCGCGGCGAACGCGTCGACGTCCTCGCGCGACCAGCCCTCGATGGTGGCGATCAGGTCCGCGCCGATGCCCTGCGGCACGAACGAGGTCTTGAAGGCGGTGGCCGGGTCTGCGGCCCAGGCGCCGCCGTCGGAGCCCATCGGGACCCGGCTCATCGACTCGACGCCGCCGGCGAGGATCAGGTCCTCGAAGCCGCCACGCACGCGCGAGGCGGCCTGGTTGACCGCCTCCAGCCCCGAGGCGCAGAAGCGGTTCAGCTGGACGCCGGCGACGGTGTCGGGCAGGCCGGCGGCCAGCGCCGCGGTCTTGGCGATGTCGCCACCCTGGTCACCGATCGGGGAGACCACGCCGAGCACGACGTCGTCGATGCGGTGCGGGTCGAGGCTGGGGTTGCGGGTCTGGAGCTCGTCGAGGAGGCCGACGACGAGGTCGACCGGCTTCACCTCGTGCAGCGAGCCGTTCTTCTTGCCCTTGCCGCGCGGCGTACGAATGTGGTCGTACACGAATGCTTCTGCCATGAGGGGTCCCTTGCGTGCTGGAAGACTGTGCCTGCCGATTGTGACACTATTACTGTCACCGTCAAGGCGCCGTCCGTCCAGTGTGGCGTGCGCCACAACCGCGCCACTGCCCTAGCGAAGAGCTTCAGGAGACCCATGGGCGACTCTGTCCCCACCAGCCCCGCCCCTACCGACCTGTACAGCCTCGACGAGCTGACCCAGCGCGTGGGGATGAGCGTGCGCAACGTCCGCTTCTACACCACCCGCGGCCTGGTGCCCCCGCCGATCCGCCGCGGCCGCTCGGGCTACTACACCGCCGATCACGTCTCCCGCCTGGAGCTGGTCCAGGAGCTGCAGAGCCACGGCTTCACGCTGGCCGCGATCGAGCGCTACCTCGCCGCGATCCCCGACTCCGCCGGTCCCGACGACATCGCGCTGCACCGCACGATGCTCGCCCCCTGGCAGAGCGAGCCGCCCCTGGAGATGCCCCGCGCGGAGCTGGACCGGCGCGCCGGGCGCACCCTGTCCGAGGAGGACCTCTCCACCCTGGAGGCGCTGCGGATCGTGACTCCCGGGGAGCCGGGGTGCTTCCGGGTCGCGGTCTCGCAGCTCTCGGTCGGGCTGGGCCTGCTCGACCTCGGCTTCCCCACCGCGGCGGCGCTGGCCGCGGCCGAGGTGTACGCCGCGCACGGGCGCGCGGTCGCCGAGGAGCTCGACGACCTGTTCCGCACGATGGTGTGGCCGCTCTACAAGGAGTCCGGCGTCAGTCCCGAGCGGCTGCGCGAGATCGTCGAGCGGCTCAAGCCGCTGTCGGTCTCCAGCCTGGTCGCGGCCTACGAGGCGGCGGTGGACGAGAAGAAGCGCCAGGCGATCGACCGCCGCGCGCGCTGAGGGCGGGCCTCGGTCAGCTCTTGGCTGAGCTCTTGGCTGCGCTCTCGGTTCCGCCCTGGGTCAGGGTGGCGAAGTAGTCGGGCACGTACGTCGCCTGCTCGCGCGGCGGCCGCTCGTAGCCGGTGGGCGCGGGGCGCTCGGGCAGCTCGAGCTGCGGCAGCGTGATCTCGGTGTAGGGGATCGTGGAGAGCAGGTGGGCCATCATGTTCAGCCGGGCGCGCTTCTTCACGTCGCCCTCCACGACGAACCACGGCGCCTCGGGGATGTCGGTGTGCACCATCATCTGGTCCTTGGCGCGCGAGTAGTCCTCCCAGCGGGTGATCGACTCCAGGTCCATCGTGGAGAGCTTCCAGCGCCGCAGCGGGTCGTCGAGGCGCGAGCGGAACCGGCGCTGTTGCTCCTGGTCGCTGACCGAGAACCAGTACTTGCGCAGCAGGATGCCGTCCTCGACCAGCATCCGCTCGAGGATCGGGCACTGGTGCAGGAAGCGGTGGTACTCGGTGGGCGTGCAGAAGCCCATCACCTTCTCGACGCCGGCGCGGTTGTACCAGGACCGGTCGAAGAAGACCATCTCCCCCGCGCGGGGCAGCTGGTTGAGGTAGCGCTGGAAGTACCACTGCCCGCGCTCGCGCTCGGTCGGCGCCGGCAGCGCGACGATCCGCGCGACCCGGGGGCTGAGGTACTGGGTGATCCGCTTGATCGCGCCGCCCTTGCCGGCGGCGTCGCGGCCCTCGAAGATCACCACGATCCGCTTGCCCTCGGCCCGGGTCCACTCCTGGACCTTGACGAACTCGGCCTGCAGCCGCGCCAGCTCGGCCTCGTAGACCGAGTTGGGGAGCTTCGCGCCGCTGTCGACATCCATGAACCGAGGCTAGCGACCCGAGCCGGATCGCGCGCCCCCTCGCGGGCCTAGGCTCGCCGTGTGGAGAGGCAACGACTGGTACTGATGGCCGACACCCACCTGCCCAAGCGGGCCCGCGACCTGCCGGGTGAGCTGTGGGAGGCGGTGGCGGCGGCCGACGTCGTAGTGCATGCCGGGGACTGGGTGGAGCCGGCGCTGCTCGACGAGCTCGAGGCCCGCTCGCGGCGGCTGGTGGGGGTCTACGGCAACAACGACGGCGCCGAGCTGCGCCGGCGACTCCCGGAGGTGGCGCGCGCGACGCTGGGCGGGGTGCGGTTCGCCGTGGTCCACGAGACCGGCGACGCCCAGGGCCGCGAGCGACGCTGCGCCGCGGCGTACGACGACGTGGACGTGCTGGTCTTCGGCCACAGCCACATCCCCTGGGACACCACGACCACCACGGCGTCGGGGACGCCGCTGCGTCTGCTGAATCCGGGATCGCCCACCGACCGGCGCCGCCAGCCGCACTGCACCTACCTCACCGCGACCGCGGTGGAGGCTCGCCTCGAGGACGTCGAGCTGCACCGGCTGCCGCCGCGCTGAGCCGGCGCCGGGCTCTGCGGGGTCCGCAGGTATCACCGCCGGTTCGCATTTTCAACACAGCGGCTAGCGTCCAGTTATGACAGCGGACGGAGTCTTTCTCATCGGTGGGCTCTGCCTGCTACTCGCCGTGGTGCTGCCCTCGGTGCTCCAGCGCTTCGCGCTGTCTTCGCCGATCGTGCTGGCCGGCGTCGGGTTGCTGCTCGGGCTGACCCCGCTGCTCGAGGGCTTCACCTTCAACCCCGGTGACGAGGCCGACCGGGTGGTGATCGAGCACGTCTCCGAGGTGGCCGTGCTCGTCGCGCTGATGGGGGTGGGGCTCGCGCTCGACCGGCCGCTGAACCTGCGGTCCTGGCGGTCGTGGGGCCGGTGGTCGGCCGCCTGGCGCCTGCTGGGGGTGACCATGCCGTTGACGATCCTCGCGGTGGCGGCCCTCGGCTGGTGGGCCGGCGGGCTGTCCCTGGCCGGCGCCGTGCTGCTCGGCGCCGTACTCGCCCCCACCGACCCGGTGCTCGCCTCCGACGTCCAGGTCGGCGGGCCGGCGGTGACCCAGGACGCCGACGAGATGGAGATCCTGCCCGACCACCAGGACGAGGAGGGCCACGAGCACGACGAGGTCCGGTTCGCCCTGACCGCCGAGGCCGGGCTGAACGACGGCCTGGCCTTCCCCTTCGTCTACCTCGCCATCCTGCTGGCCGCCGGCGGGTTCGCGTTCTCCGACGCGGTGCACTGGTTCGAGTGGTACCTGGTCGCCAAGGTGGTCCTCGGCGTCGCAGCCGGCCTGGTCGTCGGCTGGCTCCTGGGCAAGGCGACCTTCCGGCTGCCCAACAAGGACCTCCGCCTGGCCGAGCAGGGCGAGCCGCTGGTGGTGCTCGCCGCGCTGCTCACGGCGTACGGCGCCTCGGAGCTGCTCGGTGGCTACGGCTTCCTCGCGGTGTTCACCTGCGCGATGACGCTGCGCGCCCAGGAGCGTGGCCACGAGTACCACCGCGCCATGCACGAGGTGGTCGACCGCCTGGAGCGGCTGCTCACGCTGGTGATCCTGCTCTTCCTCGGCATCGAGATGACCAACGGCCTGCTCGCCTACCTCGACGTGTGGGGCGTGCTGGTCGGGGTGGTGACGATCTTCGTGATCCGGCCGCTGGCCGGGCTGATCGCCCTGAGCGCGACCTCGGGAGGCCGCGACCGCGTGGGCGAGCTGACCGTCCCGGAGCGCCGCGCGGTGGCGTTCTTCGGGGTGCGCGGGATCGGCTCGATCTACTACCTGGCCTACGCCACCGGCGAGGCGAACTTCCCCGAGGCCCCGTGGCTGTGGTCCACCGTGGCCTTCACGATCGTGCTCTCGGTGCTGGTGCACGGCGTCACCGCCAAGCCCTGGATGGCCCGCCTCGACCGCGCCCGCGAGCGCGCCACCCCCTGACCCCCACCCCCTCCCAGCCCCACCCCAGCCCACCCCCGCCGACCCGTCACTCCCTCGACCAGACACGCCGGTTGTGACCGCGCCAGTGACGGCTCGGCGAGGGGAGAGAGCGGTCGGCGGGGCGGCGGTCCGGGAGTTCCTGGGCGGTTTGCCCGGGCGCGGACCGGGCACCTGAGGCCCAGACCTAGCGAGCGAAGGAGGACTCGTGCCCAGCAAGAAGGGTGAGGGCAAGCCCGGGCCCAGCGTCAAGGACGACGGGCTCTACGAGAAGCTGCGCGACGAGGGCAACAGCAAGGAGAAGTCGGCGCGGATCGCCAACGCCGCCGCCAACAGCTCCCGCTCGAAGGTCGGGCAGAAGGGGGGCAGCTCAGCCTCCTATGAGGACTGGAGCGTGAAGGACCTGCGCAAGCGCGCCGGCGAGCTGGGCATCGAGGGCCGCTCCAGCATGAAGAAGAGCGATCTCGTCGACGCCCTGCTCCACCACTAACGGACCGCGACCCGTCACTCGCTCATCCAGAGACGGCGTGTCTGGTCGAGCGAGTGACGGGTCGCGGGGGGGGTGCTGGTGGTGCTGGGGCCTAGTGGTGCTGGGCCTGGTGGTGCTGGGGCCTGGTGGTGCTGGGCCTGGTGGTGCTGGGCCTGGTGGTGCTGGTGCTGGTGGGCCCTTGGTGCTGGTGTGGGGCTGGGTCAGCGGACGCCGCGGCTGAACGACGCGGCGCTGTGGCCGCCGGTCTTGCCGGCCGGGCGGGACGTCGAGCGCTGTCCGCCGCCCGCGCGAGCGCCACCGGCGGGCTTCGCGCCCGACTTGGCGGCCGGCTTGCCGGCCGAGGCACCGCTGCGGGCACCCGAGGCGCCACGACCGCCGCCGGCAGCGCCGGTGCCGGAGCCACCGCGTCGGCTGCGGTTGCGGCCACCGCTGCTCTTCGCGCCGGTGTCCGAACCGCCACCACGCCCGGCAGGCTGCACGGGAACGTCGAGGACGAGACCGCCGGGGACGACCTGACGCTCGCCCGGGGCCAGCTTCACCAGGATCGGGTGAGCCGGTCCGTCGAGCCGGGTCGTGGTCGGCTTGATGCCGGCCGCCCGGGTCAGGTCGCGGACGTCGCGGACCTGGTCGCTGGTCATCAGCGTCACCACGGTGCCCGCGGCGCCGGCGCGCGCCGTACGACCGGAGCGGTGCAGGTAGGCCTTGTGCTCGACCGGCGGGTCGGCGTGGATGACCAGGGCGACGTCGTCGACGTGGATACCGCGCGCGGCGATGTCGGTCGCGACCAGCGTCGTGGCCTTGCCCTCGTGGAAGGCGGCCATGTTGCGGGTACGGGCGTTCTGGCTGAGGTTGCCGTGCAGCTCGACGGTGGGTACGCCGTTCTTGTTGAGCTGGCGGGTCAGGGCCTTGGCGCCGTGCTTGGTCCGGGTGAAGACGACCGTGCGACCGGGCGCGCTGGTCAGGTCGACCAGCACCGGGACGCGGTGGTCGCGCTCCACGTGCAGCACGTGGTGGTCCATCGTCGAGATCGGCGACTGGGCCGAGTCGGCCTCGTGGGTGACCGGGGAGTGCAGGTACTTCTTGACCAGCACGTTGATGGCACCGTCGAGCGTCGCGGAGAACAGCAGCCGCTGACCGTTGGTCGGCGTCTTGTCCATCAGCCGGCGCACGGCGGGCAGGAACCCCAGGTCGGCCATGTGGTCGGCCTCGTCGAGGATCGTCACCTCGATGTCGGCCAGCGAGCAGTGGCCCTGGTTGATCAGGTCCTCGAGGCGGCCGGGGCAGGCCAGCACGATGTCGATGCCGCGACGCAGGCCCTGGACCTGCGGGTTCTGACCCACCCCGCCGAAGACGGTCTGGGTGGACAGGCCGTTGGCCTTGGCCAGCGGCTCGAGGGACTCCTGGATCTGACCGACCAGCTCACGGGTGGGGGCCAGGATCAGCGCACGCGGGGCGCCGGCGCGGGGCTTGCGGCCCGACGTCACCAGGCGCGCGACCAGCGGCAGCAGGAACGCGTAGGTCTTGCCGGAGCCGGTACGGCCACGGCCCAGGACGTCGCGACCCGCGAGAGAGTCCGGCAGCGTCGCGGCCTGGATGGGAGTGGGGGAGGTGATGCCCAGATCCGCCAGGATCCGGGTCAGGTCCGCGGGGACGCCGAGCTCGGAGAATCCGGCAGCGTTCGCGGTGCGGGCAGAGGCGGGTGCAGCAGAAGACAAGAGAATGTCGCTATCCGTTGGTGTGTCTCACCAAGCCGTCCCGTCGGCGACGGGAACAACGAAAGCGTGCGCTCACGGGCCGGAGCCCGGAAGGCGGCGTCACATCACCTGGAAGGCGGTACGCCGACAGCCCGAGGCAAGACTGGACGGGCTGCTGGATCCAACCTAGCGCAGCCGACGGGGCCGAACCGCATCACCGGACCCTCCCGCGCGGCGGGAGTGGCGCGGATCACGACCGGCGCACCGGTGCGGAGGGGGCGGATCAGGCGTTGGGGCGCAGGTGCAGCCAGGGACGGTCGAGCTGGAAGGCGCGACCGGTGATCGTGGTGGGGGTGATCTCCACGACGTTGTACTTGTGGGTGCCGATCCACGGGCGCAGCGGCACGTTCTCCGCGCGGTGCTCCTCGTCCTCCTCCAGGCGCCGGGCGCGGCCGCGGACGACGACGCTGGTCGCCTCCTTCTCGCCGTACCGGTCGATCTCGAAGGCGACCTCCCCGTGCATGATCACGCTCAGCAGCTTCTCGCCGCCGGAGGTGCGGAACAGGATGGTCTTGCCGTCGACCGCGTAGTTGATCGGGACGATGTGCATCTCGTCGGTCAGCCGGAAGGCCAAGCGCCCGAACTCGTCACCGCGCAGCAGCTCCCAACAGCGCGCTTCGGTCAGGTGCGTGGTGACGTCCTCGTCGATGCCCATGGTGCCCTCCAGGAGGTTCGGGTCGAGCGATGTTCCGTGTACGACGGTAACCGGGTACGCAACCACTCACACGGGCCGATGGTCCCGTCGCCGGCGTACGACCCGGGCGGACGACCCGGCGGGCGGGTCAGAGCGTGAAGAGGACCAGCATCAGGATCGCGGTGATCACGAGCGAGACGAGGACCGAGCCGGCGCAGCCGAGCCGATTGCTGAAGAACAGGAACACCAGGGACCTCCGGGTACGGGCGAGGCGGCATCGGCCCCACCGAGGACACCCGTGGTGCCCCGTGCCGCACCTCGCAAACCGCGACGTCGCGCAGGACACATCCGCCGGCACCCCAGGGGCAGGGCGCTCAGCCGGTACGGCGCTCGGGCCGCGCTGGTCAGCGGGCGAAGAGCTCCACGAACCGGGCCAGCAGCCGCGGCGGCTCGGTGACCGTCGCGGCGCGGGCCCGGCGCTGCAGCTCGTCGGCCTCGGGCGGGTCGAAGTAGCCGTGGTGGCGGTAGACCTCGATGCGGGTGCACAGCCCCTCGTCGTCCAGCTCCGGGTGGAACTGGGTGGCGTAGACGTTGCGCCCCAGCCGGAAGGCCTGCACCGGGCAGCTCGGCGAGGTGGTCAGCAGCACCGCGCCGTCGGGCAGGCGGCGCACGGCCTCCTTGTGCCCGAGGAACGCGTCGAACGAGGCGGGCAGGATCCCGAAGAGCGCGTCGGCGCGGCCGGCCTCGGTCAACTCCATGCGCACCGCCCCGATCGGCTCGCCGTACGTCCGGTCGACCACGCCGCCGTGCAGGCTGCCGAGCGTGCCGATGCCGTAGCAGGCGCCGAGGAAGGGGAAGTCGTCGGCGACCGCGCGCAGGCTCAGCGCGCGCAGCTCGGCCTCCACCCGGACCTGTGCGGCCGACTTGGACTCGACGGGGTCGCTGACGTTGAACGGACCGCCGCCGAGGACGACCCCCGAGAAGCGGTCGAGGTCGACGTCGCCGAGCTCGTCGCGCTCCACGCGCACCCGGTGTACGTCGCGCTCGGCCAGGCCGGCGCAGCGCAGGATCGCGGCGTACTCGTCGTCGGCGGCGCTGTCCTCGGCACGGATGCCGAGGAAGAGGAACGGTTTCACGCCGCCATGCTGACAGTTCACGCCGACTCGGCCGCAGGCGGGCGCGAATTCACGCCGACTCGGCGCCGGACGGGCGCGAGTTCACGCCGACTCGGCGCTCAGGGCTGGACGGCGGCGCCGGACTCGATGAGGGCGTCGACGTCGGCCACGCCCCAGGCGCTGAGGGCCTCGCGGGTGTGCTCGCCGGGGCGGGCCGCGGGCGGGGCGCCCAGCGTGGCGCGGGTGCGCGAGAAGCGGGGCGCGGGCGCCGGCTGCAGCACGCCCTGGTGCTCGACGAAGACCTCGCGGGCGGCCATGTGCGGGTGCGTGGCGGCCTCACTGAGCGGGATGATCGGCGCCACGCAGGCGTCGGTGCCCTCGAACACCTCGGCCCACTCGGCCTGGGTGCGGGTGAGGAAGGCGTCGGTGATCATCTTGCGCAGGTCGTCGCCGCGCTCGGCGTCGAAGCGGTCCGGCGCGGACTCCTCGATGCCGAGCAGCCGCACGAACTCGGCGTAGAACTGCGGCTCCAGCGCACCCACCGACATGTGGCGGGCGTCGGAGGTCTCGTAGATGTCGTAGTAGGGCTGGCCGCCGTCGAGCAGGTTGGCGGCCCGCTCCTCCCGGAAGGACCCCGAGGCCAGCATCGCCGAGCCCATCGCGTTGAGGTGGGCGGTGCCGTCCACGATCGCGGCGTCGATGACCTGTCCCTGGCCACTGGTCCGGGCCTCCAGCAGCGCCGCGAGGATGCCGATCACCAGGTACGTCGAGCCGCCACCGAAGTCGCCGATGAGGTTGGCCGGGAAGTGCGGGCGGGCCTTGTCCTGGCCCATCCCGTGCAGGGCGCCGGTGATCGAGATGTAGTTCATGTCGTGCCCGGCGGCCTTGGCCAGCGGGCCGTCCTGGCCCCACCCGGTCATCCGCCCGTAGACCAGTCGCGGGTTGCGCTCCAGGCACACGTCGGGACCCAGGCCGAGCCGCTCGGTGGTGCCGGGGCGCATCCCCTCGATCACCACGTCGGCGCCCTCGATCAGGTCGAGCACGACCGCGATCGCGGCGGGGTCCTTGAGGTTCAGCGCGACGCTGGGGCGCCCGCGGTTGAGCAGGTCGGTCGAGCCCCCGGTCAGCGCCTGGCCGCCGGGACGCTCGACGCGGATCACGTCCGCACCGAGGTCGGCGAGGATCATGCAGGCGTGCGGGCTGGGCCCGATACCGGCGATCTCGACGACCTTGACGCCCTGCAGCGGGCCGGTTCCCTGACCGAGTTCATAGCTCATGGCGCGATCATGACAGGTGAACTGTCACGGTGGCAGGCCTCGGTCCGACGTGCGGGACGTCACAGCCCCGGCCGGCGACGGAGCGCTCAGCGCGACCGCGTCCGGGGTCCGCCCCGCGTGTCATGCTGGCGCCCTCACGGTCCACGGCGACACGATCAGCCCGGGAGCTCGCGATGGCATCCTGCACGCGTCGTACGGCGGCCGGCTGCGCACTGGTCCTCGCGGTGCTGGCCGGCGGCCTCGGCTGCAGCGGGCAGGACGCCCCTCCCCCGGTCGCCTCCGACTCCGCGTCGCGGCGCGCCGCTCCCCCGCCCGGCACCGCCTCGCCCACCGCGCCCGTCCCGGAGGAGTCACCTCGCCCCACGGTCCGCTTCGGCGCGGGACGCGCCCTGGGCCACGTCCGGGTGCTGGCGGGCCGGATCGGGCCGCGCCTGGCCACCGGGCCGGCGTACCGCGAGGCCGCGGCGTACGTCGCCGCGCACTTCGCCGTCTACGGCTACGACGTGACCCGGCAGCGCTTCCCCGTCCCCGCCGGCGACTCCTGGGGGGTGCCGGTGGCGGCCGGCCGCTCGTCCAACGTGGTGGCGACGCCGCCGGGCTTCGACCCGGGCGCGCCGTACCTGCTGGTGGGCGCGCACCTGGACACGGTCGCGGTCGCCCCCGGCGCCGAGGACAACGCCTCGGGCGTCGCGGTGCTGCTGGAGCTGGCCCGGCTGGCCGCGGCCCAGGATCCCCGACTGCCCACGGTGCTGGTCGCGTTCGGCGCCGAGGAGCCGCGCGGGCCCGGCGACGACGAGCACCACTTCGGCTCCCAGCACTACGTGCGCGAGATGAGCCCGGCCGCGCGCGCGAACCTGCGGGCGATGGTGTCGCTGGACCGGGTCGGAGTGGGCGCGCGGGTGCCGGTGGGGCTGGGCGGCCTCTCGCCGACCGGGGTCCGCGACCGGCTGCTCGCGCTGGCAGACGAGCTCGACATCCCCAGCACCCGGACCGAGCTGCGGACCAGCGACCACTGGTCGTTCGAGAAGGCCGGCTTCACGGTGGCCCGGATCGGCAGCACGCCGTACCCGGGCTACCACTCCAGCGGCGACGTCGCGGCGGTCGTGGAACGGGCCCAGCTGGACCGGGTCGGCCGGCTCACCTGGTCCTGGCTGGCAGGTCGCTGAACTCCCAGAAGAGCCCGAGGTTGGCGGCCGCGTCGGCCCAGGACACCAGCCGCGGGGCGTAGTCCGCGCCGATCCGGTAGGGCACCGGCTCGGCGGCCTTGAGCTCGTCGCCCCAGAACACCAGCTCGAGGACGAGGCCCTCCTGGGTGGGCTCCATGAAGTCCATGTCGAAGACGAAGTTGCCCAGCGAGTGCACGACGAGGGCGTCGCCGCCGCCGGGCCGGGCCAGCACGGAGGTGCCCTGGACCCAGTGCGGGTGCCCGCCGACCACGACGTCCGCGCCGGCGGCGACCAAGTCGCGGGCCACCCGGCGCTGGATCGGCTCGGGACGCTGGGTGTACTGGGTGCCCCAGTGCGGCAGCACCAGCGTCACGTCCACGGTCCGGTCCAGGCGGCGTACGGCGCGCAGGAACCGGGCCAGCTCCGCGCGGTCGAGCGGGCCGGTGCGCGGCGGCATGCTCACCGACACCGCGCCCGGGCTGTCGGGGCCCACCTCGGGGGTCTCGCCGATGGCGTTGAACCCGATCAGGCCGAAGCGCACGCCGTTGCGCTCGACCACCACCGGCTGCCAGGCCTGGGCCGCGTCCCGGCCGGCGCCGAAGGTCTTCAGCCCGGCGCCGCGCAGGCGCCGTACGGTCTCGGCGAGCGCGTCCGGCCCGAAGTCGCCGAGGTGGTTGTTGGCCAGCCCGAGCACGTCGAACCCGGCGCTGCGCAGAGCACGGGCGACCGCCGGCGGCGCGGCGAAGGAGTCGCCGCCCTGGGTGGGGGCGCCGGCGCGGGACAGCGTGTTCTCCAGGTTGCCGACGGTGAGGTCGGCGGAAGCGAGGCGGCGCGCCATCGGCCGCAGCGCGTGGCCCGGGTCGCCCACCTGCGCGCCCCGCTCGGCCACCGCCCGCCCGAGCATCACGTCACCGGTCACCGTCACCGTGGTGACGACCGGGACCTCGCCGGTGGGCGTGGCGCGGCCGGGGGTCCTCAACCGGTAGCGCCCCGGGTGGCGCAGTGGGTGCACGCCGCCCACCCGGACCACCCGCCGCTCGGGCCCCACCTCGCTGGCCGGCGCCACCTCGACCGCCGGGAGACCGGCCACCTCGTCGCCGCGCACCAGCCGTCGCGCGGTGCGCAGCGGGAGGTCCAGCGGGCCCACCCGCGGGTCGACGCTCAGCACCAGCGGCTGGGTGGGCGATCCCTGCGGTGTCCGCCGCGACTCGGGGGACGCCGGATCGGCGCTGCGGGACGGGGCCTCGCCACGGCCCGCGGGGTCGGAGGCCGAGCTGCAGGCGACGCCGGCCAGCAGCACCAGGGCGAGGAGCCCCGGTGCGCGGGCGGCTCGGCGCACCTGCTGCATGGGCCGAGGCTACGCACCCGGTCCCTGTCGGGGGGCGCGGTTAGGTTCGATCCGTGATCCGTGACCTGAGCGATGACGAGGCCCGCGCCGCCCTGCCGCTGAAGTGGGGGGTCTACGGCCCGGACGTGATCCCGGCCTGGGTGGCCGAGATGGACTACGCCCTCGCCCCGCCGGTGAGCGCGGCGCTGACCCGGGCCGTGCAGGCGCAGATGGCCGGCTACCCACCGCCGGGCGACGGCGGCGTCGGCGCCGCGCTGTCCGGCTTCGCGGGCCGCCACTGGGACTGGGACCTGCCCGCGAGCGCCTGCGTGCTGGCCGGCGACGTGATCGCCGGCATCCGGCTGGCCCTGGAGGTGCTCTGCCCGCCGGGCCCGGTGGCGGTGCCGCTGCCGTGCTACCCGCCGTTCCGCGAGCTGGTCGCGGTGACCGGGCGCGAGCTGGTCGGCGTGGAGACCGACCCGGACGCCCCGCTCGACCACGCCGGCGCGGCCCTCGACCTCGTCGCCGTGGAGCGGGCCTTCGCCGCCGGCGCCCGCACCCTGTTGCTGTGCAACCCGCACAACCCGCTCGGGGGCGTGGCCACCCGGACCGAGCTGGAGGCCGTGCGCGACCTCGCCGCCGGGTACGGCGCCCGGGTGATCGCCGACGAGATCCACGCGCCGCTCACCCTGCCCGGCGCCCGGTTCACGCCGTACCTGTCGGTGGACCCGCGCGGGATCCTGGTCACCAGCGCCTCGAAGTCCTTCAACACCGCCGGGCTGCACTGCGCGCAGGTCCTCACCCTGGACGCCGACGAGCAGCGCGCCCTGCGCAACGTCCCGCTCCCGCAGAACCACGGCTACTCACCGCTGGGCATGGTCGCCGCCCGGGCCGCCTACGGCGAGGGCGACGACTGGCTGGCCGCGCTGGTGGCCCGCCTCGACGCCCAGCGCGCGCTGCTCGCCGACCTGGTCGCCACCCACCTGCCCGCCGCCCGGATGCGGCCGCTCGAGGCGACGTACCTGGCCTGGCTGGACCTGCGCGGGTACGGCGTGGCGGACCCGGCCGCCGCCGGCCGCGCGCACGGCGTCGCGCTGGCCCCCGGCTCGGACTACCAGCCCGGCCTGGAGGGCCACGTGCGGGTCAACATCGCCACCTCGCCCGAGCGGCTCACCGAGGCGGTGCGGCGCCTGGCCGCGGCGCTGGCGGCCGGTGGGCACGAGAACGGCGGCAATGGGGGGCGGGCGGTGTGAGTCACCGCCCCCGCATCAGGCAGCGGGCTCCTGAGCGGGAGGCCTGCGGACGAACAGGGCGAGTCCCACGGCCAGGGTCGAGATCACCGCGCCGACCAGGAACGCCGCCTGCACGCCGTCCGCGGTCGCGGCAGCCGGGCTCGCGGACGCACCGGCGTCGGCGACGCCGCGGGCCAGCAGCGTCACGAACAGCGCGGTGCCGGCGGCACCGGCCAGCTGCTGCATGGTGCTGACGATGGCGCTGCCGTGGGAGTACAGCTGCGGGTCGAGCGAGCCCAGGCCGGAGGTGAACAGCGGCGTGAACGTCAACGCCAGGCCGATGCTCAGCACGACGTGGCAGCCCATCACGTAGGAGCCCTCGGTGCTGACGTCGACCTGGGCCAGGCCCCACAGCGCGACGGCGACGATCGAGGCGCCGGTGATGACCAGCGCCCGCGGGCCGCTGCGGTCGTAGAGGCGGCCGACGAAGGGCGCCATCAGGCCCATCACCAGCCCGCCGGGAAGCAGCAGCAGGCCGGTGTCGAGGGTGTCCAGGCCGAGCACGCCCTGGGTGTAGATCGGGATCAGGATGATCGTGCCGAACAGCGACATCATGCTGACCACGACCAGCAGCACCGCGATGGTGAAGTGGCTGCTGCGGAAGGTGCGCAGGTCGAGCAGGGCCCGGGCGGTGCGCTGGAGCACCAGCTGACGCCAGGCGAAGAGCGCGAGCGCGACGACGCCGATGCTGACGGTGATCCACGGGGAGACCGGGACCTCGCCCTCGGCGGCCTGGCCGATGCTGCTCAGTCCGTAGATCAGCCCACCGAAGGCCAGCGCGGAGAGGACCACGGAGAGAACGTCGATCGGGACCGCGCGCGGCACGGTCACGTTGCGCAGCTTGACCGCGCCCAGCGTCAGGGCGCCCAGGGCGATGGGGAGGACCAGCCAGAACATCCAGCGCCAGTCGAGCACGTCGAGGATCAGCCCGGAGATGGTCGGGCCGATGGCCGGGGCCACCGAGATCGCGATCGAGATGTTGCCCATGGTGCGGCCACGCCGCTCGGCGGGCACCAGGTTGAGCACCGTGGTGAACAGCAGCGGGACCATGATCGCGGTGCCGGAGGCCTGGATCACCCGCCCACCCAGCAGGGTCGCGAAGCCCGGCGCGCTGGCCGCGACCACGGTGCCCACGCTGAACAGCGTCATCGCGGCCAGGAACAGCGGGCGCACGTGGAAGCGCTGCAGCAGGAAGCCCGTCACCGGGATCACCACGGCCATGGTCAGCAGGAACCCGGTGGTCAGCCACTGCGCGGTCGAGGTGGAGACCGCCAGGTCCCGGGTGAGCTGCGGCAGCGCGACGCCCATGATCGTCTCGTTGAGGATCACCACGAAGGTCGAGGCGAGCAGCAGCCCGATGACCAGGGTGTTGCCGTCGCTCGGGCCACCGTCTCGGGGCTCCGGTGTCCCGGGGGCGCTGGGGACGGAGGGGGCCGTGTCGGCTCCTCCGGTGGCGGTGTGACTCACTGACTTCTCCTGCGGGTGCGACGTCTGTGTCAGGTTCCTGACATGAGCCCAACCGTGGCCGCTCCCGATCTGTTCCCGGGCACTACGGTGGCTCCATGACCGAGCGACGCTGGCGCGGGGAGAGCCCCGCCCTGACCCGGCTGCTCGCCCACCCCGACCCGCACGGGGTGCAGTGGCTGCCGCTGCGGCTGCGGCTGATCGTCCAGCTCTACGGCCGCACCGCCGACTCCGCGCTGCGCCGGGTCGGCCTCACCCTGTCGCAGTACCTGGTCCTCGACGCGGTGGAGCGCAACCCCGGCGCCTCCGGGGCCGAGCTGGCGGAGTTCACCACCCAGACCCCGCAGTCGCTGAGCGGCGCCACCGCCGGGCTGGTCCGCGACGGCCTGCTCGAGCGCTCCCCCGGGCGCGGCCGGCGGATCCAGCACGGCCTCACCCCCGCCGGCGAGACGCTGGTCGCGCGGAGCAGGAGCGCCCTGGAGCGCCTCGACCGGTCCTTCGCCGAGCTCGGCGAGGACCGGCTCGCCGAGGCGGTGAGCCTCACCGACGACCTGCTCGCCCGGCTGCTCAGCCTCGCTGACGACGCTGACGACGGGGACGGCGGCGCCGACGCCGACGGGGACGGCGGCGCCGCAGTCGCCGACGGGGAGCTGAGCGCTCGGTGAGCGTGCAGGTGCGGCGCGCCGGGACCCGGCAGCGCACGAGCGCCGAGGGGCGCGCCACCGACCACTCGTTCTCCTGGGGGCCCCACTACGACCCGGCCAACCTCGGCTTCGGCCCGATGGTGTGCCACAACGACGATCGGCTGGCGCCCGGCGCCGGGTACCCCGACCACCCGCACACCGACCTCGAGATCGTCACCTGGGTGCTCGAGGGCGCGCTGGTCCACACCGACTCCACCGGCGGGCGCGGCACGACCTCCCCGGGCCGCGTCCAGGTGACCTCGGCCGGCGCGGGCATCGTGCACAGCGAGGTCGGCGACCCTGCCTCCGGACCCACCCGGTTCGTCCAGGTGTGGGTGCGGCCCGACGAGGCGGGGACGCCGCCGGTCCTGCGCGACACCGAGCTGGGCGACGCGCTCGCCGCCGGGGGCCTGGTGCCGGTCGTCTCGGGCCACGACCCGGCGGCGCTGCTGCCGATCGGCGCGCGCTCAGCGACCCTGCACGCGGCGCGGCTGGCCCCCGGCGCGGTCGTCGCGCTGCCCGAGGACCCACTCGCTCACGTGTTCGTCGCCCGGGGCGGCGCGCTCCTCGAGGGGGGCGACGCCCCGGCGACGACGGTGCTGGGCGAGGCCGACGCCGTACGGCTGAGCGGCGAGCCGGGGCGGCGCGTGCGCGCCACCGCCGCGACCGAGCTGCTGGTGTGGTCGTTCCGCGACGCCGTCGGCTAGTGCGCGGAGCGGGCGACCGTTCAGAAGGAAAACGCGGGCCGATCGAGTCCGGCCCGAGCGTGGGCGCCGACGAGTTTTCCTTCCGAACGGTCGCTGCCGGCCGATGTCAACCGAGCGGAAGCCCCCAGCGGCGGGCCAGCGGCACCTCGAGCGCGAACTCCACGCAGGCCAGGACGGCCAGGCAGGCTCCGGCGGCACCGAGCACCGACACCGCCGACGCGGAGCCGTTGGCGACCCAGAACCCGACGATGATCGCCAACGGAAGCAGGAAGCGGAACAGGATCCCGACCACGACGAACAGCGGCACCACGATCACCGCGAGCAGGAGGGACCCGAGGGTCCATCCGCCTTCCCCGTCGTCCTCCTCGTCCTGGATCTCGGCGGGATCCGGCTCCAGAGACGGCGGGTGGCGGCGGCGATGCACCAGCCAGGGCACGGCCGCCAGCAGCGCGGCCGCGAGTCCCCCGGAGACGGCCAGCGTGACGCCGGCGTCCGCGACGAGCAGGCAGCCGAAGAAGACCGCGGTCCCGCACGAGGCGCCCAGGCTCAACGACTCCAGGCCGGCCATACGGCGCTCCTGAACCCCACGGGCCACCGGATCCATCGCGAGCTCCCCCTCTCGACCCGAGCAGTGGACCACGGATCCCCGGGTCGTGTGCCCCACGACGCACCGGGGCGCGCGCTCAGGCACACGACCCCCAGGTGGCGGGGGCGGGATCAGCGCACGGAGGCGAGCACGTCCAGGGCGTCGGCGCGGACCTCGATCACCGCGGGCGGGGCGCCGAGGCGGGGCAGGTCACCCAACGGCTCGCCGTCGCCGCCCATCGGCACCGCGACCGCGCTGTCGGCGGTGAGCTCGATCCGGGTGCCGCGCAGGACCGTCACCTGGGGCAGGTCGACGTGGGTGCCGTCGTAGAGGCGGGGCAGCGCCCGGATCAGCGCCCGCTTGTGCGCGGCCTCCACCACGATCAGGTCCAGCAGACCGTCGTCGATCGCGGCGGCGGGAGCGATGGCCATCCCCTTGCCGTAGAAGCGCGAGTTGGCCACCACCACGGTCGCCGCCTCGTACTCGGCCTCGTGGCGCCCGTCGGGTCCGTCCACGACGACGCGGAACGAGGCCGGCCGGTACGTCGCGAGCGCGGCGACCGCGCCCAGCGGGTACTGCATGCGGCTCGGCACGCGGCGCATCCGGGCCACGTACGCCGCGGCGCGGGCGTCGACGCCGGCGTAGACCGAGCCGGCGACCGCGCGCGGGGCGCTGCCTGGCAGCCGCAGCTCGAGCAGGTCGACGCGGCGCGGCACCGCCCCGAGCAGCACCTCGACCTGTCCGGCGGCGTCCTCGGGGACGCCCAGCATCCGCGCGAAGTCGTTGCCGCGTCCCACCGGGAGCAGACCGAGCAAGCCGCCGTTCGCGGCGACCCGGCCGGCCAGCGAGGACAGCATCCCGTCGCCGCCGACCGAGACCACCACGTCACCGCGGGCCACCGCGGCGTCGACCAGCTCCATGCAGGCCAGCGGGCCCGGCGGGTAGGTCACCTCCACCCGGGCGCCGGCGTCGCGCAGCAGCCGCGCGGCCGGGACGACCGCGCCCGGCGCGGCGCCGCCGCCGGAGGTCGGGTTGACCAGCAGCGTGAACGCCCTCACGGGATCAGCACACCGGGATTGAGGATGCCGGCCGGGTCGAGCTCGGCCTTGACCGCGCGCAGGATGCCGACGCCGACCGGGCCGATCTCGCGGGCCAGCCACGGCTTGTGATCGGTGCCGACGGCGTGGTGGTGGGTGATCGTCGCGCCGGCGGCGAGCATCGCGTCGCTGGCGGCCGCCTTCGCCGCCTCCCAGCGGGCGAGCGGGTCGGGCCCCTGCCGGGCGGCCACCGTGAAGTACAGCGAGGCGCCGGTCTCGTAGACGTGCGAGACGTGGCACAGCACCAGCACGCTCTCCCCGTCGCCGCCGAGCGACTCCTCCAGCGCGGTGCGCACCGCGGCGTAGACAGCCGGGATGCGCGACCAGAACGTCGCCGTCTCCAGCGTCTCGACCAGCACCCCGACGTCGAGCATCGCGTCGCGCAGGTACGGCGCGGCGAAGCGGCCGTGCGCCCAGGACTCGCCGGGCCCGGTCCCGAGCGGCGTGCCGCCCAGGTCCTCCAGGGCGATGGTCACCGCGGCCCGGCGGGCGGCGACGGTGGCGGCCTCCCCCTCGTGGCCCACCAGCATCAGGCAGCCGGTGGCGGACTCGGCGCCCACCGCCTCGGGGTCGGCGAGGTTGAGCGCGGTCTCCGCCTCGTCCGAGAGTCGCAGGACCGTCGGCTGCAGGCCGTCCTGGACGAGCCGGCGCACCGCGTTGGTGCCGGACTCGAAGTCGGGCCAGCGCCACCCCTCGTAGCGCGTCACCTGCGGCACCCGCCGTACCCGCACGGTGACGGCGGTGATCACGCCCAGGGTGCCCTCGGAGCCCAGGATCAGCTGGCGCAGGTCCGGGCCGGCGGCGCTGGCGGGCGCGGTGCCGAGATCGAGCCGACCGCTGGGGGTGGCCACGGCCAGGCCGACGACCATGGAGTCGAAGCGGCCGTACCCGGCGCTCGACTGCCCACTGGAGCGGGTCGCCGCGAAGCCGCCGATGCTGGCGTGCTCGAAGGACTGCGGGAAGTGACCGAGGGTGAGGCCGTGCTCGCCCAGCAGCGCCTCGGCCTCGGGGCCACGCAGGCCGGGCTCGAGGGTGGCGGTCATCGAGACCGGGTCGACGGCGAGCAGCCGGTTCATCCGGACCAGGTCGAGGCTGAGCACGCCGGCGAAGCCCTCGCGGCGCGCGACCAGCCCACCGGTGACGCAGGTGCCGCCCCCGAACGGGACGACCGCCAGCCGGTGCCGGACCGCGAGGTCGAGGATCGCCGCCACCTCGTCGTGGCTCGCGGGGCGGACCACGACGTCGGGGGCGTCGGCGAGGTCGCCGGCGCGGGCGCGCAGCAGGTCCGGGGTGGACTTGCCGCGGGTGCGCAGCCGCCGGGTCGCGTCGTCGACGAGCACGTGCTCCTCCCCGACGATGTCCGCCAGCGCGCTGCGCACCTCGCCGCCGAGGACGGACGCAGCCAGCTCGGGGTCCGTGACGGCTGGGCGCTCGTCGAGGCCGAAGGCCAGCTCGACGAGGCCGCGCGCGGAGTCGGGCAGCGCGGTGGCCCGGTCGGCGGCGCCCCAGCGGTTCGGATGCATCTCGCGTGTCATGGGTTACACTGTGACACATGACGTCACTTCGTCACAACGACTTGGAGACACCGGGTGAGCCGGCGGAGGACTCCTCCGGGGCGGGTCTCCCCGCCCCCGGCAGCGCGCAGGACGCCTACCTCGACGCGGCCCGGGCCTGCCTCCTCGACGTCGGGTGGCGGCGTACGACGCTGACCGAGGTGGCGCGTCGGGCCGGCGTCTCACGGATGACCATCTACCGCACCTGGGGCGAGATGCCCCGGCTGCTGGGCGACCTGATGACCCGCGAGTGGCGCGCCGTGGTGACCCGGGCGACCGCCGAGTCGGCCCCCGCGCCGCAGATCGGCCGCCGCACCGGCCTCGACAGCCTGGTCGACGACGCCGTCGCCACGATCGTCCAGCTGCGCCGCAACGAGCTCTTCGTCCGGATCGTCGAGCTGGACCCCGAGCTGCTGCTGCCCTACCTGCTGGTGCGCCGGGGCCGCTCGCAGGACTCGGTGCTCGCCCTCGCCGAGCGGGCGATCCGCGCGGGGCAGGCGGACGGGACCATCCGGGCCGGCGACCCGACCGCGATCGCCCGCGGCGTCGCGCTGGCCGCGCACGGCTTCGTGCTGTCGCTGCACACGATGGTCGACGCGGCGGTGAGCGAGGAGGCGCTCCTGGCCGAGCTCCGCGAGGTCCTCGTCCGGGCGCTCCGGCCATGACCGACCGGCGGATCGCCGCGGGGCTGGCGGGAGTCCCCGAGGCCGTCGACCTGGTGGTCGTCGGGCTGGGCATCACCGGCGCCGGCGTCGCCCTCGACGCCGCCACGCGCGGCCTGAGCGTGCTCGCGGTCGACGCCCACGACCTCGCCTTCGGCACCTCGCGATGGTCCTCGAAGCTGGTCCACGGCGGGCTGCGCTACCTCGCCCGCGGCCAGGTGGGCGTGGCCCACGAGAGCGCCGTCGAGCGCGGGATCCTGATGGACGTCACCGCCCCGCACCTGACCCATCCGGTGCCGATGCTGATGCCGCTCACCACGAGCGTCTCCGGGTCGGCGGCCGCGCTCGCCCAGGCCGGCTTCCGGGCCGGCGACCTGCTGCGCCGCTCGGCGCACACCTCCAGCGACACGCTGCCCCGACCCCGCCGGATCACCACGACCGAGGCACTCCAGCTCGCGCCCGGGCTGCGCCAGCCCGGGCTGCGCGGCGCCCTGCTGTCCTGGGACGGCCAGCTCGAGGACGACGCCCGCCTGGTGATCACCGTGGCCCGCACCGCCGCGGCGTACGGCGCGCACGTGCGCACCCGGGCCCGCGTCACCGCGGCCAGCGGCACCGGCGTCGACCTGCGCGACGAGCGCACCGGCCTGACCCATCACGTCGCGGCGGGCGCCGTCGTCAACGCGACCGGGGTCTGGGCCGGCCAGCTCGCGGACGAGATCACGCTGCGCCCCAGCCGCGGCACCCACCTGGTGCTGCGCGAGGGCACCCTGCCCGGCCTGCGCTCGGTGGTCACCGTGCCGGTCCCCGGCACACTGAACCGGTTCGTGATGGTGCTGCCGCAGGCCGACGGCACGCTCTACGTCGGGCTGACCGACGAGCCCGCCGACGGGCCGGTCCCCGACGTGCCGGAGCCCACCGAGACCGAGATCGGCTTCCTGCTCGACGTGGTCGCCGCCGCCTTCACCCGGCCGCTGCGGCGCGCCGACGTGGTCGGAGCGTTCGCGGGGCTGCGCCCGCTGCTGCAGGCCGGGGACGGCACCGGCTCCACCGCGGACCTCTCCCGCCGGCACGCGGTGCTGACCTCGGCCACCGGCCTGGTCACCGTCGTCGGGGGCAAGCTGACCACGTACCGGCAGATGGCCGAGGAGGCCGTCGACGTGGCCCTGGCCTCGGCCCCCCGGCTCAGCGCCGGGCCCTGCCGGACCAGCACGCTCCCGCTGCTCGGGGCCGCCCCGCGCGCCGAGCTGGCGGCGCTCGAGGCGCCGCAGCGACTGGTGCGCCGCTACGGCACCGACGCCGCGCTCGTCCTGGAGCAGGCCCGCCTTGCCAGCGGGCTGGACGACGAGGAGCTGCTGGCCCCGATCGCGCCGGGAGTGGCGGTGACGCTGGCCGAGCTGCTCTTCGGGATCACCCACGAGGGGGCCTGCGACGTCGACGACCTGCTCGAACGGCGTACCCGGGTGGGGCTGGTGGCCGCCGACCGCGCGCTGGCCGAGCCGGCCGCGCGCTCTGCCCTTCAGCTGGCGTCGAGCCAGAGCACCTCCCAGATGTGACCGTCGGGGTCGCGGAACGACCAGCCGTGCATGGGGCCGTCGTCCTGGACCTCGCCGGCAGCGGTGGCCCCGGCCGCGAAGGCCCGCTCGCACAGCTGCTCGACCTCCTCGCGTGAGCGCGCCGAGATGCACAGGACCACCTGGTCGCCGGTGTGGTGGGCGGTGCTGTGGAAGCCGTGGAAGAACCCCTGCTCCAGGAGCATCACGCAGGTCTGGTCGTTGAGCAGCAGACAACAGGCCTTGCCGTCGCAGTAGTCCTCGTCGAAGTCGAAGTCGAGGCCCTCCCAGAAGGCGCGGCTCGCCGAGACGTCCCGCACCGGCAGGTTGACGAAGAGCATGCGGCTCATGGGGTCCTCCTCAGGGATCGGTTGGCTCTGCAGACCGGCGCCCCGGAGCCAACTCATCGCGGGCACCCCTCGCCGCGGCGATGAGTTATTCCCTCGCCACGGGTCCTAGTGGACGGCACACTGGAGAGATCGCACGCGAGGAGCCACCGATGACAGCGCACCCGACGGCGTCGGCTACCACGGCACCGCCCTCCACCGCCCCACCGGCGGCGGGGCCGGTCGCGCCCGGGCCGCAAGAGGACCTCACCGGCGACATCGACACCGACTTCCCCGAGCTGACCCGGCGCTACCAGCGCGAGCTGCTGGCCCACTGCTACCGGATGAGCGGCTCGGTCCACGAGGCCGAGGACCTGGTCCAGGAGACCTTCCTGCGCGCCTGGAAGGCCTACCACCGCTTCGAGGGCCGTTCCTCGGTGCGCACCTGGCTGTACCGGATCGCCACCAACGTCTGCCTGACCAGCCTGGAGGGCCGGCCCCGCCGTCCGCTGCCCACCGGGCTGGGCACCGCCGACTCGCTGGCCGGGGACGCCCTGGAGCGCGACGCCGAGGTGCCCTGGCTCGAACCGGTGCCGGACACGGCCGTGACGGTGGCCGAGCGCGACTCGATCCGGCTCGCGTTCGTGGCGGCGCTGCAGCACCTGCCCGCCCGCCAGCGCGCGGTGCTGATCCTGCGCGACGTGCTGCGCTGGTCGGCCGCGGAGGTGGCTGCCGCGCTGGCGACCACGCCCGCCGCGGTCAACTCCGCACTGCAGCGGGCCCACGCCCAGATGGCCGAGCGCGGGCTCACCGCCGAGACGGTCGAGCCGGAGCTCAGCCCCGCGCAGGCCCAGCTGCTGGAGCGGTACGTCGAGGCGTTCTGGCGCAAGGACATCGCCACCATCGTGAGCCTGCTGACCGCGGAGGCCGTCTGGGAGATGCCCCCTTTCACGGGTTGGTACCGCGGCGCCGAGAACATCGGCCGGCTCATCGACACCCAGTGCCCGGGCGGCGTGCACGACATGGTGATGGTGCGGACCTCGGCAAACGCGCAGCCGGCCTTCGGCCTCTACATGCGGGCGGCGGAGGGTGGGTTCGTGCCGTTCCACCTCCAGGTGCTGGACCTCGAGGATGACCGGGTGCGCCACGTCAGCGCGTTCTTCGACCCCGCGCTGTTCGCCCGGTTCGGGCTGCCCGACCGGCTGCCGGATCCCGCGGGCGTCGCCTCGCACTGATCCGGGACCAGGAGCGGGCTGGTCGTCATGGACCACCACCAGGGGCTCGAGCTCCTCGAACGATCCCTCGGCTGGACCCGGGTCCGGCTGGTGGAGATGACCGAGGCCGACCTCCACCGGCCCACTCCCTGCTCGCGCTGGGACCTCGCCGCGCTGCTGACCCACATGGCCGACTCCCTCGACGCCTTTTTGGAGGCGGCACACGGGCGCGTCGAGGTCACCGTGCCCTCGGCCGCGGCCGCCCCCGAGGCCCGCGCCCGGGAGGACCTGACCGCCAAGGCCTGCGCGCTGCTCGGGGCCTGGACGCGCCGCGGCCCGGGTGAGATCGAGATCGGACGCCGGCGGATGGGATCGGGGCTGCTCGCGGCCACCGCTGCGCTGGAGGTCGCGGTGCACGGCTGGGACGTCGCAGGCGCGACGGGCTCCGGGGCCCGCCTGCCGGGACAGCTGGCCCAGGCGCTGCTGCCGGTGGCCACGACGACGATCTCGCCCGCGGACCGCGGTCTCCGCTTCGGCTCCCCGCTCCCCACCGCCCCGGACGCGCCGTACGACGTGGTCCTGCTGGGGCTGTTGGGGCGAGAGGGCTCGCCGATGGTCCCCAACCCCCCACGAACCGGCACCAAATAGCTCAAAACGGCACGGCCGCGGCGTCGGGTTCCTAGCCTGTGCCCATGCTCCCGTCGCTTCTGCTGGAGCGGGACGCGGAGCTCGCCGCCCTCACCAAGGTGATGGGGCGGGCTATGGCCGGCCGCGGATCGCTCCTGGCGGTCACCGGCCCCTCGGGGATCGGGAAGTCCCGCCTGCTCGCCCACGCCCGCAACCGCGCGGTCGTCAGCGGATGGCGCATCCTGGACTGCCGGCTGACGCCGCTGTCCGGGGACGTGGCGCACGGCGTCCTGTGGTCCTGGTTCGGCGACCTGGCCCGCCGCGGCGCCGCCGGGGTGCACCCCTTCGACGGCCCCGGCGCCGCGCTCACCGACTTCTGCGCGGGACGGACCCGTACCGTCGCCGACCTCGTCTACGCGACGCGCTGGCTGCTCGAGGAGATCTCCAGCGACCAGGCGGTCCTGCTGCTGGTCGACGACCTGGAGCACGCGGACGCCGCCTCGCGCGAGGTGCTCGAACTGCTGGCGCCGGCGCTGGCGACCCTTCCCTGCGTGCTGGCCTATGCCGTCGAGGACGTCGACCGGGCCCCGCCGCGGCTCCTCGACGCCTCGCAGCAGCTGGCGCTGCGCCCTCTGCGGGCCGGCGGCACCGCCTCCCTGGTGCGCTCGGCGCGCCCCGACCTCGGCGACGCGGACGCCGTCCGGCTGCACCACGACAGCGGTGGGGTGCCGCTCCTCCTGCACGAGCTGCTCGCCGAGGACGAACCGGGAGCCACGCGCGGCGACGGCGTCCTCGCACACCGGGTCCGCGCGCTGCCCCGGACCCTGCTCGAGACGGCACGCGTCGTGGCGCTGCTCGGCGACGACGTGGCCGTGAGCCTGGTCGCCGCCGTGGTACGGCGCACGCCCGAGGCGGTCGCCGACGAGTTCGAGGAGCTCGCCGACCGCCGGGTGCTGTGGGTCGACGGCGGCCTGGTCCGGGTGCGCCATCCGCGGGTGGCCGACGCGCTCACCCAGGAGCTCGAGCCGGGACAGCGGGCGGCCTGGCACTCGCGCATCGCCGCCGCACTCCAGGAGGCCGACGCCCCCGCCGACCTGGTCGCGGCGCACCTGCTGCGCTCCGCGGTGAGTCGCGACCCACGCGCCCGCGAACTGCTCGCCCAGCAGGGCCGACGCACCCTGCACGCGGGCAACCCGGCCCTGGCCGGGCGACTGCTCGACCGGGCACTGGCCGAGGGCGCCGAGGGCGCGACCCGGGTCGAGCTGCTCGCGGCCTCCGCCCGGGCCCGCGCCGAGGCGGGGCTCGTGGACGAGGCCGTCGCGGTGTGGGAGCAGGCGGCCGCGGCCAGCGACGGCGGCACCGCGGACACGCTGCGCATCGAAGCGGCCAGCGCCCTCACCTTCGCGGGCCGGGCCGAGGACGCCCGCGGGGTCTACGACGTGCTGCTCGGCGCGCGCCCGCACGATCGCGCCTGGCGCCGGCTCGCCGCTCGCGCCGCCCTGACCTGCCTGGTGCAGGGCACCGAGCCCCCCGCCGACGCGATCGGACTGCCGACCCCCGCTGACCTGTCGCAGGCCGCAGGCGATCCCGCGGACGGATTCGCGCTGACCACCGTCGCCGCCGTGCACGCCCTCCGGGGCGGCGACGCGGCCGAGTCCCGCTCGGCGGCGCTGCGGGGGCTGGCCACCGGCTTCGTGCTCTCCGAGGACGCCGGCCCGGGCCCGCTGTGGCTCGCGGCCGGGGTGCTGGCCTGGACCGGCGCCTTCCAGGAGGGCGAGACCATCTTCAGCGAGGCCATCGCGGTCGCGCAGGACCGCGGCTCCACGCTGTGGTTCGCCCAGCAGTCCTCGTGCCGGGGCTACCTGCGCACCCGGATGGGTCTGGTGAGCGAGGCGATGTTCGACCTCGAGGTGGCGGTACGGTCCTCGGCGCGGACGGCTCAGGGGGGCGCGGGGAGCCCGCGCGCCGACTACGCGGCCGCCCTGGCGAGCCTGGTGGAGTGCCACATCGCGCGCGGCGAGCTGGAGCAGGCCGCGGCGTGCTCCGGGCCGCTGGCCCTCCTGGCGCGCAGCCCGGGCCTGGTCGGAGCCGTGGCGCTGCACGCGTTGGGCGACCTGGCCGCGACCGCCGGGGACGACGAGGGCGCACTGCGCCACTACACCGAGGTCGGCGAGCGGATGCGCGCCGGCATCGACAACCCCGCCGTGCTCGCCTGGCGGATCGGAGCGGCGCTGTCGCTGGTGCGCCTGGGGCGCGTCCCCGAGGCCGTCGCGCTGGGCCGCGAGGACCTGCGCCTCGCCGAGGACTTCGGCGCCCCGTTCGCGATCGCCCAGGCACTGCGCACGGTCGCGGCCGTCGACCCCACCGTCGATCGGGTGCAGCTGCTGCGCCGGGCGCTCGCCGTACTGGCCGACACGCCCGCCCCCCGGCTGGCTGCCCAGATCGCCACGGACCTCGCCGGGATGCTCGTCCTCGCCGGCGCGGCCGACGAGGAGGAGGTGGTGGGCCTGCTCCGCTCGGCCGAGCAGTACGCCGGCGAGCAGGAGCTGAGCCCGTTGCAGGACCGGGCCCGGCGGCTGCTCGCCCGGCTCGGCCAGTCCGCGCGACGCAGCCGCGTCGAGGCGGTCGCCGCGCTCACCAGCTCCGAGCGCCGGGTGGCCCAGCTCGCCGCCGAGGGGCTGACCAACCGGCAGATCGCACAGCAGCTGTTCGTCACGATCAAGGCCGTCGAGTGGCACCTGTCGAACACCTACCGCAAGCTCGGCATCCGCACCCGCAACCGGCTGCCCGCCCTCTTCGGCGAGCTCTGACCGCGCCCCGCCGCCCCGCCGCCCCTCGCCGCCCCGCCGCCCCGCCGCCCCCGCCCCCCTTGTAACGCGGGGTTATGCGCTCTACCTCAGCGAAATAACGCTGCGGTGGTGGGCATAACCTCGCGTTACAGCGGCCACCGGGGCCGGCGCGGGCCTACGGCGGGCGGGGGCGGGCGTCAGTCGCGCAGGGGGTGGGCGAGCTCGTCGTGGGGCAGCCGCGCCCAGAGGATCGCCACCACCGCCGCGATCCCGGGCACGACTCCGGCGACGGTGAAGGTGGCGCGCAGCCCGATCGCGTCGGAGACCGGGCCGGCGAGGGCCATCGAGACCGGCATCAGGCTGACCGAGACGAAGAAGTCCAGCGATGACACCCGGCCGAGCAGCTCGGGCGGGACCCGGCGCTGGAGCAACGTCCCCCAGATCACCATCGGCGCCGAGAACAGCGCGCCCAGCACGAACGCCGCGAGAACCACGACCCAGATCCGGCTGGTCGCGCCCATCACCACGAGTGGCAGGCAACCGAAACCCCACATCAGGTTCATCCAGGTCAGGTAGCGCCGCGGCATCCGCAACGCCGCCATCGTCATCGAGCCGACCGCACCCCCGACGCCGAAGCTGGCCAGCACCAGCGCGTGGTCGCCCGGCCCGCCACCGAGACGGTCCTTGATCAGGAAGGGCACCAGCACCTCGAACGGACCCATCAACGCCAGGACCATCAGCGCCGCGAACAGCAGCGACGCCAGGAACCACGGCGTGCGGGCCATGTAGGCGAAGGCCTCGCGCATGTCGCTCAGCGCCGAGGCCACCGGATGCGCACCGGCACCGGCGGCCAGGTCGCGCCGTACCGGGGTGAGCGGCACGGCGGTGAGCGCGACCAGCCCACCGAACGACGCCAGCGCGGCCACCGCGAGCGCCGCACCCGGCGACAGCGATCCGACGACGACGCCCGCGACGCCCGGGCCGACCGCCTGCCCGACCGTGGGGCGGACCATGCCCTCGAACCCGTTGACCGCCATCAGCTCCGACTCCGGGACGAGCGCCGGCAGCCAGGCGGAGTACGCCGGGTAGTAGAACGCCATCGCCGCGCCGGTCACGAACGCCACCCCGGTCAGCAGGGCGATGCCGCTGACGTCGGCGAGGGAGGCCAGCGCGACCAGCCCCATCCCGGTCAGCTCGACGCCGGCCACGACGAGCAGGATCGACTTCTGCGGGACCCGGTCGGCGACGACCCCGCCCAGCAGCGCCGGCAGCAGCACGCCCACCGCGGCGGCGGTGGACACCACGGAGAGCTGGGAGGGGCCGCCCCCGAGCCGGATCACCTCCCAGACCAGCCCCACCATCCAGACCCCGGAGGCGAAGGTGCTGAACACCAGCGCCACCGCGAGCCGTCGGTAGGCGGGTGTGCGAAACGGCCGGAGCGGGCGCGGCAGTGGACGCTCGTGGCGCGGGTCGCTCACCGCATCGGTGCTGCTTTCGGTCACCGGGTCGTCCACGTCGCACCTCCTCCCGGGCGGGACGAGCATGCAGGTGCGGACCGATCCCGCCGACCGAACTCATCGCCGCCGCGACCGGCCGAGGGCGCGTCGGCTCAGCCGAGCCAGCGCATCGATCGCCCGTGCGGATGCGTCCAGGCGACCGCGCGCCCGTCCAGGCCGAGCACGAACGTGGGGACGTCCTCGGGGATCGCGGGGCCGGTGGCGCTCACCTGCGCCAGCACCGACTTGCCCTCGTTGCTGACCCAGCGACACGCGCCCTCGGCGACCAGCCGGGACATGGTGCGCTGGAAGTCCTCCCGGTCGTCGGGCTCGAGGTAGGGGGCCACCGCGCTGTGGAACACCACCACCTGCCCGTGCCGCGCGGCCACGTCGACCAGGGCCGGCAGCTCCAGCAGCAGGTCGCCGCGCACCAGCGTCGGCGGCTCCTCGCGGGCGATCGCGATCGCCCGGGTGAGCCGCTCGCGGCGCTCCTCGGACTCGGGGTAGACCAGCGTGGTCAGCCAGGCCATCGCGTCGGCGTCGGCGACGTCGAGCGGGTTCAGGTCGATCCCGCCGCGCCAGGCGACCTCCGGGGGCGCCGTCGGCACGGGCAGGTCACCGGTCGTCGAGCAGGTCAGCAGCGGGCCGTCGTGGCCCAGCAGCCGCGGGCCCTGCTCGGTGTCCCAGCGGTAGGAGTAGCGGTCGGGGTAGAGGCACAGCCCGGCGCTCGCCCCGACCTCGATCAGGGCGAGCGGGCGCGCGCTCTCCTCGGCGATCCGGGCCAGCGCCGGGAGCAGCGTCGCCAGCCGGCCGACCTCGTTGGTCTGGGTGGAGCGTCGCCGGATCGTCTCGCGGATCTCGCCGCCGTCGTCGAGCAGCGCCGAGCGCAGTGCGTCGTACTCGCCGGGCGCCGGTACGCCGTGCCAGCGGGCCGCGGCGAAGACCAGGTTCGGCTGGCGCTTGGCGCGGGGCAGCTCCTGGATCCACTCCAGCAGCCGCTCGTCCTCGGCGGTCCGCCGGGCCCAGTCGGCCAGGCAGGGCGAGTCGTCCACGGCGTACGCCGCGAACTCGCGGTACTGCGCGGCGACGTCGGCGAAGAGGTCCACGCGCGCATTGTGACCCATCGCCGGTATCTCGCGCGGGCTGTCGGCGAACCCCGCTAGCGTCGGAGCCGACAGCGACGACCGCGAGGAGCGACCATGGCCGAGTATCCGCAGCTGCTGCACACCGTCCTCGACACCACCCGTCCCCGCGAGCTCGCCGAGTTCTACCGCCGGCTGCTGGGCCTGCGCTACCGCGCCGGCGACGAGCCGCCCACCGGCGGCGAGCCCGACGACGCGGACTGGCTGGTGCTGGTCGAGGAGGACCAGACGCGTCGTCTCGCCTTCCAGTTGGTCGAGGAGCTGACCCCGACCACGTGGCCGGCCCCCGACGTCCCCATGCAGCTGCACCTGGACTTCACCGTCTCCGGCGTCGACGAGCTGCACCGGCAGAAGGAGCGGGCGCTGGCCCTGGGCGCGAAGGTGCTCCACGACCGCAGCGACGACCCCGAGGAGGAGCTCTACGTCTTCGCCGACCCCTCGGGCCACCCGTTCTGCATCTTCGTGGGCTGAGCCGACCCGTCACTGCCTCGACCCATCCGTCGGCGTGTCGCGGCGCGACTGACGGGTCGAGGCCGACCTGGCTCAGCCGGGCAGCGCGACGTAGGTCGTGTCCAGGTACTCCTCGATGCCCTCGAAGCCGCCCTCGCGCCCGAAGCCGCTGGCCTTGACGCCGCCGAACGGGGCCGCGGGGTTGGAGATCAGCCCGGTGTTGATGCCGATCATCCCGAACTGCAGCGCCTCACTGACGCGGATGGTCCGGGCCAGGTCGCGGGTGTACACGTAGGAGGCCAGTCCGTACTCGGAGTCGTTGGCGAGCCGGATCGCCTCCTCCTCGCTGGTGAAGGCGGTGACCGGGGCGACGGGGCCGAAGATCTCCTCGGCCGCGATCCGGGCCCCGGACGGTACGTCGACCAGCACGGTCGGCGTGTAGAAGAAGCCGGCGCCCTCCCCCGGCCCGCCACCGGTCAGCACCCGCGCCCCACGGTCGACGGCGTCGCGGACCAGCTCGTCGACCGAGTCCACCGCGCGCTCGTCGATGAGCGGGCCCACGTCGACGCCGTCGTCCTGGCCGCGTCCGACCTTCAGCGAGCCCATCCGCTCGGCGAGACGGTTCGCGAACTCCTCGGCGACCGAGGCATGCACCAGGAACCTGTTGGCCGCGGTGCAGGCCTCGCCCATGTTGCGCATCTTGGCGAGCATCGCGCCGTCGACCGCGGCGTCGAGGTCGGCGTCCTCGAAGACCACGAAGGGCGCGTTGCCGCCGAGCTCCATGCTCATCCGCTGCAGCTGGCCGGCCGACTGCTGGACGAGGGTGCGCCCCACCACGGTCGAGCCGGTGAAGCTGACCTTGCGCAGCCGCGGGTCGGCCATCAGCGTCTCGCTGAGCTCGCGGGCCCCGGTGGTGGGCACGATGTTGAGCACGCCGGCCGGCAGCCCGGCCTCCTCCATCACCGCGGCCAGCGCCAGCATCGACAGCGGCGTCTGCTGAGCCGGCTTGATCACCATCGTGCACCCGGCCGCCACCGCGGGCCCGATCTTGCGGGTGCCCATCGCGAGCGGGAAGTTCCAGGGGGTGATCATCAGGCACGGCCCGACCGGCTTCTTCATCGTCAGCAGCCGGCTGCCGCCGGCGGGGGCGCTCATCCATCGTCCGTGGATGCGCACCGCCTCCTCGGCGAACCAGCGCAGGAACTCGTTGCCGTAGCTGACCTCGCCCTTGGCCTCGGCGACGGGCTTGCCCATCTCCAGGCTCATCAGGTGCGCGAAGTCGTCCGCGCGCGCGGCGACCAGCTCGAAGGCGCGGCGCAAGATCTCGCCGCGCTCGCGCGGCGCGGTCGCGGCCCAGTCGGCCTGCGCGCCCGCGGCCGCGTCGAGGGCGGCACGCGCATCGTCCAGCGTCGCGTCGGCCACCGTGGTGAGCACCGAGCCGTCAGCGGGATCGAGGACCTCGAACCTCGCGCCGCCCTGCGCCTCGCGCCAGGTGCCTGCGATGAACACGCCCCGATGCTGCGGGCCGAGCATGTCAAGACCAGTCATGGGCCAACCTTGTCATTACCCCAGGATCGAGGGAAATGGCTGACATGCCAGATCCGGCGTGTCATGGTCGTAGCGAAGGCCCAACCGCACCTCGAGCGCGTCCTTCTCCCTGGCGCCGGACCCCTTGTCGACCCCATGCGACAAGGGGTTCGGTCTGCCGGGTCTCAGCCGTCGCTGTTGCGCCAGCGCGGCTTCTTCTCGCCGCCGCCCTGACCGCGGTGCGGCTTGCGGTCGCCGCCCTGGTAGCCACCCGACGAGCGTCCCTGGTAGCCACCGCTGCTGCCACCGCGAGCGGGCCCATTGTCGCGGGTCAGCTCGATGAGCTTGCCGGAGATCCGGGTGCTCTGCAGCTTCTCCAGGCTGCCCTCGGGCAGCTCGGCGGGGAGCTCGACGAGCGAGAAGTCGCCCTTGATCTCGATGTGGCCGAAGTCGTTGCGCCCGAGGTTGCCCTCGTTGGCGATCGCGCCGACGATCTGGCGCGGCTCGACCTTGTGTCGCTTGCCGACCGCGATCCGGTACGTCGCCATCGGCACGTCGGTGCGTCCGCGCGGCTTGCGCGGAGCCCGCTCGGGACGGCCCCGGTCGCCGCCGCGGTCACCCCGGTCGTCGCTGTAGGAATCGGTGCGGACCGGGCGGACCTTGTCGGGGTCGAGCAGCAGCGGCTCGTCGCCCTGCGCCACGACGGCGAGCGCGGCGGCCACGTCGACCTCGGGCACGTCGTACTCACGCACGTAGTGGGCGATCACGTCGCGGAACTTGTCGATCTGGGCGGTGTCGGCCAGGGCCGCGGTGATGCCCTCGTCGAAGCGGGTCAGCCGGGTCTGGTTGACGTCCTCGACGCTCGGCAGCTGCATCTGGGTGAGCGGCTGGCGGGTCGCCTTCTCGATGTGCTTGAGCAGGTGGCGCTCACGCGGGGTGATGAACGAGATCGCGTCGCCCTTGCGCCCCGCGCGGCCGGTGCGGCCGATGCGGTGGACGTAGGACTCGGTGTCGGTGGGGATGTCGTAGTTGACGACGTGGCTGATCCGCTCGACGTCGAGGCCGCGGGCCGCGACGTCGGTGGCGACCAGGATGTCGAGCTTGCCGGCCTTGAGCTGGTTGACCGTGCGCTCGCGCACGGCCTGGGCCACGTCGCCGTTGATCGCGGTGGCGGAGAAGCCGCGCGCACGCAGCCGCTCGGCCAGCGACTCGGTCTCGTGCTTGGTGCGCACGAAGATGATCATCCCCTCGAAGTTCTCGACCTCGAGGATGCGGGTCAGCGCGTCGACCTTCTGGGGGTAGGACACCATCAGGTAGCGCTGGGTGATGTTCGCGGCGGTCGCGGTCTTGTTCTTGACCGTGATCTCGGCGGGGTCGTTGAGGTACTTCTTGGAGATGCGGCGGATCTGCGCCGGCATCGTCGCGGAGAAGAGCGCGACCTGCTTGGTGTCGGGGGTGTCGGCGAGGATCGTCTCGACGTCCTCGGCGAAGCCCATGTTGAGCATCTCGTCGGCCTCGTCGAGGACCAGGAAGCGCAGCTCGGTCAGGTCGAGCGTGCCCTTGTCGAGGTGGTCCATGATCCGACCGGGGGTGCCCACGACGATGTGCACGCCGCGGCGCAGCGCGCTGAGCTGCACGCCGTACCCCTGGCCGCCGTAGACGGGGAGCACGTGCACGCCCTTGGTGTGCGCGGCGTACTTCTCGAACGCCTCGCAGACCTGCAGCGCCAGCTCGCGCGTCGGCGCGAGCACCAGCGCCTGGACGGACTTCTGCTTGACGTCGAGCTGGGACAGGATCGGCAGGGCGAACGCCGCCGTCTTGCCGGTGCCGGTCTGGGCCAGGCCGACCACGTCGCGGCCCGCGAGCAGCGGCGGGATCGTCGCCGCCTGGATCGGCGAGGGCGTCTCGTAGCCGACGTCGGCCAGCACCTTGAGGATCTTCTCGCCCAGACCGAGGTCGGCGAAGGTGGGACCCTGGTCCGCCACCGGCTCTGCGGCCACCGGCTGTGCGGCCGCCTCCTCGGTGGTGGTCGGTCCGAGGTCGTTCTGGTCGGGGTTCGCCTGCTGCTCCGCGTCGCTCATAGGACCCCAGGGTATCGCGGCCCCGCCACGCCACCGATTCGTGGGGACGCGACCCCGGTCACGCCGGGGTCGCGCCCTCCTGCGCCCTACTCGACCGTGACCGACTTGGCCAGGTTGCGCGGCTTGTCGATGTCGTGGCCCAGGTGCAGCGCCGCGTGGTAGGCGAGCAGCTGCAGCGGGATGGTGAGCAGGATCGGGTCGAGCTCCGGCTCGCTGCGCGGTACGTCGATGCGCGCGACGTCGAGGTCGCCGAGGTCGACGCCGGGGTGGGTCACCACGACCAGCGGGCCGCCGCGCGCGGCGATCTCGTGGAGCGCCGCCACGTTGCGCTCGACGAGCTCGTCGGCGGGCACGACCGCGACCGTCGGGAGGGTGGGGGCGATCAGCGCCAGCGGGCCGTGCTTGAGCTCGGAGGTCGGGTAGGCCTCGGCGTGGCGGTAGGAGATCTCCTTGAACTTCTGCGCGCCCTCCCGGGCCACCGGGAAGCCCCGGACCCGGCCCACGAAGAACAGGCTCTCGGCCTCGGCCAGCCGCTGGGCGATCGGCACCAGCGCCTCCTCGCCGGCGAGGATCTCCTCGATCTGGGCGGGGATCCGCTCCAGGCCGGCGATCAGCCGCTGACCGTCGGCGATCGAGAGGTCGCGGACCCGGCCCAGCTGCAGGGCGAGCAGCGCGAAGCCGAGGAACATGTTGGTGAGCGCCTTGGTCGAGGCGACCGCGACCTCGGGCCCGGCGTGCAGGTAGATGCCGCCGTCGCACTGGCGCGCGATCGCGCTGCCGACCACGTTGACCAGGCCGATCACCCGCCCGCCCTTGCGCTGGATCTCCTGCACGGCGAGGAGGGTGTCCACGGTCTCGCCGGACTGGCTCACCGCGACGTAGAGGGTGTCGGGCTCGATCACCGGGTTGCGGTAGCGGAACTCGCTGGCGGCCTCGGCGTCGGCGGGGATCCGGGCCAGCTCCTCGAGCAGCGAGGCGCCCATCTGTCCGACGTAGTAGGCCGAGCCGCAGCCCAGGATCTTGACCCGGCTGATCGCCCGGGTCTCGCGCACGTCCATGTTCAGCCCGCCCAGGTGTGCGGTGCCGAAGCGCTCGACGAGTCGCCCGCGCAGCATCCGCTCGGCCGTGCTGACCTGCTCCTGGATCTCCTTGCGCATGTACGACGCGTGCTCGCCGGCCTCGTAGGCGGCCGGGTCGATGTCGAGCGTGGTGGCCGTCTTGCCGGTGGAGCTCAGGTCGCTGCGGAAGGTCGTGAACCCGCTGGCGGTGACCGTGGCCATCTCGCCGTCGTCGAGGTGGGCCACGGTGGTGGTGTAGCGCACCAGCGCGGCCAGGTCGGAGGCGACGTACATCTCCTTGTCGCCGACGCCGATGATCAGCGGGCTGCCGTAGCGGGCCACCACGATCCGGTCGGGGAAGTCCGCGTGGACCACGGCGATGCCGTAGGTGCCGTCCACCACGGCCAGCGCGTCGCGCACCCGGCCCTCGAGGGTCTCGGCGCTCGAGCGCGCCACCAGGTGGGCCAGCACCTCGGTGTCGGTGTCGGAGACCAGGTCGACCCCGTCCTCGGCCAACTGGCGGCGCAGGGCCCCGGCGTTGTCGATGATGCCGTTGTGCACGACCGCGACGTCGCCCTTGGCGTCGGTGTGCGGGTGGGCGTTGGCGTCGGTGGCCGGGCCGTGGGTGGCCCAGCGGGTGTGACCGATCCCGATCCCGCCGCTGAAGCGCTTGGGGAGGGCGTCGGCCAGGTCGCGGACCCGTCCGGCGCGCTTGGCGACGCGCACCCCGGACGCGGCGAGGACCGCGACTCCGGCGGAGTCGTAGCCCCTGTGCTCAAGACGGGCCAGGCCCTCGATGACCAGGGGGGCGGCCTGCTGGGTCCCGATGTAGCCGACGATTCCGCACATGCAGTGTCTCCTTGAGAGGTAGGTCAGCCGTACACGATGCGCCGCAGCTGGCGCTGGGTCAGCGGTGGCGGTGCCACCACTCGCCGGGACAGCTCTTCGGCGATCTGGGCGAAGATCTCGTCGTTCCGCGCCCCGAAGGTCTTCAGGTGGGCGTGCCTGCGCCGGACGAGCTCCTCGACGGGCTCGGCGTAGAACGCGACGACGTCCTCGACCACCCGGGCAGCCTCGGCGGCCTCGAGCCCGGTGGTCGCGACGACGTGCGCCACCAGAGCCGACGGGGCACGCGAGGCAGGCACATCGCCGACGATGCGCCCTCACCCGGCAAAGATCAAATTCCTGCCCGAAATCGGGCAGGAAACGGCGCTCCAGAGTTTGTCCCCGGCGAAGGAATGTTCTGCACGCCACCTGCGTTCAGACCACACGCCAGTAGTTCAAACTTCAATCATCAGGAGAGAACGTGAGCATCTTCAGCCGCAAGTCCGACCAGGTCACCACCGAGGCCGCCTTCGAGCCCGGCACCACGGCGATCAGCGACCTCACCGGCGACTACGCCATCGACCCCACCCACACCCGCCTGGGCTTCTCGGCGCGCCACGCGATGGTCACCACGGTGCGCGGGTCGTTCAAGCAGTTCGAGGGAGCCGCCCACCTCGACGCCGCCGACCCGTCGGCCTCGTCGGTCACCCTCACCATCGACGTCTCCTCGGTGGACACCGGGGTCGCGGACCGCGACGGCCACCTCGTCTCCGCGGACTTCTTCGACGCCGAGACCTACCCTTCGATCACCTTCACCTCGACCTCGGTCGAGCGCGACGGTGACGACTGGGCCGTCACCGGCGACCTGAGCATCAAGGACGTGACCAAGCCCGTCACGATCGCCTTCGAGCAGACCGGCTCGGCGAAGGACCCCTTCGGCAACATCCGGGTGGGCTTCGAGGGCGGCCTGGCGGTCAACCGCAAGGACTGGGGCCTGACCTGGAACGCCGCGCTCGAGACCGGCGGCGTCCTCGTCTCCGAGAAGGTCAAGCTCGAGTTCGACGTCTCGGCGATCAAGAGCGCCTGACCCCTGCCCGCCGGCGCCGGCTCCCGGATCTCGCATCCGGAGGCCGGCGCCGCCGCATGTGCGCCCCGGCTCAGAGCAGGTCGTCCACGGTGGTGACGACCGTGGTGACGCTGGGTCGGCGCGGGGTGGAGGAGAAGCCGAAGCGGCACGGCGGGTCGACCGGCGCCAGCGCACCCAGGGCCACCCCGTCCAGGCTGCCGCGCAGCCCGGTGAGCGCACGCGCGTCGGTCGCGCCGTACCACTCGCGGCGCCCGGCCAGGGCGGTGCCGCGGGTGCGCACGCCGCTGAGCACCACCCGCGCCACCGGGTCGGTGAGCGTGCAGAACAGCGGGCTGGCCGCGAGTCCACGCGGTACGGCGCGCAGCAGCCGGCCCAGGGCGGTTCGCCGACCCACCTCCAGGTCCAGGGTCAGCGAGGGTGAGCGCACCTGCCAGCGGGCGTCGCCGACGGCGACCTCCACCGGCTCCACCCGGGTCTCGTCGAACGCGTAGGTCCCGGCGACGAAGTCGCGCACCTCGGCGCTCGGCGCGAGCAGCAGCCGATGCCCGTGCGCGGTCTCCACCATCACGTCCGAGAACGGCCCGAACGGGGTGCTCGGCCAGTGCCCGACGACCAGGCGCACGCCGCTGCTGCTGCCGGCGCCGGCGATGAAGCCGTCGAAGCGGCCCCGCCCGCGCGCCGGGCCGGCGCTCACCGGATCGGGGCCCCCGAGATCGCGCGCGCGATGACCAGGCGCTGGATCTCGGAGGTGCCCTCGAAGATCGTGTAGATCCGGGCGTCGCGCGCCATCCGCTCGACCGGGTACTCGCGGGTGTAGCCGTTGCCGCCGAGGATCTGCATGGCCTGGCCGGTCACCTTCACCGCCGTCTCGCCGGCGTGCAGCTTGGACATCGACCCTTCCGCGGCGGTGAACTGCTTGCCGGTGCGCGCCATCCACGCCGCCCGCCAGACGAGCAGCCGGGAGGCCTCGATCGAGGTGGCCATGTCGGCCAGGGCGAAGGCGATCGCCTGGTTCTCGATGATCGCCTTGCCGAACTGCTCCCGGGTCTTGGCGTAGTCCAGCGCCACCTCGTAGGCGGCGCGGGCGATGCCGATCGCCTGCGCGCCGACCGCCGGCCGGGTCCGCTCGAACGTCGCCATCGACGCGTTGGCGCGCCCGGAGCCGGACGTCCCGGAGCGGGCCTTGGCCAGCCGGGCGTCCAGCTTGTCCTTGCCGCCGAGCAGGCAGCGGCCGGGCACCCGCACGTTGTCGAGCACCACCTCGGCGGTGTGCGAGGCGCGGATGCCGTGCTTGTGGAACTTCTGCCCCTGGCTGAGCCCCTTGGTGCCGGGCGGGACGACGAAGCTGGCCTGGCCGCGGGTGCGCAGCTCGGGGTCGACCACGCAGGTCACCACGTGCACGTCGGCGAGCCCGCCGTTCGTCGCCCAGGTCTTGGTGCCGTTGAGGACCCATTCGTCGCTGGCCTCGTCGTAGGTCGCGCGGGTGCGCATCGCGCCCACGTCGGAGCCGGCGTCGGGCTCGGAGGAGCAGAACGCCGCGAGCTTGAGGTCGCCCGGCTCGCCGAACATCTGCGGCACCCACTCCCCGACCTGCTCGGGGGTGCCGTTGGCGCTGACCGCGGCGGCCGCGAGCGTCGTACCGACGATGGACAGTCCGATGCCGGCGTCGCCCCAGAACAGCTCCTCCATCGTGACCGGGATGCCGAGGCCGGTCTCGTCGAAGCTCTGGGTGGCGAAGAAGTCCAGGGAGTAGAGCCCGATCTTGGCGGCCTCCTCCAGCACCGGCCAGGGGAACTCCTCGCGCTCGTCCCACTCCGCGGCGGCCGGGCGCACCACGTCGCGGGCGAAGGCGTGCACCCACGCCCGCAGGTCGAGGTGGTCCTGGTCGAGGTCGAACGAGGGGGTGGTCACCGCGCCGATGCTACGGCGCGGTCCGGGCCGCCGGGCTGGGTCTCGCGCCTCGGGGCTCAGCCCTCCTCGGGCTCGACGTCGTCCTCGGCCAGGATGCCGTAGAGCCGGCGCCGGGTCTCGACGAGCAGCTCCGCGGCGGCCCGGCGCTGTGCCTGGGAGCCGGTGGTCACCACCTGCCACACGGCGCTCATCAGCTGCCCGATCTCGGGCTTGAGGTCGAGGCCATCGGCCACGTCCTCGCCCGCGCTGTCGCTGAACGGCGCCCAGACCGCGGCCAGCTCCTCGGCGTGCTCCTCGACATGGGCGACGCCCGCCTCGGTCAGCCGCAGCGCGCGACGCCCGCGGCTGGAGTCCTCGACCACGAGCCCCTCGTCCTGAAGTTGCTGGATGGTCGGGTAGACCGATCCGGGGCTCGG
Source organism: Nocardioides sp. Z43_10 (assembly GCF_059766615.1). Lineage (NCBI taxonomy): Bacteria > Bacillati > Actinomycetota > Actinomycetes > Propionibacteriales > Nocardioidaceae > Nocardioides > Nocardioides sp. Z43_10. The sequence continues at coordinate 646,675 of NZ_JCBAJY010000001.1, read as the reverse complement.
CCGCCAGGCGTCGTGGGTCCGCTCGGCGATCTGCTGGATGACCTGGTAGCCATTGACCGGCTCACCCTCCTGCGCGCCGCGCAGGATGTCCAGGATCGCGGAGCGGACGTCACCGCGCCGCACCCGCGGTCCGCGGCGGCGCTCCCCGCGATCGAAGCCGAGCAGCCCCGCCACCCACGGCGGCGCCTGGCGACCCGGCCCCCACTCGGGCCGGCCTCGTCCGCCACCGTGGCCGCTGCTGTGGCCGCCCCAGGGGCCGCCGCCGTGCCCGCCGCCATGGCCGCCGCCGGGACCCCGAGCGCCTCCCCGTCGACGGTCGCCTGGCCGGCTCTCGCCGTACGGCGCCGCCTGCTCCTCGGGGCCCTGGGCCCCGTGTGCGTCGAATCCGTGCGTCATCGGTTCTCCTCCTGTCGGTTACGAACGATATATCGCGACAATACGCCGGAGTATCGACCGAGACAAGGCTCCCGGGGCGGGCGGCTACCGGGCCAGCCAGGCGGCGTAGGGCTCGAACGTGTAGGGCCGGCCCAGGAAGTCCTCGACCAGGTCCGCGGCGTCGCGGCTGCCGCCCGGCACCAGCACTCGGTCGCGGTACCGGGCCGCCACCTCCGGGGCGAACAGGTCGTCGGGATCGAACGCGCCGAACAGGTCCTTGGCGATCACCTGCGACCACGCGTAGGTGTAGTAGCCCGAGGAGTAGCCGCCGAGGTGGCCGAAGCTGGCGAACATGTGCGTGCCCTCGATCCAGCCGAGCAGCGAGTAGCGCTCCTGCAGCGCACGCATCGCGGCGGTCAGGTCGTCGGGCCGGTCCTGGTGGAACCAGTAGGACATCGCCGCATAAAATGTCTGGGTCCGAGCGTGGTAGCCCTTGCCGAAGTCGTCGGCGCGCCGCATCCGCTCGACCAGATCGGCGGGGATGGGCGCCCCCTGGGCGTCGGTGGCGAAGCTGCGCAGGATCTCGGCGTCCCAGGCCCACTCCTCGAGCATCTGGCTGGGCGCCTCGACGAAGTCCCACTCGGTGGCGACACCCGAGAACCGGGTCCAGGCGGCGCGCCCGGCGAGCACGTGATGGAGGAGATGGCCGAACTCGTGGAACAGCGTGACCACCTGGTCGTGCTCCATCAGGTCGCGCGAGAAGTTGCAGACGAGCACGCCCTCGGGGAGCTGGCGACCGGCCAGGCCGTCGGTCAGCGAGAACTGCGCGGCGTGCTTGTACTTGCCCGCCCGCGGGTGGAGGTCGAGGTGGATGCGACCCAGCCGAACCTGCGGCTGAGCCAGCGCCGGATCGGTCGCGAAGACGTCGTACGTCGCGACGTCGGCGTGCCAGGTGAGCGCTCCGGGGACCGGCTCGTAACGCAGGCCGAAGAGCCGACCGGTCACGTCGAGGAGACCTTGGCGGACCTTGTCAAAGGCGAAGTGGGTGCGTACCAGCCGGGCGTCCACATCGAGCTGCTCACGGCGTACCGCCTCCTCGTAGAAGGCCAGGTCGGCGGCGTCGATGCCGGTGGCGTCGGGACGGTCGCGGCGCAGCCGATCGAGCAGGACCTCCAGATCGCGCTCGGCGGGCGCCAGGGCGGCATCCGCGATCCGGTCGACGAAGGCGGGGATCGCGGCGCCGGAGCCGATCATCTTCACCGCCGCGTCGAAGTCGGCCCAGTCGGGGTAGCCGACGAGCTCGGCGCGCTCCTGGCGCAGCGCGAACATCTCGCGCAGCAGCGGCTCGGTCACCGGCCAGCCGCGGTTGAGGAACTGCGTGGTCAGCTCGCGGCGCACCCCGGCATCGGTGCAGAAGGTGCGCACCGGGATCGCGTCGGGGTAGTCGGTGGTGACCGCGACCAGGCCGTCGGCGTCCACCGGGTGCGCCTGGAGCCAGTCCTGCGGCATCGCGGCGAGCAGCTCGGCGCGGACCCGGACCGTGCGCACGTCGTCGCGGATCGCCTTGCCGAACTGCTGGCCCAGCTCGGTGAGCCGCTGGTTTACCTCGGTGATCCGGGCCCGGGTCGCCGCGTCGCGGTCGACGCCGGCTCGCCGGAAGTCGTCGAGGGTCTTGGCCAGCAGACGGGAGGCCTGTCCCGACGGGTCCTCGCGCTCCAGCTCGGCCGGGTCCAGCGCGGCGAAGACGTCGTGCAGCCTCCGGTCGAGACCCAGCTCGGTGTGCAGCCGGTCGACCTCCTGCTCGGCCTGCTCGGCGCGGTCGCGGACCGGCTCGAGCGGGTGCACGTTGCTGAACAGGGAGCCCATCGCCGCGACGTTGCTGAGGTGACGGGTCGCCTCGTCCCAGGTCCGCAGCACCTCGAGGGCGCCGGCCGGCGACTCGGCGCGCAGCCGGTCGACCAGCGCGCGCGCCGCTTCCAGTCCGGCGCGGGTGCGTGCCTCGAGCCAGTCGTGGGTGGCGTCGGGCTCGGGCAGCTGCAGCGGGACGGGAGAGGAGGTCACCCGGTCAGCCTAGGACCGGGCGCGGACACCCCCGGGGGCTCGCGAAGTTGCGCCGACTCGGCCGCCGTACGACGCGAAGTTGCGCCGACTCGGCCGCCGTACGACGCGAAGTTGCGCCGACTCGGCCGCTTTCAGGCGAGGGAGAGGAAGAGCTTCTCCATCTTCTTCACGTCGACGCCGTCGATCCCGTCGCCGGTGGTCAGGCACTGCTGCAGGCCCTGGGCGACGATCGCGAAGCCGGCCCGGTCGAGCGCCTTGGAGACCGCGGCCAGCTGGGTGACCACGTTCTCGCAGTCGCGGCCCTCCTCCAGCATCCGCAGCACGCCGGCGAGCTGGCCCTGCGCGCGCTTGATCCGGTTGATGACCGGGCCCATCTCGTCGGGGTCGAGCTCCATCACTTCTCCTCGTGGTCGGGTGTCAGGTCCGCGGCGGTGGTGCGAGGCCGCGCCCAGCGACTCCATCATCGCGTCCCACCCAGACCCCCGGCCACCGCGGTGGCCTCGAGGCTCTCGGCGCCCGGACAGGTGGTGCTCATGAACGGCTCCTCGACTGGGGGGTCGCACCCCAGGAGGAAAGAATACCCCCAGGGGTGTTTTGCATTGCCGCCACCATACCCCCTAGGGTATTGCCACAACCGGATCCCCTCCCGGAAGGAACCCCCGACATGACCGACACGACACCCGAGATCACCGTCGAGCAGCTCGCCGACCGCCTCCCCGACGGCGTGGTCGTCGATGTGCGCGAGCCCGCCGAGTACGCCGCGGGACACGTCCGGGGCGCGCTGCCGATCCCGATGGGCCAACTGGCCGACCGGATGGCGCAGCTGCCTCGCGAGAGGCCGATCTTCGTGGTCTGCGCGTCGGGCAACCGCTCCCGGCCGATGACGGACCTGCTGCGCGCCGCCGGCTACGACGCCTGGTCGGTCAGCGGCGGCACCCAGGGCTGGGCACGCGCCGGCCACCCGATCGACGAGGGCACGGCATGAGTCACCCCACCTCGACGCCGGCGCACCGCGACCTGACGGTCCTGACGATCGACACCCCGACGCTCGGTGACCGCAGCTATCTCGTCCACGACGGCGAGGTCGCCTTCGTGGTCGACCCGCAGCGCGACATCGACCGCGTCCTCGCGCTGCTCGAGGAGCACGGGGTGCGGTTGAGCGACGTCTTCGAGACCCACATCCACAACGACTACGTGACCGGAGGACTCGCCCTGGCCCGGCGTACCGGCGCGCGCTACCACGTCAACGCCGAGGACCCGGTCACCTTCGAGCGGACCCCGATCCGTGACCATGACGTCGTGCGGGTGGGCACGAGGATGCGAGTGACGGCCCTGGCCACGCCGGGCCACACCTTCACGCACCTCTCCTACGCGCTCAGCGACGCCGGCGGGTCGCTGGAGCAGGCGGTGGGAGTCTTCTCGGGCGGGTCGCTGCTCTACGGCGCCACCGGCCGGCCCGACCTGCTCGGCCCCGACCACACCGACGCCCTGGTCCGCCACCAACACGCCTCGGCGCACCGGCTGGCCGACCTGCTGCCCGATCGCGCGGACCTCTTCCCGACCCACGGCTTCGGCTCGTTCTGCTCGGCCACCCAGTCCGCGGCCACCGAGTCCACGATCGGCCGGGAGAAGAGCGCCAACCCGGCGCTCACCCAGGACGAGGAGACCTACGTCCGCGAGCTGCTCGCCGGGCTCGGCGCCTGGCCGGCGTACTACGCCCAGATGGCGCCGGCGAACTCCGCCGGGCCCGCCGAGCCGGACCTCAGCCCCCCGTCGCTGGCCGACGCCGACGAGCTGCGCCGGCGGATCGAGGCCGGCGAGTGGGTCGTCGACCTGCGCAACCGGACGGCGTTCGCCGCCGGGCACGTGCCGGGCACCCTGAACTTCGGCCTCGACGGCGCCCTGGCGACGTACCTCGGCTGGCTGATCACCTGGGGCACCCCGGTGACGCTGCTCGGCGAGACGCCCGAGGCGGTCGCCCAGGCGCAGCGCGAGCTGGTGCGCATCGGCATCGACCGGCCCGCCGCGCACGCCACCGGCCGGCCCGAGGACTGGACCCGCGCGCCGCTGGCCAGCTTCCCCACCGCCACCTTCGCCGACCTGGCTCAGGTGCTGCACCACCGCGCGATCGTGGTCCTGGACGTGCGGCGCACCGACGAGCACGCCGCGGCGCACCTCACGGGCGCGGTCAGCATCGCCCTCCACGAGCTCCCGCACCGTCTCGGCGAGGTGCCGGGCGGCGAGGTGTGGGTGCACTGCGCCGGGGGCTACCGCGCCTCCATCGCCGCCTCGCTGCTCGACGCGGCGGGCCGCGACGTGGTCGCCGTCGACGACTCCTTCGACGAGGCACGCCAGGCGGGCCTGCACCTGACCGGCCCCGAGGCGGACGGGTGACCCTGCTCGTCGTCGCCCTGCTCGCCGGGGCCCTGATCGGTCTCAGCCTCGGGGCCCTCGGCGGCGGCGGCTCGATCCTCGCCGTCCCGGTCCTGGTCTACGCGCTCGACCAGAGCGCGGCCCAGGCCACCACCGGCTCGCTGGTCGTCGTCGGGGTGACCTCGCTGATCGGCGCCGCCACCGCCCACCGCGCCGGCAACGTCTTGCTCGGCCGGGGAGTCGCCTTCGGCGTGCTCGCGATCGGCGGCGCCGTGATCGGCGCCCGCGCCTCAGCACTGGTCGCCGACGACGTGCTGCTCGCGGCGTTCGCGGTGCTGATGCTCTTCGTCGGCGCGCTGATGGCGATCCGCCAGCTGCGCAACACGGACCCCTCAGGCGACGGCCAGCGGCCCGGTGCCGACGAGCCGATCATCGGCCTGCGCCCCACGTTCGTGTGCCACTGCCGGCGCGCCGCCGCGGTGCTGCTCACCGCCACGGCCGTCGGCGTGCTGACCGGGTTCCTCGGGGTGGGCGGCGGCTTCCTCGTCGTACCCGCCCTGGTCCTGGTGCTCGCGCTGCCGATGCGCTACGCCGCGGGCACCTCGCTCGTGGTGATCACCCTGACCACCGCCGCCGCGCTCGCGGTCCGCACCGGCTCCGGGGTCTCCCCGGACTGGGACCTGGTGCTGGCGCTGACCGCGGCCTCCGCCGTCGGCGGCTTCCTCGGGGCCCGCCTCGCCGCGCGCACCGACACCCGGCGCCTGGCCGGCGCCTTCACCGTGATGGTGCTTCTCGTCGCGCTCTACACCGCGGCCCGGGCGCTGCCCGCGCTCCTCTGACGCGCGTCCCCCGCCCTCTTCCCACGCTCCCCCCGCCCAGCAGAAAGAGATCCGCCATGTCCACGACGGACATCCACCCCACCCCACCCCGCGATCCCGCCGTCGGCTCCCCGACACCTCGCCCCGGTCCCCTCGGCCGGGTCGGGCTGTGGGTCACCGAGCACCGCAGGCTCACCGCCGTCGCCTGGCTGATCGTGATCGTCGGCCTGGGGGTCTTCGCCCCCCAGGTGGAGCGCAACCTGTCCGGTGCCGGCTGGCAGGCGGACGGATCGGAGTCGGTCGCGGCCCGCGAGCTGGCCCAGGAGCGCTTCGGCGGCAACGCCAGCTCGGCCATCCAGGTCGTCGTGCACGACCCGGACGGCTCGGTCACCGAGGGCGCGGGCGCCGAGGTCCTCACCGAGGCCACCGAGATGCTCGACGCGGACTCCCGGATCGCGGAGATCGTCCAGCCGATGGCCGGAGCCACCCTCAGCCCGGACGGCAGCACCGCGATCCTGCTGGCCGGCGCGGGGGCGGACCCGAACGAGATGGTCCGGGTCGCCAACGATCTCAAGGGCCCGCTCGAGGAGCTCTCGCGCAGCGACATCCAGGTCAACCCGACGGGAGCCTCGCTGCTCTGGTCGGACTTCAACGAGGCCAACCTCGAGGCGATGCTCAAGTCCGAGATGGTGTCCTGGCCGGTGACCCTGGCCATCCTGGTGCTGGCGTTCGGCGCCCTGGTCGCGGCCGGCCTGCCCCTGATCCTGACGCTGGCCGGCCTGGTCGCCTCGGCCGGGTCGCTGGTGCTGATCAACGAACTCGTGCCGGTGTCGATCTGGGCGATGAACTTCGCGATGATGTTCGCCCTCGCCCTGGGCATCGACTACGCCCTGTTCCTCGTCGTCCGCTTCCGGGCGGCCCGCAAGGCCCATCACGCGAACGCCCGACAGGCGATCGCGGAGACGATGGACACCGCCGGCAAGGCCGTCCTGCTCTCCGGTGCGACGGTGCTGATCTCCCTGTCCGCGGTGATGATCGTGCCCTCGCCGTCGTTCCGCTCGATGGCCGGCGGCATCATGCTCTCGGTGGTCTTCGTGCTGGCCGCCACGCTGACCCTGCTCCCGCTGGTGCTCTTCAGCCTCGATCACCGGATCAACAAGGGCGCGCTGCGGTGGGCGCGGCCCGAGCAGCACCGCTCGCCGAGGTTCGCCGCCTGGGGTGAGCGGCTGTGGAAGCACCCGGTCGCCTGGGGCCTGGGCTCGCTGATCGTGCTGCTCGCGCTGGCCGCGCCGGTGATCGGCCTGAAGACCGCGATGCCCTCCATCAAGGTGCTGCCCGAGGACGCGAGCGCCCGCGTCGGCTACGACCAGGTCCAGAAGGCGTTCGGCGACGGCGCCCCCGGCACCCTGACGATCGTGGCCGACGCCGCCGACGCCGACGCCGCCGCCGGCGTGCTGGAGCGCGACCAGGGGATCGCCGCGGCGATGCCGGCCGCTCCTGCGGCGGACGGCAGCGACTGGGTCCTGATCCAGGCCGTGCCCACGGTCGACCCCTCGGACCCCGAGCTCGCCGACACCGTCGACCGGCTCCGCGCCGAGCTCCCCGGCTCCGCCCTGGTGGGCGGCGCCCCGGTGGAGAACCTCGACCTCAAGAGCCAGCTCGACGAGTCCACCCCGGTGGTCATCGGGGTGGTCCTGGCGCTGGGCTTCGCGCTGCTGCTCTTCGCGCTGCAGGCCCCGCTGATCTCCCTGCTCGGCACGCTCGTCAGCCTGCTCTCCACGGCCGCCGCCTTCGGCGTGGCCCGGCTGGTCTTCCAGGACGGGCACGGATCGGGGCTCCTCGGATTCGAGAGCCAGGGCTTCCTGGACGCCTGGGCACCGGTGTTCTTCTTCGCGATGATCTTCGCGATCGCGATGGACTACACCGTGTTCCTGCTGGCCTCGGCCAAGGAGCACTGGGAGAAGTCCGGTGACGCGAAGGAGGCCATGGTCGGCTCGCTGGCCCACTCCGGCCGGGTGATCTTCGCCGCGGGAGCGGTGATGGTCGCGGTGTTCTTCACCTTCGCCCTGTCCGGCCCGCTGCCGCCCAAGGAGATGGGCATCGTGCTCGGCGTCGCGGTGCTGCTCGACGCCTTCCTGGTCCGCCTGGTGCTGCTTCCGGTGATGCTGCGGCTGACCGGTGCCGCCGCCTGGTGGTCGCCCGCCTGGCTGACCCGCCTGCTGCCCGCCGTCCGCTTCTCGCACGACTGACCGACCCTCACCCACCCCACATCGAAGGAGAACCACCATGTGCCGAGCGATCACCTGCCGTACCTGCGGAAAGACCGGCTGGGCCGGCTGCGGGATGCACGTCGACCAGGTCCTGGCCGGCGTACCGAAGTCGCAGCGCTGCCCGGGCCACTCCAAGGCCGAGGTCAAGGCCCAGCGCGGCTCCGGCGGCCTGCTGAGCCGCCTGTTCGGCAAGAGCTGAGCCGACCGTCCCCGTCCTGTGGCAGGCTCCTCGGGTGCGCAACTCGTGGAACCGTGTCCGCCTCTCGACGACGGCCGTGGTGGCCCTGGGCCTGCTCGCCTCGGGCTGCTCGGGATCCTCGTCAGCCGACGAGGCCGCGGACCTCGCCGACACACTCGCGGCGTCGCTGACCAAGCGCAGCCTCCCGAACGTGCTGATCGCGGCTGAGGACTCCGACGCCGACGACCAGCTGAGCGCGATCCTCGAGGGCATGGGCGACCTTCCCGTCACCGTGGAGGCGGGCGAGCCCGAGGTGGAGGACGACTCCGCGAGCGCGCCGCTGACCTGGACCTGGCAGGTCGGCGGCGAGACCTGGACCTACGAGACCACCGCCGAGCTGACCCGAGCGGGCGAGGAGTGGGCCCTGTCGTGGGACCCCGCGCTGGTCGAGCCGTCGCTGGCCGAGGGCGAGGTGCTCGACGCCCAGGTGCTGCCCGCGCGACGCGGCGACATCCTGGGGGCCGGCGATCGCCCGCTGGTCACCAGCCGGGGGGTGCTGCGCTTCGGCGTCGACAAGACGAAGGTCCCACCTGCCCGGGCGGTGGCCTCCGCCCGACAGCTGGGCGGGCTGCTCGACCTCGACGTCGCGGCGTACGTCGAGCGGGTGCGCACCGCCGGGGCCAAGGCGTACGTCGAGGCGGTCGTGCTGCGCGAGGAGGACGCCGCCCCCGCGCTGCTCCAGGCGGCCGAGGGGCTGCCCGGCGTGCTGGTCGTCGGCGACCAGCTCTCGCTGCCTCCCACCCGTGGCTTCGCCGCCCCTCTGCTCGGGACGGTCGGCGAGGCCACCGCCGAGATGATCGAGGAGTCCGACGGCGAGCTCGAGGCCGGCGACGTGGTCGGGATCTCCGGCCTGCAGGCGCGCTACGACGAGCAGCTGGCCGGCACCCCCGGGATCGCGGTCCGCGCCGTTGCGCAGTCGGCCGACGCGGCGGGCGAGGCGCGCTCCCTCTTCGACGTCGAGGAGACCAGCGGCGAGCCGCTGCGCACCACCCTCGACCTTCGGGCCCAGAGCGCGGCGGAGGCCTCGCTGGCCGGGGTCCGTCCCCCCAGCGCGCTGGTCGCGCTCCGGCCCAGCACCGGCGAGATCGTCGCCGCGGCCAGCGGGCCCGGCTCCCAGGGCTACAACACCGCGACGTTCGGCCAGTACGCACCGGGCTCCACCTTCAAGGTGGTCAGCTCGCTGGCGCTGCTGCGGGGGGGCCTCACCGCGGCCACCCCGGTGACCTGCGCGCCGACGGTCAGCGTGGACGGCAAGGCGTTCAAGAACTACGACGACTACCCCGCCTCCGCCCTGGGCCGGGTCCCGCTGCGCACCGCGATCGCCCACTCCTGCAACACCGCGATCATCTCCTCGCGCGCCCGGGTCGCAGAGGGTGCGCTGGCCGACGCGGCCGCCGCCCTGGGGCTCGGCGTCGACCACGACCTCGGCTTCCCGGCCTTCTTCGGCGAGGTTCCTCCCCCCGCGAGCGAGACGACGGCCGCGGCCGACCTGATCGGCCAGGGCCAGGTGCTGGCCTCGCCGATGGCGATGGCGACCGTGATGGCCTCGGTGAGCGCCGGCGAGGCCGTGCTGCCGGTGCTGCTGCCGGACGTCGAGGTGACCCGGACGCCGCCGAAGCAGCCGCTCACCCCGGCCGAGGCACGGGAGCTGCGCGCGCTGCTGCGCGCGGTGGTCACCGAGGGCAGCGGCGCGTTCCTGGCCGACCTGCCCGGGCAGGTGATCGCCAAGACCGGCACGGCGGAGTTCGGCACCGCCACGCCGCTGGCCACCCACACCTGGATGGTCGCGGCCCAGGGGGACCTGGCGGTGGCGGTGTTCGTGGAGAGGGGCCAGTCGGGGTCGCGGACCTCCGGCCCGATCCTCGAGCAGTTCCTGCGGGCCGTCGGCTGAGCCGCGGGCCGCTCAGGACTCGAGCATGCCCTCCATCATCTCGATCTCGGCCTGCTGACTGGTCTCGATGTCCTCGGCGAGCTCGAGGGCCGGCCCGTACTGCCCGGCCTCCTGCTGCTCCTCGGCCATCGTGACGGCGCCCTCGTGGTGCTCGATCATCATCTCCAGCCACAGGTCCTCGAACCCGGCGTCCGGGGCCTTCTCCAGCGCCGTCATCTCGGCCGCGGACATCATCCCGGGCATGTCGCCGCCCTCGGCGTCACCGTGACCCCCGCCGTGACCCCCGCCGTGGGAGTTGGCGTGGTCACGCACCGTCTCGGGCACCGGCTCGTCCCAGGTGACCAGCCAGTCGCTCATCGTCTCGATCTCCGGGCTCTGCGCGTCCCGGATGTCCTCGACCAGCTGGGAGGTCCCGGGACTCAGCGGCCGGCCCACGGTGAGGTCCACCATCGACAGGGCCTGGGCGTGGTGCTGGATCATCTCGGTGGCGAAGGCGATGTCGGCGTCGTTGAACTCGCTCGTCGACGCGTCGGCCTTCTCACTGGACTCGTCCTCGCCCCCGCACCCGGAGAGCAGGGCTCCCACAGCGACGGCACACACGGACAGGGCGCGCGGCAGAGTCCTCATTCCCTGGACGGTACTAGCCTCGCCGCCGCAGCGAGGCCGGGGAGAGCAGCGCCCACCAGCGGCGGGGCCGGGTGACGCCGCCGCGCACCGCGGCGCGGGCGGCGTCGGAGGCGACCCAGACCAGCGCGACGTCCTCCTCACTCGGCTCCGCGGGGCCGAACACCCAGGCGTCCACCTCGTCGGCCAGCGGCACGAGCACCGCGGCGGGGTGCCGCGCGGCCAGGCTCTGCGCGGCCTCGTGCCGGGTCCGTGTCGCCGGCAGCGGGCTGCCCACGTCGGTGGCCGTGTCGAGGACCTCCTCCCAGGCCCCGCCGAGTCGTTGCAGCACGCCGCCGCGGCTGCGGCGCCGACGACGCCGCAGCGCCTTCGCCGCCGCGACGCTCGCGCCGGGGAGCAACGTCGCCACCAGCGCCAGCACCCACCACAGCACCCATCCCAGCGGCCGCCCGGAGCCGCGCTCAGCATCGGACTCCGCGTCCGCGGCGTCGTCGGCAGCCGCGTCCTGCTCGCGGTCCTGGCGCTGTCGGCCCGGCCGCTTCCCGCCCTTGGCCGAGGCCTCGGCCGGCAGCGTCTTGTCGCGGGGCGGGGTGGCCTCGACGGGCACCCAGCCCTGCCCCTCGAAGGCGACCTCCGCCCACACGCGCAGGTCTGCCCCGGTCAGCTCGACCTGTCGCTGGGCGTCTCCGGCGCCCTGCGGACGGGCGTCGCGGTGGAAGCCCAGCACCACCCGCGCGGGGATGCCCAGCGTGCGCGCCATCAGCGCGGTCACCACCGCGAACTGCTCGTCGTCCCCGACCAGCACGGGATCGGTGAGCAGTCGCTGCATCCGCGGTGCGCCGTGCCCGGGCTGCGAGCGCCCGTCGGAGCCGTCGGAGAAGAACCCCCAGTAGCGCAGCGTCTCCACGATCCGCGCGATCCGCAGGGCCGGGTCGCTCTCCTCCCCGGCGAACTCCACGGCCCGCTCGCGGACGACGGCGGGCACCCGAAGCACCGGCGGCAGCCGCAGGTCGGCGGCGCCCACCCCGCCGAGGTCTGCCAGGGACACGCTCCGGCGGGGCAGCACGAGCTGCACCCGGTAGCCGTCGCCCTCCTCCAGCCCGGCCGTGGCCAGCACGTTGCCGGTGGTGGCGTCGTAGTGGGCGCTCTCGGCGAGCAGCCCGGCGCGCGGCCCGTCGAAGGTGATCCGGCGCAGGTCTCCGCCCCCGGGCACCCAGACCCCGTCGTACTTCCCGACGGTGACCTGGACGGTGGTGGGCTCGGTGCCCGAGCCGCCGCCGGTGCGGTCGGGGCCGTCTCCCTCGTCGGCCGGCTCGATGTCCTCGCCGTCGAGCTCGGCGTAGTCCGCTCCGCCTGCCTGCTCGTAGACGAAGCCGTCGTAGCTCTCCAGGGTCGCCACCCGGAGCCTGCCGGCGCGCGGCAGACCGCGCACCGTGAGCAGGGTCTCCTCGCGCAGACCCTGCGCGAAGTGGCGGTAGCGGATCAGCGGGCTGGGGTAGGCCCCGACGTCGAGCTGCGGCACCGCCGCGTCGCGCAGCACCTGGCGCTCGGCGACGCCGGAGAGGCCGACCCCGCCGGCGCCCGCGGCACCGGCCGCCAGGGCGAGCACCGCCACCCCCGCCCAGAGCGGCCGGGCCCCGGACGAGCGGAGGGCGACAGCACCCGGCTGGGTGCGGCCTCGGCCGCTGCGCCACGACGCCCAACCGAGCCCGACCACACCGAGCACCAGCCCCTGCCCGACCGCCCAGCTCGCCTCGTCGGTGCCCCACATGATGCCGCTGGCGACGAAGGCCAGCACCGGCACCATCGCCAGCAGCGGCCGACGCCCGCGCAACGCCAGCATGCCTGCCGCGAGGGCGCAGATCGTCCCGGCCAGGTAGGGCAGCACGGTGGCGCCCGACTCCTCGGGAGCCGGCACGCTCAGGGTGGGCAGGTCGGCCCACACGGACCCGGAGAGCGAGAGCAGCCGGCGCCCCGTCCCCGGCCCGGTGAACACCCCGGCCACGGCGTCGTGCGGCAGCGCGAAGAGCCCTCCGAGCAGCAGGAACGCCCCGGCCCCCACCGACACCGTCACCCACCGTGACCAGCCGCGCCACGCGGAGACGAGCGCGACCACCAGGCCGATCTGGACGCCTCCACCGGCCGCGCGGTAGCCGGACAGGCCCTCGAAGGCGGGGCCGTAGGCCATCGCAGCGACGCCGAGCAGCACGCTGAGCGCCAGCACGTCGACAACCGCGCCGGCGGAGAGCTCGTGCGTGCCGCGCGCGGCGGTCCGCGAGGTGTGGGCGCTTCGGTGCATGCGCGCTCTCATGGCAGGGTCCGCAGTCCGCGCGGCAGGTCGCCCAGGGTGGCCACGTCCAGCACGTCGACCTGCTGGACGCGGTGCCGGGCCGCCTGCTCGCCCGGCTGGCAGCGCACGGCGAACGCGGCGAGGTCGCGGGGCACGGCGGCCGCGCACGAGGCGATCTCGTCGGGGTCGGCACCGCCGCCCAGCACCAGCGCGCAGACCGAGGTGTGCGGAGAGCGTGCGAGCCCGCGCGCGACGACCTCGTGCAGCGCGGCCGCGCCGGGTCGCACCTCGAGACCCGCGAGCCTGTCCAGCAGCACGGTGGGGGTCCGGAAGACCAGTGGGCCGGCCTGCGTGACGACGGCGACCTCACGGCCCTCGCGCATCGCGTGCACGCCCAGCGACGCGGCGACGGCCACGGCCAGCTCGAGCTCGGCGGGCGCGGCGTAGTCCTCGGACCGCACGGAGAGGGCGATGAGCAGCTGGGTGCGCCGGCTCTCCTCGAACTGGCGGATCACCAGCCGGCCCACCCGCGCCGTGGTCCGCCAGTGGATGGCGCGGCGGTCGTCGCCGGGCACGTAGTCGCGCAGGGAGTGGAAGGCCAGGTCCGAGGACGAGAGGTCGAGGGTGGCCGCGCCGTCGACGTCGCGCAGGAAGGCGCCGCCGGCGCCCTCGAGGCGCAAGGTGCGGGGGTGGACGTACTGCTCCACCACCTCCGGCCAGACCCGGCTGCGGCGGATCAGCCCGAGCGGGTCGCCGCGCACCGCCGTGACCGGGCCGAGCGGGAGGACCGCGCGGCGCCCGGTCGGCACCGTGAACTCCTCGGCGCGCTCCTCGCCTCCCGCCAGCCGCGGCAGGGCCAGCGTCCCGAGCCCCAGCTCCACCCGGACCCCGCTCAGCGGGCGCCGCGACCGGTTGCGGACCACGACGCGCCCGGTGGCGGGCTCGCCCACCACGACCCGCGGCGTGGTCAGCTCCAACCGCACGGCGTAGTCGGCCCGGCCGCGGGTGCGCAGCACCGCCAGCAGCAGGGCGCCCGCGAGGACCAGCGCGAGCGTGAGGAACTCCAGCCACCCCTGCCAGGCGCCCAGCCCCGCGGCCAGCAGGCAGCACGCCAGGGTGGCGCGGCCCAGCGGGGTGGTACCGCTCACCCGACGGTCCGCAGCGCGGGAGGCTGCACGGTCTCCAGCACGCGCCCCACGACGTCCTCGGGCCGGGTGCCGCTGAACTCGGCGTCGGGGGCGAGCACCAGCCGGTGGGCCCAGACCGGCACCGCGAGCTGCTTCACGTCGTCGGGCAGCACGTAGGGGCGACCGGCGGAGGCGGCCCAGACCCGGGTGGCCCGCACCATCGCGATGGCGCCGCGCGTGGAGACCCCCAGCGTGGTGTCGGGGTCCTCGCGGGTCGCCTCGACCAGGCGCTGGACGTAGTCGAGGACCGCGTGGTCGACATGGTTGAGGCGCACCAGGTCGGCCATCTCCGCGACGGTGGAGGTCGCGATGACCGGGGAGAGGCCGGCGGCGCGGTCGGGGCTGGCCGATCCGGCGAGCACCTCGATGGCCGCCGCCCGATCCGGGTAGCCCACCGACGTCTTCATCAGGAACCGGTCCAGCTGTGCCTCGGGGAGCCGGTAGGTGCCGGCCTGCTCGACCGGGTTCTGGGTCGCGATGACCATGAACGGCCGACCCGCGTCGTAGCGGGTGCCGTCCACGGTGACGTGGGACTCCTCCATCACCTCCAGCAGGGCGGACTGGGTCTTGGGCGAGGCCCGGTTGATCTCGTCGGCCAGCACGATCGAGGCGAAGACCGGGCCTCGGTGGAACGTCCAGGTCCCGGCGCTCTGGTCGAACATCGTGACGCCGGTGATGTCGGAGGGCAGCAGGTCGGGCGTGAACTGGATCCGGCTGTGCGAGCCCTCGACGCTCGCCGCGATCGCGCGGGCCAGGGCCGTCTTGCCGGTTCCGGGCGCGTCCTCGAGCAGCAGGTGGCCCTCGGCGAGCATGCAGGTCAGCGCCAGCCGGATCGCCGGGGTCTTGCCCAGCAGTGCCTGCCCGACGTTGGCGGTCAGCCGATCGAAGGTCTCGGCGAACCGCGTGGCGTTCTCGGGCGTGAGGGTCATGGACGCACACCCTAGGGGCCGCGCGGCGGCTCCGGAGCCGAATCCGGCCGCCTCCGGGGCGCGCGGACGGCTGGCCCTGGTGGCGGTCCGTATTCTCGAAGAGGTGACCAGCACCTCCGCACCGACCTTCGTCCTCCAGGACCGCTTCGCCCGCGAGCTGCCCGAGCTGGCGCTGTCCTGGCAGGCCGAACCGGCGCCCGACCCCCGGCTGCTCGTCCTCAACGAGCCGCTCGCCGCCGACCTCGGCCTCGACCCTGCCGCCCTGCGCGGTGCGGACGGGGTGGGGCTCCTGGTCGGCACCCGGTTGCCCGAGGGAGCCACCCCGGTGGCGCAGGCCTACGCGGGCCACCAGTTCGGCGGCTTCTCCCCCCGGCTGGGCGACGGTCGCGCGCTGCTGCTGGGCGAGCTCCTCGGCCCGGACGGGCGCCTGCGCGACCTCCACCTGAAGGGCTCGGGGCGCACGCCGTTCGCCCGCGGCGGCGACGGTCTGGCGGCCGTCGGGCCGATGCTGCGCGAGTACGTCGTGAGCGAGGCGATGCACGCGCTCGGCATCCCCACCACCCGCTCGCTGGCGGTCGTGGCCACCGGCCGGCCGGTGCGCCGCGAGAGCGTGCTGCCCGGCGCGGTGCTGGCTCGGGTGGCCAGCAGCCACCTGCGGGTGGGGACCTTCCAGTACGCGCGCGCCACGGGCGACGCCGCCCTGCTGCGTCGCCTCGCCGAGCACGCGATCGCGCGCCACCACCCGCAGGCCGCCGAGGCCGAGAACCCCGCCCTCGCCCTGTACGACGCCGTGGTCGCGGCCCAGGCGTCGCTGGTCGCGCGGTGGATGCTGGTCGGCTTCATCCACGGCGTGATGAACACCGACAACATGACGATCTCCGGGGAGAGCATCGACTACGGCCCGTGCGCCTTCATGGACGCCTACGACCCGGGATGCGTCTACAGCTCGATCGACGAGGGCGGGCGCTACGCCTACGGCAACCAGCCGGGCATCGCGCAGTGGAACCTGGCCCGGCTCGCCGAGGCGATGCTGCCGCTGTTCCACGACGACCAGGAGCAGGCGATCGCGCTCGCGAGCGAGTCGCTGGGAGCCTTCGCGGGGCAGTACGAGGCCGCCTGGACAGCCGGGGTCCGGGCCAAGCTGGGACTTCCCGACGGTCTCGACGAGGCGGTCGTCGGCGCGCTCGTCGACGACCTGTTCGTGCTGCTGCGCGACAACCACGTCGACCTGACGTCCTTCTTCCGCCGCCTCGGCGCCGCCGCCGGCGGGGACGCCGAGCCCGTGCGGGGGATGGTCCTCGACCTGGCGGGCATCGACGCCTGGCTCGAGCGCTGGCGCGCACTCGGTCCGGACGGGACCGCGATGGACCGGGTGAACCCGTTCTACGTCCCCCGCAACCACCTGGTCGAGGAGGCCCTGGCCGCCGGCACCGCCGGTGACCTCGCGCCCCTGGAGCGGCTGCTCGAGGCGGTCACCGCGCCGTACGACGAGCGGCCCGGGCTGGAGCGCTACTCAGAGCCCGCCCCGGGCGACTTCGCTGCCGGCTACCGGACCTTCTGCGGCACCTGAGTCGACGATCGGGCCGGTCACGATCTCGCGCAGCGCGCGCACGTGGGCGGCGTAGGCGGCCGCGCCCGGGCCGGTCAGGGACAGCCACAAGCGATTGCGGGAGTCGCGCAGGGTCCGCTCCTGGCTGACGTACCCGGCCTCGACCAGCTGGGAGAGGTGCTTGCTCAGCGCCGACTTGGACAGCCCGAGCTGTTCCTGCAGCACCGCGAACTCCACCTTGCGGGCGGCGCTGAGCATCGCGCAGATCCGCAGCCGCTGGGGGGCGTGGATGACCTCGTTGAAGTCGCCCTCAGCGGGCATCGCCGTACTCCTTGCGGTAGGAGCGGCCGGTGCCGAGCACGACGGCGGCGGCCACCGCCGCTCCCAGGGCCCAGACCCACTGGGCGCCGGTGGTGTCCGCGACCAGCGCGCACACCGCGAAGGTGCCGACGACGGCCACCAGGAAGCCGACCATGTCCCGCCACCTCATCGAGGCCCAGCACACGCCGTCGCGGCGCAGCCAGTACCGCGACGCGATCAGGCCGGCCGCGGCGCTCAGCGCGACGCTCAGCACCGCCGCGGCCTCCGCCGGCAGCAGCCGGACCAGGTAGAGGGCGGCGACGATCGCGCTCATCGCCAGGAAGAACCAGCGCGGCAGCGGGGGGTAGCGCACGGCGCTCTCGTCGCGGCCCAGCTGCTCCAGCAGCGCGCGGGCCTGCTCGGGGGTCGGCGATCCAGATCCTGTTTCCATGTAGGAAACAGTAGACGCCTGTTTCCAGGATGGCAACAGGGTCAGCGGCCCATCAGCTCCAGCATCTCCGGCAGCTCGAAGAAGGTGGCGATGGCGACCGCCGACTTCGCGCCGAGATCGGGATCCGCGCCGGCGGCGAGCAGGTCGGTGACGATCTCCTTCTCGCGGCGGAAGACGGCCGAGGCGAGGGCGGTCTGTCCGCGGTCGTTGACCCGGGCGTGGTCGGCGCCGCGCTCGAGCAGCGCACGCACCAGGTCGGCGTGGCAGTAGTAGGCGGCGAGGATCAGCAGCGTGTCGCCCGAGCTGTTGGTCAGGTTCACCGGCAGGCCCTGGTCGACGTAGGCGGCCAGCGTCTCGGTCTCGCCGTTGCGGGCCAGCTCGAAGGCCGACGCCAGGAACTCGAGCTCCTCGGGGGTGAGTTCGTTGGTCATCCTCCCAACCTACCGAGCCGGCGGGGCCGCGCTGCGGGGCCGCCCCACTCTTCGTCATCTGGTGTTAGCGCAGGAACACCGCGCCGGAAACCTGTCCGCCCTACCGTGAGGACGGAGGTCGACCCCGGCCTCCCCGCACGAAGCTCCCAGCACCCTGGGACTCACCACCGGAGCACCCCCATGAGCCTTCGCGTCGTCACCGACAGCGAGCATCAGGTCCTCGAGGTCGACGGTGACCTCGACTGCGTCACCTCCTACGACCTGCACCACGCGGTCGACGCCGCCCTGGCCGCGGGCCGGCGCCGCCTCGCGCTGGACCTGACCCGGGTCCGGGCCCTCGACCTCGACGGGGCCCAGGCGCTGCGCCAGTGCACCGACCAGGTCCTGGCTGCCGGTGGCGAGCTGCGCATCAGCGGCATCAGCCAGGTCGCGCTGGTCGCGCTCGCCGACTTCGAGCGGGCCTGGACACCGAGACCGAGGCCGGGCACAGTCTCCCCATGACCCCCGCTGACCTGCTCGCCGACGCCTTCGGCCGCGTCCTGGAGGACGGCCTCGCGGTCGTCGAGGGGCTCTCGGCCAAGGAGTTGTCCCACCGCCCGGGCACCGGCAGCAACTCCATCGCCTGGTTGGTCTGGCATCTCACCCGCGTCCAGGACGATCATGTCGCGGAGGTCGCCGGGCTCGAGCAGGTGTGGACCGCCCAGGGCTTCGCCGACCGGTTCGCCCTTCCTCTGGAGGTGGGCGACACCGGCTACGGCCACAGCCCCGAGCAGGTGGCGGTGGTGCGCGCCGACGCCGACCTGCTCGCGTCGTACCTGCGCGCGGTGCACGCCCAGACCGTGGCCTGGCTGCCCGGCGTCACCGCCGAGGACCTCGACCGGGTGGTCGACGAGGGCTGGGACCCGCCGGTGACGCTGGGCGTGCGACTGGTGAGCGTCGTCAACGACGACACCCAGCACGTCGGCCAGGCGGCGTACCTGCGCGGGCTGCTCGCGACCTGAGCCCGGGCCCGGCGCCGGCTCAGCCCTTGGCCAGCACCGCCTTGACCGCGTCGCGGGTGCGGTCGAGGACCGACACGAGCGGCCCGGCCAGCAGGTTGGTGGTCATCGAGCTGCCCACGCTGGGGTGCGGGTGGGTCGGCGCGATCGCCTCGGCCGCCAGCACCGCCTGCGCCATCAGCCGCAGCCGGTCCGCGGCGACGTCTCGGCGCAGCAGCGGGAACTCCTCGCGCTCCTCGGCCTCGGCGTGCGCGAGGACCGCCTTCTTGAGGGTCGCCAGCCGCTCGGTGAACCCCTCGTCGTCGACCGACATGCCGTCGAGGTCGGCGAGCATCCTCTTGGCCTCGGTCTCCTCCTCGAGGCGGACGTCGACCACCTCGTTGCCCCCCTCGCAGGTGCGGGCCCGCGGATGGGTGATCAGCTCCTCGGCCGTCTCGTGCACGGCGAGGAAGCGCCGCAGCTCCTCGAAGCGCTCCTGCTTGGTCTCCGAGCTGCGCGCGCGCCCGACCTCGGTGAAGAGCTCGCGGATGTGCTGGTGCTGACGCACGAGCAGGGCGACGACGTCGTCGCTGGCTCCGGTCGTGCTGGTCGCGTTCGCGGTCATGGGGCTCCTTCGGTGGGAGGTCACGGGCCCGGGCGAGGTACCCAGTCAGCCCCGGCGTACGCCGACCGCTCCGAGCTCGGGGACCGGCCACGACAGCGCCGCGTGCTCGGCCAGCAGCTCGTCGAAGGCGAGCGCGACCGGCTCCGGGAACTCGGCGATCCGACGCTGGCCGCGGTCGACGTTGCCCAGCAGGAACTCCAGCGTGCAGGAGAGCTCGCGGGTGGAGTGGTTGACCAGCAGCGCGATCCCGTGCACCACCTTGTCGGTGCGCTCGACGAGGCGCAGGTGCGCGGAGAGCTGGTCGCCGACGTGGCACTCGCGGTGGTAGCGCAGGTGCTGCTCCATCGTGAACGGCCCCATCGCCCGGCCGTCGAAGTCGCCGAACCAGTCCACCCGCTCGAAGAGGCTGGCCACCGCGTCGGACTGCACGTCGAAGTAGTGGCGGATGTTCATGTGCCCGTTGCGGTCCTCGAACTCCGGCGGCACGCTCACCTTGAGCGCCACCGGCAGCTCGAGGACCTCGTCGTACGACGGGAGCCCGGGCCCCATGCTCATGCGCCGGCTCCCCGCGTCGGGTCGTCCCCGATCCGGACCAGCTGCTTGCCGACGTTGCGTCCGGCCAGCAGGCCCCGGAACGCCTCGGGCACGGACTCCAGGCCGACGGCGACGTCCTCGAGGTAGCGCACCTTCCCCTCGCGCACCCAACCGCTCATCTCGCGCTGGAAGTCGGTGTAGTGCGTCGGCACGAACTCGGTCTGGATGAAGCCGCGCACGGTCAGGCTCAGCGTCAGCACCTTGCTGAGGAAGCCGGGCAGCTTGTCGGGCCCCTCGGGCGCGGAGGTGGCGTTGTAGCCCGAGACCAGGCCGCACACCGGCATCCGCGCGTAGAGGTTGAGCCGGCGCAGCACCTGCTCGGTGACCGCGCCGCCGACGTTCTCGAAGTAGACGTCGATCCCGTCCGGGACGGCCGCCTTGAGCCGCTCGGCGAAGTCGGGCGCCTTGTAGTCGACGGCCGCGTCGAAGCCGTACTCCTCGAGGAGCAGCTCACACTTGCGCGGCCCCCCGGCGATGCCGACGGCGCGCGCGCCCTTGAGCTTCGCGATCTGCCCGACCGCGGAGCCGACCGGCCCGGTGGCCGCCGCGGTGACCACCGTCTCGCCCTCCTGGGGGCGCCCGATCTCCAGCAGCCCGGCGTAGGCGGTGAAGCCGGGCATGCCGAGCACGCCCACGCCGGTCGAGATCGGCGCCTGCGCCGGGTCGAGCTTGCGGGTCCACTTCGCCGGGACCACCGCATGGGTCTGCCACCCGGCGTACGCCGTGACGAAGTCGCCCGGGGCGCGGTCGGGGGAGCGCGACTCGAGCACCTCGCACACCGCCTCGCCGACCATCACCTCACCGATCTGCACCGGCGCGGCGTAGGAGCGGGCGTCGCTCATCCGCCCGCGCATGTAGGGGTCCAGGGAGAGGTAGACGACCCGGACCAGCAGCTGGCCCTCCTCCAGGGCGGGCAACTCGACCTCGGCGAACTCGAGGTCGCTGTCCTGGGGCTCGCCGACGGGCCGGGCAGCAAGCCGGATCTGGGTGGACAACATGTGCCGCTCCTTCGCGTGGGGGTGGGGGTCAGGCGGGCAGCGCGACGAGTCCGGACAGGTGGGCCCGGTGCGCGCCGGCGGTGCCGGCAGCGATCGAGTCTGCCTTCGCCCGCTTCAGGTAGAGGTGGGCAGGGTGCTCCCAGGTCATCCCGATGCCGCCGTGCAGCTGGATCATCTCCTCGGCCGCGCGGACCGCGACGTCGCTGCAGTAGGCCTGCGCGACGGCCGTGGCCACCGCGGTGTCCGGGTCGCCCTCGGCCAGGGTCGCCGCGGCGTAGCGCGCGGCGGCGCCGGCGGACTCGACGAGCACGTACAGGTCGGCGAGGCGGTGCTTGAGCGCCTGGAAGCCGCCGAGGACGCGGCCGAACTGACGGCGCTCCTTGAGGTAGGCGACGGTCGAGGCGAGGCACCACTGGGCCACGCCGAGCTGCTCGGAGGCCAGCAGCGCGGCCCCCGCGCCCAGCCCGCGCCGTACGGCGTCCTCGGCGCCGGGCCCGATCAGCGGCTCGCCGATCGCGACGCCGTCGAGGGTCACGTCGGCCAGCGGCCGGCTCATGTCCAGGGAGACCACCGCGGTGATCGTGGCCTGGGCCGCCTCGACGGCGACGAGCGCGAGTCCGTCGGCGCTCGCGACCGGGACCAGCAGCACGTCGGCGGTGAGCGCGCCGGCGACGCTGGTGACCGTGCCGCGGACGCGGCCGTCCTCGACGGCGAGACCGCTCAGCGGGTCGTGCGCGGCGGTGGGCAGCGGCACCAGCAGCGCCGCCGTCCGCTGTCCCGCCGCGAGCGCGGCGAGCAGGTCGCGCCGGGCCGGGGACCCCTCCCCCGCCAGCAGCACCGAGGTGGCCACCACGGCGCTCTCCCAGAACGGCACCGGCGCGACCGTGCGGCCCAGCTCCTCGAGGACCACCGCGGCCTCGCGGGCCGAGGCGCCGGCGCCCCCCAGCTCCTCGGGGACCAGCAGCGCGGCCAGCCCGAGCTCACCGGCGAGCGCCTTCCACAGCGGCCCGGTGAGCGAGGCGTCGCCGTCGTAGGCCGCCGTCACCGCCTCGGGCGAGCAGCGCGCGGCCAGCAACTGGCGCACCGAGGCGCGCAGGTCGTCCTCGACGTCGGTGTAGAGCAGGGACAGCTCGGTTCGCGCGCTCATCGGGGGAGCTCCTTCCATGCCACGTCCTTGTCGACGCGGGCCTCGGCCGGCAGGCCCAGGACCCGCTCGGCGACGATGTTGCGCAGGATCTCCGAGGTGCCGCCCTCGATGGAGTTGCCCTTGGCGCGCAGGTAGCGGAAGCCCGCGTCGCGCGCGGTGAAGTCGGTGATCGTCGGGCGGACCATGGTCCACTCGGAGTAGCGCAGGCCGTCCTCGCCGCGCAGCTCCACCTCCAGGGCGCTGAGCTCCTGGGCGAGGCGGGCGAAGGTCAGCTTCATCGCCGAGCCCTCCGGTCCGGGCTGCCCGACGGCGAGCTTCTGGCCCAGCCGCCGGCCGGCGAGCCGGGACACCTCGGACTCCACCCACAGCTGCATCAGCCGGGCGTGCAGCTCGGGGGTGCGCCGCTCGGGCAGCTCGCGCCACGCGTCGGCGACCTTGCCGAGCATCCCCGCCTCCCGCGGGGTCGCGCCGCCGCCGATCGCGACGCGCTCGTTGCTGAGCGTGGCGTTGGCGACCCGCCAGCCCTCGCCCACCGCGCCGAGGCGCTGGGAGTCGGGGATGCGCACGTCGGTGAGGAAGACCTCGTTGAACTCCGCCTCGCCGGTGATCTGGCGCAGCGGGCGGACCTCGACGCCCGGGTCGGACATGTCGCACAGGAAGTAGCTCAGCCCGGCGTGCTTGGGCACGTCCGGGTCGGTGCGCGCCAGCAGGATCGCGAACCGGGCGGTGTGGGCGCTGGAGGTCCACACCTTCTGGCCGTTGACCACCCACTCGTCACCGCTGCGTACGGCGCGGGTCGCCGCCGCGGCGAGGTCGGAGCCGGCCCCGGGCTCGCTGAAGAGCTGGCACCACACCTCCTCGCCGGTCCACAGCGGGCGCAGGAAGCGCTGCTTCTGCTCGTCGGTGCCGAAGGCCAGGATCGTCGGGGCGGCCATGCCCAGGCCGATGCCGATCCGGCGCGGGTCGTTGTCCGGGGCGCCCGCCGCGGCGAGCAGCTCCTCGACGTACCCCTGGAAGGCCCGCGGCAGACCGAGCCCGCCGAGGCCCTCGGGGAAGCCGACCCAGGCCAGGCCGGCGTCGAAGCGGGCGCGCAGGTAGTCCAGCTTCTCCTGCGGGGTCCCGATCGCGGCCGGATCGTGCGCGGCGAGCAGTTCCTCGACGCGCCGGCGCAGGTCGGCGCGGACCTCGGCGTCGTCGCTCATCTGACCCCCCGTGCGGTCCGCTGGCGGCGCAGCTCGGCCTTGGCCAGCGCGCTCTTGTGGACCTCGTCGGGGCCGTCGGCGAAGCGCAGGGTGCGGTTGCCGGCGAAGGCCGCGGCGAGCGGGAAGTCCTGCGAGACCCCGCCACCGCCGTGCACCTGGATCGCCTTGTCGAGGATCCACTCCACGGTCTTGGGGGTGGCGATCTTGATCGCCTGGATCTCGGTGTGGGCGCCCTTGTTGCCGACGGTGTCCATCAGCCAGGCGGTCTTGAGCACCAGCAGCCGCAGCTGCTCCACGCGCACCCGCGACTCCGCGATCCAGTCCCGGACCACCCCCTGGTCGGCCAGCGGCTTGCCGAACGCGACCCGCTCGTCGGCGCGTGCGCACATCAGCTCGATGGCCCGCTCGGCGGAGCCGATGGCGCGCATGCAGTGGTGGATCCGGCCGGGGCCGAGGCGGGCCTGGGCGATCGCGAAGCCCGCGCCCTCCTCGCCGATCAGGTTCGAGACCGGGACCCGGACGTCCTCGAAGCGCACCTCGGCGTGCCCGCCGTGCTCGTGGTCGTCGTAGCCGAAGACGTCCAGCCCGCGCACCACGGTGACGCCGGGGGTGTCGCGGGGCACCAGGACCTGGCTCTGCTGGCGGTGCCGGTCCGCGCCGGGGTCGGTCTTGCCCATCACGATCATGATCTCGGCGTGCGGGTTCATCGCCCCGGTGGTCCACCACTTGCGACCGTTGATCACGTACTCGTCGCCGTCGCGCTCGATGCGCGTGGAGATGTTGGTGGCGTCGGAGGAGGCCACGTCGGGCTCGGTCATCGCGAACGCGGAGCGGATCTGGGCGTCGAGCAGCGGCTTGAGCCAGCGCTCCTTCTGCTCGGGGGTGCCGAACATCGTCAGCACCTCCATGTTCCCGGTGTCGGGGGCGGCGCAGTTGAGCGCGGCCGGCGCGAGGTGCGGGCTGCGGCCGGTGATCTCGGCGAGCGGGGCGTACTGCAGGTTGGTCAACCCGCCCCCGTGCTCGCCGGGCAGGAACAGGTTCCACAGCCCACGTCGGCGTGCCTCGTCCTGCAGCTCGGCGAGGATCGCGACCTCCGACCAGGCCCAGCGGTTCTCCAGCGCCGCGAGCTGCTCGTGGAAGACCGGCTCGGCGGGGTGGACGTGGGTGTCCATGAAGTCGAGCAGGTCGGCGCGCATCTGCTCGGTGTGGGCGTCGAAGGTGAAGTCCATCAGCTGTGCTCCTTCATCGATTCCAGGCCTGCGGCGACGATCGGCTCGACCAGCTCGCCGACCCCGTCGAAGCCCTCGCCCACGGTCTGTCCATGGACGTAGCGGTAGTGGATGCCCTCGAGGATCACGGCGAGCTTGAACGACGCCAGCCCGAGGTAGAACCCGAGCGCCGAGAGGTCGCGGTCGCTGCCCTGGGCGTAGCGCTGAAGCATCTCCTCCTCGCTGAGGAAGCCGGGGGCGGAGGCCGCGTCGGCGATGGCGTGGCCGCCGATGTCGCCCAGGCGCTTGTAGACGACCAGCAGACCGATGTCGGTGAGCGGGTCGCCGAGCGTGGCCATCTCCCAGTCGATCACCGCCGCCGGCCGGTCGCGCTCGTCGGTGAGGACGTTGTCGAGGCGGTAGTCGCCGTGCACGACACCGGTCGGCGACTGGGTCGGCTGGTGAGCCGCCAGCCGCTCGTGCAGCTCCGCGATCCCGGCCAGCTCGCGGGTGTGGGAGGCGTCGAGCTGCTTCTTCCAGCGCCGCACCTGGCGCTCCAGGAACCCCTCGGGGCGACCGAAGTCGGCGAGCCCGACCTCGCCGGGATCGACCTCGTGCAGCACCGCCAGGGCGTCGACCATGCCTTGGGAGACGGCACGGGTGCGCTCGGGGCCGAGCGGCTCCAGCTCGGCGGCGGTGCGGTACGGCGTGCCGTGCACGCGCTGCATCACGTAGAACGGCGAGCCGATCACGCTGTCGTCGCGGCACAGCGCGAACGTCTCGGGCACCGGGACGTCGGTGTCGCGCAGCGCGGTCATCACCCGGTGCTCGCGGGCCATGTCGTGGGCGGTGGCGAGCACGTGGCCCAGCGGCGGGCGGCGCACCACCCACTCACCGATGCCGTCGCCGACGATGTAGGTCAGGTTGGACTTGCCGCCGGCGACCAGGCTGCCGCTCAGCGGTCCGCCGACGAGACCGGGCACCTCCTCGTCCAGCCAGCGCCGCAGCGCGTCCAGGTCCAGGCCGCGCAGTGGCTCGCTCATCGGCTCCCGCTCTGCTGCTCGTGGGGCTGCTGCTCGTGGGGCTGCTGCTCGTGGGGCTGCTGCTCCAGCTGCTCGAGACCCTGCTGCAGCCGGTTCATCCCGCGCAGCCAGCGGTCGGTGTCGCCGGCCCGGTGGCGGTAGTAGTCGCCGACCTCGGGGTGCGGCAGCACCAGGAACCGGTCGTCGGCCAGCGCCTCGAAGGCCCGCTCGGCCACGTCGGCGGGCTCCAGCGCGGTGTCCGCGCTGAGCAGCTCCTGCAGCGGCCCCGACTCCTCGAGCATCCGGGTCCGCACCCCCTGGGGGCAGATCGCCTGCACCACGACGCCGCGGTGTCGGTAGGTGGCGGAGAGCCACTCGGCGAAGCCCACCGCGGCGTGCTTGGAGACCGAGTACGTCGGGGAGCCGAGCATGGTGAGCAGCCCGGCCGCCGAGGCGGTGACCACGAAGCGGCCCGCGCCGCGCTCGATCCAGCCGGGCACCAGCAGGCGCGCGGCCCGGACGTGGGCCATCACGTTCACCTCGAGCGAGGCGGCCCAGTCGTCCTCCGGCGCCTGGAGCCCTTTGCCGCGGTCGATCCCGGCGTTGGCGAACCAGACGTCGATCGCACCCAGGTGCTCGGTCGCGGCGCCGACCAGGGCCTCGACCCCCGCCTGGCTCGCGGCGTCGCCGGGCACGGCGTACCCGCCGAGCTCGTCGGCGACCGCCCGCGCGGCGTCGGCGTCGAGGTCGTTGACGACCACCCGGGCGCCGGCGGCTGCCATCCGAGCGGCGAGCGCCCGGCCGATGCCGTGACCGGCGCCGGTGACCACGACGCCGCTTCCGCTCAGCTCCTGGCCGCTCATCAGGCGCCGCCCGTCAGCGTGACGCCGCCGTCGAGGACCATCAGCTGGCCGGTCAGCCACCCGGCGTCGGCGGAGAGCAGGAACGCCACCGCCCCGGCGATGTCCTCGGGGACCCCGAGCCGCTTGAGCGGGTACGCCGCGGCGACCTCCTCCTCCCGGCCCTGGTAGAGAGCGGTGGCGAACCGGGTCTTGACCACCGCCGGCGCGACGGCGTTGACCCGCACGTTCGGGCCGAGCTCGACGGCGAGCTCCTCGGTGAGATGGATCAGCATCGCCTTGGACGCGCCGTAGAAGCCGATCCCCGGGGCCGGTCTGACGCCGGCCACCGAGGCGACGTTGACGATCGCCCCGCCGTTGGTCGCCATCCAGGCCCGGTGCACCTGCTGCACCCACGACAGCGCGGCCAGGCAGTTCACCTCGAAGATCTTGCGCGCGGCGTCGTGGTCGAGGTCCAGCAGAGCGCCGTAGACGGGGTTGATGCCGGTGTTGTTGACCAGCAGGTCGGCCGAGCCGAACGTCTCGATGGCCCGGGCCACGGTCTGGGCCTGGTGCTCGACGTCGTCGGCGCGCCCGGCGACCGCCAGCGCGTGCTCGGGTCCGCCCAGCGCGGCCACCGCCTCGGCCAGGGCCTCGGGCTTGCGCGCGGTGATCACCACCTTGGCGCCCTCGGCGACGAGTCGCTCGGCGATGCCGAGGCCGATGCCCCGACTGGCACCGGTGATGATCGCGGTCCTGCCTTCGAACCTGCGCGCGGGGGTGCTGGGGGGCATCGACGTCCTCTCGAGACGGTTACTAAGCGCTTGCTTATTCGCTAGGCTCAGGGTGCCGCACCACCGAGTGCCCGTCAACCATCCCCGTCGCACCCCGAAGGGCCGCTCCCGATGACCGAGCCAGGCGCAGATCCGGCCCCCCGGCGGGCCGAGTCCACGCGCGCCCGACTGCTGGCGGCGGCCGTCGAGGCGTTCGCCGCGAAGGGATTCCACGCCACGACCACGCGCGATATCGCCGCGGCGGCGGGGATGAGCCCGGCCGCGCTCTACGTGCACCACAGCTCCAAGGAGGAGCTGCTCCACTTGATCTCGCGCCAGGGCCACCAGGCCACGCTGGCCCTGGTCCGCGAGGCGGTGGGCTCCTGCGAGGACCCCGTCGAGCAGCTGCAGCGGGTGGTGCGCTCGTTCGCCGTGCACCACGCGACGGGCCACACCGGTGCGCGGATCGTGAACTACGAGCTCGCGGCGCTCAGCCCCGAGCACCTCGCCGAGATCCGGGAGATCCGCCACCAGATCCAGGCGGAGATGCGCGCGCTGGTCGAGCGCGGGGTGCGCGCCGGGGTCTTCACGACCCCCTCGCCGCAGATGGCGGCGGTGGCCCTGCTCTCGCTGGGCATCGACATCGCGCGCTGGTACCGCGACGACGGGTCATGGTCGCCGCAGGACGTGGCCGACTTCTACGCCGACCTGGCGCTGCGCATCGTCGGCGTCAGCCGCTGAACCTGCGCCGGCAGACGCAGGGCACGGGCAGGGACGTCGTCGCCCTCCGCACTGCCCTCCGACGGCGTGCCTGCCGCACCGTCGTGCTCGACGGACTCCGGCTGCTGCCCGGTCGCCCGGCCACGCTCGATCAGCGCGCGCAGACGTCGCGGGTCATCTCGGGGACCGCCGGGGATCATCCTGCATCCCCGACGGTCCTCGACCCTGTCGGCCCCCCGGCCTTGATGCGTAGACGCATCGGTCCCTCCATATGCGTTTATCTCGCGCTCTCGGGCCCCCACGACCCATAGCCCCCACGGCTGCGCGATGGACTGACTGTAGCCAAGACTTTGCCCAGCGGAAGTTAAATAACACCCCCGTCCAGTCCGCGCCTTCGCAACAAATACCGAGCTGGTCCCGGCGGGCGGCAGGGCGGTCCCCGACGGCATGGTTCGGCCCCCCGGCGGGCACCTGCCTGGCACACCCGAGCCGGAGGAGGGGGACGTGGCGACACCCGGGAGCCCGTCACTGGAGTTCGTCGGTACGGCGACCACGGTGCTGCGACTGGGCCCGTTCACGCTGCTGACCGACCCCAACTTCCTGCACCGCGGTCAGCGCGCCTACCTGGGCAAGGGGCTCTTCTCGAAGCGGGTGAGCGAGCCGTCGCTGCAGCCCGACGCGCTGCCCCACCTGGACGGCGTCGTCCTGTCCCACCTGCACGGGGACCACTTCGACCGCATCGCCCGCGAGCGGCTCGACCGCGACCTGCCGATCTGGACCACGCCGAAGGCCTCCGGGCGGCTGCGCGACTGGGGCTTCGTCTCCGCCGAGGCGATGGGCACCTGGGAGTCCACCACGCTGACCGCGGGGCAGGCCCGGCTCACGCTCACCGCCGTGCCCGGACAGCACGCCCCGGGCCCGCTGGACCGGATCTTCCCGCCGGTGATGGGGACGGTGCTCGAGCTCGAGGAGCGCGGGCGGACGTTCCGGCTCTACCTCAGCGGCGACACCCTGTACCGGCCGTGGCTGCGCGAGATCGTGGACCGCGCCGGGCCCCTGGACGCCGCCGTGGTGCACCTGGGCGGCACCCGGGCCCTCGGCGTGCTGGTGACCATGGACGGCGAGCAGGGCGCCGACCTGGTCCAGCTGCTCGCGCCCACGGTCACCGTGCCGGTCCACTTCGACGACTACACGGTCTTCCGCTCCCCGCTGGCCGACTTCCTGCGCGCCTGCACCGCGCGCGGCGTACCGTCCCAGGTCCGGCCGGTGGAGCGCGGACAGAGAATCTCGCTGACCTGACCCCGGGTCGCGGGAGGCGGGCGCTGCCCGGCTCAGCCGGCGATCAGCTGGGAGCGCCCCTGCTCGGCGAACTCGGCGCGCAGGGCCTCCACGCGCTCCCGGTCCAGGCGCACGTAGCCGTCCCGGGTCCGCTCGTAGACCGGCTCGTCGCCCTCCCAGAGCATCCGGCGCAGCCGGGGCTTGTCGACCTTGCGGGTCGCGGTGACCGGCAGGTCCTGGGTGATCCGGACCAGCTTGGGCGCCCACTTGGTGCCCAGGTCGGGCTGCTCGGCCAGGAAGGCCGCGAACCCGGCGGGATCGAAGTCCTCGGCGGGCATCTGCAGGGTGGCCATCACCTGGTCGCCGGTGTGCGGGTCGGGCACCGGGTAGACCGCGGCGACCGCCACCCCCGGGTAGCGGCTCACGATGCGCTCGATCGGCGCGGCGGCGAAGTTCTCGGAGTCGACGCGCAGCCAGTCCGCCGTACGTCCGGCGAACCAGAAGAACCCGCGCTCGTCCTTATAGGCCAGGTCGCCGGTGTAGAAGTCGCCGTCGCGCAGCTTCTCTGCGCTCGCCTGGGGGTTGTTGTAGTAGCCCTCGAACTTGGCGGCCGCGCCACGGGAGACGATCTCGCCGATCGCCTCCTCGGGGTTGACCATCACGCCGTTGTCGTCGAAGCGGGCCGGCGGGCAGATCTCGCCGGCGCCGTTGACGATCTCGGGGAAGTGCCCCTGCTGGGGAAGGCCGAGCGCCCCGTCGGGTGTGTCCGGGGTGGCGATGATGTAGCAGGTGCCCTCCGAGGAGCCGTAGGACTCGAACAGGTCGCAGCCGAAGCGGCGCTTGAACTCCGAGCGGTCGCGCGAGGAGGCCTCGGTGCCGAAGCCGAACCGGAGTCGGTTCTCGGACTCGCCGGGCACCTCGGGCTGGGCGAGCACGTAGGCCAGCGAGCGGCCGACGTAGTTGAAGAACGTCGCGCCGAAGCGCTGGATGTCGGGCAGGAAGCCGGAGGCGGAGAACTTGCGGCGCATCGCGTACGCCGCGCCGGAGTTGAGGCAGGGGCCGAACGCGCCCATCAGCGCGTTGCCGTGGAACAGCGGCATCGCGTTGTAGGCGACGTCGTCGGGGCCGAACTCGATCGGGTTGACCTGGCAGATGAAGGCCCACCGGCCGGTGGAGCAGATCACCGCCTTCGGGGCGCCGGTGGAGCCGGAGGTGAACAGCAGCAGCAGCGTGGTGCGCGGGTCGAGACCCTGCGGGGTCGCCGCGACCGGGGCGTCGCCGTGCGCGGCGAGCAGGGCGGCATACTCCTCGCCGTCGGCGGCGATCACCTGCTCGGCGCCGTGCTCGAGGCCCACGATCAGGTCGCCGTACGCCGGGGCGGTGATGATCACCTGGCAGTCCGTGGCGCGGATGTCGGCAGCCAGCTCCGCGCCCCGGCGGGTCGGGTTGATGCCCACCAGCGTCGCGCCGCTGAGCGCGGCGCCGGCGATCAGGAACAGGTACTCGGGGGTGTTGTCGAGCAGCACCCCGACGTGCCAGGGGCCCTCGGCGGGACGCAGCTCCTGCAGGACCGCCGACCGCACGGCGCCCTCGGCGACGAACTCGCGCCACGTCCACCGCTGGTCCTCGAAGAGCAGGGCGGTGTTGTCGTCCTCGGCACGGTTGAGCAGGAGCTCGGCGATCGTGGCGTAGGGAACGGCGGGCGAGGGCGTGGTCATCGGGGCGGTCTTCTCCTCAGTCGCGAGCTTCTCTCACCCCGCAGGATCGCCGGTCCACGCGCTCGCGCGCGTGAGGTGTCTCACCCAGCGGGGCCTGGGGCGCCTGCGGGCGGGGCCCGGCGATCCGGGGTGCGCACCCGAGAGCCCCTACCATCGGGCGGTGCCCCCGCAAGACGTGCCTGCCTCGCCCGACTCCAGCCACCCCGAGCTGGACCGCCTCGACCCCGACGAGCTGGCCACGGCCGTGAAGGTGCTCGGCCAGCTGCACCGGCTGCCCGACGACCACCCGGACGTGACGACGGTCAAGCACGCCGCCTCGCACATGTACAAGGCGCTCAAGCGCACCCGGCGCGAGCGCAAGCGGGCCGCCGAGGCCGCCGCGGACCGCGCCGTCATCGAGGCCACCGCGACCGGCTCGCCGATGCGCATCGACGACGAGACCAAGGGCATCCCGCTGGTCTCCGGCACGACCGGCGCCTTCGCCGGCGAGCTGCTCAAGCCGCGTGGGTGCTACATCTGCAAGAGCGACTACACGCTGGTCGACGGCTTCTACCACTGGCTGTGCCCCTCCTGCGCGGCGATGTCGCACACCAAGCGCGACCAGCGCACCGACCTCACCGGGCGCCGTGCCCTGCTGACCGGTGGCCGCGCCAAGATCGGGATGTACATCGCGCTGCGGCTGCTGCGCGACGGGGCGCACCTGACCCTGACCACGCGCTTCCCCAAGGACGCCGTACGCCGCTTCTCCGAGCTCGAGGACAGCGCCGAGTGGCTGCACCGGCTCAAGATCGTCGGCATCGACCTGCGCGACCCCACCCAGGTGATCGCGCTGGCCGACGACGTCGCCGCCGCGGGACCGCTGGACATCCTGATCAACAACGCCGCCCAGACCGTGCGCCGCTCGCCGGGCGCCTACAGCCAGCTGGTGGAGATGGAGTCGGCGCCGCTGCCGACCGACCGGGCGCTGCCCGAGATGGTCAGCTTCGACCGGATCAGCGAGGCGCACCCGGCCGCGATCGCCGGCACCCTGGCCCAGCACGCCGTCGCCCACCAGGCGCTCGAGGTCGCCGCCGACCAGGTCGGTGGGGTCGCGGCGGGAGGGGCCGAGGTGGTCGAGGCCGCCCAGGAGCTGACCCGCTCCGCGGCCGCGATGACCGCGCTGGCGCTCACCGCCGGCAACGCCAGCCTGGAGGCGCACCTGGCCGGTACGGCGGTCGACGCCGGCGGCCTGCTGCCGGACCTGCAGTCGGTGAACTCCTGGACCAAGGTCGTCGACGAGGTCGACCCGCTGGAGCTGCTCGAGGTCCAGCTGTGCAACTCGACCGCGCCGTTCCTGCTGATCTCCCGGCTGCGCGCGTCGATGCGGGCCGCGGTCCAGCAGGGCGCGCGTCGCGCCTACGTCGTGAACGTCTCGGCGATGGAGGGCCAGTTCTCGCGGCGCTACAAGGGCCCCGGTCACCCGCACACCAACATGGCCAAGGCCGCGCTCAACATGCTCACCCGGACCAGCGCCGGGGAGATGTTCGAGACCGACCGGATCCTGATGACCGCCGTCGACACCGGCTGGATCACCGACGAGCGGCCGCACCAGGACAAGCTGCGGATCGCCGCCGAGGGCTGGCACGCCCCCCTGGACCTGGTCGACGGCGCCGCCCGCGTCTACGACCCGATCGTGCGCGGGGAGGCCGGCGAGGACCTGCTCGGCTGCTTCCTGAAGGACTTCGAGCCCAGCCCCTGGTGAACCACCCGGGCCCCTCTCCGACGGCTGTCCGCGGGGAGGGGACAATGGTGGAGTGGCCAACCAGACCGGACCGAGCAGCGCCGTACGGATGACCCCCGAAGGGCTTCTGGTCGCCGGAGCGGCCGGCCGTTTCTATGCCATCAGCGCCGCCGGGCTCGCCGCCGGACTCGCCGGCGCGGTGACCGGTGGCCTGGCGCTGCGGCGCGGCGAGCTCGTCGGCATCACCTCCCCGTGGCTCCCGGCGATCGTCACCCTGGTCTCCCTGCTGCTGGTCGGCGTGGTCGTGGGTCGCCTGATCCGGCTGCCCCGCGGACCGCACCTCCTGCTCACCCCGACCACGCTCGTCTACCGCGGCGGCTTCGCCCGCGGCGACCTGGCCTGGGACGACATCAGCGCCGTCCAGCTGGTCCCCGGCGGCCTCCCCCAGCTGCAGGTCCGCACCGCCGACACCGAGATCGACATCCCCCAACTGGAGATGCAGCTCCCGCTGGAGGTGCTCGCCAAGCGGCTCGCGCACTACGCCCAGAAGCCGTCGGCGCGCCAGGAGCTGGCCGGCGGCGCGGTCCCCGCGCGCTGGCGCTGACACCGCCGTACCCCCGGCGCACGACGCCGTACGCCGACGCCGAAAGGCCGCGAAAAGACCGCCGTTTGGTCCCCAACGGACGAGAATCGGCCCTCCCACCTGCCGTTTCTGACCAATCGGCGCCGACCTCACGCCCCACGCCCGCCCAACGGCCAGATCCCAGCGCCTCAAGGCCACCGTTTGGTCCCCAACGGATCAGAAACGGCCCACCGACCCGCCGTCTCTGACCAATCGGCACCCCACCAGCCGTACGGCCGCCCCTCAGCCCGGCCGGCGCTTCTGCGGGTACGGCGTCTCGTGGCGGGCGAGCGCCTCGACGTACCGCGCGATCCGGCGCGACCGGGTCTCCGCGCGCTTGGCGCCGGTGACGCCCCCGAGGATCGCGGCGCGGTTGGTCTTCGTCAGCGCGCCGAACATCTCCAGCGCGGCCGGTGCCGCCGCCAGCGCCGCGGCGAGGTCGTCGGGGACCACCGGATGCTCGTCGAGCGCAGCCTCCCAGCGGCCGTCGGCCCGGGCGGCGCTCACCGCCTCCCGCCCGGCCGGGGTCATCCGGCCCTCGCGCTCGAGCCGCTCCACCCGCGCGACGTTGCTGGCCGACCAGACGCTGCCGCGCCGGCGCCGGGTCATCCGCTGCAGTCGCGACCCTGCGTCGCGGCGGCGGGCCTGCCCGTCGATCCAGCCGAAGCACAGCGCCTCCTGGACCGCCGCCTCGTAGGTGAGCGCGGTGACCTCGCCGCCGCTCTTGTGCAGCACCAGCCAGACCCCCGGGGACTCGGCATGGTGCTGGACCAGCCAGGAACGCCACGCGGCGGCGTCCGGCACCAGCAGTTCGGGGAGCTCGGCGGCCACAGATCACTTCCCACGGAGGAGTACGGGCTCCCATCACAGCAGATCCGCACGACCACGTCACCGCACGACCACGTCACCGCCGAATGCCGCACCTCCTCACGCGTCACGGCTGGACGGTTGGCCCCTGGCGGATCCGGTAGCGCACGAACGCCGGTACGGCGAGCGCGGCGAGCACGGTGCCGACCACGACCAGCACGCCTCCACCGGCGGCAGCGGTCGCCGTACCCACCATCGCCGCGGCCCCGCCGTGGGCCACGTCGGCGAGCCGGGGCCCGCCGGCCACGACGACGATGAAAACGCCCTGCAGCCGGCCGCGCACCTCGTCGGCGGCTGCACTCTGCAACATGCTGGTGCGGAACGCGGCGGAGACCATGTCGGCGCCACCGCCGATGGCGAGCATCACCACCGCGACCACCAGCATCGGCCCAGCGGCGCCGTCGACCCCGCCCGCGATCCCGGTCGCCACGCCGAAGCCGACGATGGCGACGCCCCAGACCAGGATCGCGACGATCACCGCGAGTCCCTGGCGCTGCACCCGGGAGACCCAGCCGGAGAAGATGCCGCCGAGCACGGCACCGGCCGGGATCGCGGCGAACAGCAGCGCGAACGCCAAACCGCCGCCCTCGGGGCCGCCGAAGCTGTCGTGCGCGATCTCGGGGAACAGCGCGCGCGGCATCCCGAACAGCATCGCGATGATGTCGACGACGAACGACATCATCAGCACCGGGTGCCCGCGCAGGTACAGCAGGCCGTCGAGCACCGAGCGGATCCCGGGCGTCCCGACGACGCCCTCCACGGTGAGCCTCGGCAGCCGGACCACGGCGCTCAGCGTCGCGAAGAGCGTGACGGTGTCGATCAGGTAGAGCCACGAGAACCCGACGATCGGGATCAGCACACCGCCCACCAGCGGCCCCGCGATCGCCCCGGCCTGGAAGACCGTCATGTTCAGGGAGTTGGCCGCCGGCAGCAGGTCGGCGGGCAGCAGCTTGGGCAGTACGGCGCTGCGGGTGGGCTGGTTGACCGCGAAGAACGCCTGCTGGACCGAGAAGAGCCCGAGCAGGAACCAGACATTCGTGGAGCCGGCCGCGGCCTGGGCCCAGAACAGCGCGCTGGTCGCGATCAGGCCGCCGGTCGTGACGATCAGCAGCGTGCGCCGGTCCATGGCGTCGGCCAGCGCCCCGCCCCACAGCCCGAACACGACGAGCGGCACCAGGCCGAAGACGCCGGTCAGCCCGACGTACGCCGAGGAGCCGGTCTCGGCATAGATCTGGGCCGGTACCGCGACGACGGTGAGCTGAGCCCCGATGACCGTGATGATGTTGGCCAGCCAGAGCCGGCGGAAGTGGTCGTTGCGCAGCGGCCGGGTGTCGGCGACGAGACCCGAGAGACGCACCGCCACCCTCCTTGTCCGGTCGGCCTCGACCTGAGTCAGCCCGGGTCAGCCCCGGGTCGGCATCGCCCTGGTCGCCACCGGGGAGGCGACCGGGCGGGGCGACGTTACTACCTCGCCCCGCCCGCGCTGCGTGATTCGTCCGAGGATTCCTCGCTGGATCGCACGGGTCAGCCCGCGGAGCCCTCCGGCGGCATCGGACGCTCACCCTTGGAGCCCTCGGGCGGCATCGGACGCTCACCCTCGGCCCCCTCCGGCGGCATCGGACGCTCACCCTCGGCCCCCTCCGGCGGCTCCGGACGCTCACCGTCGGAGCCCTCCGGCCGGGTGCCACCCGAGCCGCCCGGTCCGCCTCGGCCGCCGGCGCCCTCACCGGCGGTCACGGTGGCGACCTCCTCGCCGCCGACCTGCACGGCGTACTCCTCGCCGTCCACGATCGCGTCGTCGCTGACGACCAGCGCCGCGGCCTCCTTGGCGAGGGTGCGGCTGGCGACCTGCTCGCCGTCCGCGCCGACGATGCTGACCTCCGCGCCGGCCGCGAGCGGGGTGTCGAGGCGCACGGAGACGAAGCCCTGCTCCGACTCCTCCACCGGCGCCACGGGCATGCCCGCACTGCCGGCCGCCACCAGCGTCCCGCCGTCGACGGTGAGTGTCCCGTCCACGTCGAGCGCGCCCTCCATCTCCACGGTGGGCCCGTCCACCAGCACGGTGCCCCCGGTCATCGTCCACGAGCCGTTGACGTCGATGCCGTCGCCGTCGGCGTTCACGCGGACGTCACCGCCGGTGATCGAGAGCCAGCGGTTCTCGCTGTCGCCGGAGACGTTGATGCCGTCGTCGCTGGCGCGGACGTCGACGGTGCCGCCGGCCAGGGTCATCTGCGCGGCCTCCAGCCCCTCCACGGAGGTGGTCACGGTGAGCGACCCGTCGCTGACGGTGAGGTCCTCCTCGGCGTGCACGGCGTCGTCGCCGGCCGCGAGCTGGGCCGTCCCGCCGGTCACCGAGACCACGCTGTCGCTATGCAGAGCGTCCTCGGCGGCGTTCAGGGTCAGCGCACCACCCGAGACCACGGTGAGGACACCGGCCTTGATCGCCTTCGCCGAGGCGTCCTCGGCGACCTCGGCGCCGCTGCCCTGGCCGGCGGTGACCTGGAGGGTGCCCCCGGTGACGATGCTGTCGGTGGTCGCGGCGACGCCGTCGCCCCGCGCGTCGACGACGACGTTGCCGCCGGTGAGCGCGACGTAGCCGGCGTCCGGGTCCTCGTCGTTGTCCGACACGAGCCCGTCGCCGCCCGCGGTCACGGCGAGGGTGCCGTCCTCGACGCGCAGGTAGTCCTTGCCGCGGACCCCGTCGGCGGCGGCCTGCACGGTGATCTGGGCGCCGTCCACGACCAGGCCGTCCGTGCTGACGATCGCGTCGGTGGCCATGCCCTCGACGCTGAGCGAGCCCGCACCGGTGAGGGTCAGGTCGGCCCTCGAGAAGAGCGTGGCGGTGGGTGCGTCGCTCTGCTCGTCGTCGGCTGCGGAGGCGGTGGAGTCGCTGAGGTGGTTCTGGGTCCCTTCGGCGAGTACGACGACCGCCTCCTCGGCCTCCTCGACCACGAGCGGG
The DNA here is from genome assembly GCF_059766615.1 of Nocardioides sp. Z43_10. Classification (NCBI taxonomy): domain Bacteria; kingdom Bacillati; phylum Actinomycetota; class Actinomycetes; order Propionibacteriales; family Nocardioidaceae; genus Nocardioides; species Nocardioides sp. Z43_10. Next base: position 609,619 of record NZ_JCBAJY010000001.1, on the reverse strand, counting down.
GAGGTGGAGGTGGAGGTCAGGTCCACGCCGTCGAGGACCAGCACGACCTGCCCCTCGTCCGGGCTGTCGACGACCACCTGGCCGTCGCTCAGCGTCCCGCTGAGGCGGTACGTCCCCGCCGCCGAGATCGTGACCACGTCGCCGTCGACCTGGACGCCCGCGGCGGCGTCGGCCACGGAGCTCGCCCCGTCGGCCAGGGTGACGGCGACGGCGCCGCTCTCGTCGATCTTCGAGTCGTCCGCCGCATGGCTCTCGGCGTTGGCCTCGAGCGCCTCCTCACCGGTCGTGCCCGCGCCGGCGACCCGGCCGGCGCCGACGCCGCCACCGGCGTCGGGGTCGCGGTCCGTGTCGTCGTCGCCGCCGCAGCCGGCCAGCGCGGCCAGCGCAGCCGTGGCGGCGAGGGTGGAGGCCAGGGTGCGTCTGAACATAGGTGCTTCCTTCCGTGGATCAGGGGGTCGCCCGAGTCGGCGGCGCCGCTACGTCCCGGTCGCCGACGTTGACGCAGCGGAAGGCGACCACCAGGTCGGCGGCGACCATGGGCAGCTGGGACATCGAGCCTCCGGTGAGCGGGTGCTGCCCCCATTACCGGCGACCGCGCTGGGGCGACGCTTTGCTGGGCCTGTGCGTCACCTGTGAGGCCGGTCGCGGCGCGAGAAGTCGCGCGGCGTGCCGCTTGCTAACTTTAATAAAGATCCTTTACGTTAGTAAGCGTGAACCTCACTGAGCGCGAGCGCGAGATCGTCGGCCTGCTGCGTCGTCAGCCGACGATCGACTCGGAGTCCATCGCGCAGGCGCTGGGCACCACCCGCACGGCCGTCAACGTCCACCTGTCCAACCTGGGCAAGAAGGGCGTGATCCTGGGGCGCGGCTACGTCCTCAGCGAGCAGCCCGGCGTGGTCGTCATCGGCGGCGCCAACGTCGACATCAAGGCGCGCAGCACGGTGACCGCGGCCCTGGGCACCTCCAACCCGGGGACCGGCTCGATGGCTCCCGGCGGCGTGGGCCGCAACATCGCCGAGAACCTGGCGCGCCTGGGCACCCGCACCCACCTGGTGGCCGCGATCGGCAGCGACGCCCTCGGCGACTCCCTGCTCAGCTCGACCTCGGCCGCCGGCGTCCACGTCGAGCACGTACGGCGCTGGCCCGGCGCCACCGGCACCTACACCGCCGTCCTCGACGCCGACGGCGAGCTGCTCGTCGCGGTCGCCGACATGGCCGCCACCGACCAGCTCAGCGTCGAGCAGGTCAACGCCGCCCGGGACCTGCTCGCCGCCGCCGGCCTCGTCGTACTGGACGGCAACCTGTCGCGTCCCACCCTGACCCACGCGCTCGACCTGGCCACCGCCGCCGGATGCCGGGTCGTCCTGGACCCGGTGAGCGCGCCGAAGGCACGCCTCGTCGCGCCGCTCCTGGGTCCCGACCGGCCCCTCTACGCCGCCACCCCCAACCGCGACGAGCTCGCGGCGCTCACCGGCCTGGCCACCGTCACCGACGACGACCTGCTGCGTGCGGCCCGGGCCCTGCACGAGCGTGGGGTCGAGATCGCCTGGGTCCGTCTGGGTGAGCGCGGCTCGCTGCTGAGCCGGGCCGACGGCCACGAGTTCCTCGACGCCGTGCCCGCCGAGCGGGTCGAGGACGTCACCGGCGCCGGCGACTCCGGCCTCGCCGCCTTCTGCCACGCCCTGCTCGAGGGCGACGACCCCACCCACGCGGCGCGCTTCGGCCACGCCGCGTCCGCGCTGACCATCGCCAGCAGCGACACCGTCCGTCCCGACCTCACCGCCCGCCTGGTGTCCCAGTGCCTGGCGAGCGCCCCCGAGTCCCCTACCTCCGCACCCCACACCTCCGCCCCCAACACCTCCGTCACCACCCAGCCCAGGAGCCCCCGATGACCCTCCCCACCCCCCACCCCGCGCTCACCCTCACCGCCGAGGTCGAGCAGGCCCTGCGCGACCGGGCCCCGGTGGTGGCGCTCGAGAGCACGATCATCAGCCACGGCATGCCCTACCCGCAGAACGTCGAGATGGCGCTCGAGGTGGAGCAGATCATCCGCGACCTCGGCGCCGTGCCCGCGACCATCGCGGTGCTCAACGGCCAGGCCCGCATCGGCCTGGACGCCGAGAGCCTCGAGCTGCTGGCCTCCGACGAGCACGTGCTCAAGGTGAGCGTGCGCGACCTCGGCTACGTGATGGCCCGTGGCCTGCACGGCGCCACCACCGTCGCCTCGACGATGCGGCTCGCGTCGCTGGCCGGGATCCGCACCTTCGTCACCGGCGGGCTCGGCGGAGTACACCGCGGGGCGGCGCACTCCTTCGACATCAGCGCCGACGTCACCGAGCTCGGCCAGACGGACGTCGCGGTGATCTCCGCCGGCGTGAAGTCGATCCTCGACATCGGGCTCACCCTGGAGAAGCTGGAGACGCTGGGCGTCCCGGTCCTGGTCAACGGCACCGACGAGTTCCCGTCGTTCTACTCGCGTCGCAGCCCGTTCGCCGCGCCGCTGCGTGTCGACGGCGCCGCCGAGATCGCCGCGGTGATGGACGCCAAGTGGAGCCTCGGCCTGAACGGCGCCGTCGTGGTCGCCAACCCGATCCCCGAGGCCGACGAGATCCCGGCCGACGAGATCGGCGAGATCATCGAGCAGGCCCTGGCCGACATGGACTCCCTCGGCATCCGCGGCAAGGACGCCACGCCGTACCTCCTGGGCCGGATCGTGGAGATCACCGGCGGTGCCAGCCTGACCGCCAACATCGCACTGGTGCGCAGCAACGCCCGCCTCGGCGCCGAGGTGGCCCAGGAGTTCGCGAAGATCGGGGCCTGAGGCCCGCGCCCGGTGCCTCGGGGCACCGGGCACCACGCGCGACCCTTGTCGGGGCCAGCGCGGCGGAGCAGACTCGAAGGTGACGGTGCAGAGACGACTCCGCCTTCGGTAGACCCGCACAAGGACGTCATGAACCACTCGATCAGGGCCCGACAACGCGACCGATACCTCCAGGCGCGTCAGCGGATGTGGGCGCTGGGCGACTTCCCCAGCGTGGCGACCCAGTTCCTCCCCGAGCTCGGCGAGGCGTTGGTGCGCTACTGCGACGTCCGCACCGGGCTGCGGGTGCTCAACATCGGCGCGGGCGCCGGTACCGCCACCATCCCCGCGGCTCGTCTCGGTGCCGAGGTGACGGCCTCCGACCAGACGCCGGAGATGCTCGACGCGGCGCGCGTGTTCGCCGAGCGGGCCGGCCTGCGGGTGCGCTTCAAGGCCGCGGACGCCGAGGCGCTGCCCTTCGACGACGGCGCGTTCGACGTGGTGCTGTCCTGCCTTGGCGTCACCTTCGTCGCCGATCACCAGGCGGCGGCCGACGAGATGGTCCGGGTCTGCCGGCCCGGCGGGGTGCTGGGCGTCGTCAGCTGGACCCCCGAGGGGTTCTTCGGCCAGGTGATCGACGCGCTGCGCCAGAGCGTCAACACGCCGCAGACGGGCCGGTTCTCGCCGACTCTGTGGGGGACCGCCGAGCACGTGCGCGCGCTCTTCGGCGACGGGATCGACCAGCTCGAGACCGAGCCGCGCTCCCTGCGCACCTCCCGGTTCGAGGCCGGTGAGGAGTTCCGCGACTACTTCAAGACGCACGTGGGGCCGGCGATGTCCACCTACGAGACCATCGCCCACGACCCGGCCAAGGTCGCCGAGCTCGACGAGCGCCTGGCGGAGCTGGCCCTGCTCTTCGGCGCCGGAACCCCCCACGGCATGGAGTGGGAGTACCGCCTCCTGCGCGCCCGCCGCGCCTAACCCGCGCCGAGTCGGCGCGAACTCACACCCCCCGAGCGCCGAGTCGGCGCGAACTCACAGCTCTCAAGGGCCGAGTCGGCGCGAACTCACAGCCCTCAAGGGCCGAGTCGGCGTGAAGTCGCATCCTCCGAGGGCCGAGTCGGCGTGAAGTCGCATCCTCCGAGGGCCGAGTCGGCGGGAGGTTGCGCCGACTCGACCGCCCTGCGTCGGGAGGTTGCGCCGACTCGACCGCCGTACGGCGTGAACTCACGCCGACTCGACCGCCGTACGACGCGAACTCACGCCGACTCGACCGCCCTGCAGCGTGAGGTTGCGCCGACTCGCGGGTCAGCGGCGGATCAGGCGCAGCGGGCGGGTCAGGTCGCGGGCGCGCTTGGGGATCTGGCTGGCGCGGCCGTGCAGGGCGGTGATCAGGGTGACGAAGGTCTGGTCGACCTTCGCGGAGCGGTCGAAGGTGGTCAGGTTCATCACCGGCTTCATCCGCTGGCGGGCGACCGCCTTGGCGTAGGTGAACTCCTTGAGCCCCTCGGGGCCGTGGATGCGCCCGAAGCCGGAGTCGCCGACGCCGCCGAAGGGCAGGCCCGGGACACCGGCGAAGGAGATCACCGAGTTCACCGACGTCATCCCCGAGCGCAGCTTGCGGGCCAGCTCGGGGCCGCGCTTGGCCGAGAACACCGTCGACCCGAGGCCGTAGCGCCCGGCGTTGGCGAGCCGGACCGCCTCGTCCATGCTGGCGACCTTGTTCACCGTCACCGTCGGCCCGAACGTCTCCTCGGTGATGGCCAGCGAGTCCTCCGGCACATCGACGAGCACCGTCGGCTGGACGTAGCGCTCGCCGACCGCGCCGACCCCGCCGACCAGCGCCCGCGCACCCTTGGCCAGCGCGTCCTCGACGTGGCTGCGGATCACCTCGACCTGGCTGGGCATCGTCATCGGGCCGAACTTGGCCTCGGTGTCGGAGCCGGCATGGATCTCGCCGGCGCGCCGGGTGAGCTCGGCGAGGAAGTCGTCGTAGACCCGCTCGTGCACGTAGATCCGCTCCACCCCGATGCAGGTCTGCCCGGCGTTGGAGAAGGCACCCCAGGCGGCGGCGTCCGCAGCGGCAGCGACGTCGGCGTCCTCGTCGACCAGCAGCGCGTCCTTGCCGCCGGCCTCGATCAGCACCGGGGTGAGCCGCTCCGCGCAGGTCGCCATCACCTTCTTGCCCGTCGCGGTCGAGCCGGTGAAGGCCAGCTTGTCGATGTCGGAGCGACACAGCGCGGCGCCCGTCGCGCCGTACCCGATCACGGTCTGCAGCAGCGCCCGGTCTCCCACCACCTCGGCCAGGCTCTCGGCCAGCCAGACCCCGACGCCGGGGGTGAGCTCGCTGGGCTTGAAGACCACGGTGTTGCCGGCAGCCAGCGCGTAGGCGATCGAGCCGATCGGCGTGAAGACGGGGTAGTTCCACGGACCGATCACGCCGACCACGCCCAGCGGCAGGTTCTCCACCGTCGCCGCCTGGTTGGCCATCAGCAGCCCCGGCGAGACCCGCCGGCGACCGAGCACCTTCTCGGCGTGCGACCCGACCCAGGCGAGATGGTCGATGGCGAGGCCGATCTCGAGCGCGGCGTCGCCGTGCGGCTTGCCGGTCTCCTGGTGTACGACGTCCGCGAGCTGCCCCATCCGCCGGGTGATCACCCCGCGCCACTGGGCCAGCACCTCCTTGCGACCGTCGAAGCCGATGCCGCGCCACCAGCGGGCGGCCTCCCGGGCCCGGGCGACGGCCGCGTCCACCGCGGCCGCGTCGTCGACGGCGTAGACCCCGACCACGTCCCCGGTGGCCGGGTTGAGCGACTCGAGCTTGTCGGCCGACGGGGCGGTGGGGGCGTTGGTGACTGCTTCGGGCATCAGGTGGCCTTCCCGGCGCTGCGACCGCGGAGCAGGTCCGCCGCCTTCTCGCCGATCATGATGGTGGGGGCGTTGGTGTTGCCGCGCGGGACGGTCGGCATGACGCTGGCGTCGGCGACCCGCAGGCCCTCGACGCCGTGCACCCGCAGCTCGGGGTCGACGACCGCGTCCTCCCCGGTGCCCATCGCGCAGGTCCCGACCGGGTGGTAGAGCGTCTGGGTCTCGCGTCGCACCAGCTCGAGGATCTCGGCGTCGTCGGGCTCGCGCGAGGCGGGCATGAACGGCCGGTCGATCAGCCGCGCGAACGGGCCGGTGCGGGTGGTCTCCAGCAGCCGGCGCACCCCGCTGAGCATCGCGTCGAGGTCCACCGGGTCGTCGTAGTAGGCAGGGTCGATGTCGGGGTGCCAGCGCGGGTCGGTGGAGCGCAGCCGGAGCCGGCCGCGGCTGAACACGTCGACGACCGTGGCGGCCACCGTCACCTTGCGGGTCGTCGGCTCGTGCATCCCGTTGTCCCAGTAGCCGCTGGGCACGATGTGGGCCTGCAGGTCCGGCGCGGACAGGTCGTCGCGGCTGCGCCAGAACGCGCCGCCCTCCCCCACGTTGGAGACCAGCGGCCCGCTGCCGGTGAGCTTGGCGCGGGCGAGGTTGAGAAGGTTGTTGTGCTCGGCCAGGTCGGTGCTCTCCCGGGTGTGGAAGACCAGCGGCACGGCCGGGTGGTCGTGCAGGTTCTGGCCGACCCCGGGCAGGTCAGCGAGCACCTCGACGCCGACCTCGCGCAGGTGCGCGCCGGGTCCGATCCCGGACAGCATCAGCAGCTGCGGCGAGTTGACCGCGCCCCCGGCGAGCACCACCTCCGCCGCGGCGTACGCCGTGCGCGTCTCGGCGCCGGCCAGGTAGCTCACGCCGACCGCTCGGCCGCCCTCGAGCAGCACCCGCTCGGCCAGCGCACCGGTGCGCACCGTCAGGTTGGCCCGCTCCATGGCCGGCTCCAGGTAGGCCTTCGCGGTCGACCAGCGCCGGCCCTTGCGGCAGGTGACCTGGTAGAGCCCGGCCCCCTCCTGCTCGGCGCCGTTGAAGTCGTCGGTGGGCTTGAAGCCGCTCGCCACCGCCGACTCGACCCAGGCGAGGGTGAGCGGGTGGGTGTAGCGGCGGTCCTCGACGTGCAGCGGTCCGTCCTGGCCGTGGAAGGGCGCGCCGAGGCGCTGGTTGCCCTCGGCGCGGACGAAGTACGGCAGCACGTCCTCGTAGCCCCAGCCGCTCGCGCCGTGCTGGTCGCGCCAGGTGTCGTAGTCGGCGCGGTTGCCGCGGATGTAGATCATCGCGTTCATCGACGAGCAGCCGCCCAGCGCCTTCATCCGCGGCCAGTAGGCGCGCCGGCTGCCGAGCTGCTTCTGCTCGGAGGTCTGGTAGTTCCAGTCCCAGCGCGTCTTGAACAGGTTGGCGAAGGCGGCCGGCACCGAGATCTCGTCGGCGTCGGCGGGGCCGCCCGCCTCCAGCAGCAGCACCGAGGTCTGCGGATCCTCGCTGAGCCGCGCCGCGATCACCGCGCCCGCGCTGCCCGCCCCCACGATCACGTAGTCAAAGGTCTCGCGCACGCCCGCCTCCTTCGTCGGCAGGCCCGGCCGGGACCGCAGGAGTCGAACCTAGGTCGAAGTGGTCCGGCTCACAAGGCTCTGCTCACCAGGTGCGGCGCCCTCAGCCGATCAGCTTCTCCAGCCGCGCCTGCAGCAGCGGCACCCGGTGGGAGTTGCCGTGCAGGTGCACGTAGCGCTCGCCGTACGCCGCGAGCAGGGCGTCGTCGAGGCGGCGTACGGCGCCGGGTGGGTAGCGGTAGCCCATCCGCTCGTTGATCGAGGCGCTGTCCACACCCGCCAGCAGCTGGGCCAGCTCGTCGAGGGAGGTGATCCCCAGCTCCAGCAGCAGCCCGGAGACCCAGGCGTAGTGGTCGGTGCGCGACCAGCCGGCGTCGGCGTACTTGCCGGCCAGGAACGCGGCCAGGTCCTGGGCGCTGATCCGCGGGTCGTCGACGTCCTCGGGCTCGCCGCGCTGGTCGGTCATCGACTCCTGCAGCCGGTCGCGGATCATCGAGAACTCGCGGTCGGCCAGCTCGAGCAGGCCGGCGGCCAGCGTGAAGCGCCGGTCCAGGTCGGGCGCGTGCTCGGCCGGGACCGAGCCCTTGTAGCGGATGTCGTGCTCGAACTCGGCCCACGCGTGCTGCAGCACCGTGCGCACCTGGACCGACGCGGCCCGGCCCACCAGCGGCTCGTAGGCCGGCGGCGTGGGACGCGCCGGATCGAGCGCGACCAGCAGGTGTCGGCTGGCATAGCCGAAGCGACCCTCGCTGGCCGTCTCCTGGCCCATGTCACGGTCGTCGAGCACGCTGAGCTGGTCGGAGAGCAGATCGGCCACCGCGGCCACGTCGCTGTGCAGGTAGGCGATCACCCGCACCCCGATCAGGTCGGTGATCTGCGTCAGCGGGTCGGTGTAGAGCCGCCGGCCGTCCACGGTGCGCTCCGCCTTCGCCGCGAACGAGGCCAGGCTCTTGGTGCGCCCGGCCACGCTGAGGTAGTTGATGCCGGCGTCGTCGAGCAGCGTGGTGATCAGCGCGACGTAGCGCTCGGTCGCCGCCTCCAACTGCGGGCGCATCGCGGCGTAGGCCTTCACCGCCCGCCGGGCGACCTCCTCGGGCGGTGGCGTCACCACCCGGGGCTCGCGCTTGGTGGGTCGGTGCCCCTCGGGCAGCGTGGGGGTGACGATGTAGCCGGTGGCGTAGTCGCCGTACGTCGTGACGCCGGCCGGGCGGCGCTCGGCGTACAGGGCGACGTAGGCGCACACGACCGCGTCGACCTGGTCCTCGGCACGGCGCAGGTCGGCCTTGCGCTCGGCGGCCACGACGCCCGCACGCAGCGAGCCCCACGCCTGGTCGGGCCCGTCGAGGAGGAGCGGGACCTCGGCGTCGGCCAGGTCCTCGAGACAGTCCATCAGCCGCAGCAGCTCGTCGCGCAGCAGCGCGAAGGGGCGACCGGGCTTGTTCTTGTACTTCAGCGTCCGCCCGAGGCGGAACAGCGCCACCGTCGCCGGGTGCGGGTAAACCTCGATCGCGCGCCGCGACGAGGTGGACTCGGGGTCCATGTCGAGGTCCAGCAGCTGCGCCAGGCGGGCTCCGCGCGGCTGCGGGCTCAGCTCCGCCTTGGCGGTGTTGACCGGGTGGGCACCGGCGTCGAAGCGGGCGAAGTCGCGGTTCAGCGCGGCCTCCGCGGGCCGGTTGCCCGTCGCGTTGGTGACCACCAGCGGCGCGTCGATCGCCACCAGGCAGCCGTCGGCGACGTACGGCGCGAGCGCGGCCGCGATCGCCTCGTCGGGCCCCTGCGCCGACAGGTGGACCAGCCGACCCTCGGCGTCCAGCGCGGCCACTCCGGTGGGCCGCTTCTCCCCCCATGCGAGATCCACGCCCACGAAGTACATGGGATCAGCCTGCCCTATCGCGTCGGCGCATGACGCGCACACCCGTCGAAGGGGCTGACCCGGCCACGGCACAGGAGCACACTGGGCTCATGCGGTCAGCGACGCCGTCCGGCACCGACCAGCAGGGCGCCCCCGCCCCTGCCTGGCACACGCTCGACGCGGCGTCGGTGGCGAGCGAGCTGGAGGTCGACCCGGCCACCGGGCTCAGCAGCGAGGAGGCGCAGCGCCGACTCGCCCGGGACGGGCCCAACCAGCTCGACGAGGCGCCCCGTGAGCCGCGCTGGCGTGCGTTCCTGCGCCAGTTCCAGGACCTGCTGATCCTCATCCTGCTGGCCGCCGCCGGGGTCAGCCTGGTGGTCACCCGGGAGATCGAGACGCCGATCGCGATCGCCGTGGTCGTGCTGCTCAACGCCACCATCGGCTTCGTGCAGGAGTCGCGCGCCGAGGCGTCGCTGGCCGCGCTGCGCGAGATGGTGGTGACCACCGCGCGGGTACGACGCGACGGCCGGCAGGTGAGCGTGGCCTCCACCGACCTCGTCGTCGGCGACGTGATCGCGGTCGAGGCCGGCGACCGGGTGCCCGCCGACGCCCGGCTGCTGGCGGCGGTCTCGCTGGAGGTGCAGGAGTCCGGCCTGACCGGTGAGGCCCAGCCGGTGGCCAAGGACGCACGCGCCGCCGTCGGTCCCGACGCGCCGCTGGCCGACCGGGTCACCTGCCTGTACCTGAACACCGCGGTGACCCGCGGCCGGGGCGAGGCCGTGGTCACCGCCACCGGGATGGCCACCGAGACCGGCCGGATCGCCGACCTGCTGCACGGCGCCGAGCCCGGGGCGACCCCGCTGCAGAAGCAGATCGACGCGCTGAGCCGCAGCCTCGCGGTGCTCTCCGCGGTGGTGATCGTGGTGGTGCTGGCCCTGGGCCTGGCCCGCGGCCAGGACTTCGGCGACCTGTTCGTCACGGCCGTCTCGCTGGCCGTCGCCGCCATCCCCGAGGGCCTGCCGGCGGTGGTCGCCTTCACCCTGGCGATGGGCACCGGCCGGCTCGCCCGGCGCGGCGCGATCGTGAAGCGCCTGGCCTCGGTGGAGACGCTGGGCAGCACCTCGCAGATCTGCACCGACAAGACCGGGACCCTGACCCTCAACCAGATGACCGCGCGGGTGGTGCTGCATGCGGGGCGCCGGTTCACGGTCTCCGGGGAGGGCTACTCCACCGACGGGCGGGTCCGCTCGACCGACGGCGACGCGCTGCCCGCGTCCCTCGACGACGCCGTACTGGCGCTGGCGCTGTGCACCGACGCCGCCCTGCAGGGCGACGCCGTGGTCGGCGACCCCACCGAGGGCGCGCTGGTGGTGCTGGCGGAGAAGGCCGGCTACGACGTCGCGGCGATCCGGCAGGCGCGGCCGCGAGTGCTGGAGGTGCCGTTCGACTCCGCGCACAAGTTCATGGCCACCTTCCACGCCTGGGTGGACGCCGAGGGCGCGCCGATCGTGCGGTGTTTCGTCAAGGGCGCGCCCGACGTGCTGCTGCGCCGCTCCGACTCGGTCCTCGGCCCGAGTGGCGCCGTGCCCCTCACCGACGCCGACCGAACCGCGATCGCGGAGCAGAACGACGACCTCGCCGCCCAGGGGCTGCGGGTGATCGCCGTCGGCATCGAGGACTTCCCCGCCGCGGGCTTCCCCACCGCCGACACCTCCGAGGCGGGCTTCGACCCCAAGACGATGCTCGACCGGCTCCAGCTGGTCGCGCTGGTCGGCATCGTCGACCCGCCGCGTCCCGAGGTGCGCGCCGCGATCGCCGAGTGCCACGACGCCGGGATCCGGGTCCGGATGATCACCGGCGACCACGCGGTGACCGCCGGCGCCATCGCCGGCGAGCTGGGCATCGGGGGCCGCGCGGTGACCGGCGCCGACCTGGACGCGGTGCCCGAGCCGGACCTGGGCACCTGGCTCGAGGACGTCGGAGTGGTGGCCCGGGTCTCCCCCGAGCACAAGATCAGGATGGTGCGGGCGCTGCAGGAGCGCGGCGACGTGGTCGCGATGACCGGCGACGGGGTCAACGACGCCCCGGCGCTGCGCCGCGCCGACATCGGGGTCGCGATGGGGATCACCGGCACGGAGGTCACCAAGGAGGCCGCCACGATGGTGCTCACCGACGACAACTTCTCCACCATCGTCCGGGCCGTGCGCGAGGGCCGCGGGATCTACGACAACATCGTCAAGTTCACGATGTTCCAGATCTCCACCGCACTCGGGTTCGTGCTCACCTTCCTGGTCGCCTCGCTGACCGGGCTCGCCGGGGGTGCGCCGTTCACCGCCCTGCAGATCCTCTTCGTGAACCTGGTGATGGACGGCCCGCCCGCGATGTCGCTGGGCGTCGACCCGGTCAGCGAGGACGCGATGACCCGGCCGCCGCGACCCGCCCGCGAGCGGATCCTGAGCACGGCCAGGCTGCTGCCGATCCTGGTGGCCAGCGTGGTGATGGCGCTCGGCACGCTGGCGGTGCTGGAGTGGGGACCGGGTCCCGAGCCGGAGCTGGGCGAGGCGAGCACCGCCGCGACGATGGCGTTCGCGACGTTCGTGTTCTTCCAGGTCTTCAACCTGCTCAACGTGCGCCACCTCCAGCGCAGCGTCTTCCGCCGCGAGACCCTGGAGAACACCTCGGCGTTCGTGGCCACCGCGGTCGTCGTGGTGCTGCTGGTGCTGCTGGTGGAGATGGATGTGCTGCACGGGCTGCTGACCACCACCGACCTCACCTCGGGGCAGTGGCTGGCGGCGCTGGGCATCGGCTCGACCGTGCTGTGGATCGCCGAGATCGGCAAGCTGCTACGCCGGCTGCCCGTCCTCAACCGGTCCGCAGGCTCGGGCGCCGGCTCCGCTCGCCCCCCGGCGTGATCCCCACCGAGGCCGTTCTCCGGGCCGAGAGGTGTTCGCCTTGCCGCGGTGGGGAAGACTAGTGGGGATGGAGGCCCGCTCGCCCCGACCCCGACGGGTACCGAGCCGGCCCGCGCCACCGTCACGAGGAGCCACATGACCGCCCTGCAGAAGAAGCCCGACAACCAGGTCGCGCACCTGAGCGCCGAGGACGTCGAGGAGCTCGGCCGGCAGCTCGACGCGATCCGCCAGGACGTCCTGGACAGCCGCGGCGAGCGCGACGCGGCGTACATCCGTCGCGTCATCGACGTGCAGCGCAAGCTCGAGCTCGGTGGCCGGGCGCTGCTGCTGGCCGGCGCGTTCCGCCCCGCGTGGGTGCTCGGCACGGGTGCCCTGGCGCTGGCCAAGATCCTGGACAACATGGAGATCGGCCACAACGTGCTGCATGGGCAGTGGGACTGGATGCGCGACCCCAAGATCCACTCGACCACCTGGGACTGGGACCACGCCTCGTCGCCCGAGCAGTGGAAGCGCGCCCACAACGAGGTGCACCACACCTACACGAACATCCTCGGCAAGGACAACGACCTCGGCTACGGGATCATGCGCGTCGACGAGGACCAGCCCTGGCAGCCCCGCTACCTCGTGCAGCCGGTGTGGAACCTCGTCAACGCCTGCATCTTCGAGTACGGCATCGCGATGTACGACATCGAGTTCGGCGACCACCTGCGCCAGGGCAAGGGGATCACTCCCGAGCTGAAGGGGCGCATCAAGCAGGCGCTGCGCAAGGCCGGCAAGCAGGTCGCCAAGGACTACCTGATCCACCCGCTGCTGTCCGGGCCGGGCTGGCGGCGGACCCTGGCCGCGAACGCCACCGCCAACCTGATCCGCAACGTCTGGTCGCACTCGGTGATCATGTGCGGGCACTTCCCCGAGGGCGTCGAGACCTTCGAGCAGGCCGAGCTCGACGAGCGCGAGACGCGCGGCGAGTGGTACCTGCGCCAGATGCTCGGCTCCGCCAACGTCTCCGGACCGCCGCTGCTGCACCTGCTCACCGGCAACCTGTCCCACCAGATCGAGCACCACCTCTTCCCCGACCTGCCCAGCAACCGCTACGGCGAGATCGCCCCCCGGGTGCAGGCGCTCTTCGAGCGCTACGGGCTGCGCTACCACTCCGCGCCGCTGCCCCAGCAGGTCGCCTCCGCCTGGCACAAGGTGCTGCGGCTCTCGCTTCCCAACGGCTGGCTCGCCGATCTCACCCCCGCCACGGCGCCGGCGCAGCTGGCAAAGCTCGCCCGGATGACGCTGGGTCAGCAGGGGGTGGTGGGGGCGGCGTGATGCGTGGGGCTGTGGCTTTCACGAGTTAACTCGTGAAACCCGCACTTCCCACACGTTGCAACGCGTGGGAAGTGCGGGTTCCGTGTGGCCAGTACGACGCAGGCACGCCCGCCGCCCGTACGACGCAAGCACCCCCGCCGCCCCGTACGACGCGGGCACGCCGGGCGACGGGCCTACGCGGGGGCGCCCATGCCGATGTTCACCATCCAGGCGACGCCGAACTTGTCGGTGCACATCCCGAACTCGTCGCCCCAGACCTGCTTCTCCAGCGGGGCGGTGATCTCGCTGCCCTCGCTGAGCCCGGCCCACCACCGACGCAGGTCGTCGCCGTCCTCGCCGTCGAAGCCGGCGAGGCTGACCGTGAGGTTGTTCCCGGGTCGGAACTCCTCCCCGGGGGGCATGTCGGAGCCCATCAGCGTCAGGCCGGCCGGCGTCTCCAGCGAGCCGTGCATGATCTGCGCGGCGAAGGCCTGATCGCTCGTGCCGTACTCCGCGAACGTGTGCAGCTCGAGGGTGCCGCCGAGGACCTGCTGGTAGTGGGTCATCGCCTCCCGGGCCGTGCCGGGGAAGTTGAGGTAGGGGGTCAGCTTCGTGCTCATCGGATTCCGTCCTCTCGCAGGTGGGCGCCGCCGGGGCGTGGTCATCACCGGTGTCGACCGCGCCGATCACCCGAACTCATCGCCGCGGCTGCCCCTGGGCGGTGCGCACCACCGGTTCGGGCCGCGTACCCCTTGGCCCGGCGCCTGCGCCCCACGACACTGTCGCCATGCCCAGCGCCGAGTCCGCCACCCCCGCCGCCACCCGTCCCCCCGCCCAACCCTCCACCCATCCCCCGCCCAACCCGCCGTCGACGCCGACGACTTCGCCGAGATCCTCGCCCAGACCCGCTCGTTCGTGCGCGAGCGTGTGGTGCCGCGCGAGCTGGAGATCATGGAGACCGACGCGATCCCCGACGACCTGCGCGAGCAGGCCGCGCGGATGGGGCTGTTCGGCTACGCCCTCGGTCAGGAGTGGGGCGGCCTGGGGCTCGACCTGACCCAGGACGTCGACCTCGCGATGGAGCTCGGCTACACGTCCCTGGCGCTGCGCTCCATGTTCGGCACCAACAACGGCATCGCCGGACAGGTGCTCGTCGGCTTCGGCACCCGCGCCCAGCAGGAGGAGTGGCTCGAGCGGATCGCCGCGGGCGAGGTGGTGGCGTCGTTCGCGCTGACCGAGCCCGGCGCCGGGTCCAACCCGGCCGGCCTGCGCACCCGCGCCGTACGCGAGGGCGACGAGTGGGTGCTCGACGGCGACAAGCGGTTCATCACCAACGCCCCGATCGCGGACCTGTTCCTGGTCTTCGCCCGCACCCGCCCCGCCGACGAGCACGGCACCGGCATCGCGGTCTTCCTGGTCCCGGCGGACACGCCCGGCCTCTCCATCGGTCCCAAGGACCGCAAGATGGGCCAGGAGGGCGCCTGGACCGCCGACGTGCACCTCGACGGCGTACGGCTGCCGGCAAGCGCGCTGGTCGGGGGCGACGAGGACGCGGGCTACCGCGCGGCGATGACGTCGCTGGCCCGGGGCCGCATCCACATCGCCGCGCTGGCGGTGGGCGCCGCCCAGCGGGCCCTCGACGAGTCGGTCGCCTACGCCGCGCACGCCACCCAGGGCGGTACGCCGATCGGCGACTTCCAGCTGGTGCAGGCGATGATCGCCGACATGCAGACCGGCGTGATGTCGGGCCGCGCCCTGGTGCGCGAGGCGGCCCGGCTCTACGTGAGCGGGGAGGACCGGCGCATCGCCCCGTCGGTGGCCAAGCTGCACTGCACCGAGATGGTGGGCCGGGTCGCCGACCTGGCGGTGCAGGTGCACGGCGGCACGGGCTACATGCGCGAGGTGGCGGTCGAGCGGATCTACCGCGAGGTGCGACTGCTGCGCCTCTACGAGGGCACCAGCGAGATCCAACGGCTGATCATCGGCGGCGGGCTGGTCCGCGCCGCCCAGCGCGCCACTCGCTGAACGCCGCCCGCTGAACGCGCGTGAGGCGCCGGCCCCCGAGGGGACCGACGCCTCACGACCGAGCGAATCGACGGGTGCCGATCAGCCCTTCTTCGGGGCGACGATGTTGATCAGCGCCGCCTCGTTGCCCATCAGGGCCATCTTCACGGTGACCCGGGTTCCGTAGGAGACCCCGTCGTCGACCGGGTTGCCGGTCCCCAGCGGCGTCGCCAGGCCGATGTTCTGGCCGTAGTAGTCCGGCAACGGGTTGCCCTGGGCGTCCACGACCCGCGTCGAGTACGGCGCGTTGCCGAAGGACGGCACCACCACCGACGCGTCGGCGTCGCGGTAGAACAGCTGCCCACCCTCACGGACCTCCAGGCCCGGGTACCAGCCCAGGTCGTCGGTGAACGAGCGCACCGCCTGCAGCGGCTTGAAGAAGGTGCACTCCTCGACGCTCAGGTCCGCCGAGGTCACGCACTCGCGGAACGAGTAGGTCCGCTGCAGGCCGAACGCCGCGTTGGACGACTGCACCCGCGACGGCACGTTCTTCAGCGTCGTGGGGTCCAGCGCGGCCGCGGCACCGGTACGGCGCAGCGGGTCGTAGTGGCTGTCCACGATCAGCAGACCACCCTTGGCGCCCTCACTGGGCAGCGTGGTCAGGTTGTTCAGCACGTGGTTCGCGTCGCCGTACGCCGTGTCGCGGTACCAGACCAGGGCACCGGGAGCGTTGTACTTGATCTTCTCGACCTTCCACGACCCGTCCGCGCTCTGGTAGGTCGTGTCGTAGGCGTACTTCAGGCCCTCGTCGAACCCGTCGAAGTTGCGCCACTCGACCAGGTAGTACTGCGCCTGCGAGCTGGTGCCGGTGTCGATGACCCAGCCCTCGCCCAGCGCCTCCCCGTCGACGAAGGTGCCCCGCTGAGCGGTCCAGCCGTTCTCGCCGGACTCCACGTCGTCGGACCAGACGGTCTCGCCGCCGGCCGTCAGCGAGAAGTCGTCGGCGAACCAGCCGCGCTCGGTGAACGCCGCGTCGGTGGCCTGCATCAGCCGCAGCTGCACCGTGCTGCCCGCGTACGCCGAGAGATCGACGTAGTCGTGGCGCCAGCCGCCGGAGGAGCCGGTGAGGCCGTACTTGCGCCCACCCATCGAGGCCAGGTTGCCGTTCGGGTCGGGGTAGCCGTCGGGGGTGCTGACCTCGGCGCCCGCCTCGTCGTACACCTTGAGCTGGCTCCAGGTCGTCCCGCCGTCGGTGGAGACCTCGACGAAGCCGTAGTCCCAGTCCTGCTCGATCACGTAGTTGTTCCACATCCAGAACCTCGCGTCAGCGGCGTCCGGGACGTCGACCGAGCGGGTGATGGTGTTCATCGCCCAGCTCTGGTCGTTGTTGCTCCACCACATGTTCTCGCCGCTGTGCGGCTCGGCCAGGGTGAGGGTCTTGTCGGGCAGGTTGATCTTGACGCCGTCCTGGGTGCCCTTGAGCGGCCGCGAGTTCTGGCCGACCAGCACCGTCCGGGAGCGGTCCCCGGGGTTGACCTCGAGCGGGTCCACCCAGCCGAGCATGTACTTGTCCCACAGGCCCATGTGCGTGGGCATCGACTGGAAGATCGGGCCGGCGTGCGAGCCGGACGACATCAGGTCCCAGAAGTCGACGTCGGAGTCGCCACCGCTGGCGGTGTCGTAGAGGTCCGGCAGACCGAGGTCGTGACCGTACTCGTGGGCGAAGACGCCGACGCCGGAGTCCTCGGGCTGCACGATGTAGTTGGACAGCCGCAGGTCGGTGCCGGGGATGCTGGCACCGCCGGGGACGGCCGAGGAGTGCGCCCACAGCGCGTAGGTGCCCTCGGTGCCGCCGCCGCCGGACTTGTCGGCACCGGCGTGCACCAGCACGACGTGGTCGATGACGCCGTCGGGCTCGTAGTAGTTGCCGTCGCCGTCGCGGTCGCCCTGGTCCTCGATGTCGTAGTCGGCCCACGGGAAGTCGGGGTCGGACTCGGCCAGCGCGGCCACGGCGTCGATCGGGAGCTGGCCCGCGCCGAGCTCGTTGTCGGGGTGGCCCTGCATGTCCTGCACGGCGCCGGCCTCGTAGACGCCCTCCGCGTTGGGGTGGCACACCGACGCGCCGTACCAGCCCTCGGAGTGGTCGACCTTGACCCACGGGGTGGCCTCACCGTCGACGGTGTAGGCGCCCTGCGACATCTCCTCGTACATGTTCTTCATCGTGTAGCCGGAGATGTCGATGCCCTTGCGCCCGTCGGGGCCGCGCAGGTCGGGGCGGATCCGCTTGGTGATCCCCCGCTCGGTGTAGAGCATCTTGTTGTAGTGCTCGGAGGAGAAGTCCTCCACCCACATCGAGTTGTTGTCGGGCATGCTGCCCTCGGCCGGGTTCTCGATGTTGTTGTGCAGCGGCCCGTTCTGGACCGATCCGGGCTGGCACTCGGTGGCGCCGTACTCGGTCGGGACCATGACGTCGGTGAAGTCGTCGTTGGCCTGCTCGTTGAACTCGACCAGGATCGTCAGGAGCTTGGCCTCCTGGGTCTTCTTGGCCTTCTTGAAGCGGGACTTGAAGTAGTGCGGCGACTTGCCGGTGCGGATCGACTTCGCCTCCAGCCGCGCGAGCTCGCGGGCGGCGACCGGGTTGCCCTGCGCATGCTTGGCGTCGAACTTCATCGCCTCGGCGATGGCCTCCTCGCGCTGGGCGGCGGCCTTGGCGCCCTTGCGGACGCGCGAGTCGGACCCGAATGCCTTCTCGACCTGGGGTGCGACGTAGTTGATGTAGCTCTCCGACACCGCTGGGGCGTCGGTGGGGCTCGTCGTGTCGTCCTGCGATGGAGCGGCACTGGTGCTCACGCCGGTCGATGCGAGACCGGTCACGACGAGGGCCAGGGCTGGGGCAGCCACGGCCAGACGGAAACGAGAGGCACCGCTACGACGGTGAGCCATCTCTTCCCCCTTTCGGCCCGGATCAGCGGGCGGGGACGGGCGGAAGAGCGCAAGGAGGACCGATGCGCCCGAGAACACGCCGGAGATGATCCGGCGGTTGTTCCGGGTCGTGCTGCCTCCGAGTCGTGCCGCGTCAGTCTGCACCAGGAATTCGCGCTTGGGGAGAGCGGAAGCCGGACAACTTGGCGAAGATCCACCGAATGCGGGAAAACGTCATGCGTTCGTCACACAGCGGGCAGTGCGGGGGCCCCGGGCGCCGGACTTGATTCCGGGTCGACAATGGAGGTGCAAGCCCACGCCATTCGACGAAGGGGAGAGAACGCATTGTCGCTTGCCGCCCAGCACACCCAGGTCGACCTGAGGGACGCGGTGCTCCGCGCGATCCACGAAGGCTCCTGGTCGCAGATGGAGATCCTCACCGATCTCGCTGAGCTCCACTTCGAGCGCGCCCACGTCCTGGCCACTCTTTGGGAGATGGTGGACGACGGCACGCTCATCTACCACGCCGAGGACGTCTTCCCGACGTTCCGCCCCGCCTGCTGCGGCTGATCCGCCCCCAGGGGTACGCCGCAGCACACCGTCGCCGGCTCAGCGGCCGTCGACGAGTTTGCGCCGCAGGAGCCGTCGCTCAGGCTCGCTGACGCACAGGCGCACGGCGCTCTCGAGCTCGGTCCGCGCCTCCTGGACCCGGCCCAGCCGGGTGAGCAGCTCGGCCCGCACGCTCGGGAGCAGGTGCGACCCGGGCAGAGCGCCTGCGGCGGCCAGCTCGTCGACGATCCGCAGGCCGGCGGCCGGACCCTGTGCCATCGACACGGCCACCGCACGGTTGAGGTCCACGACCGGCGACTGTGCCAGGTGCCCGAGGATCTCGTAGAGCAGCACGATCCGCGCCCAGTCGGTGGCCGCCACCGACCCGGCGACCGCGTGGCACTCGGCGATCGCGGCCTGCACGCCGTACGCCCCCAGGCCGCGACCGGTCTGCCCGGCCTGGGTCAGGGCCGCGCGGCCGCGGCCGATCGCGCTGCGGTCCCAGCGCCGCCGGTCCTGGTCCTCGAGGAGCACCGGCTCGCCGTCCTCGTCCAGCCGGGCGGGGAAGCGAGCCGCGGTGAGCTCCAGCAGCGCCAACAGCCCGTGCGTCTCGGCGACGTCGGGCACCAGCCGAGCGAGGATCCGCGTCAGCCGGATCGCCTCGCGGGCCAGGTCGTGGCGGATCCACTCGCTGCCGCCGGTCGCCGAGGCGCCCTCGGTGAAGAGCAGGTAGAGCACGCTCAGCACCGAGCCGAGCCGCTCGCGCCGCTCCTCGGTCGTGGGGACGGCGAACGGGATCCGGGCGGCCGCGAGCGTCTTCTTCGCGCGGGTGATCCGGGCCTGCACCGTGGCGGTGGGGACCAGGAAGGCCCGAGCGATCTCGTCGCTGGTCAGGCCGCCGAGCACGCGCAAGGTCAGCGCGACCTGAGCCTCCCGGGGGAGCACCGGGTGGCAGGCGACGAACATCAGCGCCAGCACGTCGTCGTCGATCCGGTCGGGATCCCACGGCACGTCGTCCGGGCCCGGACCGTCGCCCTCACCGGCCCGGGCGAGGGCGGCGTAGCGCTCGTCGAGGGCCGCGCGGCGCCGGAAGGCGTCGATGGCGCGGCGCCGGCTGACGGTGAGCAGCCAGCCGGTCGGGTTGCCCGGGACGCCGTCGCGCGGCCAGCTGACCAGCGCCTCGGCGAGCGCCTCCTGCGCCAGGTCCTCGGCCAGCGCGAAGTCGCCGGTGTAACGGGCCAGGGTGCCGACGATGCGGGCGGAGTCGATGCGCCACACCGCCTCGACGGCGTCCCGGCCGCGGCGCGGGGTGTCTACAGTTGGCCGGTCGCCTCGCGCCATGCCCGCTCCTTCTGGACCCAGACGTTGTCCTGCGGGAACTCGTCGATGCTGGCGACGCGCCGGATCTCGGTCTTCATGCCGGGGCCGGCCATCGGCGCGCGCTTGGCCCACTCGACCGCCTCCTCCTGCGAGGCCACGTCGAGGACCCAGAACCCGCCGAAGAGCTCCTTGGTCTCGCCGTACGGGCCGTCGGTGACCACCGGCGGCTGGCTGGCGTAGTCGACGACCACTCCCTTGGCGGCGTCGTCGAGGCCCTCGGCCGCGACCAGCACGCCTGCCGAGACCATCTCGTCGTTGAACCGCCCCATGGTGTTCAGGATCTCGTCGAAGTCGACGTTCTCGAAGGCCGCCATGGACTCGTCGTCGGCGCGCATGATCAGCATGTACTTCATGGTCTGCTCCTGTGTCCGGGGCCCGGGGTGGACCCTCTCCACCCAAGGTCGAACGGGGGACGCGAGAATCGACACCGACAGTCCACCTCGCGCATCACCTCAGGGACAAGGCAGAGGAGCCCAGATGTACTTCGACAACAAGCCGTGCGTGGTCTGCGGGAGCGAGGTCCGGCTGCGCAGCCACCGCACCCCCGGCCCCGGCGACCCGGACGGGACCGTGGACGACCGGGTGTGCACCAACACCGAGTGCGAGACCAACCAGCCGGGCAGGTCCGCGGACGCGCCCACGCCCTAGCCTCAGCCGGTCGCCCAGCCGGGCGATCAGCAGCGGGGGATGGACGACCTGCTGATCGAGCCGCCGAGACCGCCGACGGTGACCTCGGAGATGCCGGTCCCGACCACGTCCCCACGCTTCAGCCGCAGTGCCTTCACCCCCGACCACGCGCCGCGCGGGGCGCGGACCTTGACCTGGGTCTGCTGGTCGCCTCGGTGGCGGTAGACCATGGCGATGTGGGCGTGCTTGGCCGCCCGGTTGTCCAGACGGACCTTGACCCGCAGGTCGCCGCCGGCCAGCGGCACCTTGCAGACCTGGACCTTCGCGCCGTGCACCGTCAGGGAGGTGCCCCAGGCGGCCTGGGCGGACGGAGCGACGAGCACCCCGGCGGCGAGGACGGACGTCAGCGCCGAGGTCACCAGCGTCAGTCGCAGGCGCGAGCGGGCCGGGGCAGCGTGGACGGCGGCAGTAGGGACAGCGACAGAGTGGGATCGAGGCATGTCCGGCGACACTACCGGTCCGGCACGTGCCTTCTGGCCGCGCCGCGTGGCACGATGCGTGAGGTGAACGCGAGGCCCGCCGAGACCCCGGCCCAGGCCCAGCGCCTGCGGGACCTGGTGACGCTGCGCCGGGTCCGGGACCGGATCGACCGCGACTACGCGCAGCCGCTCGACGTGGAGGCGCTCGCGCGCGGCGCCCACATGTCCGCGGGCCACCTGAGCCGCGAGTTCCGTCGCGCATTCGGGGAGTCGCCGTACTCCTACCTGATGACGCGGCGCATCGAGCGCGCGATGGCGCTGCTGCGCCGTGGCGACCTGTCGGTCACCGAGGTCTGCTTCGCGGTCGGCTGCTCCTCGCTCGGCACGTTCAGCACCCGGTTCAGCGAGCTGGTCGGGATGCCGCCGAGCACCTATCGCCGAGAGGCGGGGCGCACGACCGAGGGGATGCCCTCGTGCGTCGCGCAGCGGGCCACCCGCCCGGTCCGGACCAGACCGGTCAGGAATCGAGAAGCGCACGGCCCGGGAGGTCCCTAGCGTGGCCGGCATGGACCTCACCATCCACTCCGCCTTCCTCCCCCACGACGACCCGGACGCCGCGCTGGCGTTCTACCGCGACCTGCTCGGCTTCGAGCTGCGCAACGACGTCGGCTACCAGGGCCTGCGCTGGCTCACCGTCGGCCCGGTCGGCCAGCCCGACACGAACCTGGTGCTGCACCCTCCGGTCGCCGACCCCGGCGTCACCGAGGAGGAGCGGCGGGTGATCAGCGAGATGATGGCCAAGGGCACCTACGCCATGCTGACCCTGGCCACCCCTGATCTCGACGCCACCTTCGCCCGCCTGCAAGCCAGCGAGCACGCCGAGATCGTCCAGGAGCCCATCGACCAGCCCTACGGCATCCGCGACTGCGCCGTGCGCGATCCCTCCGGCAACCTGATCCGCATCAACCACGTGAGATAGGGGCTCCATGAGCACGACGACGGGGCAGCACCCGGCCGACAGCCACGACCTGATCCGGGTGCAGGGCGCGCGCGAGAACAACCTCAAGGACGTGCACGTCGAGATCCCCAAGCGCCGGCTCACGGTGTTCACCGGGGTCTCCGGCTCCGGCAAGAGCTCCCTGGTCTTCGCCACCATCGCCGCGGAGTCGCAGCGGATGATCAACGAGACCTACAGCGCCTTCGTGCAGGGGTTCATGCCGACGTTGGCCCGCCCCGAGGTGGACCGGCTGGAGGGGCTGACCACCGCGATCATCGTCGACCAGGAGCGGATGGGCGCGAACCCGCGCTCGACGGTCGGCACCGCCACCGACGCCAACGCGATGCTGCGCATCCTGTTCAGCCGGCTCGGGTCGCCGCACGTGGGCCCGCCCACGGCGTACTCCTTCAACGTCCCGACGCGGCGGGCCAGCGGCGTGATGTCGACCGACAAGGGCACCCACGTCGAGCGCAGCGTGGTCCGCGAGCAGGTCTACCTGGGCGGCATGTGTCCACGCTGCGAGGGCATGGGCAACGTCAGCGACATCGACCGCACCGCGCTCTACGACGCGAGCCGGTCGCTCAACGACGGCGCGCTGACCATCCCCGGCTACTCCATGGACGGCTGGTACGGGCGGTTGTTCGAGGGCGCCGGGCTGCCGATGGACACCCCGATCGAGAAGTTCACCAAGAAGCAGCTCGACACGATGCTCTACGCCGAGCCGACCAAGCTCAAGGTCGACGGCATCAACCTGACCTTCGAGGGGATCATCCCGAAGATCCAGAAGTCGATGCTGTCCAAGGACCCCGAGGCGATGCAGCCGCACGTGCGCCGCTTCGTCGAGCGGGCAGTGACCTTCCAGCGGTGTCCCGAGTGCGAGGGCACCCGGCTCACGCCCGAGGCCCTGTCCTCGCGGATCGAGGGCAGGAACATCGCCGAGCTCTGCCAGCTGCAGATCAGCGACCTCGCCGAGTGGGTCCGGGCCCTCGACGAGCCGTCGGTCGCGCCGCTGCTCACGGGCCTGCAGCACCTGCTGGACTCGTTCACCGCGATCGGGCTGGGCTACCTCTCCCTCGACCGGTCGGCCGGGACGCTGTCGGGCGGCGAGGCCCAGCGCACCAAGATGATCCGCCACCTGGGGTCGTCGCTGACCGACGTCACCTACGTCTTCGACGAGCCGACGATCGGGCTGCACCCCCACGACATCGAGCGGATGAACCAGCTGCTGCTGCAGCTGCGCGACAAGGGCAACACGGTGCTGGTGGTCGAGCACAAGCCCGAGACGATCGCCATCGCCGACCACGTGGTCGACCTGGGTCCGGGCGCGGGCAGCGGCGGCGGCGAGGTCTGCTTCGAGGGCAGCGTGGCGGGGCTGCGCGGCAGCGACACCGTCACCGGGCGCCACTTCGACGACCGGGCCACGCTGCGCGAGGAGCTGCGCTCCCCGTCCGGCCGGCTCTCGGTGAAGGGGGCCTCCACCCACAACCTCCAGGACGTGAGCGTGGACATCCCGCTGGGGGTGCTGTGCGTGATCACCGGGGTCGCCGGCTCCGGCAAGAGCTCGTTGATCCATGGCTCGGTGGCCGGGCGCGACGGCGTGGTCGTGGTCGACCAGGGCGCGATCCGCGGCTCGCGGCGCAGCAACCCCGCGACGTACACCGGTCTGCTCGAGCCGATCCGCAAGGCCTTCGCCAAGGCGAACGGCGTGAAGCCCGCGCTGTTCAGCTCGAACTCCGAAGGCGCCTGCCCGACCTGCAACGGGGCGGGGGTGATCTTCACCGAGCTCGGGGTGATGGCGACGGTGGAGTCGCCGTGCGAGGAGTGCGAGGGCCGGCGCTTCCAGGCCGCGGTGCTGGAGTACACCCTCGGCGGCAAGAACATCGCCGACGTGCTGGACCTGTCGGTCACCGACGCCGCGGCCTTCTTCGCCGAGGGCGAGGCGCGCACGCCGGCGGCCCACAAGATCCTCGCGCGGCTCGAGGACGTCGGGCTGGGCTACCTCAGCCTCGGGCAGCCGCTGACCACCCTGTCCGGCGGCGAGCGACAGCGGCTCAAGCTCGCCAGCCAGATGGCGGAGAAGGGCGAGGTCTACATCCTCGACGAGCCCACCACCGGCCTGCACCTGGCCGACGTGGCGAACCTGCTCGCGCTGCTGGACCGCCTCGTCGACTCCGGGAGATCGGTGATCGTGATCGAGCACCACCAGGCCGTGATGGCGCACGCCGACTGGATCATCGACCTCGGCCCCGGGGCCGGCCACGAGGGTGGTCGGATCGTCTTCGAGGGCACCCCCGCGGACCTGGTCGCCGGCCGATCGACCCTGACCGGCGAGCACCTGGCGACCTACGTGGGGGAGCCGACGCACCGCTGACGGCCTCGCCCCGCCCGTGTCATCATCCGAGGATGACGTCCTCAGCGTCGGGTTCCGCGGATCTGCGCGGTGTCCGGGCCGCCTACGACACGGTGGCGCGCGACTATGCCCGCCACCTGCCCGACACCCGCGCCGAGGCGGCGCCGGACCTGGCCATGGTCGACGCGTTCGTCGCCGCGGTGACGGCGGAGGCTGAGCCGCGCGTCCTCGACGCCGGGTGCGGTGCCGGCCGGATGAGCCGGTACCTCAGCGACCGCGGCTGCCGGGTCGACGGGGTGGACCTGTCGCCCGGGATGGTGGGGATGGCCCGCCGCGCGCATCCCGACCTGGCGTGCGCGGTGGGCTCGGTGACCCGGCTGCCCTACCGAGACGCCCAGTTCGCCGGCGTCCTGCTCTGGTACTCGATCATCCACACCCTGCCGGGCGACGTGGCGGGCATCTTCACCGAGGCGGCGCGGGTGCTGCGCCCCGGCGGCCACCTGCTGGTCGGCTTCCAGACCGGCGAGGGCAGCCGCGACGTGTCGGAGGCCTATCGGCGCCTCGGTCACGAGATCCGGCTGGAGCGCCACTGCTACCCGCCGGACCAGATCGCGGCGCACGTGCGGGCGGCCGGGCTGCGCGAGGTCAGCCGGCTGGTGCGCGCGGCCCAGGGCACGGAGAGGGACGGCCAGGCGTTCGTACTGGCCCGCGCGGACACGGCCTGACCTCGACCGGCGACCGTTCGGAAGGAAAACTCCCGACGGATCCGGCGGTTCCACGCGCGAAGCGCCGCCGGGCGGGCGGCGTTTTCCTTCTGAACGGTCGCATCCCACCCCCGGCGACGCCCCGTCAGTCGGCCACCCACTGCACCAGCTGCCAGACCAGCCCGTTGCCGTCGGCGAACTGGCAGTAGCGCTCGCCCCACGGCTCGGTCTCGGGCGCGGTGACGACCCGCGCCCCGCTGGCCGCGATCCGGGCGAACTCGGCATCGACATCCTCGACGACGAAGACCAGCAGGGTGCCCTGGCCGGCCGGGCCGGCGATCTCCGGCGGCCGGAAGCTCTCCAGCCCGGTGCGCAGGAAGATCACGTTCACCCCAGCGGTCGGGTGGGACAGCGACACGAAGCCCTCGGCGGACATCGCCTCGGTGAAGCCGAGCTGGTCACGGGCGAACCCGGCGGACGCCTCGACGTCGGCGACGTTGAGGGAGATGGCGGTGGAGGTGATCTTCACGGCGGGCTCCTCGGCGGCGGTTCGTCCCGGTCCGAGCGGCGGTGACCGGACCGAACCAGCAGCGTGCCCCACAGGCGCGCCCGCGTCACCCCTCCTCCGGGAGTGAGATCGGCGCACGGCGGAGAAGAAAGTTTGGTTAGGCTAACCTTCCTTCGCGCGCCTCGGATGGGCGCGCCGGCCGCATCACCCCTCACCCCATCCCCTCAGAGAGTCATGCCCTGATGTCCCTTGGACGCCCTCGTTCCTCACCGCTCCTGCTCACCCTCGCCCTCGCCGTCGCCCTGGCCGGCCTGCTCACGCCGGCACCGGCCTCCGCCCGGCCGGACAACGGCGTACGCATCCGCACCGTCGACCGCACGGTCGGCGACGACCGCCAGGTGAGCGTGGCCCTGCGCTGCGCAGGCAAGCGGGTCTGCGCCGGCACCGCCCGCCTCACCTCGAAGAGCACCACCGGCCAGCGCTCGACCGCGACGCGGCGCTTCACCGTGCGTGCGGGCCGCACCGCGTCGGTCACCCTGCGCCTGCGCCCCGGCCAGCTCGCCCGGCTGACCAAGAGCGGCAGCCTGCGCGCCACGCTCAAGGTGCGCCAGCAGCGGCCGGCGGCGCGCACCCTGACCCGGGTGGTGACGCTGACCCGCGCCAGCACGCCCCAGCCGACGCCCCAGCCCGAGCCCCAGCGCGAGTACTCCATCGCCTACCGCGAGCGGAACTGGACGCCCACCGCGTACGACACCTGCACCGCCGAGCTGCACGCCAGCTACCAGGCCGTCGGCCCGGACCAGAAGATCTACCCGACCTGGCACCCGGCCCAGGTCGTCGACCCGGCCACCGGTGAGCTCTGCACGTTCGGCCACGAGCACGGTACGGACCCGGCCACCTCCGACATCTATGACTGGGTCACGGACTTCTACGCCCCCGAGGGCGGCACCACGGCCAAGGGCCTGCCCTTCGGCTACGTGAGCGAGGCGCTCGCCGACTACGGCCACCACCACGCGGGCATGGCCATGCGCCACGAGGACAACGGCGGCCACAAGGTCTTCGTCGCCAACGACGTCAAGCTGCTCACCGCCGAGCGGGACTGGCTGCTCGACCCCGCCGGCGAGCCGGTGGTCTGCGACTACCTGATCAAGCAGCACCAGGGCAGCTGGAGCCCGGACGCGACCAGCAACAACGCCCACGAGTCGTTCTTCGCCACCCGCTGCACCGACGGCACCGAGCTGATCTCGACCGGGCTGACCCGCTTCGGCGACCCCAACGAGTTCCACCGCTCGTGCGCGCCGGCCACCGCGGTGACCACCGTCGGCTCCAAGCTGCCGGACGGCACCGGCGGACGCCGGATCATCCCCGACGCCGGCTGCGTCACCGCCCACGCCACCGGCGAGACGGCCAGCCAGTGGGGCATCTACGAGCTGTGGGAGTCGAGCACCCAGATCACCGCGGCCGACGGCACCGTGCTCGCCTTCCACGACCCGTGGTTCGGCGTGCGCAACCCCAGCCGCTACTACGACCCGGCGCTCAGCACGGCGACCTCCAACGGCGTCGCGCGGACCCTCGACCTGGCCTGGGGCGCCAACCCGGCGACCGCCCACCCCTGGAGCCTGGTCGGCGACCAGGAGCCGTTCGACTGGCGCGACCCGCGCTCGCCGTTCTCCGGCTCCCAGCGCGACTTCTACCTCAACCAGGCCTACGTCTCGGCCTCGGTGAGCACGCCCCGGCTCTACACCGACCCGTACGGCGCCAACGCGACCACCACGCCGGGTCATGGCCTGATCGCCCAGCACCTGGTCCCCGGCACCGCCACCGGAACCGGCACGACGCTGGCATCGCAGAAGCTCGACGCGAACGCCGACCACGCCAAGGCTGCCGACGGCACCTCCAACGGCGTCCACGCCCCCAACTGACCCCGAACGGAACACCTGTGAGCACCACTCCCCCCTCCGTGCGCCGCGCCAGCCTGCTGGCGGTCGGCGCCCTGACCGCGGCCACGCTCGTGTCGTGGCCCGCCCAGGCGGCCCCCTCCGCCGCCGGGACTCCCCTGCCCGTCACCGAGGTCACCTGGGCCGGCGAGACCGGCGGCACCTTCGGCACCGCGCTCAGCCGTACCGCCTGCGACGTCAACGGCGACAACCGCGACGACGTCATCGTCGGCGACTGGGGCTGGGACCGCCCCGGCTACGTCGACACCGGCGCCGGCTACGTCCTGCTCGGCGGCGACGAGCTGACCGGCGGCGACGTGGCCGACTACGACGCCGCCCGCACCCGCCGCATCGACGGGCCGTCGCTCGAGGTCACCGGCGGCGCCTGGGTCGGCTGGTCGGCCTCCTGCCTCGGCGACGTCAACGGCGACGGGATCGAGGACTTCGCGCTCGGCTCCGGCAGCCGCAACTACCAGTCGGTGCACGTCATCCTGGGCGACCGGGACCTGCAGAGCATCGACCTCGACCACCTCGGCGCCCGCGGCTTCGTGATCAAGGACCCCGGCGCCGCGCTCAAGACCGACGCGCAGGGCCAGCCGGTGCTGGACGGCGCCAGCGACAACTTCGGGTTCGCCGTCGGCGCGGTCGGCGACCTCGACGACGACGGGCTGGACGACATCGGCATCGTCGACCTGCTCGCCGACCGCGACGGCCGCGCCAACTCCGGGCGGGTCTGGGTCGTGGCCGGCAGCAAGAGCGTGCGCAACGTGGACGTCTCCACCGACGCCGCGCGAGTGCTGTTCACCGTCGACGGCGCGGCCGCCAACAACCGGCTGGGCTCGGTCGCCGCGGGCGGCGACGTGAACGGCGACGGGGTCGACGACTTCGTGATGTCGAGCTACACCGCCACGCCCTGGGGCGCGAGTGCCCCCGTGGCCGGCGCGGCGTACGTCGTCTTCGGCGGCGCCGAGGCGGCGCGGCAGGTCGACCTGGCCGCCCTCGGCGAGGGCGGCTTCGAGATCCGCGGCCCGGCGCGCGGACGTGACCGGCTGGGCGTCTCGGTCGCGCCGGCCGGTGACGTCGACGGTGATGGCCTGGCCGACGTGGTCGTGGGCGCCGACGGCGTCTCCACCGCGGGCGCCCCGCGCTCGGGAGGAGCCGCGGTGGTGCTCGGCGCGCGGTCGACGGCCACCGTGCTGGTCGACCCGGCCGCGGCCGGCGCCACGGTCTTCACCTGCGCCGACGGCGCGAGCGAGCCGACCTGCGCGGGCTCCAGCGCGAGCCGGCGCGGCTACTGGATCGACGGCGCGAGTGACGGCGACAAGGCCGGCTTCACGGTCGGCTCGATCGCCGACGTCACCGGCGACGACGCTCCCGAGATCCTGATCGGCGCCCAGAGCGGCAGCCAGGGCACCTGGCTGGTGCACGGCTCGGCCACCACCGACCGGGTCAGCCTGGCGTGCCTGCCGGCTGAGGCCGGCCAGCTCCTCGGCGAGGGCCGGCCCTCCGCCCTCGGCGCGGCCGGAGACCTCGACGGCAACGGCACCGACGACGTCGTCGCCGGGGGCGGCAACGCCGTCTCGGCCTACCTGCTGGGCGCTGCGAAGACCGCCCCCGAGCCGGCGGCCCCCACGGTGGCCCCCACGGTGGCGCTGAGCCGCACCGAGGTCGGCTACGGCGGCGCCGCGGTCACGGCCACGGTGCGCGTGGACCACACCCTCACCGGTGACGTCGAGGTCCTCGTCGACGGGCGCAGCGTGGCGCGCGCGACGGTGCAGCACGGCAGCGCCACCGTGGCGCTGCCCCGGCGCCTGGCGGTGGGCCGGCACCGGGTGAGCGCCCGCTACCTGGGCGACGCGGAGCGCGAGCCGAGCGCCCCGTCGGCCGCGATCGTGCTGCGGGTGCGCAAGGCCGCGCTGGCCGGCACCCCGCGGGTCACCGTGCGCCGCGGCACGCCCGCCGTCGTGCGGGTCGTTCTGGGCCGGCTGGACAACGGCGGGCAGGCCGCCGGCCGGGTCCGGATCAAGGTCGGCGCGGTGAAGCGGGTCGTCCGGGTGACCACCGCCGCCCGCGGCCGGGTGCGGGTGACCTGGCCGCGCCGGGTGCGCACCGGCGCCGTGGTGCGGGTCCGCTACCTCGGCTCGCCCACCACCGCCCCGTCCCCGACCGTCACCCTGCGCGCCCGCTAACCCGGCCGCCCCCCTTACCGGCGGGTAACTGGAGGATCGCAGTCACCTGGTGCGTGGGATCCTCCAGTTACCCGCTGGTTGGTTTCCGGGTGAGGGCGGTGAGGCGGTTGTTGAGGTAGCGCTGCTCGGGCCGACTGCGGGTGAGGCCGGCCGCCCGGCGGTAGGCAGCCGGCGCCGCCGGGTCGCCGGCGAGCTCCAGCAGGTGCGCGTGCACGGCGTGCAGCCGGTGGTGGCCCTTCAGGGCCGGGTCGGCGAGCAGCGGCCCGACCATCTCCAGGCCGGCCTCGGGCCCGCGCACCATCGCCACCGCCACGGCCCGGTTCAGAGTCACCACCGGCCCGGGCGCCAGGTCGTGCAGCCGGGCGTAGAGCAGCGCGATCTGCGGCCAGTCCGTCGCGTCGTACGTCGGGGCCTCGGCGTGCACGGCCGCGATGGCTGCCTGCAGCTGGTAGGGCCCGAGGTGGCCGCGCGGGAGGGTGGCCTCGAGCAGGGCCACCCCCTCGGCGATCAGGTCGCGGTCCCAGCGGCCGCGGTCCTGCTCCGCCAGCGGCACCAGGTCACCGCGCGCGTCGACCCGCGCGGACGCCCGCGCCTGGGTGAGCAGCATCAGCGCGAGGGCTCCGGCGGCCTCGGCGTGGCCGGGGATCGCGCGCAGCACCAGCCGGGTGAGCCGGATCGCCTCGCCCGAGAGGTCGACGTCGACGAGCGCGCCGCCGGCGGTGCGCGTGTAGCCCTCGTTGAAGGTCAGGTAGCAGGCGTCCAGCGCGGCCGCGACCCGGGCCGGGAGCTCGGCGGCGTCGGGCAGCTCGAACCGGGCGCCGTGCGCACGCAGCGTGGCTCGGGCCCGGGTAAGCCGCTGGGTCATCGTGCGCGCCGGGACGAGGTAGGCCGCCGCGATCTCCTCGACGCCGAGTCCGGCCACCGAGCGCAGCGTCAGCGCGACCTGCGACGCACGGCTCAGCGCCGGGTGGCAGCACAGCAGGATCAGCCGCAGCGAGTCGTCCGCCTCGCTGGCAGGCGCCGGTGAGGCAGGCACGGCCAGGGCGGCGGCGCGCTGCTCGCGGCGCGTGCGCGCGGTCTCGGCGCGGACCCGGTCGACCAGGCGGCGGGAGGCGACGCGGATCAGCCATCCCCGGGGGTCTCGCGGCACGCCGGTGGCCGGCCACTGGACAAGGGCGGCCTCGACCGCCTCGCCGACGGCGTCCTCGCAGTCAGCGAGGTCGCCGTGGCGGCGCAGCAGCGCGGCGAGGACGTGCGGCGACTCGGCTCGCCACACGCCCTCGACGCGAGTGCGGCTCACCCCTCGTCGCCCCCGGGCCACATCGTCGGGCGCAGCTCGACGGTCTCACCGGGTCCGGAGAAGGAGGCCGCGACCTCCTCGGCGCGCGCCTGGCTCTCGACGTCGATGAGGAAGAAGCCGGCCAGGTGCTCCTTGGTCTCGGAGTAGGGCCCGTCGGTGGCCAGTGGGCCGTCGTCACCCCAGCGGTAGAGCCGGGCCGCGGCGGCGTCGCCGAGCGCCTCGCCGCCGACGAGCTCGCCGTTCTCCTGCAGGCGGGTGAGCTCGGCCTCGAAGGCGTCGTCGAGGCGCTTGCGCTCCTCGGCGGGCAGCGCCTGGAGCTCGGCGACGTAGTCCCCGGTGGGGTGTCCCCAGGGCTGGGGGTGGGAGTGGATCAGCAGGACGTACTTCATGGCCTCGTGCTCCTCGCGGTCCGCGACGGGTCCGTCCCGCCGTCACCGGTACGTCGGAACCGGCACCGCCGATGTCGACATCACCCGGCCACCCTCGCAGGCTCAGCCGGTACGGCGGGCGAGAAGCGTGGAGTCCGCGATGTCGACGTGGACGCCGTCGCGCACCGTCGAGCGGGGCCGCTGCTCGACCACCAGCACCTCGAAGTCGTCGGGCAGGGCCCCGAGCAGGTCCTCGGCGAGGAACATCGCGCGATGCTGGCTGGCGCTGAGGTGGGTGAACTCCTCGGAGGGGGCGTGGCCCACCACCAGCAGGTGCCCGCCGGGCGCCACCGCCTCGGTCAGCCGCCGCGTCACCTCGACCATGCCCCCGTCCGGCGGGTGCAGGAAGTGGGTGGTGACCAGGTCGAAGGTGCGCCCGCCCGCCTCGAACGTGCGAGCGTCGACCTGCCACCAGTCGGTGCGGTCGGCGACGCCGGCCTCCTCGGCGTGCCGGGCGGCGCGGGCCAGGCCGTTGGCGGAGAAGTCGGCGCCGGTGACCTGCCAGCCGTGCTGGGCCAGCCAGATCACGTCGCCGCCCTCGCCGCAGCCGACGTCGAGCGCGGTGCCCGGGGACAGCGCGGAGACCTCGGCGACCAGCTGCGGGTTGGGGTTGCCGCTCCAGATCTTCTCCTCGCCGGTGTAGCGCTCCTCCCAGCCCTCGGGCTCGAAGAAGGCGGCGGCCTCGTCCTCGTGCTGGTGCTCGTGCTGGTCCTGGTTCTGGTGCTCGTGCTGGTCCTGGTCCTGGTTCTGGCGCTCGTGCTGGTGCTCGCTCATCGGGGGTACCTCTCGTTCGTCCTCGACATCGTCGATGCCGCTGCCTCCAGCCTGAGGGGACGGCGCCGGATCGGGAAGTTCGGGTCTGCCGGTTCGGCCAACGGGGCCGGCTCAGGTGCGGCTGACCAACAGGTAGCGCTCGTCCTGGATGTCCCTGCCCCAGTAGATCCGCTCGGGCAGGTGGCGCAGCGTGACTTCCCGGCGCACGCTGCGCACGACGGCCTCCGCCTGGGCGGCGCTCAGTCCGGCGCCGGTGCCCCAGCGTCCCTCGACGAGCAGCAGCATCCCGTCCGGGCGGAGCAGGCCGACCCAGCGGGCCACGGCGTCCGCCGGGTCGGGCATGGCCCACAGCACGTGCCGGCTCAGCACCACGTCGTACGCCTCGGGCTCGAGGGGCGGCGCCGCGGCGTCGCCGAGGGTGAACGCCGCCTCCGGCACCTTGGCCCGGGCCCGGCTGAGCATCGCGGGCGAGAAGTCGACGCCGCGCACGTCGTACCCCGCGTCGGCGAGCAGCCGGGTCAGCGTCCCGGTGCCGCAACCGAGGTCGGCGACGCGCGCCGGGGCGGCCGGCAGCACCCCGAGCAGCAGCTCACGCCAGGCCCGGCGGGTGCGCGGGTCCGCCAGGCCGTGGTCCGCCTCGTCGTCGAAGCAGGCGGCCTCTCGGTCCCAGAGCTCGCGCGTCATGGCGACACCGTAGGAGGCGGCGCCGACGCCGCGCGCGGGCACACGCTGCTGGGGCTGCTGGGGCCTGCGGTTTCACGAGTTAACTCGTGAAACCCGCGCTTCCCACATGAAGGAACGCGTGGGAAGTGCGGGTTTCACGTGGCCAGTCCCCTCCGACGCCACCTCGTACGACCAAAGCCGAGCGGCGCGGGAATTACCCCTGGGGGGTATCCGTTGGACGGTCATGAAGCCGACGGACCACCGGCACCACCACAGCCCGCACGGCGCCCACGACCACGCGGCGATGAGCTCGCGCGCGATGGCGCTGAGCGCGACGCTGCACTGCCTGACGGGCTGTGCGATCGGGGAGATCGCGGGCCTGATGATCGGCACCGCGATCGGGCTGAGCGCCGGGTGGACGATCGTGCTCGCCGTCGGCCTGGCGTTCCTCTTCGGCTACGGGTTGTCCACCCTGCCGCTGCTCAAGGCCGGCCTCGGCCTCACCAGCGCGCTCACCCTCGTGCTGGCCGCCGACACCCTCTCCATCGCCACCATGGAGGTCGTCGACAACGCGGTGATGGCGCTGATCCCCGGGGCGATGGACGCCGGCCTGGTCAACGTCGTGTTCTGGGTCGCGATGATGATCGCCCTCGCCGTGGCGTTCCTCGCGGCCTATCCGGTCAACCGCTACCTGCTGGCACGCGGCAAGGGGCACGCGCTCACGCACGGGCTCCAGGCCACGAGCACCGAGCCCACCGGCGCCCGCCGGTTGATCCCGACCCTGCCCACCTCCACCCTGGTCGCGCTCATCGTCGCCTTCATGGTGGGCGGCCTGGTCGTCGCCACCGCCGCAGAGCTCGGCGCCGACGGGGATCGCGACACCGGGGACGACGGCGGGCACGCGCAGTCGTCACTCGTCGCCTGAGCGCGACGCCCTCACCACGCGGGCGGTCCTGCGCACGTTCGTCGCCCGGTCAGCTCCACGGGTCGAAGGCACCACCCGGCTTGCCGATCCCCCGCTCGCGCACCTTGTTCGAGTGCTTCTCCAGGGCGTCACTGACACCGGTGTCGGCCTCGCCGATGTCCTTGATGCCGAGGTCGAGGGACTTGGCGGCGTACTTGGTCTCGGTCCCCAGGTTGCCCAGCAGCTCCTGGAGCAGCCAGCGCAGCTCGTGGAACTGGGCGCTCGGTCCGGACGTCCCGCCGTAACCCAGGGAGTCGTCGCGCTGCAGAGCACTCAGCTGCGAGACGTCCCAGAGGTCGTTCTTGGCGGCGAGCAGCTCCTCGGCCACG
This sequence comes from Nocardioides sp. Z43_10, assembly GCF_059766615.1. Taxonomy (NCBI): domain Bacteria; kingdom Bacillati; phylum Actinomycetota; class Actinomycetes; order Propionibacteriales; family Nocardioidaceae; genus Nocardioides; species Nocardioides sp. Z43_10. The sequence goes on along the minus strand of NZ_JCBAJY010000001.1, from coordinate 575,195 downwards.
TTGGGCAGGTAGGTGCCGGTGATCTCCAGGGCCAGGACCTTGTCGACCCGGATCTCACCGAGGTCGCTGCCGTCGTCGATGTCCATGATCGGCGGCCGGCTCAGGTCATAGGAGGCCTTCTGGGCCTCGATCTGCTGCTGGTTGGTGGTCAGGTTGGTCGAGAGGCTGCGCTCCTCGGTGGTGATCTCGGTGTTGAGCTGGCTCAGCGCCTTCTCGTAGGCACCGAGGACCGAGTCGTAGTCGTCGGCGGGCGACTTCGTCGTGCTCTTCGGGCTGGGGACCCCCTCGTCGAGGATCTTCAGCCCGAGGCCGGCCACCTCCATGGCGGCCTTGGCGCCGCCCGAGGCGAAGATCGTCGCCCCGGCCACGGCGTACCCCCCGACCTTGAGGACCACGTCCCAGTCGACTCCGCCGCCCTCGGCGATGCTGCGGCAGCTGTCGCGCGCGGCAGCCACGATGCTCGCCACCGACTCCTCGGCGCCACGCCAGATCTTCTCCTCGGCGGCCAGGAAGCCGCCGAGGATCACCGTGACGGCGTGCAGACCGCCGGTCGCGCGCCCGAGCTGCGACATGAAGTTGGCCTTGAAGGCCGTGATCATGCCCCCGGCCATCGCATCGGAGTTCTCGAGGGCGAGGTTGAGGTTGCCCGCGATCGTCCCGCCGCCCGTGACGGTCCCGTTGGCGCCCACGCCCCCGACGGACAGACGCCCGTTGACCAACCGCATGCTCTCCACGAGGCTCGCGATGCCGTCGGGGTCGGCGAGGTCGCGCCAGGGCTCGATGGCGTCGTCGATGCGCGAGCGGATCGTGTCGAAGGCCCCCTGCCACTTGGCATCCTGACCCTCGTCGCCGATGTCGAAGAAGCCGTTCCAGTCCCAGTCCCCGCCCCCGCTGCCGTCGGCTCCCGGGCGGGTGACGTCGTAGGAGTTGCTGGACGAGCTCATGTTGTACTTGCCGTCGCGCAGGTCCCAGCCCTGCCCGACCATGTAGGCGTCGATGGCGGCGCGTTTGAGCTCTCCGACGAGGGTGTCGAGGTTGGCGTAGCTGGCAGCGGTCATGTGAGGTCCATCCGTGAGGTTGGCGGTCTCCTGCCCCACCGGGGCGTCTCCAAACGCCACGTTTCCTCCTGCGGCCGCAGGGTAGACACAGGCGGTGAACCTCTGGTGGAGCTGGGCTCTCGTTGTCGGGCTGCTGATCAGTGCGGCGTTCGGCACGTGGGCGGCCCGCCGCGGCCCCCGGTCCCGGCTCCTGCTGGTCCCCTGGCTCCTGACGGGGCTCGCCGTGGTAGCGCTCGCCTTCCTCACCTGGGACGAGCTCACCACCTCCGAGGGCGAGCTGGCGGACGCCGTCGAGCGGGTCGCCGACCGGCTCGACGGAGAGACCTTCGTGCTGCCGGCGCTGGAGCTGCGCCGTCAGGTGGGGGCCGAGCTCGGCCACCCGGTCGACCTGGCCGCACGCGTCGACACCGGCCCCAACACCGCCGAGCGGCAGGAGACGGCGTACGACGTCACGCTGCGCGCCCGGGACGGCGGCCCCACCATGTGCCTCGCCGTGGTGGTCACGCGTGAGGAGGACGGTGCCCAGAGGATGGCCGTGCGGGCCACCGACGGGCGGTGCACGGCGAGCTGAGCGCCACGGTGGCCGCCCGCGGGCCTCAGCCGAGGAGCACTACCCGCAGCCGCGCCGCACCGCCCGGATCATCTGCCGTACGGCGAGCACGTGGCCGCCGGTCCCCACCACGAGGCTGCGGTACAGGCGGCCGCGCCGGCCCGGGAAGGCCGCGTAGGACCGCACGCTCAGCGTCGTGGCGCCGCCCACCTCGTCGTCGACCGCGAAGAGCAGGCGGTAGCGGGCGAAGCGGTGCTCACCGACAAGCGCGACCTGCCGACCCTCCACCTCGCCGTCCAGGGCGAACCCCGATCGCGGGACGGTGCCCAGCACCCGGCCCAGAACGGCATGCTCGGACGCCGCCAGGGAGACGGCGAACGCGCGGACCGACGCCCACACGAGCGGTCGCGGGGCCCGGATCGTCGCCCGGTGCTCATCGAGGAGCGTCAGCACGACCACAGTCAAACAGGAGTTGTGGATCGTGGGGCACGACGACCTCAGCCTCCGAGTCCGGTGATCCGACGCAGCTCGGCGAGGTGGGCGTCCAGTGCCGTCCGACCGGTGTCGGTGAGGCTCAGCCACGTCCGCGCCCGGCCTTGCCGCTTCTCCTTGTGGGGGCGCACGTAGTCGGCGTCCACGAGGACCTTGACGTGCTTGCTGACGACGTAGTCGCTGACGCCGAGCGTCTCCTGCACGGTGACGAAGTCGACGGAATCCACCTCGGCCAGCAGCGCACAGATGTGCAGCCTGTTGCGGGCATGGATCACCTCGTCGAACTTGGGAGCGTTGCTCACGCCTGAGCACTCCCGGCGGGGAACTCCCCACGAACAAGACGCCGGTCGGTCCACTGCTCGTAGAGGTAGGTGAAGACGGCCCCTACCCCGGCACCAGCCAGTGGCGCCAGGTCGATGTTGGCGAAGGCCTGGAGGGATACGCAGGCCACCAGCAAGGCGATCAACGCCATCGAAGGAAGCGTCCACCCGTTGCTGTAGCGGTCGAGGGAGGCGCCCGTGCTGCGCTTGAGGAGCTCTCGCAAGAGCACCGGCCCCACCGCGACGGCGAGCACCACCAGAAAGACACCGGTGCCGAAGGAGCCGAAGGAGCCGCTCGCGTACGGCATGCCCGCGCCGGCGAAGAGGGCAGCCACGATCAGGGCCGCCACGACCTTGTACCACCACGGCGTGGACAGCCGCCGGCCGAAACGAGCCCGGACGTCGTCCAGGTCCCGGAGGTCTCGTCGAGCCCCCTCCACATCACCTCTCGCACGGGCAGAGTCGGGGTCGCCCGGTCCGAAATCGTTGGTTGCCATGTAGGCAAGTTAGCCTCCACTTGCCCACATGGCAAGCATCACGGCGGGCCCCCGCAGCTCGACGGCAGCGCGGCAGGCGCCGACTGCCGACGATTGGCGAGTGTGCAACATGGCCGCGCTCAACAATCGCGAAAGTGAAATCCCCAGGACTGTGAGTCTGCAACGCCACGACACCCAGCAGGCCCCGTTAGAAGCAGGACTACGTCATCAGAATCCTGGTGGAGTCCGATACACCAAGCGCCCGCCCGGACAACCGGAGCGGGCGCCGCGCGCGACCGCAGACACAACGTCTACGAGTCAACGGTACAGATGATGACCTCGAGTTCGGCATGTACGCCGCTTCGTTACGCCCCCACTGCCCCCATCTTGAAGGAATAGGTGCCCGGCTGTGCGCCGCTCCCGAACACCAGGACGTAGTCGCCTGCGGGGAGGGTGTACTTCTTGTCTGCCCATCCAGTTCCGATCTCAGCCTGGGTGGTGGCGTTGATCAAGGTGTAGGTCTTCACTCCAGACAGGTGGCTGTACTGGACTGTGACCCCGCCGCTCGGGACAGTGAAGGTATAGCGGTCCTTCGCCGCGACACTCTCGAGATTGCCGGCACCTACACCAGGTACTCCGTTGGAGACCGTAGTCCCCAGCGTGTAGGCGAAGTCCTGCGGCGGGGGGGCTGCATACATCTTGAACGAGTAGGTGCCGGACTGCAGGCCATTGCCATACTCGAGTCGGTAGGTCCCGGCGCTGAAGGCACGCTGCATGTGGCCGTAGCGGGTCTCAAGCACTTCGTTCGTCTCGGTGTTGATGAGCGCGTATCTGATCGTGCTGCTGCTTTCGAGTTGCAGCGTGGCGCCTCCAGTGGGGATGGTGAATGTGTACCGGTCCTTTGATGCCTTGGTCTCCAAGTTGCCGGCGCCTGCAGCGGGGGCCCCGTTCGAGACCGTGGTCCCCACCACATAGTCGAAGTCCTGCGGATCGGGAACGACGTACATCTTGAACGAGTACTTGCCCGGCTGCGCGTCCGTGGCGTATTCAAGGTGGTGTTCACCGGCGGCAAGGGTGTACTGCTTGATTGACGTGTTGTTGCCGATGCCTATGGTCGCGCCGGTCTCCTCCTCGATGAGCTTGTACGCCATGTACCCGTTGATGGGTTCGTGTTGGATCGTGGCGCCGCCTGCCGGAACGGTGAAGGTGTAGCGGTCCTTCGATGCGATTGTCTCAACGTTTCCCGCCCCCGCATCCGGGACTCCGTTGGAGACCGTTGTTCCCATGACGTAGTCGAACACCTCCGGGGTGGGGATGACGAACATCTTGAACGAGTACTTGCCTGAGTCGTATCCATTGCCGTACTCCAGTTGGTACTCACCCGCCGCGAGGGTGTACTCAGCCGCGTCGGTACCGGAGCCCACCAGATCCCCCGTCGAGGCCTTCGTCAGTCTGTAGCGCAGCCACCCCGCCAACGGCTGGTACTGCACCGCCGCGCCACCGGCAGGAATCGTGAAGGTGTAGCGATCCTTCGACGCCATTGTCTCCAGATTCCCTGCCCCCGTGGCAGGAACACCGTCAGAAACGGTGTCCCCCAACGAATACTGGAAGACCTGCGGATCAGGGACGACAAACATCTTGAACGAGTAGGTCCCCGCCTGAGCACCATTGCCGAACTCCAGGCGATAGCTCCCAGCCGGGAGTGTGAACTGGCGATCGAGTGCCCCAGTCCCCAACACCTCCCCAGTGCTCACGTCGACCAACGAGCTCGTCTTCGTACCGCTCAGTTCGTCGTACTGGATCGTTGCCCCACCCGCGGGCACGGTGAAGTTGTAGCGGTCCTTAGCAGCGATGGTCTCCAAATTGCCCGCACCGGCGGCAGGGACACCATTCGAGACAGTTGAACCCCACGTGTATTCAAAATCCTGAGGTGCTGGGACCACAAACATCTTGAACGAGTAGGTGCCCGTTTGCTTGCCGTTGCCGTACTCCAAACGGTAGGTGCCAGCCGGCAGGGTGAACTGCTTGCTGGCATCGCCCGTGGCAACCGTGGCGTCTGTCGAGGTGGCGAGGATCCGGTAGGACTTGAAGGTTGAGCTCTCGAGCTGGACGGTCGCACCGCCCGCGGGAATGGTGAAGGTGTAGCGGTCCTTGGAGGCGATTGTCTCCAGATTGCCGGCCCCCGCAGCGGGGACACCGTTGGAGACCGTCGCTCCCAGTGAATAGGCGAAGTTTTGCGGGGCGGGAACGGCGAACATTTTGAACGAGTAGATACCGGACTGCTTGCCGTTGCCGTAGTCCAAGCGGTAGTCCCCGGCAGGGAGGGTGTACTGCCGGGACAGCATTCCCTCGCTGCTCCCGACTTTCTCGCCACTGTCTACACGGACCAGCGCGTAAGCCACCTGACCCGCGAGTGGTTCGTGCTGGTAGATACCGCCAGTTGGCACAGTGAAGGTGAACCGGTCCTTGGACGCGCTCGTCTCCAGGTTGCCGGCTCCTGCGGCTGGGACTCCATTAGAGACGGTGTTGCCCAACGTGTACCGGAAGTCCTCGGGGATCGGGACCGGGAACATCTTGAACGAGTACTTGCCTGAGTCGTATCCGCTGCCGTACTCCAGTTGATACTCACCCGCCGCAAGGGTGTACGCCGCCACGCCCGTACCGGAGCCGACCAGATCGCCGGTTGAGGCCTTCGTCAGTCTGTAGCGCAGCCACGACGGCCCTAGCGGCTGGTACTGCACCGTCGCACCCCCAGCAGGAATCGTGAAGGTGTAGCGGTCCTTCGACGCGATCGTCTCCAGATTCCCTGCCCCCGCGGCAGGGACACCATCAGAGACGGTGTCCCCCAACGAGTACTGGAAGGTCTGGGGTTCAGGGACGACAAACATCTTGAACGAGTAGGCTCCCACCTCCTTGCCGTTGCCGAACTCGAGGCGGTACTCCCCGGCCGGGAGTGTGAACTGGCGATCGAGTGCCCCAGTCCCCAACACCTCCCCAGTGCTCAAGTCGACCAACGAGCTCGTCTTCGTCCCGGTCAGGTACTCGTACTGGATCGTTACCCCACCCGCGGGGACGGTGAAGTCGTAGCGGTCCTTAGAAGCGATGGTCTCCAAGTTGCCCGCCCCCACAGCCGGGACACCGTTCGAGACGGTGGACCCCAGCGCATAGTCGAAGACCTGCGGTGCAGGGACCGTGGCTAGTTTCAAGGCGTAGTCACCTGCCGCGGCCGAGGTGATCTCTAGGGCATAGGAGCCAGGAACCAAGACATCGGAGATGGCAGCGCTGCATGAATTCGTCAGGGTCGTGCGTTTTCCATCAGGTGCTCTGAGCATCACCTTCAGGCCGGTGAGGCAGGTGCTGGGGGTGAGCACCAGTGCAGTGGGCCCCTGGACGGCGAAGGTGTAAGTGTCTTGGCCACCGCTTTCGAGGGCGCCAGCGCCCTGTCCTTCTGGCTCGCCGGTGAGCGGCAGCTGGGCGGCGAAGGTGTCGGCGGGAGGAACCTCGAGGGTCAACGCAATGTTGTCGAGGCCCATCGAAGTGCCCAGGACGCCTCGAAAGTTGGTGGGGGCGAAGGTGATGTCCAGTGCAGGTGAGCTATGGGGAAGGTTCACCGTGAGGGCGTACTTGCTGTAGGCAACTCCACCGGTTGTGGTGTTAGCCCCGGTTCTCGTGACGGTGCCGTCGAGTGCGCCGGTGAGGACGGGGCCGTCGGGACCGTCGAAGCGCACTCCTCCGACAACCTCTTTACCCAGCTTGAGCTGCACCGATTGCGCGACCGAATCGTCGCCAATGTTCCCGTAGGCGTACAGGTCGGCAACAACATTGACAGCGCTGTGACGTCCGATGGAGCGAGCCGTCACCTGGTAGCCGGGCGTGTCAAACAGGGGTCCCGCCACTCGGGAGGTAGCGGTGTCCATGGTGTATCTGGGTGAGGTGAAGTTGCGTCCGACGGCGCCTTCGAAGTTCTCGGCGAGACGACCCGTATCGTCGAACTCGCGAGCGTGAGCATCGACCAGCACATCTGTGATGGTGGCGGCCGCGTCGGCGTAAGTGTCATCGCCTGTTGCCGCTACGTCGAACACGCAGTCCTCAAACTGTGGACCTGGCACCACGTCGGAGGCTTGGCACACCTCGATGGCGGCCGCGACCTCAGCCTCGCTGAAGTCTGCAAGCGTGATGACGTCCGCGGGGAATGAGCGGTCAGTAAACGACGCCGTCGACTGACCATCGGCGTAGGTGAACAGAGATTCCTCATCGCTGATGCGCCAGGAGTCGGCATACCGCCCGTGAAGCTCTGTCGCCGTAGCCGTAGCGGGTAGCACGGTCCCGTCGCGCAGCGCCAGGTCGTTGCGTGGAGCACCGTCGGCGTTTCCGAGCAACCCACGCGTCGCATTGCCCCCCGGCACGTAGAACGAGGCGCTTGCGCCGTTCACCACCATCACCAAGCGGTCCCTGTAGCCGGGCCACGTGACGGCCCACTTCGTTCCGCGGCGCATGACGCTGGCCCCCTCGCCGAGGGAGTACATCCCGTCCTCGAGCGTGACCATCTCGCCGTCCACCCACAGGTCGTGGTCATCGATCTGCACCACGGAGTCCCCGACCTCGGCAGCAACTGCGTCGAGGACCGACAGGTTGCTTGAAGCGCTTGTGGCCCTGAAGCGCGCTTGGATGTCGACCTCGACGTCGGGGAACTCCACGAGGTGGAATTCCCCGACGGACTGCATGTCGTAGCTCAATCCGTCAAAGGTCGCCAAGTGCGGATCCCCGACAACGAATGCCTGCGCAAGGTCCCCGAGCGCCACCAGATTCTCGATCTGTTGCTGACTCCACCACGCCGCCGTTGCGACTACCGCCTTTCGCAAGTCTGACAGCAAGGTTTCGGTGATGGCAGTGAAGATGGCCAGACCGCTGTCCAAGACGGCTCCTGCTGACTCACCGGCCAACTCCACCATCTGTTCGAAGGCAGCCGCGGTCGCCTCGAATGCAGCCAACACACAGTCCGGCTTTCCCTGGCAGGCAGCTACCGCCTCCTTGAGGGCCTCCTCCAGTTCCGGCGTCATGCGCCACGGACGTGGATCCTTTTTCGGGGGGCCTGGGTCGTTAGGGCTGAAGCGGGGCGGCAGCAGCTCAGGGAACCTGTCGAAGAAGTCCCGAATGAAGTCATCGACTCCGTCGTCGTCAGCGTCGCTGCCCGGGCGGCTGTACTCCGGCCTCTCCTTGGGCTCATCTCCCTGATGCTCTTCCTCATCGACAGCCTCAGCCGGCAGTTCATTCTCGTCCTTGCCACAGTTGCGCTCCGACCGGCCCTCCTTAACAACCATCAGCACGCCGGGGAAGGCGGCGTTGGCCTCGGTGGACCATCTGTCGATCACCCGACGGCCTCCACCGGATTCTCCGCAGTCCTCAATCAAGATACTGAACTTGTCCGTTTCAACACCCGACCCGACCAGACCGAACTCTGTTACCGTGCGATCCGCCTCGAAGTCGTTGACGTACCCCGTTAGTTGCGCCCTTGCCCTTTCATAGGTGGTGGAAAGGGCGCCGCGACGGACCTTCACTTCGATGAGTCGGACCGCGCTACTGATGTCGTCTGTGACCGGGCGGTTTCTCGGGTAAACGAGCACATCGATCCGGCGGGACCCAATGCCAACCTCCCACTGCACATTGGCGGAGATCCCCGCTACCTCGGGAAACTCCTCGTAAAGTTCGAAGTTGGCCTTGTTGAGGCGGGCGACCAGTCGGGCTTGGGCGATCTTCTCTACCTGAACGCCCCAGCCCTCTCCGCACTCCTTCGGCCGATAGATGCGACGCGGTTTTATGTTTTCCGAGGTGAGGCAATTAGGCGCGATGCGGGACCTAGCTGCGCGTGTCCGCTCGGCGATGCACCGCTGGCCGCTTATCGGGGTTGCGGCGTCGCTGTTGTCGGGACACTCCACGCCGATTGACAGAGGTGCGGGCACCACAGGGTCGACCGAACTTGCGGCCGCCCCGGAACCTAGGGGAGTAATCACTAACCCAGCAACCGCTAGCACGATTGCGACCAGCGCGGCACAGAATCGCGGCATGGGCATGACATAGCGCATTGGAACCCCCGGTGAATGCTGTCAGCCCTGCGTTGAGGCTGGGTCGCGAGATGTATATCGGGCCGTCGAGCGGTGTGTCTATTATTTGCCCCGATCGGGAACCGATTGTTCAGGACGGGTTAGGGGGCGCACGTGGGCGAGGTCGAGGTGCAGCGGCAGAAGCTGCAGCGGGCATGGCGGCGCACGGACTGGTCGGAGCTGTTCTTGGAGTTCCGACCCGACCAGGCGCTAGCGGACTCGGACGTGGACGTGGTCACGCTCTTCGAAGGCGTGCTCGAGCTGGCTGCTCAGGACATGGACGCGGCCGGGCTGGAGGAGGAGATCGGCGTCGTGTGCGTCGGCGCCTCCAACAAGGGCCCCGTCGCCGCCCTCGACGACAAGGGTGGCACCCCACCGGCGTTCGAGGCCTGGATGGACTCCTTCACCCGCCACGCTGAGGCCGCCGGCCTGAGCGGGACCCTGGGCGTGGCACCCGAGGCTCGACACCCGGCCGGGCTCCCCTCCCCCCTCGACTCACCGTGGATCCCCGCCTGCTTCGTGGCCTACCAGGTTGTCGAGGAGAGCACGCTCACCACCCACCAGGCCCGCTCCGAATGGCTGGTGCCCGAGGACCTCACTCGCCAGATCGTCACCCAGGCAGTCGAGTGGGCACAGCGTGACCGCGCCCGGATCTACGTGCGCCGCGAGCTGCACACCTTCGAGACCGGACCCGACGTCGCGCCCCTCCTCCGCTCAGCTCTGGCACACCCCAAGACCAGGGCTGGCCTGCGGACCGTGGGGCCACGCCGGGGCGAGTTCACCGACATCCAGTTCAGCGTCCACGGCACCGTCGTGCAGCAGTGCGGCGCGCCCGGCCTGGACCTCGAAGCACTGATCGGCCGGCTGCTCGCACCCGTCGTAGCCCAGCGCGGGATCGTCCGGCAGGCCTTCATCCGCTCCACCCGAGCCCTGCCACACACCTGGGAAGACTTCAAGATCGGCCCCGGTCCGCACCCTCCAGTCGATATCGCGCAGCGGATCTACCACCTGCTGGAGACCTACGCCGTCGACGCCCACGGCGTCCAGGTCCTCACCGACGCCCACCTCGAGAAGGCCCACGACCTCACCGACTGGGACATCACCCCTCTGGGCGACCAACGCCACCTCGTACGCCACCGCGACGCCCACGCCTTCTACACCCAACAACCAGACCCCGACCTCATCGCCAGCGCCCGCCACGACTTTGGCCCGATGCTCCTCACCGAGCAGACCCTCCGCGAGAACCCAAAGCCCTGGGCTCGCGGATAGCAGCACGACAAGCGGCGAGTACGTGGCCCGTCTCGTGCGCCTGACGGGATGGTGCAGTCGTCGCCTGCCGGTCAACCTTCCGGTTTGGATGCGGTGTCGCGCCTATGCGCCATACCCTCCGCTGAAGCAGGAGGTGGCACGGTGACATACCGCAACTTCGCACGTCCGGACGGCGACGGCCCCAAGACTGTTGGGCGTTGGCTCAACTGGATGCAGCAGCAGGACGCCACCCTTCTTCCGGTCGCGCCTGTGCACGAACAGAGCTGCGCGCGATGCTTCGGGGCATGCACCTATCGGGACGACGGCAGCACATGGCCGACCTGCTGGAACTGCGGCATCTACGGGGATGTGATCGACTCGCTCGTTCCGGCCTCATACAGCGTCGATTCCGGCTTGGAGTCGATGCTGCATGCGTTTAAGGATCGCGGAGTCGGATGGCTCGGCGCTCCCCTGGCATCCCTGCTCTTCACGTTCATTCAGGAGCATGCCGATTGCATCGACCGAGACGCCCTAGGCATCGACATCGCCACCATCGTGCCGTCGAACAACACGCACCGGTCGTTCAGCCATCTCGATCTGCTGCTGCAAGGCGTTAAGGGCGACGCCTTAGCAAAACGGTTCAACTGGATCTCTGGTGCTGTTGTGCGTGACATGCGCACCGCTCGCCCCGGGCGTGGCGAGTTGAAGCCAGGGGCGTACGAAGTCCGCGGCGTGAACGTGCAGGGCGCTTCGGTGCTGCTTCTGGACGACACCTGGACTTCAGGATCCTCCGCCGCAAGTACCGCCGCAGCGCTGAAGGAGTCCGGGGCTGTGCACGTCACCGTCCTTACGCTCGGACGCCAACTCAATCCGAGCAATCACTTCGGAAGCACCGAGACGATCTATCAGGATCGTTGCGGTAGGGAGTGGAGGAGCGACGCGTGCGTGCTGTGCGCGTGATGATCTGTAGTCAGCGGCAGCGTCGGCGGTCGATGGGAGTCTGTCCCCAACAGCCCCAGGAGGTGACTAGGTGGAGCTCGGCTCACGAAGACTGACCTACGCTGACCACATGACCACGGCCAATGAGGAACATGTCGCGCTAGTCGCGCTGCTTCGAACACTCAGCCGAGGAGAGCGATGGGCATCGGTGACTGAGCGGGTCCTGGAGCAGGGCAGCGCGGTCGCCGTCTGGGAAGACAAGTTCGGCGAATCGCTGCTACCCGATCCCACCCTCAGCGCTGCCTACGATCAGGCGATAACGGACGTGGACTCGTGGGCGAGCGCGGGGTACGTGATGGTCGGGATTCTCGATGACGACTACCCGGTCCGACTACGCGAGATTCACCAAGCCCCGCCCTTCCTCTTCGCGGCTGGAGAACTCAGGGCGGACGACCCCGCCATCGCAGTAGTTGGGTCACGTAAGGCCTCCGACCGAGGACTCAAAATCGCAACCGCCATCGCCGATGCGCTCGCCCGCATGGGAGTGACCGTCCTGTCAGGCCTCGCAGCGGGCATCGACGCAGCCGCCCACACCGCTGCACTTGCGGCTGGTGGACGCACCGTCGCAGTGATCGGAACCGGCATCAACAAGCAATACCCGGCAACCAATCGGGCTCTCCAACAGCAGATCATGGACAAGGGTCTAGTCCTGTCTCAGTTCTGGCCAGACGCGCCTCCCCAGCAGCACAACTTCCTGATGAGGAACGCCGTCATGTCCGGTTACGGCCGGGCTACCGTCGTAGTGCAGGCCAGCGAGAAGAGCGGCGCACGTGCTCAAGCTCGTATGGCAGTCGAACACGGCCGCCCGGTCGTCCTTACCGATCAAGTCGTGAACGACAACCTATGGGCCAAAGCGCTCGTCGAGCGCCCTGGCGTTTACGTCGCACACGGGCACAACGAGGCAATGGAGCACATAGGCGCGATCTTGGACAAGGAGAATGCAGTCAACCGACTTCTACATGGCCTCCTGGGCGCCGGTCTGTGACAGACGCCCGCGTCGCGCAGATTCAACGAGCGCTGTCGGCTACAGCGGGTGGCTTCCTACGCAACCCCATTCTCGAGGGGACATGCACACGCTGCTTCACCCCCATCGTGTCCGCAGCGATTTGCGGCCGCTGCAGCACGTTGTTGGCGTACGCCGACGGGCCAGATCTGCTCGGAGTGATGGCCTACGGCACTTACCTCGACCCGGTCACCCAGTCGGGCCACGTCATGCGCGGATACAAGAACCCCCACGTCCATTCGGGCGTCCATCGTCAGACCGTCGCCCTGATGTCGGCGCTCGGCCTCCTTGGGCACGTCGCGTGTCCTGGCCACATAACGGGCACTCCCGTCTCGGCCTGGGCGACAGTTCCATCATTGCCGCCGAAACCGGGGCATCCAAAGCACGCCCTCAACAACATCGTCGGCAAACTTGCGCGCCCCGCAGCAACCGAGGTGACCTTGACTGCCACTGCCTCGGCGTCCAACCCGCGTGAGGTCAGCCGGGGTCACTACACCGCTAGTGCAAACGCGGACGGCGAGCACGTCCTAGTCATCGACGACACCTGGACCGGTGGTGGCCACGCAACCTCCGCTGCCCTCGCTGCACGGGCCGCAGGTGCCACCCAGGTGTCGGTTCTCGTACTCGCTCGTTGGCTTTCCGCCGGGTGGGAGGCGACGACCCCCCACTGGGCGAGGCAGCGACTAACCCAGCCCGACTTCGACCCGCATATATGCCCCTGGACTCAGGGCGCCTGCCCATAGACGTCGACGTGACTGCTTTCCAGCGACGATGCTGCCTTTCCTGGCCGTTTCGCACGGGGCCTTGAGTCCATTGGACCGTACACCTCATATTCGCTCATCCGAATCCTGTCGCGCCCGATAGCACCAACTCATTCACATCTATAGGGCCCTATACAAATTTCGTATACGGCAGGCCACTTTCCTACACTTGAAGAGTCGCCTGGCCCCGGTCCTCAACCCGCACACACCCTGGCACTGGTCAATAACCGAGCACGCTCGTCTGGCTCGACGCCACCACGGAGGCGCACCACACCAGGAATTTGGAGAGGGCCGCGCCGCTCCTCCGGCTGTTCACGGGGCGCCGCGCTCGGTGCCAGGCGTTCCACGGATGAGGGCGAAGCCGACCACAGGCGTCGTCGACCGCAGCGTCCCTACGGCCATTGGGTCGAGTCCGGTGACCCAGAACTCGTACCGCTCGCCAACGGCCGGCTGGGGAGGATCGCCGATGACGGCCAGCGCCTCGCCGTCGCTGCGCAGCGTGCTGCTCCAGTAGCGATCCGGGGTGTTCGGGTCCGGACCAGCGTTGGTCTCGTCGGGCAGGCGCACGTAGGTCGTGCCTTCACCGAAGGCGAAGAGATGTCGTGATCCGGATGCGGTGTCGATGACCCAGCGTGTCCCAGGATCGCCCCAGACTGGCCCGGTCACTGGTCGTCCTGGGACTCTGGCATCGAGAAGGGCTGATCGAGTCCGCAGCAAGCGTCGCACGGCTTGTGGACCCACGTTGGGCGGCGGGCGAACTGCATCTTCACACGGTCGCGCCAGCCGGGCGCCATCGATGTCGGGGTAGGCCCGCCCATGGCGCATCCCGAGCCACCGGTCGGCGGGAGACCAGACCACGAAAGTGTCATAGGAGTCCCAACTCCCCCGTTTCTGAGAGGTACGTTCGTAACCAGGTGAGGACGGAGCGGTCATCGTCGAGTCTGCTCATCCACCACCGCATCGTCCGGGTGTCGTCGCCGTCCTTGATGCGCTCCCAGAGCCACTCGTTGAACTCGCTGGCGAACATCTGGATCGCTGCCTCGGCTGTGGGGCCGCTGCCACGAATCCCGTTGGTGTCCCAGGACCCGAAGACCTCGTAGGCGCGGAGGTCCGGCGCGGACTCCCAGTCGGGGGCCTCGGCCGGGTCGTTGTGCTCAATGCGCACGGGGTTCGGTGGCGGGGCCTCGTCGTCACTGACCGGGCGGATGGAGACGACCTCGGTCGAGTAGATCTCATCCTTGAGGCCGATGCCGTAGACCATCCCCCACCCGACGCGGATCCTGCCTGGGCTCGGCTCGCCCCTACGCCAAGCGACCGGTCCGAGTCCGAGCCGGTTCCACTGGCCGTCGCCGACGAAGTGGTTGGGCTCTCGACCCGGCCGCGCGGCTGGGTTGCGGTGGAACAGGGCGTCGTCGAAGTCGAAGTGGGTCGTCGTCCCGTGCGCGGTGGTGACTTTCCAGGTACCAGTGACCTGTTGGGGAAGTTGCTCGACCTCTGTCATCTTCCGTCTCCTGGGTCGAGTTCGAGCGCCTGGTCAATGAGTGCGACGGTCTGGCAGGGCCACTCAAGGCCACCGCACACGCTGCAGGCGCCGAGCACTTGCTCGCATGTGGGCTCCTCCAGGCACGACCCCCACGGTCCGCTCATCCCACAGCCCGCGCAGTCCACGACGATCCGCTGGTGCAGGCCGCGGATCTGGCGCAGTGTTTCGGTGAGGTGGGACGCGCTCATCGTGACCACTCAATGTCCAGCGCGCGGGCGTAGTTCTCCAGGGCTTCCGAGTCTCGGCTGTGCCGCGCCCAGTCGAGCGGGGTGAGGCCGTCGAGTTCGTCGGCCTCACACGTGAGCATGACTGCGACCGTCCACGGGTCGTGCTCACGCAGCGCTATCAGGAAGCCGATCAGCGCGGACTTCACTCGGGTCTTGCCGTCGGCCTTCTCGAACTGGAACACCGGGTAGAAGAAGTCCCCGTCGGTGCTCCGCAGACCGAGTAACAAGCCCGCCCTGCGCCGCTGGCCCAGGTCCGCGGCAGAGACTCGCAGTGCTTTGCGGACGCACGTCTCCGACCACAGGGGGGCGACTTGGTCGAGCAGCGAATTCTCGTCGCTCATGCCCGCTCCAGTGTGCTTAGGTCCAGGAGGGCGACGTTGCCGTCCATCCCGTCGCGGGCCAGGCTGACGATCCGGCAGTCGTGGCCGCGGTCCGGCAGGTCTACGACAGCCTCGTCGGGCACGTGATAATGCCCGTGCACCAAGACACGCGGCTGTACCCCGAGGAACGCAATGGTCAGTCGGCCGCGTCCGACAGCGGCGTACGACAGCGCCGGGCGTGACCAGCCGAGGGGATTCGTTGCGCAGATCTGGGCGACCATGGGTGTCAGCCAGGGATGGTCCGGGCTGTCGTGGGTGATCATCACGTCCGCGTAGCCATCGGCTGCCACCTGCTCGGCGGTTTTGCGCGGGATGATCTCCTCGGGCCACCAATCAGTACCGCGAGACCGGTCCTCGAAGTCGATCGACGGCGCGCCCGGAAGACTCACGAAGGAGCGACCGCCCATCTCGAAGCGGTGCCCGGCCAGGTCCCTGGGAAACGCGGCCACGTGGTCGGTGAGCCACAGCCTCGGGCCGAGGTCGTTGCGCTGCTCAGGCTTCATGGCCAGCCGCCGCGGCCAATCCTCATGGTTCCCCGCTGTCACGTAGATCGTGACGCCACACGCGGCACAGATCTTGTCGATGCCCATGAGGTACTTCTTGCCCCTCGGACCCGGCCAAATCCCCAGATCTCCGGCGTGCAGGATCGTCGTCACCCCCCGCTCCCCCAGAGGCTCGTGATCCGGGCGGGCCCATACCCCGTTGCCGTGCCAATCGCCTGCGAGGGCAATGAGGTCGTCTCCTCCACCCATCACAAGAGACCTCGATCCGCGCAGCCCAAAGGAAGCGGCCTCGGCCGTGTGTAGGGCTGAGTCCCATGCTCGTACAGGGTGTCCGCTCGGCCGCTCGGTACTGGGCAGAGAGCCTCGGCGCCATCCGCGATGGTTGCGATGGCTGCGTTTGTCGAAAGTGGGCCTGCCTCGATGCGATCGATGCATCGGACGGGCGATGAGATCCGAACGTGCTCGGTGAGATCGGGGTCCTCGGGGTCGGCAAACCAGACGAGGAAGGATTCGCCGATGGTTGGCCAGGCCTCGACTCGGGTGATGGGCATGTCGTTGCCGTCGAACCGCGTGCCAACAGAGCCGCTGCTGGCCCCGGGCCGTGCGGTATAGGTCATATTGTCGAGGTCCCAGCGGTGGCTGGAATCCCGTGTTTCGACCAGCCAGACGCAGCCCATCCGTGCGTTGAGTTGCCTGACTGGCCGTTGCACGATGTCGAGGTCGACGTCCGCGGTTCGATGGTGTCCTCCGCATCGTGTTCGGCGAGTGTACTTTTCGGTCACGCCGCTGGCGGCCGCGCCGCAGATGTCGCAGGTTTGATAGGAGCGAGCCTCGATCTCGCCGATCGCCGGACGAGCAGCATCTTGGAGTCCGCCGGCCGCTCCGAGTGGCGTGTAGTAGATGCGCAGTCCGCCGCACTTCTGCTTGATCTGGACCAGTTCCCACGCATCGGAGTACTCGCGGTCAAGTAGTTCGATGGCCTGATCGATGAGGTCGGCCCAGCCTGCGGGGGCGTGGGAAGGCGCGCTGGGGAGGTTCGGGACTTGGATGGTGCGGGCTGTAGTGGTCATGACCGGGCCCTCATAAGGTCGTCACAGATCGGGATTTCGGATGGCGGCTGCGGGGCGCCGTTGTGCGGGTGTTCCGTCGGGACGTCCGCGTGCTTATGTGTCGGCGGTCGGTGCCTAGTGAATCGGGCACGCCTGCTGGTGGGGCTGGACCCCGGCGCCGCACACCCAGCAACCCTCGATCGTGAACTCGATGTACTCGTTGCACTGATCAATGCACGCCGGGGCATCCCTGACCGACGTCGGGTGGTCGACGTAGTAGTCGCGCAGATAGGCCACGCGCTCGCCTGAAGGCTGTGCAAGGCTGAGATGGACTTGGAGGGCTTCGGGGTCGTCGGGGACATCTTCTGCCGGTTCATGCCCCTTGCCGTGCTCCCGAGTCCGGTTGATGCGGATCGAGGCCCGGGGGGGCCGGGCGGCGCCTTCACCGTGCCATTGGGCGGGCATGTCAATCCTTCGTTCCGCTAGTTGCTGGAGTGCGATCTGGCCGTGGGACGCGGGCCGGGCTGACATGGGTGATGGGCTGCGTGCGCAGTAGTCGGTGGAGTCGGTGACCGCGCTCGGTCAGCACGTTGGCCTGGTGGGTCCGGGTGAACAGGGCGATGCCGAGTTCGGCTTCCAAGGTGGCGATAACACGGCTGAGCGTCGCTTGGCTCATGTTGAGACTCTTGGCGGCGGCGGCGATGGTCGGTGCTTCGACGACAGCGTGGAAGCGGGCGAGCATGCGCGCGAGGCGGTCGGTTCGTGCGGACTGGCCAGATCTGCCCAAGACGAGTGCTTCTTCGAGGGTCAGTCCCTGGGTAACGCGCCGGGTCGGACGAGCCATGGCGCGCGGTCGCCGGTTGGTCCAGTCCAGTTGCCGGGTCCGATCGGGTGTTGGACATGTCCATGTGCCGTCCGGGGCCAGGGCCGGTGACCAAGTGATGGGTTCGTCGATGCAATTGACGAGGAGTGCATGTTCGGCTCGGCGCAGCAGCGCAGGCGGGGGTTCGGC
Organism: Nocardioides sp. Z43_10; assembly: GCF_059766615.1. NCBI lineage: Bacteria > Bacillati > Actinomycetota > Actinomycetes > Propionibacteriales > Nocardioidaceae > Nocardioides > Nocardioides sp. Z43_10. The sequence continues at coordinate 557,473 of NZ_JCBAJY010000001.1, read as the reverse complement.
ATCCCATTGGGCGCGTTGGCTGGCGTAGAGCGAGCGGATCGCACCAGGCAGCAGGAGCAGGTTCGGGTGGAGCAAGATGTCGTTGCCGGTGAGTTGTTCGTGGATCCACCAGGACATGAAGCGGGCGAGTCGCGGGGTGGGTCGCAGACCGAGGTCTCGTGCTGCCTTGGTTGCTGTCCGCTGGGCCAGCGCGACGGGTCGTGCGAATACCAGGCGGCGGCGCTGATAGTCGATCGGGACGGTGCCGGTGGTGATGGCGTCGTGAAGTGCCAGCAGGTCATCGAAGACGTCTCCACCGGTTGCTTCGGCAACGATTGCGAAGAACCGGCGCGTCTCGTAGGCCACCCTGGATGCGTGCGACTTGTGGCCGATGAGGTCACAGGCAACGCTCAGGGGACGTGAGGTCACCGCGCAGAGCAAAGCCGCGGTGAACGTTAGGCCCGTGAATCCATCTCGGTTCGTCCACGGCAGGGCCGTTCGCACCGCCGGCCAGGGACGGGTCGGGATGCGGGCGGGGTCCAGCGGGACTCGTTCGGTTCCATCGGCGCGGAAGCGGTCCCCGCCCAGCCTGATCGTCCTAGCGCGTGAGGGTGGAACGTGGTGTTCGCCGAGCCAGAGTGCTTGGGCAAGGGGCCAGGAGATCCCTCGACCGCGACTCTGGAACGCCGCTGCTCTTCGGTTCTCGGCTGGCAGGAGGCGGGTAAGCAGATCAGCGGCGAGCTCGGTGGACCCGACGGCAAGGATCGTGCTTGCGACGGTGGCGAAGATCGAGAATGTGACCCGGGACGAGCCTGCTTGCGTGAAGCGGGCCGCGGGTGCCGTGTACGCCTCCAGGCGCCAGTGGCGTCCCCAGTGCCGAATGAGATGCCGTAGCAGTGCCATTTCGGGATGGTCTTGCGGCCAGCCGTTGGCGCTTTCGATCACCTCGGCGTAGGTGCCGGGGATGTGGTCGTGTGGGGCGTTGACCGCGATGAGTCGCGTGAGCGCGGCCAGGTCGTGCACCCATTCGATGCTGGGGCGTTCGAGCCCGAGGTAGGGCACTCGACCGGGGGTGGTGATGTGTTCGGTGATCGCTTGTTGTGCCCTCAGGAGCGGTTCGGGGACGCGCTGATCGAGATCCGCCTCGGATGGGTCGCGATGGAGATCTGCGGTGGCGAGGAGGGCCATCTCGCACGCACATGTCCCAGCCATGCGTTCTGTGTCCGCGTGGTTGGACGCCGTGCTCAGGGGATGGCCACTGCGTCGTGTTCGCGGCGGTCGTCCGCAGGCTGGGCAGGCGACGTCGAGGAGGGTGACGTGGTCCAGGCAGATGAAAGTCCATTGCAGGTGCCAGGACAACCGCCAGCGGCCGCCGCGTTCACGCAGGCATGCAGGACAGAATCGTGATCCCCTGCGTCGAAGCCATGGGCCCGGCCCTCCCCCTCCCACGTTCAGGGTGGGCGCCAATCCCGCGGCGGCGTAACGGCGCAAGGACATGGCGTGAACTTGGCTCACCGGCCAACCGGTGGCCACAGCCACCTGTAGGGCTTCGATATCAGTGAGGCCCTGCACTACCGCGGGTAATTCGCGGTGGGGTAGACCGAAGTGGGCGCGGACCACGCCGGGCGGCAACTGGAGGCGATGCGTTACGTACTCCAGGTATCCGTCGAGCGGTTCGTCCTCAAGCGGAGGTGGCACGAAACCGGGACGTGTCTGTGAGGCCTGCCCGGCGGTCATGTCAGGCCCTTTCCGAGGCCGTGGACAGGTCTGGGTGTTCGACCTCGGCGACCAGGAGGTCGGCGGTGAGGGTGCCTGCGTTGGTGGCAAGGGCTTCAGCGGTGGCGCGCTTAAGTGCGGCCAACAGGCTGCCAGGGCGGCCGTCGCACGCGCCGACGACGTGGGCGAGTGCCGTGAGGTCGGTGAAAACTGCCGTCACGTCGAGACCGGGGATCTGGGTGATCTTCTTCTTGTACTCAGCGATCAATCGCATCGCCGCGCGACTCTCTGAGGGGTCCAGTGGTGTCAGGACCAGGGGGATATGGCGGCGCTCCAGTTGGCGGGCGGTGTCGTTATTGCGGGTGCTGCGGTACAGGAGTGCGGATGCATGAAGGTCGATTCCGACGAACGCGAAAGGCACCGGCAGGTGAAGCGCGACGCGGAGTCCGTCGGTAACACGAGACGCGTTTTCGCTTCGGCGACGGAACATCTGGGCGTCGTCCACCACGATCAGACGAGTTCCCAACTGCGGCAGCACCGCGGTGAGCATGCCGTGCAGGTCCTTCTCGCTTCCCTGGTCGGGCAGACCGCAGCCGCGCGCGATCGAGGCCAGCAGTCCGCGGGCCTCCTGGTTGGAGGCGGCCTCCACGTACACGTACGGCGTATTCAGGCCGCCCGCTCGTGACCTCGCTCGCCATCGGTCGGGCTGCGTCATCGCGCGGTTCAGCAGGATGTTGGTGACCGCGCGGGTCTTGCCCAGGTGAGCAGGCCCACTGACCCCGAGCCAGGCCTCGTTGCTGCCGGTGTGTTGGCGTTGCACTCTGTCGAATTCGGCCGCGATCCTGGCCTCGAACGGGCCTGGCACGTGCAGGGCGTGGATCCAGGCATACAGGCCCGTTTCGTCCGCGGGCGGTGGGCCGTTGCGGAACTCGTGGAACTCTCGCCATCGGTCCAGTTGGGAGTAGGAGAATGCCCTCATCGCTCGTCCTCCTCAGCGTCGCCGAGCAGGTCCGCCTCGTTGGTCAGATCCCATCCGAACGTGGAGCGCTGCTTCCGCAGCATCGGTCCGGGCAGATCCGAAGAAAGGGGCACGACGTTGTCATAGTCCCTGACTTCGTCCATTGCCTCGTTCATCGCAGCAAGGAGGCGTGCTCGCTCCATTGCCTGCCGGTTACCCGAGGGTTCCTTGGTCCCTTGGACCGCGGCGAGCCAGTCGTCCCGAACATCAGCGAAGGGCATCACCACGTCGGGGTTTTCCTCGGGGGTGGTGAACACATGCACGTCGAAAGTGCCGGGAGTGGGCCAGTAGAGACGGCCTGGACGGTTGGGGTCGTAGTAGACCGTCACGGGGCTACGTCGTCCGCTGCGGTCGAGGCTGGCTTGGATCACGTCTTCGTAGCCGGGACCGGTGTAGCGGCGGCGCCCGATCGTGAAGCCGTCATCTTGGGGGGTCAGCCTCTTGTGCTCAAGAAGCCCCAGTGCGCGGGTCGCATCGGTGAATCCCCGGACTGGGATCCCGCGCGTCACCGACGAAAGCACGGCTTCCATGGGGGTGAGGAAGTGTCCCGGTCGGTGCGGGTGGGGAAGGCCCGTGTGCGGGGTGTTGACGTGGCGGTGCTGCCATACCCGGAGCGCGGCGTTCAGCATTTCCATCGTCGGCCGCGCTTGAGGATCCGGATCGACCGCGAATCTGTTCTCGACCGTGTTTCCCTTGTACCCGAAGAGCAATTGGCACCATGCGCCGAACCCGTGGATCGACGACTCAACAAAGGGCTTGTCGTCGGGATTCCTGGTTCTTGCCCAGATCACGATGATGCCGAGTTGGGCCAGGTAGCGCAGGAGGCGGCCGTTCTCCTCCTCTGAGCCGTGGTCCAGCACTACACAGCCCGGCAATGACGGTGGCGGCTCGCTGGCGTTGCGCCAGGCGTTGAGAATGAGTTCGCGGCGCGGCAGATTCGGGACGGCGTCGGCACCGATGGGGCTGCCCGGGACCATGGCTGACTCACCGCCAGCCATGTCCCACAGCAACAACGCCAGATCCCGCCCCCGGGGTGCCCCGGCGACCAACCGAACCCATAGGTAGCGAGTAGCCGTGCAGATCGCGAACACCGCATGCACCCGGATCGGACCATTGGGGCCGCGCACCAGAAGGTCGATCGGCGTGGAATCCATCTCGACCCGGTCGTTGAAGTCGAAGGCGCGATGTCGGCGACTGATCACTAAGGGCCGGTTCGCCTGTTGCTGACGAGTCTTCGCTGTCCGAGGATTCCGTCCCCGGCTCAGGTGCCGCACCATCTTCTTGAACTTCGCAAACGGCAGGACTTCCTTGGCATACGGCAGCGAGCCCCCCGCCTCCGGGTGAATGGTGACAAGCCCGCGCCGCCGCAAGTCCTCAATCGCCAGGGCGTAGTCGTTGAGAAGGTCCCTGCGGCTGTCGAGGAGACGAGCCGATACGAACTCCCGGACCGCGGCGAGAATTTCAGGGTCGACATCCAAGGCACCAGATGCCTGCAGTAGACGACTCGCGTGCCGAATCAGGCCCAACACTCCGGACTCCTGATAGTCCTGCAGACGCCGCGTCATCGTCGCCTGGCTGATGCCCAGTTCCTCGACCTTCGCGGCCCGACGCTGCGTGAGCGTGGTGCTCTCCGCGTCATAAGGTCCCTTCGGCGCACTTGCTGTCTGCGGGCGCCCATACAGGATGTCGACGAGATGGGACTCCATCTCCAACGCCTCGGTCCTCTTCGACGGTGGCACCCAGGCGATGTGTTCGTGATGGCTACCGAAGGGAGCGATTTGTGCCATGTCGCGGACTACGACTGTCTCCTGACGGATCACCTCTTGGGGCGAGACGTATTCGACCTCGCCGTCGCGTTCGATCGCCACCTTCAACTCACCGCGGTCCAGCCGCGCCCCAAGGATCCGGGCGCCCGGTCCGACGAGCGACTGGACGAGACTGTCGGGGGCGAGGCTCACCTCTGCGCTGTCGGTCATGCCACTGCCCGAATCGCCCACGTCAGTCTCGTAGCCACCTGCAACGGAGATTCCAGGTCGACCCGTGCCCAACCGTGGGCTAACGCATAGAGCGCAACGTCCACTCCGACCATCTCGGCAGGTCCTGCGGTACCTGGATAGCCATCCGCACTAATGCCCAAGTGGTCGTTCACCAGTCGGCATAGGCCCCCGACCGTCCGAGGGGCGCGCGGCCCCACGACCTCCAGGAGGCGTTGCAGCCTGTGATCTGGCCAGCGGTACCTGCCGATCCGGGCCAGGTTCACCTTGCGCTGCGGGGTCATCGAGCCCATCACGCGGAACTCGACTCGACCACGTCGCAAGGTCTCGCCAACGAAATCGAACAGCCGCCGCGTCCGCTCCCCTTCTCGTCGATCGTCCGGCTTAACTGCGAACACGGTGAACTGGCCACCGATCCGTGCGGCGAGGTCAGGGACGTGGACCATCGCGCCTTCCTTGTGGCGCCACACCATCAAGAACGGTTGAGCCAGCAGCGTGTCTACGCGCGGGTCGAGACTCAACTCGATGGCGTGATGCAACTCCAGAAGCGACTCCAGTTCCAGAATCGTCACCTCGCCACCACGCATCACCGGGAGCCAGGCGATCTGGCTCTCGGCCCGCTTGTGAGTGCCGATCCTGCGCACCGGCAACAACGAGTCGAGGGAGGGGATCCGAACCTGCGCGATCGGGTGAGTGACCGGTCCGCTCCGCAAGTTCCACACCACCGAGCAGCGGCCCGGATCGAGTTTCCCCGTTGCCATCAACTCCGCCGCCCGCCGACGCGTCAGGGTCGGCCCCGCCACCGCGCGCACTTCAGCCGACATTCGCCTTGTGCCCCGGCGCGCCGTCGCCTTCGGGATCAACGGGTGCGGCTGAGCGAGGCCATCTGGTCGCTCGGGCATGATCTCGCGATCAAGGTACGACTCAACCATCGGCTGCCCACCTTTCGTCTCGAACAGAGGACACGCCGCCCACATCCCACTCGGGTTCAAACCGTCGGCCCGATGAGGAACAATGGGCACAGCGGTGCCCTTCCGTCGTGCTTGCATCCAGTGCTCCGACGAAGGCGCCGCCAGTGAGGCCCCAACCGTTGGCGCGGTTCGGGGCCTCGCGTCCTTTTGCGACGCCACGTCTATTCGGACTCTACTCGGACATCGCCGCCTTCGACAGTGATCGGCGCGATCAAAAAAGTCAGCACCAGAGCTGCTGACGCCGAACGCAGCGCATAATAAAAAGTCACTGGAGGTGGAACCCATGGACAAAGACGCATTCAGCGCCTACCTGACACCGGACGAGCGGCGGGGCCTCGACTTCTTATTCGACAAGGAAACCGGCGATCCCGCGCCAACATGTCGGTTGCCTACCTGCAATGAACGTGTGCAGTACAAGAGCGGCGACCGCGGACGCCCCAAGTGGTTCCACCATCCGGCGTGCGCACAGACCCATCGCCGACGTCTGGCCTACTTGACCCGATCCTGCTTAGTACTCGAAGAAGCACTGAACTCCGACAGATTGAGCCACCGCGAGGTCCAGCGTGTGCGGGCTTTGCTGAACTGGCTATCCGCGCAGCACAGCATGTACGCCTCGTCGCCGGTGATTCGCAGCGCGTCGCCTCCGCGCGAAGACGAAGCAGACCAGGGGCGGGCCACGCCATCGCGCGACGAGGGGGTCGGTCATCTCCCATGGGTTGTCCGCGCGGCCCTACGTGCCCATCAGGATGAACTCGATGAGGAACAATGGGAACGACTCCAAGAGGTCAAGGAGTCACTTGGCGAAATCGGCTCCCGGCAGCGACGGCACCGGTTGACAGGCCCACCCGCCGACTCAGGAGTGCCGACTAGCAGTCGGTCGGACTAATCAGTCCCAGCCATCGCGACTGTCCATGTGCCGCTACTCGCGCAACACGCTCAGCCATCCCTACCCCGTTCCCTCCGTCTTCCGCTTGCCGCTGGCCTCGGTAGCGTAGACGTGCGCCATCTGGCTGACCGCCTGGATGACGGCCCGCTGGACGTCGGGGTTGCCCTGGAACCCGTCAGTCAGGCTCGTGGTGTCCTGGCCGAACCCACGGACCGCTTCGGCGATGGCGCGCTGGAGGTCGAGGGAGTCCTCGAAGTCGTCGGGGTCGTTGTCGCGGGCCTGCCCACGGAGCGCGGCGTCGCGGAGCACCAGGTCGACGAGAGCTCCGAGCCATGGGGCCGCGGTGTCGACGTCGACGTCGACTCCGGCGTCGCCGAGGCTGGCGTTGAAGTCGTCGATGATCTCGCGCAGCGTCTCCTCGACGGGGTCCTCGTAGACGGCTTTGGAGACGGCAAACTCGGGCGGGTTAAGCGGGTCGGTCTCGTCGCCGACTAGAAGGCGGGTCTCTTCACCTTCGTCGAGTCCGAGCACCTGGATGGTAAGGCCGGATAGGTCGGGCTTGGGCGAAGGGTCACGCTGGAACCGCTTGTCGAGCAGGGTCAAGAACACGTGGCTCTTCTCCAGGCGCGCCTCAGCGAAATCGTGGACCTGTGACATAAACGAGTAGGCGGTCAGGAAGTTGGAGATGTTCGCGGCGAAGTTCAGCAGCCGAGATGCCTCCTCGACGTCCTGGTCTCGTTTCGCGTCGGCGAGCATCGTCTGCCAGTCGTGAGCCACAGGCCCCACCTCGGCGTCCATCGTCTGCTGGTCTCCGGCGAGAGCGGCACGCGCAGCCCGGTCCACGGTTACCTCGTCGTAGAGGCCGACGTCTTCGATGGCGGCGAGGAGTTCGTAGATCTGGGCGATGTCGACCTGCTCGGGCAGGGACGCTTCCTTGTAGAACTGCCGGAAGGCGGCCAGCATCTGCTCGCCGCGGCCGGTGAAGTCGACGACGAAGACGTTCCTCTTGCCCTCAGCGGGCATTGTCCGGTTGAGCCGCGAGAGGGTCTGGACGGCGTTGATGCCGCTGATCGGCTTGTCGAGGTACATGGCCGAGAGTCGCGGTTCGGAGAAGCCGGTCTGGTACTTATTAGCTACGACGATGACTGGGTAGGTGTCGCCGTCCTTGAACATGTCGGCCGGTTCGCTCGAAGAGCCGTTGAGCGTCGTCTCGCTCTCCTCGCGGCCGCCTTCGGCGACGGTGCCGGAGAACGCGACGAGCGCGTGCACGTCGATGCCGTGGCGGGCCGCCGCGGCGCCGATGGCGCGCAGGTACCGCACGGCTGCGACCCGCGAGTACGTCACGACCATCGCTTTCGCCTTGCCCGAAAGCAGTGGCCGGATGCGGGAGTCGAAGTGCTGGACGATCCAGTCGGCCTTCGCTGCGATCAGGTCGGGGTCCTCGTAGAGGCGACGGTTCAACTCTCTGCGCGCACGCCGCGGGTCCACGAGGCGTTCGTCGAACGGGGTCAGGCCGGGGAGCCGGTTCTCGTCCAGCAACGCCCGGGCATCGACGGGACGGTAGTTGGCGAGGACGTCGAGGATGAAACCTTCCTCCAGCGCCTGCTTCATCGTGTACAGGTGGAACGGCTTCACCTCGCCGGTGGCCGGGTCGGTGGTCCCGAACAACGCCAGGGTGGTCGGTTTCGGGGTCGCGGTGAACGCGACGTAGGTGACGTGGTCGCCTAGCGCACGCTTCGACATCTCGGTCTCGATGCGGTCGTCGAAGTCCTCGGCGCTGACCTCGACACCGTCGGCGTCGATGAAGACCTTCAGGTCCGCATCCCACTGGTATCCCTCGGCCCTGGCAAGGGCGGCGTCGACAGTCCGGCCGGTCTCGCCGTCCTGGGACTGGTGTGCCTCGTCGATGATGACCGCGAACCGGCGGCCTGCCTGCTCGTCCATCTTCGCCAGGGCGTGCGGGAACGTTTGGATGGTCGTGACGATGATCGGGTCACGGTTGTTGAGGGCGCGGGCGAGCAGTTCGCTCTTCGAGTTCAGGCCGCGGCGACGCGCTTCGGTGTCGCTGATCGGGGTGACCGCGATGCCGGTCTGGTCGATCTCCTTGATGGCCTTCTGGAGCGCGTCGTCGAGGACGCGACGGTCGGTGAGGACGACGACGGAGGAGTAGACCTTCTCGTCGGCACCGCCAGGCACCGGCGCGTGGAGAGTCGCGAGTTCGTGCGCGGTCCATGCGATCGAGGACGTCTTCCCGGACCCGGCAGAGTGTTGGATGAGGTAGCGGCGCCCAACGTCGAAGGTGCCCGTCGCCGTGAGGTGGCCCTTGATGTCGTCGACGATCGCCTCGACCGAGTCCCACTGGTGGTAGCGCGGGAACAGCAACTTGGCCTTCGGACGCCGCGACTTATCCATGTTCTCGGACTCAGGCAGGCGCTCGGAGTGCAGGAAGTTGCCGAGGATGTGCAGGAAGTTATCGCGGTCCAGGACGCGCTCCCACAAGTAAGAGGCAGCGTGCCCGTGCGGGTTGGCGGGGTTCCCAGCGCCGCCGTTGCGGCCGGTGTTGAACGGCAAGAAGATCGTGTCGTGGCCGTTGAGGCGGGTGGTCATGAAGACCTCGTCGTGGCTGACCGCGAAGTGAACGAGCGCGCGAGCACCGGCGACCAGCAACGGCTCGACGGTCCGGCCCTGACCAGGGTCGCGGTCGCGCTTGTACTGCTCGATGGCGTCGGCGACCGTCTGCGTGTATTCGGACTTCACCTCCAGCGTCGCGACGGGCAGGCCGTTGACGAACAGCACCAGATCGATGCTTTTGCGGTTGCGCGCCGAGTAGTGCACCTGTTGCATGACCCGCAGTCGCACCTTCGCGTGCCTGGCCGCGAGCGCGTCGGTGCCGGTGCGGGAGGTCGGCGCGAACTGGCACATCTGGACGCGCAGCGTCTTGCCGCGGCCCGCGATCTCGACCGGCTTGCGCAACACGCCGAGCGTCCCGCCGAGCGGGGATCCGACGTTGTCGAGCCGCTTGACGATGGTGTCGAGAAGGAACTCGCGCGGGTCGCGGCCGTGCGGGGTCGCCTCCGGCAGTCGCTGCCACTCGTCGGGGTAGGCGTCAGCGAGCCAGTCGTAGACGTCCTGAGGGAACAGGGCCCGCTCGGCGTCGTACCCGGCGTCGTTGGTGCTGTGGAGCCAGCGGTGCTCTTTCAGGTGCTTGCAGATGAGGCCCTCGAAGAGACGCTCCTTGTGGACATCCATCAGGCCGCGGCCCCTTCGTCGATGAGGTGGGTGCAGTCGACCTGTCCGGTCACCGCAGCCGTGATGAGCGCGGAACGGCGTTCGTTCGACAACGCGATGAGCCGCTCCGTTCCCGTGATGAGCGCGTCGATCTCGGCCGTCTTCTCGTCGAGGTAGTCGGCGATGCGGCGCTGCTCGTCGAGGGGAGGAAGGGGGATACGGAGAGAACGCACATCTGGCACATTCACTCGAAGGAACGTAGCGCCCACCGACGCCAGACGCACCTGGTCTTGAACCGACGCAGACTTCAACGCCCAAAGCAAGAAGCGCGGCACCGCATTGGTGCGGGCACGCACGATCACCGTCTCTTGGCCAACAGCGAAGTCAGTGTTGTTGCGCACTTCGGCGACAGCACCGGCCGAGACGTTTCGGATGAAGAGCAGGTCACCCGGGCGCGGATCACGTCCCTCGGAGCGAAGCCGCTCAAAGAAATGCGCCGTGGTGCATTTCGCTTCCGAAAGATCCACGATGCTGCTGTTGACGACTTGTCTCACGGACGCGACGCGGTACGGGGAGTCGTCGACGAACTCGGCTGTGAGATGCAGGCAGTCGAGCACAGTTGCTGCGGCCTTCAGAGGTGCCTGCGGGGTTTCGAGCGCACGCTCAATCACCGCAGCGCGGCGCTCCCGCAGCGTCCCGATGAGCGTCTCCTGCGCCGCCACGAGCGCGTCGATCTCGGCGGTCTCCCGGTCCAGGTAGGCGGCGATGGCACGCTGCTCGGGGAGGGGCGGGAGAGTCACGGGACGATCCAGCACATCACTGGCGTTCAAGAAAGGGATCGTTCCGTGTGTACCGATCTGGTTGAAGTCCCATGACCCGAGCATGTAAGCCGCGTATCGCGCTTGGACGCGCCCGCTGGGGACCAAGGCCAACAAGTTGTTGTCAAGGTGACACGGCTCAGGGGTGATGCCGACTCGACCCAGCAGCATGGCGGCGCCGATTTTTGCGATGACGAGAGACCCCGCGGGGACTAGCGCGGCTCCCATGATCCGGGCGGTGTCTGGCTGGACGCGGTCCGCCTGAGACGGCAGTGTTCCGTCTTGCGCGCGACGGGAGAGGGCGTTGGCCTTGTAGACAGGTGCACCAACCGCGCCGCCCTGGAGATGAACAGAGAAACCGACGCCGCTAACGGCTCGAAAGCCGTGGCGGAGGCGCCCACCCGTCCACCCTGGCCTCACGACGCCTCCACCTTCCGCAGCATGTCCATCACGAGTGCGGCCTGCTTGTTGAGGTCCGCGTCGATCTCTTCGAGCGACCGGGGCGGGACGTAGCGGTAGAAGTGGCGGGTGAACGGGATCTCGTAGCCGACCTTCGTCTTCGCCTCGACGACCTCGGCGTCGGAGTAGTACGGGAGCACTTCGGCCTCCATGTAGGAGGCGATGCACTCGGCATGCGTCCGGGCGTAGTCCGGGTCGGTGTCGGCGCCCATGTAGCCGAACGGGACCGTCTCGGTATCGGTCAGCGGCGCCGGGGTCAGCGACGCCCCCTTGTAGTTGACAGGGTCGTGCTCGTCGACGGCCTGGCCGACGGCGCGGACAATCACGCGGGCGTCGGCAGCCTTGACGGTTCGGCCGCGGGCCTTCGCGGCCGCGGCGAGCGCCTCGAAGAGCCCTTGGGCGGTGTCGAACTCGCGGCCCCGGAGGACTTGTGCGACCTCGGTGTCCTCGACGTCGGAGTCGGTCACGCGGGACAGGGCTGAGTCATCGACGACGTAGCGCATCGGGACGGGCCGGGCGTGCGTGATGGACCAGTAGCCGAACGCCTCGTTGGGAAAGACCTTCGAGATGTCGGGATCGGCGTCCTCGAACTTGTCGTACGCCTCCAGGACTCGCTGACGATCGGCTTCGGTCATCTCGCGGTTCTTGTCGCCGACGTTCTTACGCATCTTGGAGTAGATCTCGCGGGCGTCGATCAACTGGACCTTGCCTCGGCGCTCGGGGCGCTTGGTGTTGTCGAGCAGCCAGATGTAGGTGCCGATGCCGGTGTTGGTGAACAGTCCGGCGGGCAGCGCCACGATCGCCTCGACCATGTCGTTCTCCAGCAGCCAGCGGCGGATCTCGGACTCGCCGGACCCGGCGCCGCCGTTGAACAGGGGGGAGCCGGACAGGACGATCGCACCGCGGCCTCCGTCGAGCCAGTCGAAGGCACCGTCTTCGAGACGCTTCTTCGGGGCCTTCATCTTCGAGGCGACGTGCTGGAGGAACAGCATGGCGCCGTCGGAGACACGCGGGAGCCCTGCCGGGAAACGGCCCTTCTCGCCGCGCGCGTGCTCGTCCTTCACCTCGGCGGCATGGGACTTCCAGTCGACACCGTAAGGCGGGTTGGAGACGACGTAGTGGAAGCCCTTCGTGCCGGTGTGGGTGGGGAATTTGTCGTCGATGAGAGTGTTGCCCAACTGGATGTCGCCCGACGTCTTGCCCTTGGACAGCACGTCGGCCTTGCAGACGGCGTACGACTGATCGTTGATCTCCTGGCCGAACAGGCGCAGGGAGGCATTCGGGTTGAGGTCCCGGAACCTGTCGGAGGCCGTTGTCAGGAGGCCGCCGGTGCCTGCGGTCGGGTCGTAGATGCGCTGGGAGACGTTCGTGGTGGCGATGTGGTCGCGACGTTCGGCGATGAGCAGGTCGACCAGGAGGGCGACCGCGTCTCGGGGCGTGAAGTCCTCGCCCGGAGAGTCATGGTGGCTGCGCCGGATGAGGTCCTCGAACAGGACGCCCATGTCGGTGTTCGAGACCGCCTTGGGGTGCAGGTCCAGGTCGGCGAATCGCTTCACGACGGGCGCGAGGAGATTCTCCGACTCCAACTTGTCGATGTGGGCGTAGATCCCGAACCGGTCGAAGATGTCTTTCGCGTCACCCTCGAACCCGGCCACGAACGAGACCAGGTTGTCGCGGATGTTCGAGCCCTGCTCGACGATCACGGGCAGGTTGAGACCCGAGGTGTTGCTGTAGTTCTGCGCCGCGGCGCGCCGGTCAGGTCCGGTCGGCGGCTCCATGACGCAGTCCATGCGGCGCAGGATCGTAAACGGCAGGATCACGCGGCCGTACTCGTGCGGCTTGTAGACGCCCCGGAGCAGGTCGGAGATCGCCCAGACCCACGCGGACATCGACTGCGGCTTGCCGGTTCGGGCGTCGACCATCATGGACATACTCCTTGGAATGCTGGACGAGGCACAGTTCTGCTCGCCATGGTTCAACGGTGTCAGATGGACTATGCCGCAGGCATCCCGGTCGGTGGAGCAGCCCCCGCGCCATACTGCGGTGAACCCCTGTTCACACGGGAGGCCCGGTCTAGCGACCAGGGCACGCGTGCGCGGGTCGCGCCATCACTTCGGGCAAGACTGACCCCATCGGGAGGCCGATGCCCCGCAAACGCGGGTGGCGAGGGCGGTCGCGGCGGCACTCATGGGGAGCCTGACGTGTCAGCGATAGCAGGGGACGGCAGTGCCAAGTCGCTGAGGCAGGCTCCTGGTGCGTTGGCTGCGACCGTGTGACCCGCGCGTCCGGTCTGGCTGCGCTCGTGGCGGCATCGTGCCTAGTGACAGACAAGCGAGATTGAAAGGATTTCAGCCTCAGGTCGCGAATTTCAGATTCGCGACTTGTCGGCACCGACCCCGCTCAGTGCGCCATGTCCACGAACCGGCTGTAGTGACCCTGGAAGGCCACCACGATGTCGCGGGTCGGGCCGTTACGGTGCTTGGCCACGATCAGGTCGGCCTCGCCCGGGCGGGTCGACTCCTTCTCGTAGACGTCGTCGCGGTGCAGCAGGATCACCATGTCGGCGTCCTGCTCGATCGAGCCGGACTCACGCAGGTCGGCGACCATCGGGCGCTTGTCGGCGCGCTGCTCGGCACCACGGTTGAGCTGGGACAGCGCGATGACCGGGATCTCGAGCTCCTTGGCGAGCAGCTTGATCTGCCGGGAGAACTCCGAGACCTCGAGCTGGCGCGACTCGACCTTCTTGCCCGAGCTCATCAGCTGCAGGTAGTCGATCACCATCAGCTTCAGGTCGTGCTTCTGCTTGAGCCGGCGCGCCTTGGCCCGGATCTCCATCATCGTCATGTTGGGGCTGTCGTCGATGAACATCGGCGCCGAGGAGACCTCGCCCATCTTGCGCGCGAGCTTGGCCCAGTCGTCGTCGTTCATGTTGCCGTTGCGGATGTGGTTCAGCGGGACCTTGGCCTCCGCCGAGAGCAGCCGCATGGTGATCTCCGAGCGCGTCATCTCCAGGCTGAAGAAGGCGCTGGTCATGTTGTTGTGGATCGACGCCGCCCGGCACAGGTCCAGAGCGAGCGTCGACTTCCCCATCGCGGGACGAGCCGCGACGATGATCATCTGCCCCGAATGCAGGCCGTTGGTCAGCTCGTCGAGGTCGGCGAAGCCGGTCGGCACGCCGTAGACGCCGCCGTCACGGTTGGAGATCGCCTCGATCTCGTCGAGGACGCCTTCCATGATGTCCGAGAGCGGCGCGTAGTCCTCCGAGGAGCGCTTCTCGGTGATCCGGAAGACCTCGGCCTGGGCCTGGTCGACGACGTCGTCGACCTGCCCCTCCCCGGCGTAGCCGATCTGCACGATCTTGGTGCCCGCGTCGACCAGGCGGCGCAGGATCGCCTTCTCGCGGACAATCTCGGCGTAGTAGCCGGCGTTGGCCGCGATCGGGACGTTGGCCGAGAGCGTGTGCAGGTACGGCGCGCCGCCGATGCGCTGCAGCTCCCCGCGACGCTGGAGCTCGGCCGCGACGGTGACCGGGTCGGCCGGCTCGCTGCGGCCGTAGAGGTCGACGATCGCGTCGTGGATGATCTCGTGCGCCGGGCGGTAGAAGTCGGTGCCGCGCAGCACCTCGCTGACGTCGGCGATCGCGTCCTTGCTGAGCAGCATCGAGCCCAGCACGCTCTGCTCGGCGGCGTTGTCCTGCGGCGGGGTGCGATCCATGCCGCCGCGGCGCGGGGAGTCGCCCGGCTCGAAGGCCGCCGGGCCGTCTCCCCAGTCCTCCATGGGAGGCTCCTGCAGACCGCGCGTGTCGTGCTCGGTCGTGCTCATGCGAAGCCTCCTGCTGGGGGGTGAAGCGTATGGCGAGGCGCCCGGATCGGGTCGTCACCGGACGCTAGCCGGGGCCGCCGACACACCTCGGCTCCGCCTGACGGCACCCACTGGATGCTCGGACGCTACGGGGTCGCGGACCCCCAGCAAAAGGGGCTTATCCACAGGTCCTGTGGATAACTACCGGTTGCCCGTGGACGACACGCGGCGAAGTGTGCACAGCCTGGGGAGCTTCCTGTGGACAACTTCGCGGCAACCATCGCAGACACCGCTCTGACCTGCGGAAACACCGGGTTCGGGCTGTGGAGCAAAAGAATTTGCTGCCGAGTGGGATTCCTCTCCCCAACACGCCCGCGACACGCCGAACGCGGGTGGTCGACTGCTGGTGCGCGTCGGAAATTCCACAGGAAGGGGTCAGTTACACACAGGCTCCGGTTTTGTCCAGAGGACAGAGGCAACTCGGATACTTGCCCCTTACAGTGTCTAGACTGCTGACCATGACTTCGGCGTCCCGTCCGGTCGACCGGGAGATCCTCAGGCTTGCGGTGCCGGCCTTCCTGGCCCTGGTCGCCGAGCCGCTCTTCCTGCTCGCCGACGCCGCGATCGTCGGCCACCTCGGCACCGCCGAGCTGGCCGGGCTCGGGGTCGCCGGGGTCGTGCTGCAGACCGTGGTCGGGCTGTGCGTGTTCCTGGCCTACGGCACCACGGCCTCGGTGGCCCGCCACCTGGGCGCCGGCGACCGGCGGCGCGCGCTGGCCCAGGGGATCGACGGAGTCTGGCTGGCCATCGCGATCGGCGTCGTCGCCACCGTCCTCGGGGTCCTGCTGACCGGCCCCCTGGTCGGACTCTTCGGCACCGGAGCCGTCGTCGAGGACCACGCCACCACCTACCTGCGCATCGCCTTCCTCGGCACCACGCCCCTGCTGGTGATGCTCGCCTCCACCGGCGTGCTGCGCGGCCTGCAAGACACCCGCACCCCGCTGGTCGTCGCCGTGGTCGGCAACGTCCTCAACGTCCTGCTCAACCTCCTGCTGGTGTACGGCGCGGGACCGGTCCCCGCCCTGGGCCTGGCGGGCTCCGCCTGGGGCTCGGTGATCGCCCAGCTGGTCAGCGCCGCCCTCCTGGTCGGCGTCGTGGTGGCCGGCGCGCGCCGCGAGGGGGCCTCGCTGCGCCCGGACCTGCCCGGCATCCGCGCCGCCGCGCACGCCGCCGTCGCCCTGGTGGTGCGCACCCTCACCCTGCGCGCCGCCCTGCTCGTGACGACGTACGCCGTGACGCTGCTGGCCGTCGGGGACGCCGCGGGCGAGCAGGACGCCGTCGACCTGGCCACCCACCAGCTGGCGATGACCCTGTGGACCTTCCTGGCGTTCGTGCTGGACGCCATCGCGATCGCCGCCCAGGCACTCACCGGGCGAGCCCTCGGCGCCGGGGACACCGCGGGGACCCGGGCCCTCACCCGGCGGATGGTGCAGTGGGGAGTGGCCGGCGGCGTGCTGACCGGACTCCTGCTCGCCGCCCTGAGCCCCGTGCTGGGCCAGCTGTTCACCTCCGACCCGGCCGTGCGCGACCTGCTGGTACCGGTCCTGGTGGTCGCCGCCCTGGCCCAGCCGATCGCCGGCGTCGTGTTCGTCCTCGACGGCGTGCTGATCGGCGCCGGGGACGGTGCCTACCTCGCCTGGGGCGGCCTGCTGGTACTGCTCGTCTACGCGCCGGTCGCGCTGCTGACCGCCGGCGCGCTCGGGCACCTCGTCTGGCTCTGGGCGGCCTTCGGCCTGGTCTTCATGGGGATGCGCTGCGTGGTGCTGGTGCATCGGGCCCGCGGCGACGTCTGGATGGTCACCGGCGCGTGAGCCCCGGGCCAGCCGGGCCGGTGGTCCCTCTAGGGTGACGGCGTGAAGCCCCTGCAGAGCCTCGGGATGGGGCTGCTCATCGTCCTGCTCGTCGCCCGCCAGGGCGGCTACGACCTGCTCTACGACCCGGCCGGCTGGCTCCTGGTGCTGCTCGGTGTCCGTGACCTGCCGGCGCGCACCGAGCGCCGCCGTACGCTGCTGGCGGCCGGCGCCCTCGCCGGCGTGGTCGCCGCGGTGGTCTGGTTCCCCGGCGTGCAGGACTCGATCGCGGCCGCCGACGCCTCGCTCAACTGGGCGCTCAACCTGCCGCAACTGGTCTTCGTGCTCCTGCTGTGCCGCGAGCTGAGGCACCTCGCGGGCGAGGAGGACCCCTCCGCCCGCACCTGGGCGGCGCTGCTGGCCGGCACCCAGGTGGTGCTGATCGTCCTCCCCGTCCTCGTCGAGGTGACCGGGTCGGGCGACCTCGAGACCGCCGCCTACGCGGGCAGTGGGCTCGCGCTGCTGGTCCTCGTGGTGCTCACCCTGGTCTGGGCGGAGCGCCCCTGGGCGAGCAGGTGTGAGGTCGCCGCAGACGGGACAGGCTGAGCGAATGACGTCTCTCGGGCAGCGTGCGCACGGCGCCGCGCCCGAGGGTGAGCGGACGCGCCTCCATCAGCTCCTCAGCCTGCTCGACGCGGTGCTCGAGCGTCGTGGGGCCGAGTGGGCGCCGGGCGCCACCGAGGCTGCCGCGGACCCGCACTGGTGCGCCGGCCTGTCGCGCCTGGCGCAGGTCTTCGCGCTGGACTGGTACGCCGCGGCGCAGCGCCCCGAGCAGCTGCCCCCGCCCGGCGACCTCGTCGCGCACTGGCTGGTCCGCGGGGCCTGGGCGCACGGACGTGCCGGGGTACTGGACGACGCGACCTCGCCCGCGGATCCGCTGGCCGGCCTCGGCGAGGCCCTGCCGGCCCTGGCCGGCTCCGGCGACGCGCTGGCCCGGTTCGTCTGCTACCAGCTGCTCGAGGCCGCCCTCACCGCCAACGACCTGGTGCTGGCCCAGCGGATCGCGGGCTCCCTGGACCTCACCCGCTGGCGGGGTCCTCACCTGCTGACCCGTGAGGACGGCAGCGCCCACCCGTACTGGACCGTGATGGTGTGCTCCCTGGTGCGACTGCTGGCCTCCCTGGGCCGCATCGACGAGGCGATGGGACACCTCGCCGCGCTCACCGACCTCCCGGGTCCCGCCTCGGCGCGCCTGCACCTGCAGGGCACCCGCTGCTTCGTGTGGGGCAACCGGGCGGAGAGGGCGCCGCTGAGCGAGCTGGCGGCGCGCATCGAGCGCGAGCTGCCCGTCCCCCGCGACCTGGTCACCATCCGGGCCTACCTGCTGAGCGCCTACGGGATGGCCTGGTCCTCCGACGTGGAGCGCGCCGCCCGCCTGGTCCTGCTGGCCGGGCGGGGAGGCGATCTGCGCGCACTGCCCGTCCTGGACCGCGCCCTGGCGCTGGAGGTCCTCAGCACCGCTGCCCAGGCCGCCGGGGACCTCGACGCGGCCGAGGCCTGGATCGACCAGCTGGCCCCGCTGCACGCCTCTCCGATCTCCGACTCCATCGCCGCGCGGGCGGTCTGCCGCCTCGCGATCGCCCGAGGTCAGGTCGAGGAGGCCGACGCGTGGGCCGAGCTCGCCCTGGCCCAGGCCCAGGAGGCGGGCCGCGAGCTGGAGGTCACCGGGGCACGGCTGCTGCTCTCCCGCGTGCGGATCGCCCAGGCGAGGCCCGGCGAGGCGACCCGGGACCTGCAGCGCACGGTCGAGCTGGCGCAGACCCGCGGGCACCTCGCGGTCCAGCGTCGTGCCGCCCGTGAGCTCAAGCAGATCGGCCGGCGACTCGCGCCGCTGGCGGGCAGCGGGTGGCACGGCCTGTCCCCACGCGAGCAGCAGGTCGCCACGCTGATAGCCCAGGGGCTGACCAACCGCGCCATCGCGCAGCGGCTGTTCCTCTCCGAGCACACGGTGCGCATCCACGTCTCCCGGGTCCTCACCGCGTTCGGGGTGGCCTCGCGCACCAAGGTCGCGGCCCTGGCCGCGCCACCCGAACAGCCACCTCCCGCGCTCACCGAGCGTCAGCGGGCCGTGGCCGTGCTGGTCGCGCGCGGTCGGACCAACGCCGAGATCGCCGCCGAGCTGGGCGTCAGCATCGGCACGGTCGAGAAGCACGTGGGCGACGTGCTGCGCCGCTGGGCGCTCTCCTCGCGGGCCGGGATCGCCGCACTCATCGAGTCGGCGACGGCGACGGCGACGGCGACGGCGACGGAATAAGCCGGATCCCTACTCCCCGCCAGAGCCGAGATCACAGAAACTCTGCTCTGGGCGCGTTTGCCCGGCTGTGATGCGCCCGCACATCAGGGGCTTGGCCGGGAAATGGTGAAGGGCCACACCTCCACGGGGGAGGTGTGGCCCTTCATCTGTCCTACTGAGCTGACAGACGCTGGATCAGGCGGCGACGACGGAGAGGTTCACCGTGGCGGCGACCTCGTCGTGCAGCTTGACCGTCACGGTGTGAGCACCGAGGGTCTTGATCGGGTTCTTCACCGCGATCGTGCGCTTGTCGACGGTCTCGCCCGACGCCTCGCTGAGGGCCGAGGCGATCTCCGCGACGGTGACGGCGCCGAAGAGGCGCCCGCCCTCGCCGGCCCGGACCTTCACGGCAACCGTGGAGGCCTCGAGCTTCGACTTGATCTGGGCGGCGTGCTCGGTGTCGCGGACCGCACGCGTGGCGCGCGCAGCCTTGATGGACTCGATGGTCTTCTCGCCACCACGGGTCCATCGGATCGCCACGCCACGCGGGACGAGGTAGTTACGGCCGTAGCCGTCCTTGACCTCGACCACGTCGCCGGCGGCGCCGAGGCCGGACACTTCCTGGGTCAGGATGAGCTTCATGTTCTCGCTCCTTCTCAGCGACCGGTGGAGGTGTACGGAAGCAGGGCGACCTCGCGGGCGTTCTTGACCGCGATGGCCACGTCGCGCTGGTGCTGGACGCAGTTGCCGGTCACCCGACGGGCGCGGATCTTGCCGCGGTCCGAGATGAACTTGCGGAGCAGGGTGGTGTCCTTGTAGTCGACACCGGTCGCCTTCTCCTTGCAGAACTGGCAAACCTTCTTCTTAGGCTTGCGAATCACTGCCTTGGCCATTGTGGTGCTCCTTTACATGAGCCCGGCTCGCGCCGGAATGGTTGAGGGATTCGGATGGGAGGTGCTGGTGGATCAGAAGGGAGGCTCGTCGGAGCCGCCACCGGGGGCGCCCCACGGGTCCGCAGCGGGCGAGCCGCCACCGGATCCGCCGTACCCGCCACCCTGCTGGGGGGCCGGTGCGGGCGTGGCCCACGGGTCGTCGCCGCCGGACTGAGCCGGGGCTCCGCCCTGGGCGCCGCCGGAGTAGCCGCCGCCACCCCCGCCGCCGCCGGAGTAGCCCCCGCCGCCACCGCCGGAGCGCTGGGCACGGGTCACCTTGGCGGTGGCGTACTTCAGGGACGGACCGACCTCTTCGACCTCGATCTCGAAGACGGTGCGCTTCTCGCCCTCGCGGGTCTCGTAGGTGCGAGCCTTCAGGCGACCCTGGACCACGACACGCATGCCGCGCTGCAGGGACTCGGCGACGTTCTCCGCGGCCTGACGCCAGACCGAGCAGGAGAGGAACAGCGCGTCCCCGTCCTTCCACTCGTTGGTCTGCTTGTCGAACGTCCGCGGCGTCGAGGCGATCCGGAAGTTCGCCACGGCCGCACCCGAGGGGGTGAAGCGCAGCTCCGGGTCGTCCACGAGGTTGCCGACCACCGTGATGACGGTCTCGCCTGCCATGAGGTCTCCCTAGCTTGTAACTGTGAGGTGTGCGTGAGGTGTCGGCACCATCGTTGCCGCTGGCGCCGACACTGCACAGGGGTCATCCACAGGTGGTCTCGACCGCTCGACGAGCTGCCGGACCGCCCGACGCTCAGTGAGCGTCGGGGCGCATGACCTTGGTGCGGAGAACGGACTCGTTCAGGGTGAGCTGGCGGTCGAACTCCTTGACCGTGGCCGGCTCGGCCTGCAGCGAGATGACGACGTAGATGCCCTCGGCGTTCTTCTTGACCTCGTAGGCCAGGCGGCGACGTCCCCAGACGTCGACCTTCTCCACGTTGCCGCCATCCTTGCGGATGACGTTGAGGTACTTGTCGAGCGACGGCTCGATGGTGCGCTCTTCAAGGCTGGGGTCGAGGATGACCATTACTTCGTAGGCACGCAAAGCGGTCTCCACCTCCTTCGGACTCGGCGGCCACGGCATCTCCGTGGCAGGAGGGCGCTGCGTTCTCCCGCTCCCGACGCCCTCGCAGGAGGCACGCCGTGGGTGGTGCGGGAGTCCTTCGCGGCCGGGATCCCGTCGGTGGGACCGGACGCAAAGACGCTCAAGGCTAGCAACTGCCCGACCCGGCGGCGAATCCCGGCGCCACGGGCCCCGGGCGCCACCGGCGATCCACAGGCATGAACCCCGGCAACCGGGGGTAGGGTCCGGCGCGATGACCGGAACCGACTCACCTCCACTCGCCGGCCGCTACGTGCTGATCGACCAGATCGGCGCGGGGGGCATGGGCTCCGTCTGGCGCGCCTGGGACCTGCGCACCCGGGCTTTCGTGGCCGCCAAGGTGCTCGGCCAGCACGACGGCGGCATGCTGCTGCGCTTCGTGCGCGAGCAGTCCGTGCGCATCCAGCACCCGCACGTGGTGGCCCCCGGCGGCTGGGCGGCCGAGGACAACCTCGTCATCTTCACCATGGACCTGGTCCGCGGTGGCTCCGTGCAGACGCTGCTGGGCGACCACGGTCCCCTGCCGGAGAGCTACGTGGCGGTGCTCATCGACCAGACGCTGCAGGCACTCGAGGCCGTGCACGGCGCCGGGGTGGTGCACCGCGACGTGAAGCCTGCCAACCTGCTCCTGGAGGCGACCGGCACCCGCCGACCGCACGTGCGGCTCAGCGACTTCGGGGTCGCGGCGCTGATCGACGAGGTGCGCCTGACCCGCTTCCCCGGCGCGATCGGCACCGACGGCTACATGGCGCCCGAGCAGGCGCTGGGCGCCCACCCCGACCCCCGCCAGGACCTCTACGCCGTCGGCATCGTCGCGATCCAGCTGCTCACCGGCCTGGCGCCCCGCCAGCAGTCCGGGGTGCCCGACTGCCGGCTGCGTCCGCTGCTCGAGGCGCTGATCGATCCCGACCCCGAGCGCCGGCCGGCCTCCGCCACCGCGGCTCTGGGCCAGCTGCGCCAGCTCGGCGTCCCGCCCGGCGCCCCGTGGCAGAGCGACCCCGAGCCGCCCGAGGTCTTCGACCAGCTCGGGGAGGTCGACGTCCCCGACGGCCCGTCGTACGGCGGCGGCGACTCCGGTGCCGGCCCGTCCCTGGTCAAGTCCCCCGCCCGGGCCTCGACGCCCTCCCGGCCCGGTGGGTCCCGGCCCGGCGCCTCCGGACCCGGCGCGTCCGGGCCCGGTCGGGGCGGCCCCTCCGGCGCTGCCGGCCCCGCGTCCGGCCCGTCCGGCGCCTCGCCCTCCCCCTGGGCGCCACCGCGGGCCGGTGGACCGGCGCAGGGCCCGCCGAGCCGCGGCGGCAGCCGCCCGGTCCCGGGCGCGGCCCTCGCCCACAGCTCCGGCCCGGGCGCACGGATCGGGCACCAGCCCCAGCCGTCCACCTCGAACGCCGCGCTGATCGTCGCGATCGCCTGCTTCGTGGCCGCCCTCGGGCTGTGCGTGCTGGCGCTCTACCTGATGTTCGACTGACCGCCCGCTCGCGCGGCCCGCTAGGCTGCCGAGGTCGCGAGCCGAGGGGGTGGACGTGGACGACGTGAGCGAACGGCGCCGCCGGCAGTCCGAGCTGTACGGCGAGTCCGTCGACGTCCTGGCACGCCGCCTGCACCAGGTCCTCGGTCTGCCCGCCGCCGAGGTGGCGCGCACCATCGGGGTCTCGGTGCCGATGTTCATCCAGGTGCTGGAGGGTCGGCGCTCGCGCTTCGGGAACCCGCTGGCGATCCTGCGGCTGCGGATGCTGCACGACTTCCTGGGCCACCTCGAGGCAGGCGTGGCCGACCGCGCCGACATCGCGCTCACCCTCGCCCAGATCAAGGTCGCCACGACGCCGGTGCCCGGGGTGCCACCCTCGATGCCGATCCAGCCCGGGCGGCACGGGTCCGGGGTGCCGACCGGTGGCGCGGCCGCGGCCCTGGGGATCACCGCGGCCTCCCTGGCGCTGGCCCGGGAGCGGGTCGGCCGCCACGTCGAGCCCAGCCCCACCCGGCGCTGGCCGCTGCTCGAGCGCTTCACCGGCACCCAGACCTGGGTCAAGCACGAGAACCACCTGCCGACCGGCGCCTTCAAGGTGCGCGGCGGACTCAACTTCCTCGCCCGGCTGCTCACCGAGCGGGACCCCGGCGCCGGGCCGGTGCCCGGCCTGGTCGCGGCGACCCGCGGCAACCACGGGCAGAGCCTCGCCTTCGCCGGGGCCACACACGGGGTGCCCGTGGTGATCGTGGTCCCCGAGCACAACAGCCCGGACAAGAACGCCGCGATCGAGGGCTACGGCGCCGAGCTCGTCGTGCACGGCGCCGACTTCCAGGAGGCGCGCGAGCACGCCGGCCGGCTCGCCGCCGAGCGGGGGCTGATCCCGGTCCCGGCCTTCCACCCGTGGCTGGTCGAGGGCGTCGCGTCGTACCCCGCCGAGCTGCACACCTCGGTGCCGGACCTGGACGTGGTCTACGTCCCGGTCGGGATGGGCAGCGGGATCTGCGCCCACCTCGTGGTGCGCGACCTGCTGGCCCGTCAGACCGAGGTGGTCGGCGTGGTCAGCGCCGAGGCCGACGCCTACGCGCGCTCCTTCGAGGCCGGGCGCCCCGTCGCCACCGAGCGGGCGGGCACCTTCGTCGACGGCGTCGCCTGCCGCGAGCCCGACCCCACCGCGGTCTCACGGATCAACGCCGGCGCCGCCCGGATCGTCCGGGTCTCCGAGGAGCAGGCGGCCGAGGCGATGGCGCTCACCTACCGCACCACCCACAACCTGGCCGAGCCCGCGGGCTCGCTCGCGCTGGCCGGGCTGCTCACCGAGCGCGAGCGGGTCGCCGGACGCCGGGTCGCGGTCGTGCACACCGGGGGGAACGCCGACTTCGCCATGCTGGCCCAGGTGATGCAGGGGCGTTCCTGAGCCTCGGGCGGGCTTCCTAGACTGGCGGCCATGACCCTCCTCCTCGGTGCCCACGTCGACCAGACCGACCCGATCGCCGAGGCGAAGGCCCGCGGCGCGTCCCTGGTCCAGTTCTTCCTCGGCGACCCGCAGGGCTGGAAGGGCCCGGAGATCGCCTACGCCGGCGGCGCCGAGGCGCTGCGCGCGGACGCCGAGCAGGCCGGGATCGACCTGTACGTGCACGCCCCCTACGTGCTCAACGTGGCCACCACCAACAACCGGATCCGGATCCCCTCGCGCAAGATCCTGCAGCAGCAGGTGGACGCCGCGGCGTCGATCGGCGCGAAGGGCCTGATCGTGCACGGCGGGCACGTCAACAAGACCGACAGCCCCGAGAAGGGCTTCGACAACTGGCGCAAGGCCGTCGAGGCCACCGACCTCAAGGTCCCGCTGCTGATCGAGAACACCGCCGGGGGCGAGAACGCGATGGCCCGCCACCTGGACCGGATCGGCCGGGTCTGGGACGCGATCTCGGCCGCCGAGCAGTTCGACCGGGTCGGCTTCTGCCTCGACACCTGCCACGCCCACGCCGGGGGCAACGCGCTGGAGACGGTGGTCGCCGACGTCACCGCGATCACCGGGCGCATCGACCTGGTGCACTGCAACGACAGCCGCGACGCGTTCGGCTCGGGGGCCGACCGGCACGCAAACCTCGGCTCGGGCACGATCGGCGCCGACCTGATCGCCGCCGTGGTCCGCGAGGCCGGCGCCCCCGTGGTCTTCGAGACCCCGGGCGACGCCGCCCAGCACCGCGCCGACTTCGAGGCGGTCACCAGCCGCCTGTGAGCGCGTCGTACCCGCCGGGTCGTGTGCCTGGGGACGCGGCGCAGCGCGGCGTGGGGCACACGACCCTCCGGGGGTGGGCGGGCGCACGGCGCGCGCAGGGCGCGGCGCAGGTAGCCTCGGGGCCGTGTCCGCTCCCCTGATCGTCCGCACCGTCACCGACGCCGAGCATCTCGCCTTCGTGGCGAGCCGGCCCTCGGCGAGCTTCCTGCAGACCCCCGCCTGGGGGAAGGTGAAGCAGGAATGGCGCCGCGAGTCGCTGGGCTGGTTCCGGCCCGGGCCGGACGGTGCGGAGGAGATGGTGGGCGCGGCCCTGGTGCTCTACCGCCAGCTGCCCAAGCTCAAGCGCTACCTGGCCTACCTGCCCGAGGGCCCGGTCATCGACTGGGGCTGCGACGAGCTGGAGCCCTGGCTGGCCCCGCTCACCGCGCACCTGCGCAGGAAGGGCGCCTTCGGGGTCCGGATGGGCCCGCCGGTGATCACCCGGCGCTGGAGCGCGGCCCAGGTCAAGGAGGGCATCGCCGACGAGTCGGTCCGCCTCCTGGGGGAGCTGCCGCCAACCGAGCGCAGCCAGGTCGGCGCCTGCGTGGTCTCCCAGCTCGACGAGCTCGGGTGGCGACCGCAGGCGGTCGAGGGCGGGTTCGCGGCCGGCCAGCCGCAGTACGTCTTCCAGGTCCCGCTCACCCACCCCGACGGCACCCCACGCACCGAGGACGAGGTCCTCAAGGGGATGAACCAGCTGTGGCGGCGCAACATCAAGAAGGCCGACAAGTCCGGCGTCGTGCTCAGCACCGGCTCGGGCCCTGACGAGCTCGCCGCCTTCCACGCCCTCTACCTGCACACCGCCGAGCGCGACCACTTCACCCCGCGTCCGCTCTCCTACTTCCGCACGATGCGCGACGCGCTGAGCGCCGAGGCACCGGAGCGGTTCACCCTGCACCTGGCCCACCACGAGGGCGACCTGGTCGCCGCCACGATCGCGATCCGGGTCGGCACCCACGCCTGGTACTCCTACGGCGCCTCGTCGACCGAGAAGCGCGAGGTGCGCGGCTCCAACGCGATCCAGTGGGCGATGATCCGCGACGCGCTGGCCGCCGGCGCCGAGGTCTACGACCTGCGCGGCATCACCGACACCCTGGCCGCCGACGACCCGCACCTGGGGCTGATCCAGTTCAAGGTCGGCACCGGCGGCGAGGCTGTCGAGTACGCCGGGGAGTGGGACCTGCCGTTGAACCGGCCGCTGTACAAGGCCTTCGACCTCTACATGAAGCGGCGGTGACGCGATGAGCCTCACCCTCACCGTCGACGGCCCCCGCTGGCGCGCGCACCTCAAGCGGGTCGCCGAGGAGGCCCCGGGCCTGGTCCCGGTCGCCAAGGGCAACGGCTACGGCCTGGGCCTGGCCCGGCTGGCCCGCAAGACGCAGTGGCTGCACGACAACGGCCTCGGCGGCGACACGCTGGCCGTGGGCACCTACAGCGAGCTGCCCGAGGTGGCCCAGCGCTTCCACGGCGACCTGCTGGTGCTCACCCCCTGGCGACCCTTCGGCGCCGCGCTCGAGGTGAGCCCCGAGATCGACCCCGCGCTGGCCCGCCGGGTCATCCACACGGTCAGCCGGGCCGAGGACCTGCCGGCGCTGCTCGCGCTCGACCCGCACGCCCGCTTCGTCCTCGAGCACGTCACCACGATGCTGCGCCACGGGATGGGCGCGCGCGAGCTGCGCACGGTCGCGCCGCTGCTGCAGGCCCACCCGCACGCCCGTCTGGAGGGCGTGGCCTTCCACCTGCCGCTGGCCCAGGGCTCCCACCTCTCCCAGGTGCACCGGCTGATGACCGACGTGGTGGCCGCCGGGCTGGACACCTCGACGGTCTGGGTCAGCCACCTGACCGGCGCCGAGCTGACCCAGCTGCGCGCGTCGTACGCCGACTTCACGATCCGGCCCCGGATCGGCACCGCCCTGTGGCTCGGTGACCGCGGGGCCCTGCAGGTCAGCTCGACGGTGCTCGACGTGCACCCCGTGGAGCGGGGCGACCTCTTCGGCTACCGCGGCCGTACGGCGCCGCGCTCGGGCACCATCCTCGTGGTCAGCGGAGGCACCGCCCACGGGATCGGGCTGGAGGCGCCGACCGGGGACACCTCGATGAAGGCCCGCGCGGCCTCGCTGGCCCGCGGCGGGCTGGACGCGATGGGCTTCGTGCGCTCGCCGTTCAGCATCGACGGCAAGCAGCGGCTCTTCGCCGAGCCGCCGCACATGCAGGCCTCGATGCTGTTCCTGCCCCAGGACGCCCGAGTGCCCGCGCCGGGCGAGCAGCTCGACGTACGGGTCCGCTACACCGCCACCTGGTTCGACCGGGTCGAGGTCAGCTGAGCCGTCCGCTGAGCCGTCAGCTGCGCGCGAGCGGCGGCGGCTCGGCGGTGGCGGGCACCGGGGCCCGGACCGGGTCACGCTCCACCGGGTCGTGGCGCGGCACGAGCACGTCGCGGGCGACGACGACCACCAGGTAGATCTCGGCGGCCACCCGCAGCCCGATGCCCAGCCAGTAGAACCCGGCGTCGCCGCCTCCGGCCGGGGCCAGGTAGCCCCCGAGGTACCACCACACCATCGCGAAGTAGAGGATCTCGCCGGCCTGCCAGATCAGCAGGTCGCGCCAGCGCGGCCGGGCCAGCACCGCCAGCGGCAGCAGCCACAGCACGTACTGCGGCGAGTAGACCTTGTTCACCAGCAGGAACCCGGCCACGATCAGGAAGCCCAGCTGGGCCAGGCGGGGGGTCTGCGGCGCGCGCAGCCCGAGGATCAGCACGCCCACGCACCAAAGCAGGAAGAACCCCCAGGAGCCCTTGTTGACTACGTCGGCCGAGATGGTGAGGTCCCCCGCCTGCGCCACCACCAGCCACAGCGAGCCCAGGTCGGGGCCGCGCTCGGAGTTGAAGCTCCAGAAGACCTTCCACTGCTCGGGCCCGCTCAGGTAGGCGGGCAGGTTGGCCAGCACCCAGGCCACCGCGGCCGCGACGCTGGCCAGCGCCAGGTCGCGCCAGCGCCGCTGGCGCAGGCAGATCACCAGGATCCCGCCGAGCAGGAACAGCGGGTAGAGCTTGGCGGCCGTGCCGAGCCCGATCAGCACGCCGGTGAGCAGCGGCCGGTCGCGCGCCCAGGCCCACAGCGCGGCGGCGACCAGCGCCACCGGGAGCAGGTCCCAGTTAATCATCGCGGTGAGCACCAGCGCCGGCGAGAGCGCCCAGCCCGCGGCGTCCCAGGGCCGGCGCGGGTTCACCCGGCTCAGGAAGTACGTCGTGAGCAGCGCGACCAGGGCGAAGCCGATGGCGTTGACCGCCACGTAGAGCTTGCGCTCCTGCTCCACGCCGGGCGCCGCCCAGAGCTGGTCCTCGGGGGTCCGGTAGCGCTCCTCGAGGTCGGGGGAGCCGCTGATCCAGTGCGTCACCCACGCCGTGGCCCAGGCGTAGTAGGAGATCCCGACCGGGTACTCCATCACCTCGTGGCGCTCACGCACGTCCACGTCGTCGTCGTAGGGCCAGGCCAGCTCCACGAAGCCCCGGCCCGTGTAGAGGTAGGGCAGGTCGGAGTAGCACATCGCGCTGTAGCGGGTGTGGTCGTCGTGCCAGCCCCCGGTCCAGCACGGCGCCTTCTGCACCAGCCCGAGGGAGAAGCTGATCGCGGTCAGCGCCAGCAGCACCCGCAGCGGCGTCCACCACGGGTGCCTGGTGGCCCGGTGGCCCAGCGGTCCTCCGACCGACTCGCTGAGCGCTCGCACGACCCCGTCGTCACGGGTGGGTGCGATCCGGGCCACGGGCCGGGTCACCTGTCGGTGTCG
The DNA here is from genome assembly GCF_059766615.1 of Nocardioides sp. Z43_10. Taxonomy (NCBI): domain Bacteria; kingdom Bacillati; phylum Actinomycetota; class Actinomycetes; order Propionibacteriales; family Nocardioidaceae; genus Nocardioides; species Nocardioides sp. Z43_10. The sequence goes on along the minus strand of NZ_JCBAJY010000001.1, from coordinate 528,894 downwards.
GTGTCGCCGCCGCGACCCCCGAGGCCGCCCGGAGTGGGCGTCGTGGGCGGCGTGACGGGAGGAGACGGCACGGTCGGCTGCGACGGCGTGTCGCTCGGCGTCGGGGTGGGGGTCGGCGTCGGCGTCGGCGTCGGGGTGGGCGTCGGCTCCTTGCTCGGCTTCTTGCTGGGCTTCTTGGTGGGCTTCGGGCTCGACTCCTGCGTCGGCGGCGGGACGTAGGGGGCGTGGCCGCTGGCCGGGGCCTCACCGTCGACGTACGCCGGCTCGGGGAAGTCCTGCACCTCGAGGCCGTCCATCGCCCGCAGCATCACCGAGGTCCAGGTCCGGGCCGGGTAGGAGCCGCCGTAGAACTCCGGCAGGAAGCCCTCCAGGTCCTCGTTGCCCTTGCCGCGCAGGTACACCACCGAGGTGGCCATCTGCGGGGTGTAGCCGGTGAACCAGGCCGACGAGACGCCGCCGTCGCCGTTGGTGGCGGTGCCGGTCTTGCCCGCGGCCGGGCGGCCCAGCGACAGCGCCGCCGTGCCCGAGCCGGAGGAGACCACCTGCTGCAGCGCGTAGGAGACGTCGGCGGCGACGTCCGGCTCCAGGGCCTGGCGGTTCTTGACCCGGTGGTTGTACTTGACGTCGCCGTAGCGGTCGACGACCTTCTCGATCAGGTAGGGCTCGGACCAGACGCCCTCGTTGGCGATGGTGGCGTAGGCGTTGGCCATGTTGATCGGGCTGACCACCGCGCTGCCCAGCGCGACGCCGGTGACCGGCTCCAGCCCGGGGCTGCGACGGGGGAAGCCGTAGTTGCTGCCGTCCTCGGCCGGGATGCCCATCTGGTTGGCGGTCCGGATGATCTTGCGCGGCCCGTCCTCGAGCGCCAGCGTGAGGTCGATGAACGCGGTGTTGATGGAGTTCTCGGTCGCGGTCAGCAGGCTCACCGTGCCGTAGTCCTCGTCGCCCTGGTTCTCCACCTCGCCGCCGTCGGGCAGCTCGTAGGGCGAGTTGCCGTCGAAGGTGTCCTTGAGCGCGAAGCCCTCCTTGAGGGCGGTCGCGACGGCGAACGGCTTCAGCGTCGAGCCGGCCATGCCGCCGGCCCGGGCCCAGTTGATCTGCGAGCGCAGGTAGTCCTGGCCGCCGTAGAAGCCGCGCAGCGCGCCGGTGCCGGGCTCGACGCTGGCCACGCCGATGTGCATCTCCTTGTCGCTGAGGTCGGGACGCTCCTCGAGCACCCCCTCCTTGGCGGCGTTCATCGCCTTCTCGCTCAAGGTGGTGGTGACCTTCAGGCCACCGCCGTTGACCTCCTCCTCGCTGAAGCCCAGGCGCAGCAGCTCGTCCTTGACCAGCGTCAGGGCGTGGCCGCGCTGGCCGCCGTACTGGCTGTTCTCCTTGATCCGGGGGAACTTCGGCAGGCGCCGGGCGGCCTTCTCGGCCTCCTCGGCGGTGGCGGTCTCCATCTCGACCATGCTGTTGAGGGTGTACTCGTAGCGGTCGAGCAGCCGGGCCTTGGCCTCCGGGCCGTTCGCCGGGTCCATCCCCGAGGGGTTGTTCAGCACCGAGGCGAGCACCGCGCTCTCGCGCAGGTTGAGCTTCTTGGCCGGCTTGTTGAAGTACGCCTCGGCGGCGGTCTCCACGCCGTAGGCGCCGCGCCCGAAGTAGATCGTGTTGAGGTAGCCCTCGAGGATCTCGGACTTGCTCATCTGGCGCTGGATCTTCAGCGCCAGGAACGCCTCCTTGACCTTGCGCGTGACGGTCTGCTCCTGGCTGAGGTAGGCGACCTTCACGTACTGCTGGGTGATCGTCGAGGCGCCCTGGCGGGCGTTGCCCTTGGCGTTGCTGAACGCCGCGCGCAGGATGCCCTTGGGGTCGATGCCGCGGTCGGTCCAGAAGCTCCGGTTCTCCGCGGCCACGACCGCGTCCTTGAGCTGGTCGGGCATCTTGTCGAGGGTGATCGACTCACGCTTCTGGGTGGCGAACTCGCCGACCTCGGCCTTGCCGTCCTCGTAGTAGATGTTCGTCGTCTGCGTCTGGAAGTCCTTGTTGGGATCCGGCAGGTCGGTGCTCTGGTAGAGGTAGACCACGATCGCCGTCGTCAGCAGGGCGGCCGCCAGCAGAAGCCACAGGAACCAGTGGAAGATGCGGCGTACCAGGCCCTTCTTGGGCTTGGTCTGCTTGCCGCCGGGGGTCTGCTCGGTTGCCTTGCGCTTTCCGCTCAACTGGGGTCTCCGCTGGTCGACGACGTGGCCGCACCCGGGCAGGCGGACAGGCCGCCACCCGAGCGCACCCCCCAGCGTACGCAACTCGTGGGGTGGCCCGGGTATTCGCCGTGCACGGATATATCGCTACGATAGGTCGCGTGGCACGTCGTGGAGAGACCATCGAGCTAGCAGTCCTCGGACTGCTGCACGAGGCACCCATGCACGGCTACGAGCTCCGCAAGCGGCTCAACCTGATGCTCGGGTGGGGTCGCGTGCTGTCCTACGGCTCGCTCTACCCGGCGTTGAAGAAGATGCTGCGCAGCAACCTGATCGCCGAGACCACGGTGGCCCCGGCCACCGTGACCCGGCGCCCGCGCATCGTCTACCAGCTGACCGAGTCCGGGCAGCAGGAGTTCAAGCGACTGATGTCGGAGGTCGGTCCCACCGCGTGGGAGGACGACAACTTCGACATCCGCTTCGCCTTCTTCGGTCGCACCGACATGGAGATCCGGCTGCGTGTCCTGGAAGGACGCCGCACCCGCCTCCAGGAGCGGCTCGAGCGGGTCCAGAGCCAGCTGTCGCGGGCCCAGAAGGAAGTGGACCGGTACGCCGTGGAGCTCCAGCGCCACGGTGTCGAGTCCGTCGAGCGCGAGGTCCGATGGCTCTCGGACCTGATCAACGCCGAGCACGAGGCCCGTCGCAGCAGCATCGCGAAGAGCCCGGAGCCGGCACCGGAGTCGCCCCCGGGCGTCGCGAAACCCCACCTACCCGAGGCACAGCCACAGGGCTGACCACCACCAACGAACCGAGAAGACAGGAGATCCCGATGGGCTCGGTACGAGTAGCAATCGTGGGGGTCGGCAACTGTGCCACCTCCCTGATCCAGGGCGTCGAGTACTACAAGGACGCCGACCCGAACGCCAGCGTGCCTGGCCTGATGCACGTCGCCTTCGGCGACTACCACGTCAAGGACGTCGAGTTCGTCGCCGCCTTCGACGTCGACGACAAGAAGGTCGGCAAGGACCTCTCCGAGGCCATCAACGCCTCGGAGAACAACACCATCAAGATCAGCGACGTCCCCACCCTGGGCGTCGAGGTCCTGCGTGGCCCGACGCTCGACGGTCTGGGCAAGTACTACCGCCAGACCATCGAGGAGTCGAGCGCCGAGGCCGTCGACGTGGTCCAGGTGCTGCGCGAGCGCCAGGTCGACGTGATGGTCTCCTACCTGCCGGTCGGCTCGGAGCAGGCCGACAAGTTCTACGCGCAGTGCGCGATCGACGCCGGGGTGGCGTTCGTCAACGCCCTGCCCGTCTTCATCGCCTCCGACCCGGTCTGGGCGAAGAAGTTCGAGGACGCCGGCGTCCCGATCGTCGGTGACGACATCAAGTCGCAGGTCGGCGCCACCATCACCCACCGCGTGATGGCGAAGCTGTTCGAGGACCGCGGCGTGACGCTGGACCGCACCTACCAGCTCAACGTCGGCGGCAACATGGACTTCAAGAACATGCTCGAGCGTGAGCGTCTGGAGTCCAAGAAGGTCTCCAAGACCCAGGCCGTGACGTCGAACCTCACCGGCTCGCTGGCCGACAAGATCAACGACCGCAACGTCCACATCGGCCCGTCCGACTACGTGGCGTGGCTCGACGACCGCAAGTGGGCCTACGTGCGCCTCGAGGGTCGCGCGTTCGGTGACGTCCCGCTCAACCTCGAGTACAAGCTCGAGGTCTGGGACTCGCCCAACTCGGCCGGCATCATCATCGACGCCATCCGTGCGGCGAAGATCGCCAAGGACCGCGGCATCGGTGGCCCGATCATCTCCGCGTCGTCCTACCTGATGAAGTCCCCGCCGGTGCAGCTGCCCGACGACGAGGGTCGCGCTCGCGTGGAGGCGTTCATCCGCGGCGAGGAGTGACCTCCTCTCCGCCCTGCTGAGCCAGCAGAGACGACGGCCCGCCCGGATCATCCGGGCGGGCCGTCTCTCGTAGGGGGCTCGTGCCTCAGCTGCTGGTGACCGGCTTCCACTCGTAGGCCTGGACGACCACGAAGCCGGGTCCGTGGAAGACGTACTGGAACGCCTCGCCGGTGCCGCCGCGCAGCACCGAGGAGACGTTCATCGAGTTGTGGATGCCCGGGACCAGGTTGGCCGACCAGCACACGGCGGCCTGCGGGTCGACGTACGTCGGGCGCTGGGAGCAGTCGAGCACGACGGGCTTGCCGACGACGGTGACGGCCAGGGTGCCGGTGCCGCCGATCGTGGTGTTGAAGAACCCGCCCGAGGCGATGCCGGCGCCCTTGGTGCGGTTGATGTCCCACTGCAGGCTGGCGTCGAAGGCGAGGATGTTGCGGCTGTTGACCGAGACGCCCTCGTTCTCCAGGTGCAGCAGGTGCACGAAGCCGGCCTCGTCGGCGAACCACACGTCGCCCTGGCCGCTGACGCGCATCAGGCTGAGGTTCTCGCTGGTCAGCACCTTCATCGCGAGCTTGCCGAGGCTGCCGGCCTTCTCGTGGTGGAACTGAACGTGGCCCTGGTGGGCGACCATCGTGCCCTTGGTGGCCAGCAGGTCGGGGCCGACCCGGACCCGCAGCATCTGGCTGTTCTGCAGGGCGAAGCGCTCGTCCCCGGCCGCCTGCAGGTTGCTCTGCTCGAAGAGCTCGCTCCTCATCGGGTCCCCGCCATCGCCGACTCGGCCTCGGCCTTGATCCGCTCCAGCGTCTGGCGCATCCCGGCCCGCAGCTCGGCGGTGAACGCCTGCTGGCCGCCGAGCACCTTCTCGGTCAGCTTCATCGAGATGCCCGAGAGGCCGTCGGGAGCCGCGCGACGCTGGGTGATCCGGGTGCCGCCGCTGGTGGTGGCCTCCAGGCTGAAGGACCAGATCGTGTAGTTGTCCTTGACCCGGAAGGCGATCTCGTCGTGCGGCTCGAAGCGGACCACCTTGGTGCGGGTGGGCCACACCTTGAGGCCCTGGCGGTTGATGTTCACCATCGAGGTGCCCAGCTGGATCGGGCCGCCGCGCACGATCGTGCGCACCACCTGCGGGCTCCACTCGGCCAGGCGGGGCAGGTCGGAGACCAGCGCCCAGACCTTCACCTGGGGGGCGTCGACCTCGATCGACTCCTCGATCAACGGCTCGAACTCAGACATTCACACACTCCGGGGTCTCGGGACACGGAAACGCGGCTCGCGCGCACCGACGGCTCGGACCCGGGTGGGCCCGGACCTAGTCGGCCGCGCGCGACTGCCACCATGCCAGCAGGGCCGCGCGCGCCTGGTCATACCCCAGCGGTCCGTGGTCCATGCGCAGCTCCAACAGCTGCTTGTATGCCTCACCGACCTCGCGACCCGGGCCGATGCCCAGGATCTCCATGATCTGGTTGCCGTCGAGGTCGGGCCGGATCGAGGCCAGCTCCTCCTGCTGCGAGAGCCGCTCGATGCGCGCCTCGAGGTCGTCGTAGGTGCGCCGCAGCCGATCGGCCTTGCGCTTGTTGCGCGTCGTGCAGTCCGCGCGGGTCAGGATGTGCAGCCGCTCGAGCTGGTCGCCGGCGTCGCGGACGTAGCGGCGTACCGCGGAGTCGGTCCACTCGCCGGTGCCGTAGCCGTGGAAGCGCAGGTGCAGCTCCACCAGCGTGCAGACGGCGTCGATCTCGTCGTTGGAGAAGCGCAGCGCCTTCATCCGCTTGCGGGTGATCTTGGCGCCCACCACGTCGTGGTGGTGGAAGGTCACGGTCCCGTCCCCCACGAACCTGCGGGTCCGCGGCTTGCCCACGTCGTGCATCAGCGCCGCGAAGCGCGAGACGAAGTCGGGGCGCGCCGGCTGGCCGGTCTCGACGAGCCGGTGCTCGAGCTCCATCGACTGCTCCAGCACGGTCAGGGTGTGCTCGTAGACGTCCTTGTGGCGGTGGTGCTCGTCGCGCTCGAGGGCCAGGGCCGGCAGCTCGGGCAGCACGTGATCGGCCAGCCCGGTCTCGACGAGCAGGCTCAGCCCGCGGCGCGGGTACGGCGCGCAGACCAGCTTGACCAGCTCGTCGCGGACCCGCTCGGCGGAGATGATCTCGATGCGCGCGGCCATCGCCCGCATCGCCTCGACCACCTCGGGCGCGACCGTGAACCCGAGCTGGGCGGCGAACCGCGCGGCGCGCATCATCCGCAGCGGGTCGTCGGAGAAGGAGTCCTCCGGGCGCCCGGGGGTGCGCAGCACGCGGTGGGCGAGGTCGACCACACCGCCGTAGGGGTCCTCGAACGTGCGTCCCGGCACGGCGACCGCCATCGCGTTGACGGTGAAGTCGCGCCGGCCCAGGTCGCCGACCAGGGAGTCGCCGAAGTCGACCTCCGGCTTGCGGGAGTCCGGGTCGTAGGTCTCGGAGCGGTAGGTGGTGATCTCGATCTGCCACTCGCCCTTGCGACACCCGATCGTGCCGAAGTCGCGCCCCATGTCCCACAGCGCCTCGGCCCAGCCCTTGAGCAGCCGCTCGGTGACCTCGGGACGAGCCGAGGTGGTGAAGTCCAGGTCGTTCTGGAGCCGGCCGAGCATCGCGTCGCGCACCGGCCCGCCGACCAGGGCCAGGCTCTCGCCGGCGTCGGCGAAACGGGCGCCGAGCTCGTCGATGACCGGACCGATCCGATCGAGCTGGGCGGTCACGGTGCGCTGGACCTCGGCGATGTTGAGCGGGGGCGGCGCGGCGTCGGACACGAGAGGTCACTCTAGTCGCCCCTGCCGGGTGGCGACGGGTCGGCCGCTAGAGTCGACGGGTGCTCCGCCCCCCGTCGATGCTGCCTGCCCTGGTCCTGGCTCTCGCGACGTGGCTCGGCGCAACCGGGGTCGCGCCGGCGCTCGCGTCGGCCCCCCTGTCGGCCCCCTCCTCGGCTCCGCAGTCGGCCCCGGTGTCGGTCGAGGCGCCCGCGGTCGAGGAGGACGCCGAGTCCCTCGATCCGCTGGAGATCACCCTCGACGGCGTCTCCCCGGCGGTGATCCCCCGCCGGGGACCGCTCACCCTGCGCGGGCACGTCACCAACACCACGGACGAGGACTGGTCGGACGTCAACCTGCACCCGGTCGTCTCGTCCGTGCCGATGACCACCGCCGCGGAGCTCTCCGCCGCGGCGCAGACACCGGCCGACGAGTACATCGGCGACCGGATCACCCGCGAGGGCAGCTTCGCCACCGTCGCGGACCTCCCGGCCGGGTCCACCGCGTCGTTCGTGATCACCGTGCCGCGCGCCGAGCTCGACGCGGAGATCAGCGGCGCCCCGGGCGTGTACTGGCTGGGCGTGCACGCCCTGGGCCAGAGCCCGACCGGTCGCACCGACTCGGCGAACGGCCGGGTCCGCACGTTCATCCCGCTGGTGGGCCGGACCACTCGCAAAGTGGCGACCTCGCTGGTGCTGCCGGTGCGCCGCAACGTCACCCACACCGCCGACGGCAAGATCACCGGCGTCGCCCGGTGGAACCGCGACCTGGGCCCCGGCGGCCGCCTGAACAGCATCGTCGCCCTCGGTGAGGCGGCCGAGGACCGCCCGCTCACCTGGGCGCTGGACCCGGCGGTGCCGGCCGCGGTGACCTCGCTGGTCGCCGGCAACCCCACCCGCTTCCTGGGGCCGACCGGCGACCGTCGGCCCGAGAAGGAGGCCGAGTCCGGCCCCTCGCCCGAGACTCCCCAGCTCACCGAGGTGCCGCCCGACGACTCGCCCCTTGACCCGGACGTCACGCCGACGGCGGCCGAGCTGACCGCGATGGCGCTCGGCGGGCCGTGGCTGGAACGGCTGCGCGAGGTGCTGCGCGAGGGCCAGGTGCTCGCCCTCCCGTACGGCGACCTCGACGTCGCCGCCGCCGGTGAGCTCGAACCGGAGCTCTACGCCCTGGCGCGCCGGCGCACGGACGCCGCCTTGAAGCAGCTCTCCCTGGACGGCACCCCGGCCGTGGTGCCGCCCGAGGGGTACCTCGACGCGGCCGGCCTCGGGGTCACCGACGAGGACACCACGGTGCTGCTCTCCGAGGACGCCGTCGCGACCACCGGCGAGGGAGGCTCCGAGCCGGCGCCGGCGGTGGCGGCCGTGGACGGCCGCCGGGTGGTCCTCGCCCGCTCCGGCGCGAGCTCGGGGGGCTCCGAGCCGTCGTCCGAGGCGACGCCGCTGTCGGTGCGCCAGCGGATCCTGGCCGAGACCGCGCTGCGCGTCCTGGCCGGCGACGACAGTCCGCTGGTCGCCTCCCTGCCGGTGAGCTGGAACCCCACGAGCGCGCGCGAGTTCTTCGAGGGGCTCGACCAGGCCGGCTGGCTGGAGCTGGCCACCCTCGAGGAGGCGACCGGCTCCGTGCCGGCCCGCGCGGTCCCCTCCGAGAGCCTGGTCTACCCCGAGAAGCAGGCCGAGCTGGAGCTCCCGGCCGAGAACCTGGTGGCGTCCACCGCGCTGGTCGCCGCGGGGGAGACGCTGCAGAACGTGCTCATCCGCAACGACTCCGTGGCCGGCCAGATCACCGACGAGGCGCTCGGCGACGCCTCCTACTTCGCGCGCAACCGGCCCCACCTCTTCCTGGAGCGCACCGAGCAGGCCCGCGCGTGGGTCGAGGACCAGCTCGCGATGGTCCGCATCGAGGCGCCCCGCTCGGTGACGCTGTCCAGCGAGAGCGGTCGCTTCGCCGCTACCCTCGTGAACGGGCTGGACCAGCCCGTGGGCGTCCGGATCGAGGCGGTGACGGACTCGCCGCTGAGCATCCGGGCACCGCGCGAGATTCGGCTCGAGGCGGAGTCGAGCACGACCGTGCTGCTGCAGGCGAGCTCCGACCAGATCGGGGTGCACACCGTGACCCTCGAGGTGACCGACCTGTCCGGCCAGCGCCTCGGTTCCTCCGACACCCTCCCGCTGCGCACCGCCCAGGTGAGCGAGATCATCTGGGTGATCATGGCGATCGGAGCGGGGCTGCTCTTCGCGGCGATCGCCCTGCGCCTGGTCCGCCGCGTGCGGCGCAGCCGGTCCGACACCCCGCCGACCCCGGACGAGTGATGACGAACACCGACGAGCAGAAGAAGATCCTCTCCTCCACGGCCGTGATGGCGGCCGGCACGATCGTGTCGCGCCTCAGCGGCTTCGTGCGGGCGTTCCTGCTCGCCGCCGCCCTGGGCAACATGCTGCACGCGGACCTGTTCTCGATCGCCAACACGATCCCGAACATGCTCTACATCCTGCTCGCCGGTGGCGTGTTCAACGCCGTCCTGGTGCCGCAGCTGGTGCGCTCGATGAAGAACGACCCCGACGGCGGCGACGGCTACGCCAACCGGGTGATCACTCTGGCCGGGCTCTTCCTGGGCGCGGTGACGATCCTGCTGGTCCTCGCCGCCCCCTGGGTGATGTCGATCTACCTCGACGGCCGCTTCGACTCCCCCGACCTCGCCGCGCAGCGCGAGTCGGTGATCGACTTCGCGCGCTACTGCCTGCCGCAGGTGTTCTTCTACGGCATGTTCGTGCTGGTCGGTCAGATCCTCAACGCCCGCGGCCGGTTCGGCCCGATGATGTGGGCCCCGATCGCCAACAACGTGATCTCGGTGCTGGTGCTCGCGCTGTACCTGCTGAGCTACGGCCCCGCCGAGGGTGACGAGAGGTGCGGCGGGTTCACCTCGGGCCAGGAGCTGATGCTGGGCGTCGGCTCCACGCTCGGCATCGCCGCCCAGCTGCTGATCCTGGTCCCCTACCTGCGGGCGGCCGGCTTCCGGTACTCCCCGCGCTTCGACTTCCGCAACACCGGGCTCGGACACACCCTGCGGCTGGGGACGTGGACGGTGCTCTTCGTGATCGTCAACCAGATCGCCTACACCGTGGTGGTCCGGCTCGCCTCCAGCGGCACCGCCCAGGCGGCCACGGACGTCTGCGGGGCGACCACGACCAGCTCGGGCACCGGCTACGCGGTCTACGCCACCGCGTTCCTGATCGTGATGGTGCCGCACTCGGTGATCACGGTGTCGCTGGCCACCGCGATCCTGCCGCGGCTCTCGGCCCTCGCCGCGGAGGGCGACCTGGCCGGGCTGGGCGCCAGCCTCGGCGCCACGCTGCGCAGCGCGCTCGCGGTCATCGTGCCGTTCGCCGCGCTGCTGCCGCTGGTCGCGCCGGACGTGGCCAACGTGATCTCCTACGGCGCGGCGCGCGACACCTACCAGCTCTACACGCTGTCGCTGGCCTTCTTCGGGCCCGGCATCCTCTTCTTCACCGTCCACTACCTGATGCTGCGCGGCTTCTACGCCCTCGAGCGGACCCGCACCGTCTTCTGGGTGCAGTGCGTGATCGCCGCGGTCAACATCGCCGCCGCCGTGGTGCTGGTGGCGCGCACCGACCCCGAGCACACCTCCCCCGCCCTCGCCGCCGCCTACGGCATCTCCTACGCGGTCGGGTCGCTGCTGTCCTACCTGGTGCTCGGGCGGCTGCTGGGCGGCCTCGACACCCGCCGGACGATCCGGTTCCTGGTCCGCATCGTGATCGCCGCCGGCATCGCCACGGCGGTCGCCGCGGCGCTGGCCCACGTGCTGCACGAGCGCGCGGAGGACCCCAGCCAGCTGGTCGCCCTGGTGGTGGGCGCGGCCATCACCCTGGTCGACGCCGCGATCTTCCTCGCTCTGGCGCGTGCGCTGCGCATCGGCGAGGTGACCGCCATACTCGACACCGTGACCCGACGAGCACCCTCCCACCGGCGATGACGAGCGGCCCTAGGATGGATGCGCATGCCAGGACCCGGCGTCAGGCCCAGTTGAGGTGAGGAGGTCCGTGCCCGACACGATCCGCCACGGCGACGTACTCGCCGGCCGCTACCGGCTCGAGGACCTGCTGAGCGAGAGTGGGGAGGGCCGCTTCTGGCGCGCCCACGACCGCGTGCTCGCACGCCACGTGGCGGTCCACGTGATCAAAGCGGACGACCCGCGCGCGCCCGGCCTGCTCGAGGCCGCACGCCGCTCGGCGACCGTGAGCGATCCCCACCTGCTGCGCGTGCTCGACGCCGAGCAGGGCGACGGCTTCTGCTACGTGGTCAACGAGTGGGGCAACGGCACCTCGTTGGACGCCCTGCTCGCCACCGAAGGGCCGCTGACGCCCCGGCGCGCGGCGTGGATCGTCTCCGAGGTCGCCGACGCGGTCGCCGCCGGCCACGCGGTCGGGGTGGCGCACGGCCGGCTCGTCCCCGAGAACGTGCTGATCGACACCACCGGCTCCATCCGGGTGATCGGGTACGCCGTCGAGGCGGCGCTGTACGGACTGTCCCCGGCCCGCCGCGGCACCGACCTGGTCGACCTGGTCGCCCTGCTCTACGCCGGCCTGACCGGCCGCTGGGCGGGAGCGTCGCGCTCGGAGGTTCCCGCCGCACCGGAGGAGGCCGGCCGAGTGCTGCGGCCGCGGCAGGTGCGCGCCGGAGTTCCTCGCTCCCTGGACCAGCTGTGCGACGAGGTGCTCAACTCCCACGGGGCGCCCACCGCCTGCGTGGTCGAGCACGAGGCGCGCGCGATCGCCGAGCTGCTGCGCTCGTTCGTCGGCGACCCGTCGGCCCTGATCGCCGTCGAGGCGGCCCGTGAGCACGGTCTGCACCGGTTGCCGTCGCGCTCGGTCCTCCCGGTCAACGGTCCCCTCGGTCCGGTCACCGGGCCGCTCTCCCCGGCACCGCTCTCGGATCCCGACGTCTCCCCCACGATGCGGGTCCCGCTGGTGGAGAAGGACTCCGTCCCGCAGGCGACCCACGACGACGAGCCCACCCGCCGCTTCGCGCCCACGCCGGCGAGCCCGCCCCCGACCGAGCGCGCCACCGAGCCGCCGCCGCCGGCGGCGCCGGTCCCCGAGCCGTCTCCCCCGGCCGTTCCGGTCACCGAGCTGCCCACCCAGGCCGGCATGCCGATCTTCGACGACGAGGCGGACGACGTCTCCTGGCTGACCGCGCGCACCGAGGCTCCGCCGCCGCCTCCGCCGTTCGAGGACCCGCCGGTCCGCCCGCTCTTCGCGCCCGACCCGCCCGACGGCCAGCCCGTGCGACGGCCCCGCCCGGGGGCCGCGCCGACCTCCGGCAGCGGCGAGTTCTGGCCGTGGGGCGCCGAGGTCAGCACCGGCACCGGCCACTCCATCGCCCCCTTCGAGGAGGAGGCCGACCCCGAGCCGCTGCCCGGTCGACGCTCCCTGCTGGCCGCCGCACTGGTGGGGCTGGGCACGCTGCTCCTGGTCGCCGTGGTGATCGGGCTCTCCTTGGGCAAGGACACCCCGTTCAACGCCTCCGACGACGACGCGTCACCGCGCGCCACACCGAGCCGGGCGGCCCCGACCCCGATCTCGGGGATCACCGCGACGGACTTCGACCCCGAGGGCGACCCCGCGGAGGAGTATCCCGAGCGGGTCCCGCTGATCCTGGACGGCGACCCGGCCACCACCTGGATCACGATGACCTACAAGGACCAGTTCGCCGAGGGCGGCTACAAGGGCGGCGTCGGCGTGGTGCTGGACCTCCAGAAGACCGAGGAGGTGCGCAGCGTCGAGGTGCGCCTGGTGGGTGCGCCCACCACGCTCGAGGCGTACCTGAGCGACGAGGTGCCCACCGACGTCACCACGATGAAGCCGGTCGCCGAGGGCACCTCCGAGGGCGAGACCCTCACCCTGAAGCCCGACCAGGGTGCCTCCGGGCGCTACCTGACGCTCTGGCTGACCCGGATCCCCTCGGTGGGCGCGGAGTTCCGCGGCGAGATCGCCGACGTGGTGGTCCGGGGGTGAACGCGCCCGCAGCAGCCAGCGACGCAGAGCTGCTGCAGGCGCACGTCGGCGGGGACCCCGAGGCCTTCGGCCAGCTCTTCGCCCGCCATCGCGACCGGCTCTGGGCGGTGGCCCTGCGCACGATGGGGAACCCCGAGGACGCCGCTGACGGCCTCCAGGACGCCATGGTCGCGGCGTACCGTCGCGCGGCCTCCTTCCGGGGCGACGCGGCGGTGACCACCTGGCTGCACCGGGTGGTCGTCAACGCCTGCCTCGACCGGATCCGGGCCGCGAAGGTCCGCTCGACCGACCCGCTCCCCGACGACCTGGACGAGCACGACTCCCACCGCTCGCTCGCCTCGGCCACCGAGGCCAGCGAGGACCCGGCCGAGCACGCGGTGCGCGCGGAGCGACGCCGTGCCGTGCTGGCCGCGCTGGCCACCCTGCCGGCCGAGCAGCGGGCCGCGCTGGTGCTCGTGGACATGGAGGGGTACTCCGTGGCTGAGGCCGCGGCGATCCTGGACTGCCCCGAGGGGACCGTGAAGTCGCGCTGCTCGCGGGGGCGCGCCCGGCTCGCCGCGCAGCTGGACCTCTTCGCTCCGCCGGGTGGACGTGACCCGGGCCACCGGAACCGCAGCGCCTCCTCGAGCGTCCCATCCGCGGCGTCCCCACGCGGGCCCCCGGCGGCCCGTGCACCCGGCGCTCCCCTCGACAGCGAGGACGCAGCCCAGCCCTGAGCAGACGCAGTTCCGATAAAGCGAGCCCGACAGAGGCAGTCGCGACCACACCGGCGGAGGAGGTGACAGCACCGTGCAGGACGACGAGGACGGCAGCGCCGAGCAGGAGCTCTCACCGCGCCAGGAGCGCGAGGTCGCCCGTCTACTGGCGCACGCGCGTCACACCGAGCCGATGCCCGAGCCGGTCGTGGCGCGGATCGAGGCCGCGCTGGCCGACCTGGCCGATCGGGCCGCGGACGGCGGCGCTCCCAGCGCGGCGCCGGTCGTCGACCTGGGCGCGCGGCGGCGTACCCGTCGGCTGAGGCTGCTGGTGGCGGCGGCGGCCGTGGTCGCGGCCGGAGCGACGCTGCCCGCGGTCCTGCCCGTCGGCACCGGCTCCGGGGACCAGTCCACCAGCGCGGACAGTGACACGGCCGGCTCGGCGGCCGACAGCGACGTCCGACAGGAGGACGGCCCCGCCTCCCCCAGCCGTGCTCCCAACCCTGCCCCCGCCGATCCCCGACCCCAATCCGACCTGTCGCAGGACGCCTACCAGCAGCTGCTCGAGGGCTACACCGCTTCGAAGGCGGTCCCGATCCGCCCGGAGCACTTCGCCGCCGACGTCCAGGCTGCGGCCAGGGCCGTGGAGGACGGCGCCCTGCGCAGGAGCCGCGGGCGCGGGCACCTCCCCGCGGACCTGACCCAGTGCGTGCCCGAGAACGTCGCCGGTGACGTCTACCCCTCGTCGTACGGCGGTCGCCCCGGCGTGTTGATCGTGGGTCCGCGCGTGGACGGAGAGCGCCGCTACCAGGTGATCGTGTGCGGTCAGCCCGAGCTCACCCGGACCACGGTGCTTCCGGCGCCGTGAGGGCCGGGAATGCGACTCCCCTACGATCGGTTCTGCTTGATGTCCCCACCATCTACGTCTCAACGTCGAGGAGCGCCCGCGCATGTCCGAGCAGCGCCAGTCTGACCCCCGCAACGTGATCATCATCGGATCGGGGCCCTCGGGATACACCGCAGCGGTCTACGCCGCCCGCGCCAACCTCGCTCCCCTGGTCTTCGAGGGCTCCGTCACCGCCGGTGGCGCCCTGATGAACACCACCGAGGTCGAGAACTTCCCCGGCTTCCGCGACGGCATCATGGGTCCGGCGCTGATGGACGAGATGCGCGCCCAGGCCGAGCGCTTCGGTGCCGAGCTCATCGCCGACGACGTCGTCGAGGTCGACCTCACCGGCGAGGAGAAGGTGGTCCGCACCGCCACCGACACTTACACCGCCCGCGCGGTGATCCTGGCCACCGGCTCGGGCTACCGCAAGCTCGGCCTGCCCCGCGAGGAGGAGCTCTCCGGGCGCGGCGTGTCCTGGTGCGCGACGTGCGACGGCTTCTTCTTCCGCGAGCAGGCGATCGCCGTCGTCGGGGGCGGCGACTCCGCGATCGAGGAGGCCACGTTCCTGACCCGGTTCGCCTCAAAGGTCTACCTGATCCACCGCCGCGACGAGCTGCGCGCCTCGAAGATCATGCAGGAGCGGGCCTTCGCCGACCCCAAGCTCGAGATCCTGTGGAACAGCGAGGTCGCCGAGATCCACGGTGACGACAAGCTGGCTGGCGTCACCCTGCGCGACACGGTGAGCGGTCAGACCCGCCCGCTGGACGTCACCGGCCTGTTCATCGCCGTGGGCCACGACCCGCGCTCGGAGCTGCTGACCGGCCAGGTGGACCTCGACGACAACGGCTACGTGCTCGTCGAGCAGCCCTCCACGGCCACCAACCTGCCCGGTGTGTTCGCCGCCGGCGACCTGGTCGACCACCAGTACCGTCAGGCGATCACCGCCGCAGGGACCGGCTGCTCGGCTGCGCTGGACGCCGAGCGCTACCTCGCCGTCCTCGACCACGCGGCCTCCACCGCGGGCTCGGCGGAGGAGACGGCGGCCATCGTGACCGAGACCGTGCAGATCGCCGGCGCCTGAGCCTGCGGTCCTGCCGTGCCGTGGGTGGGAACATCTACGGCGCACCCGCTGTTCTTGACTCAGCCGAGAAGACCAACGCTCCAGAAAGAGGGATGACCGTGGCGAACATCGCTGCCGTGACCGACGCCGAGTTCGAGGCGCAGGTCCTCAAGTCCGACAAGCCCGTCCTCGTCGACTTCTGGGCCGAGTGGTGCGGCCCGTGCCGTCAGGTCTCGCCGATCCTCGACGAGATCGCCTCCACCCACGGCGACAAGCTGACCTTCGTGAAGATGAACGTCGACGAGAACCCCGTCACGCCGGCGTCGTACCGGGTGACCGGCATCCCGACGCTGAACGTCTACCAGGGCGGCGAGGTCGTCAAGTCGATCGTCGGCGCCAAGCCGAAGGCGGCGCTGCTCAAGGAGCTCGCCCCCTTCATCGGCTGAGTCCCACCGCTGTCCCGACCGCCGGTGTCCCGCTCTGGGACGCCGGCGGTCGGCGTTGTGGCGCCACCGGTTCCTGGGTCTCACGCGGGACCGGCCCGGCCACCGGCCGCCGGACCGGACGCACCACCCCGCGGAGCCGGTCGAGGGCCAGCTCCATCTCGTCGCGCCAGGTGAGCGCCATCCGCAGGTCCATCCGCATCCGCGGCACGGTGGGGTGGCTGCGCTGGGTCTTGAAGCCGACGCTGGCGAGGAAGTCCCTGGCCAGGACGCAGCCGGGACTCGAGCCGAGGACGCCGCTGCGGCTGCGTGCGTTCGCCGGGCGCGCGTCTCCGAACGCCTCGACGGCCCGGACCCCACCGCGCTCCAGCAGGTCGCGGGCCATCGCCTGGACCAGCGTGCGCTCCAGTCCCCCGCCCGCCGCGTCGGGTGCGACGTACGCGGTGGTGAGCAGGACCGCGTCGGGCGACACCGGCGCGGTGGGGAAGACCGCTGCGCCGGGGAAGTACGCGGCCGGGGCGTACAGGACGTAGCCGACCGGGACCTCGTCCACCAGCGCCACCCGTCCGCACGAGCCCCACTCGTCCAGCACCTCGGCCAGGTGGCGTTCCTTCTCGGCGACGACGTCGGATCGTGGGACGCGGCGGCGCAGCACGGGGTCGAGCTCCCAGAACAGGCAGTCGCGACACGGCGGGTCGAGGATGGCGAGATGCTCGAGGTTGAACCGCACGATCTTGCGGGACAAGAGGCACCTCCGACGTCGCCGGGCAGGGTCGACACGCGAGGCCACCTTACCGCCGGCCGCCCGGCAGGGCAGGGACCCACCGGCAGTAGAGTGCGGCCCACCCACCCAGCGAGGAGACCCATGCGCGACGTCACCTACCCGCCCATCATCGCTACGGCGAAGACCTGCTTCCGACTCCTCGGGCAGCGCTTCCAGATGACCGGGACGGAGAACGTCCCGCGCCAGGGCGGCGTGCTGCTGGCCTTCAACCACATCGGCTACCCGGACTTCGTCTACGGCGGCTTCGCCGCGCACCCCTCGCGGCGGCTGGTCCGCTTCATGGCCAAGAAGGAGATCTTCGACCACCCGATCGGCGGCCCGGTGATGCGCTCCATGCATCACATTGAGGTGGACCGGGGCGAGGGCCTGGGCTCCTACCACCGGGCGGTCGAGCTGCTCGGCCAGGGCGAGGCGGTGGGGATCTTCCCCGAGGCGACGATCTCACGGGCCATGGAGCTCAAGGAGTTCAAGACCGGCACCGTCCGGATCGCTGCGGCAGCCGGAGTGCCGCTGATCCCGGTCGCGCTGTTCGGCACCCAGCGGATGATGACCAAGGACCACCCCAAGGACTTCTCGCGGGGCAAGACCATCGCGATCACCGTGGGGGAGCCGCTCTACCCCTCGGGCGCCGATCCCGTGGCCGAGACCGCGGAGCTGAAGGCGGCCCTGGGGGCCCTGCTCGACCGAACCATCGCCGCCTACCCCGCCGAGGAGAAGCCCCCGGGCGCCTGGTGGGTCCCGGCCCGGTTCGGTGGCGGCGCCCCGACCCTGGAGGAGGCCGCCCGCCTCGACGCCGAGGAGAAGGTGGCCCGGGCCCGCCGTCGCGCCGAGAAGCGCGCCGCCAAGCGCTCCTGACCCGGCCCCGCCCGACCCGTCCCACCCCCGCCGTCCAGCTCCCCGCCGCCCCGGACGCCGCTCCGCTTGGTGGGTCATGCCTCGCCTAACGAGGCCCCACGCGCCGGTTGTGTGCCCCACAACGCTTCCCAGCGCGCCCTCGGGCACACAATCCAGCCCACGCCCCGTCTGAGCGGCCCGCACAGCCCACGCGGGCCGGTCGCATGCCCCACAACGCGTTCGAACGCGCCCTCACACACGCAACCCAGCCACGCCCCGCCCAAACGAGGCTCCTCAGGCCGGTCGTGTACCCCACAGCGCCTTCCAGCGCGCTCTCAGGCACACAACCCAACCCACGCCCGGCCCAAGCGGCCCCCGCAGCCCGTTCGTGTACCCCACGTCGCGACCCAACGCGCTCTCAGGCACACGACATGGCGCCAACATGCGCACGGTAAAGCCATTAACCGCTTAAGCGCTAGATCACCTTAGCGATACATGGCTATATCGCTATGTCGACAAAGCGATATATCGATGCTCAGATGGGCCGGTCGGTGCGATTGCGGGGGTCCATGATGTCCACGATCCGCTGAAGGTCGTCGAGAGTGGCGAACTCCACCGTGATCCGGCCCTTGGACTTGCCGACGTCCACCTTCACCCGGGTCTCGAAGCGGTCAGAGAGGCGATCTGAGAGGTCGGAGAGCCCCGGGGCGGCCGTACGGCGCTGAGGAGCGCGGGCCGGCTTGCCAGGATCCCCCACGGCGACGATCTCTTCGAGGCCGCGCACGCTGATGCCCTCGGCAACCACCCGCTGGGCGAGGCGGTCCTGGAACTCGCCGTCCTCGACCGAGAGCAGGGCCCGCGCGTGACCGGCCGACAGTACGCCGGCAGCCACGCGCCGCTGCACCGCGGGGGAGAGCTTCAGCAATCTCAGAGTGTTGCTGATCTGGGGCCGGGATCGTCCGATCCGCTGCGCCAGCTCGTCATGCGTGCAGTGGAAGTCCTCGAGAAGCTGCGCATAGGCCGAGGCCTCTTCGAGAGGGTTGAGCTGGGAGCGGTGCAGGTTCTCCAGGAGCGCGTCACGGAGCATCACGTTGTCGCCGGTCTCGCGCACGATGGCCGGGATCGTCTCCGCGCCGGCCTCCTGGGAGGCACGCCAGCGCCGTTCGCCCATGACGAGCTCGTAGCTGTCCGGGCCGGTCGGCCGCACCACCACCGGCTGGAGGAGACCGACCTCGCGGATCGAGTGGACGAGCTCCGCCATCGCCTCCTCGTCGAAGACCTCACGCGGCTGCCGAGCGTTCGGACGCACCTGATCGATGGGCAACTCGACGAAATAGGCGCTGGAAACCGGCGTCCCACCCCGTTCAGCGTGCTGAGAGCGGGAATCTGAGCCGATTTCTGAGCCAGCGGCGTCGCCTTCAACGCCAGAATCGCTCAATTTGGCTGCCACAGAAGGCTCAGCGGCCCGATCTGGGGCCGCTGTGGGGGAGGAAGCGCCCTCCTGGGCCCTTCCGGGGACTCCGGCGTCGCTCGACCCAGCCGTGTCGGAGACGGGCTGGCTCGGTCCGGTGGGGATGAGGGACCCGAGGCCACGACCCAGACCGCGCCGCTGCGGTGCCTTGTTGCTCATACCGGTGCTCCCTTGGTGGCGATCTCGCGAGCAGCCTCCAGGTAGCTCAACGCGCCCGGAGAACCGGGGTCGTAGGTCATCACCGTCTGGCTGTACGACGGAGCCTCGGAGACGCGGACCGAGCGGGGGATCATCGTGCGCAGCACCTGCCCACCGAAGTGCTCGCGGACCTCGCTGGCCACACCGGCGGCCAAGCGGGTGCGCGCGTCGTACATGGTGACCAGGATGGTGGAGACGCGCAGATCCGGGTTCAGGTGCTGCCGGACCATCTCGACGGTCTCCAGCAGTTGACCGAGCCCTTCGAGGGCGTAGTACTCGGCCTGGATCGGGATCATCATCTCCTGGCCGGCCACCAACGCATTCAGCGTCAGCAGGCCCAGCGACGGGGGACAGTCGATGAGGATGAAGTCGAAGCACTCCTCGCCCACTTCCTCGTGCACACCGACCAGCGGGTGCGCCTGGATCGCCTTGTGGAGACGGCTCTCCCGGGCGACCACGCTCACCAGCTCGATCTCAGCGCCGGCGAGGTCGATGGTCGCGGGGCTCACGAAGAGGTTGGGCACGTCGGGGCAGGGCTGCACGACCTCAGTCAACGGCACGCCCTCCACCAGAAGGTCGTAGGTCGACGGCGTGCCGCGGTGATGGTCGATGTTCAGCGCCGTAGACGCGTTTCCCTGCGGATCCAGGTCGATGACCAACACACGCTGACCCAGCTGGGCCAGGGAGGCGGCCAGATTCACCGTGGACGTCGTCTTGCCCACGCCGCCCTTCTGGTTGGCCACCACGAGCACCCGGGTGCGATCGGGGCGGCCCATCGCCGGTCGCATCCGAGCACCGCTGCGCGCCAGCACCGAGTGTTCCGCCGCGCGAGCCAGGGGAGTGGTCTCGTCGTGCAGCGGAGACTCGCCGGTGTCCAGGTCTGCCGCCGTGCGGACCCGATAGGGAGAAGGGCGTCGTGTTTCACGTGAAACGTCGGCCCCGGCCGTGGACCCTGTTTCACGTGAAACGTCGCTGGGGGCAGCGGATCCGGTTTCACGTGAAACATCGGTCGCCTGGGCGGGGACCTGTGGAGAACTTGACCCATTCTGTGGATGGTTACGCTCAGAGGCACCCCCCGGAGCGGTGGATAACTCTGTGGGCGACGACTCCACGGATGCGGTACCGCGGTGCCCGGTGGGGTCAGAATCGTTCTCTGTCATCCCGATCTCCTCTGTTTCCGCGCACGCTTGCTTGACCGCGCTCCACCGGCCGGTGCCGTGCGTGGCGGACGCCAACCTACCCGGCCATCGGGGCCCCAGGCGATTCGTAGGGCCGTGGTCGGCTGCTCCAGGATCCCGTCACCGAGCAGGTGGACGGCGGGCGGAGCGACGCGCAGCTCTTCGAGCAACCCGTGCGCCTGCTGCAACTCCTCCTGCACCGAGGAGCCCTTCATCGCGACGAGCGCGCCGTCGGGGGCCACCAGCGGCATCGACCAGCCCAGCAGGCGCTCCAGTGGCGCGACGGCACGGGAGGTGACGATGCCGAACGTACGCTCACCATGCAGGGCCTCGGCCTTGGCCCGCACCACCTCGACGTTCTCCAGCGCAAGGTCCTCGACCACGAGATCAAGGAAGACCGTGCGCCGCAGCAGCGGCTCGACCAGCGTCACCTGTACGTCGGGGCGCGCGATCGCCAGCACCAGGCCAGGCAGGCCGGCCCCGGTGCCGATGTCGCACAGCGACGCCGAGTCGGGCACCAGCTCCGAGAGCACCCCGCAGTTCAACAGGTGTCGCGACCACAGCCGGGGCGCCTCGCGCGGACCGATCAGTCCGCGCACGACCCCCTCGCCGGCCAGCAGCTCCGCGTAGCGCTCCACGAGGGGGAGCCTGCCGGCAGCGAAAACCCTCCGGGCCACCTCGGGCGCGGAGGGTGTTTCACGTGAAACGTCACTCATGAAGCGATCTCACCACTGAAACGTCACGCGGGGAGCACCACGACGAACCGGCGCGGCTCGGTCCCGGAGCTCTCGGAACCCAGCCCGGCAGCGGCCACCGCGTCGTGCACCACCTTGCGCTCGAACGGCGACATCGGGTCCAGGGGGAGCCGCTCCCCGGACGCACGGACCTCGGCGATGGCCTCCTGGGCAAGCTGCACCAGGGCAGCGCGCCGCGCCTCCCGGTAGCCGGAGATGTCGAGCATCAGCCGGGAGCGCTCGCCCGTCTCTCGGTACACCGCCAGCCGCGTCAGCTCCTGGATGGCGTCCAGCACCTCACCCTGGGCACCCACGAGCTGCGAGAGGTCGGCACCGACGATGGAGACAGCGGCCCGGTCCCCGTCCACGTCGATGTCCAGGTCGCCGTCCAGATCGGCGATGTCGAGGAGCTCCTCGAGGTAGTCGGCGGCGATGTCGCCCTCCTGCTCCAGGCGCTGGACGCGGGAGAGGCGCCCGGCCCCGGTCGACTCGGCCTCACCCTGCTCGGCCTCACCCTGCTCCGTGTCGACGGACTCGACAGCAGCAGGCGCCTCGTCGCTCGCCAGCGGTTCGGAGGGAGCTGTGTCGGGGGCGGGCGCTTCTGGGGTAGGGGCGTCACTCACGGGAACTCCTGAGAAGGCTGGCGGGCGGGCAGGTCGAGAGAGGGTCAGCGCGGGCGTCCCGGGCCCTTGCCCGGCGACTTCTTCTTGCGCTGGCTGCGGGGCTGCTTCTTGGGCTGCTGACGCGGAGCCGGGCGCACCGGCTCGGCCGGCGCCTCGACAACGGCGGTGCCGCCCTTGGTGAGCGAGACGTCGCCCGTGGAGCCATGACCCTTGCGGGCGGCCTTGGCCGCGTCGCGCTCGGCCTTCGCCTTGGCCGCCTCGGTGTTCGGGGCCGGGTTGCGACGGATCACGTAGAACTGCTGGCCCATCGTCCACAGGTTGGAGGTGGTCCAGTAGACCAGGACGCCGATCGGGAAGGCCACACCGCCGACCGCGAAGACCAACGGCAGCACATAGAGAAGCATCTTCTGCTGCTGCGCGTAGGGGCCCGTGAGAGCGTCGGCAGGCATGTTCTTGCTCATCAGCTGACGCTGGGTGAGGAAGGTGGTCAGCGTCATCGCGATCACCAGGATCGCGGCGAGGACCATCACGCCGACGTCGCCGTCGGCCTTCATGAACGTCTTCGAGATCTGCACGCCGAAGAGCTCGGCGTCGGCGAACATGTCCGCCTTCTCGTCGGTCAGGACACCGTGCGCCTTGCCGTTCGCGGCCGAGTCGATCAGCCGGAACAGGGCGAAGAAGATTGGCATCTGCAAAAAGATCGGCAGACAGGAGGCGAACGGGTTGGTCCCCGTGTCCTTGTAGAGCTTCATCGTCTCCTGGGCGAGACGCTCCCGGTCGTGGCCGTACTTCTTCTGCAGCTCCTTGACCTTGGGCTGGATGAGCTGCATGTTGCGGCTGGACTTGATCTGCTTGACGAACAGCGGGATCAGCGCCGAGCGGATCACCAGCGTCAGCCCGACGATGGACAGCACCCAGGCAGCGCCCGAGGAGGGGTCGAAGATCTTGCTCAGGGCGCTGTGGAACCCGACCAGCACGACGGAGATGACGTAATACAGCGGCGTCATGATGAAGCTGCCGATCGCGCCGAAGAAGTCGAACACTCAGGCTCCTTGAATCCGGGAGGAACGCGCGTGACCGCGCGGGGGAACAGGGTCGTACCCGCCGGCCGCCCACGGGTGGCAGCGAACGAGACGGCGTACGGACAACCATGATCCTCGCACCGACCCGTGGACCCGCACCGCGTCGAGCGCATAGGCCGAGCACGAGGGGTGATAGCGGCAGACCTGGCCGTACAGAGGGCTGATCAGCGCGCGGTAGGCGCGCAGCAGACCGATCAGCAGGAACTTCACGCCGGGGTCCCCCCGACGCGCTCAATCACGGCGTACCAGCCGGGGCGGGGTCAGGAAGCACACGTTGGAGACAACGTGCGAGATCGGCCCCGAGTTCCGCGTAGGTGGCCGTCGCCGACGCGGGGAGCGCCCGGACCACGAGCACGCCAGAGCCCGGGAGCACCGTGAGGTGCTCCCGGGCCAGGTGTCGAAGGCGGCGCTTCACGCGATTGCGTGTGACGGCGTTTCCCACCGCTTTGCTCACCACGAAGCCGATGCGAGGAGGTGTCGTGCCGTCGGCGACCCAGAGATGGGCCACCACGGTCCGCGACCCCGATCGACGCCCTCGCCGCACCGCTTGGCGCAAAGACTCACCAGTGGTGAGCCGGTTCGCCGGTGGCAGCACGAGAAGGCTGGCGTGCGGAGGGAGGGGACGTCAGACGGCCAGGTCCTTGCGGCCCTTGCGGCGCCGCGCGGACAGGATGGCGCGCCCAGCGCGGGTGCGCATGCGCAGGCGGAAACCGTGGACCTTGTGGCGGCGGCGGTTGTTCGGCTGGTACGTACGCTTGCTCACGAAACTTCTCCGATGTCGGGGATTACAGGAATGTCCACACCGACGCGGCGGGCAGTCCAACTGAACTTGTCGGCAGGCACCGCCCACCCACGGCCGGGCGTGGGCCCGTCCGTGGACATGCGGCACCAGTCGACGCCGGTGACCGGCCCACGGTACGCGCCGCGCTTTCACAGGGTCAAACCGACACCGCCGCGACCTGTGGATGACGTCTTGCTCGGGGAGCGCGGCAGTTGTTACGTTCAGACCTGTCGAGGTTCCCCGCCGCCCCCGACTCCGGGCCTCACCGCAACTGTCGCACCGCCCAGCAAGGACCGCCATCATGGGTCTGACCTGCGCAGACAGCCAGCACGGCCGGTAGTCAGGAGCGTCTCGGCGCCCGGTCCCCACACCGTGGGACCCACGGTCCACAACCTGTGGAGAAACTTGTGGACCAAGGTCACGACCGACGGCCGTGACGACCCCTTAGGACGAACATGAAGGCGGGAAAAGCGTGAACGACGCTGCCGATCTCGAGACCGTCTGGCGCCGCGTGCTCAGCGACCTGCAGCCCAACCAGCGCGCGTGGCTGCGGGCCAGCGAGCCGGTCACGCTGCACGAGAGCACCGCGATCATCGCCGTGCCCAACGACTTCACCCGCGGCCAGCTCGAGGGCCGGCTCCGTCCCCAGCTCGAGGACGCCCTCAGCGAGGCCTTCGGTCGCGAGACCCGGATCGCGGTGACGGTGAACCCCCGCCTCGAGGACCAGCCGCTCAACGACCACGGTGTCGAGGAACACGCTCCGCGCGACCACGGCGTGGACGCCCAGCCGGTCGATCAGCACGGGATCGACCCGCACCGCCGCGACCAGACCGAGTCCGTCGACTCCGACGGGGCGGACGACCGCCCGGGCTACATGTCGACAAATGGACCCCGGCTCACCAGCGTGCCGTCGCTGCCCGACCGGTCGGCTCCCGAGCACGACCGCTCGCGCCCGACCGCCCTCGAGACGCGGCTGAACCCGAAATACACCTTCGAGACCTTCGTCATCGGCTCCTCCAACCGGTTCCCGCACGCGGCCGCGGTCGCGGTGGCGGAGGCTCCCGGCAAGGCGTACAACCCGCTCCTGGTCTACGGCGAGTCCGGGCTGGGCAAGACCCACCTGCTGCACGCCATCGGTCACTACGTGCGCTCGCTCTACTCCGGGGCGAAGGTGCGCTACGTGTCCAGCGAGGAGTTCACCAACGAGTTCATCAACGCGATCCGCGACGACCGGCAGGACCGGTTCAAGCGGCGCTACCGCGACGTGGACGTGCTGCTGATCGACGACATCCAGTTCATCGAGGGCAAGACGCAGACGCAGGAGGAGTTCTTCCACACCTTCAACACGCTGCACAACGCCAACAAGCAGATCGTGCTCACCTCCGACCGTCCGCCCAAGCGGCTCGAGGCACTCGAGGACCGGCTGCGCAACCGGTTCGAGTGGGGCCTGATCACCGACGTCCAGCCCCCCGACCTCGAGACCCGGATCGCCATCCTGCGCAAGAAGGCGGCGATGGACCGGCTGACGGCTCCGCCGGAGGTGCTGGAGTTCATCGCCTCGAAGATCCAGACCAACATCCGCGAGCTCGAGGGTGCGCTGATCCGGGTGACCGCCTTCGCGAACCTCAACCGCCAGGAGGTCGACCTCACCCTGGCCGAGATCGTGCTCAAGGACCTGATCCCCGAGGGCGGCGAGCCCGAGATCACCGCGGCCACGATCATCGCGCAGACCGCGGCCTACTTCGGGGTCTCCATCGAGGACCTCACCGGCCCCAGCCGCGGCCGGCACCTGGTCCAGGGGCGTCAGATCGCGATGTACCTGTGCCGCGAGCTCACCCCGCTGTCGCTGCCGAAGATCGGCGCCCAGTTCGGCAACCGCGACCACACCACGGTGATGTACGCCGACCGCAAGATCAACCAGCTCCTCGCCGAGCGTCGCTCGGTGTTCAACCAGGTCTCCGAGCTGACCAACCGGATCAAGATGCAGGCCCGTCAGACCTGACCCCGCGCCCGGTCCATCCCGGCGATCAGCTGCTCCAGCAGCCCCCGCAGCTCGGCCCCCTCGGTCGCCGTCAGCCCCGTGGCGACGGCGACCTGCTCCGGCACGCCCGCGACACGCTCGCGCAGCTCCCAGCCCGTCTGCGTCACCTCGACCACGACCCGACGCTCGTCGGCCGCGTCGCGACGGCGTACGACGTGAGTCATCGCCTCGAGTCGCTTGAGCAGCGGCGTCAGCGTGCCCGAGTCCAGGCGCAGCCTGCGTCCGAGCTCGCCCACGCTCGCCGAGCCGCCCTCGCCCCACAGCACCAGCAGGGTGAGGTACTGCGGATACGTCAGACCCACCTCCTCGAGCAGGCTCGCGTAGTGCCGGGTGACCGCCCGCGTCGCGGCGTACAGCGGGAAGCACAGCTGCGCGTCGAGGGCGAGCTGCGGATGCTCGGGGTGGACCGCGGCGGGCAGCTCGGGGCCGGCGGGCGGTGCGGGGTCGACGGGCATCACACGATCGTAGGACGGTCGGAGGACAGCGGCGATGACAAGAAAATTGTGGTTCGCCCGCCTGTGGAGAACGTGTGCACCAGCCGGCCGCTTCTCCACATCACCTGTGGAGAAGCGGTAGCAACCACAACGAGGCGAACGGTCGTGCACACCGGGCCGCAGTTCCTCCCCTTGTAGTTCCACAGCCCCTGTGCACCGGGATCGAGCGCGGTGACCTGCGGTTATGCACTTCCTCCACAGTTTCCACCGTTGCTATGACGACTAACACCAGACAATGAACACACCTCCCCATCAACGTCTCTCGGCGGCCCAACCTGGGGACAACGCTCTCGACGAGCACCGCTTCGGAGCTCGAACTACAAGTTCCAGTCACGGCTTCGGAGTCGCCCAGGTCACCCGAATCACCACCGAGGCCCCCGCACCGGCCGGACGCATGGCAGGATTCAGCTTCCAGACTTGTCGTGGCAGCCCCACCCGCGATCCCCCGACGACCGCGGCCCACTGCTCCTGACCAGACGACACGACCACGGAGGACCTCACGTGAAGTTCCGCGTCGAACGCGACGTGCTCGCCGATGCCGTTGCCTGGGCTGCCCGCAGCCTGCCGGTCCGTCCGAGCGTCCCGGTGCTCGCCGGTCTCCTGATCGACGCCAGCGACGCCGGACTCGTGCTGTCCACCTTCGACTACGAGACCTCGGCTCGCGCGACGCTCAACGCCGAGGTCGCCGACGAGGGTCGTGCGTTGGTCAGCGGCCGTCTGCTCGCCGACATCTGCCGCAGCCTGCCCGCCAAGCCGGTCGAGATGGTCCTGGACGGCTCGCGGGTCTCGCTCACCTGCGGGTCGGCGCGCTTCAGCCTCCAGACCATGCCCGTCGAGGACTACCCGAGCCTGCCCGAGATGCCGGCCGCGACCGGGACCGTGCGCAGCGAGGCGTTCGCCCACGCGGTGGCCCAGGCCGTCACCGCCGCCGGACGCGACGACATGCTGCCGGTGCTGACCGGTGTGCGCATCGAGATCGACGGGTCCACGATCTCGCTGCTCGCCACCGACCGCTTCCGGCTCTCCCACCGTGAGCTGACCTGGAGTCCGCGCACCCCCGACGAGTCGGTCGCCGCCCTGGTCCCGGCCAAGGTGCTGGGCGACACCGCCAAGTCGCTCACCGCCGGCGGCGAGGTCACCATCGCGCTGTCCGCCAGCGGGTCGGGCGAGGGCATCATCGGCTTCGAGGGCGCTGCCCCCGGCGGCGTACGACGCACCACGACGCGGCTGCTCGACGGTGAGTTCCCGAAGGTCCGCAGCCTGTTCCCCAGCGACCACCTGACCGTGGCCCGCGTCGACAAGGCCTCGCTGATCGAGTCGGTCAAGCGCGTCGCGCTGGTCGCCGAGCGCAACACCGCCGTGCAGCTGGCCTTCAGCGAGGGCGTGCTGACCCTGGACGCCGGCTCGGGCGACGAGGCGCAGGCCTCGGAGTCGATCGAGGCGACGATCGAGGGCGAGGACATCACCACCGGGTTCAACCCGCAGTTCCTGCTCGACGGCCTCGGCGCCATCGACGAGACCGTGGTCGAGCTGGCCTTCACCCAGGCCTCCAAGCCCGTGGTGATGAGCGGCTCCCCCGCCGAGCCCGACCAGGACCCCGGTTTCCGCTACCTGCTGATGCCGCGTCGCCTGCTCTCCTGAGCCTGAAGGAGCGCACGCGAGCGGCGAACCACCACGGAGGAACGCATGGAGATCGGACTCGTCGGCCTGGGCAAGATGGGCGGCAACATGCGCGAGCGGCTGCGTCGCGCCGGCCACACGGTGGTGGGCTTCGACCGCAACCCCGAGGTCAGCGACGTCGGGTCGCTGGCGGACCTGGTCGCCGCGCTCCCCTCCCCCGCCGTGGTCTGGGTGATGGTGCCCTCCGGCGACGCCACCCGCGCCACGGTCGCCGAGCTCGCCGAGCTGCTCTCCGAGGGTGACGTGCTGGTGGACGGCGGCAACTCCCGCTGGACCGACGACCTGGCCCACGCCGAGCTGCTCGCCGAGCGCGGGATCGGCTTCGTGGACTGCGGGGTCTCCGGCGGTGTGTGGGGCCTGGAGAACGGCTACGCCCTGATGTACGGCGGCTCCGAGGAGGACATCGCCAAGGTGCAGCCGGCCTTCGACGCCCTGAGGCCGGCCGGCGAGTTCGGCGCGGTCCGGGCGGGCACCGTCGGTGCCGGCCACTTCTCGAAGATGGTCCACAACGGCATCGAGTACGCCGTGATGCAGTCCTACGCCGAGGGCTGGGAGCTGCTGGAGAAGGTCGACATGGTCGAGAACGTGACCGAGGTCTTCCGCTCCTGGCGCGAGGGCACCGTGATCCGCTCGTGGCTGCTCGACCTGATGGTGGCCGCGCTGGACGCCGACCCCGGCCTGGCGTCGATCCGCGGCTACGCCGACGACTCCGGCGAGGGCCGGTGGACCGTGGAGGCGGGCATCGAGCACGCCGTCGCGACCCCGGCCATCACCGCGGCCCTCTACGCCCGCTTCGTCTCCCGCCAGGACGACTCCCCCGCGATGAAGGCAGTGGCCGCGATGCGCAACCAGTTCGGTGGGCACGCCGTACAGGCGGCCGCGGCCAGCGGCGACACTCCCGGCCCCGACCGTCCCGACGCCTCGGGTCCGGCCAACGACGACCCGGGCCCCGATCCCGACCCCGCCTGATCGCGTGCACGTCTCCCACCTCTTCCTGCACGACTTCCGCTCCTACGGCGACGTGGACGTGGCCCTCGAGCCGGGCGTCACCGCGTTCATCGGCCGCAACGGCCAGGGCAAGACCAACCTCGTGGAGGCGATCGACTACCTCTCACGGCTGTCCTCGCACCGGGTGTCCTCGGACGCCCCGCTGATCCGGGCCGGCGCCGAGCAGGCGCTGATCCGCGCGGCCGTGGTGCGCGACGGCCGCACCGCGACCCTCGAGGTCGAGCTCAACCCGGGGCGCAGCAACCGGGCCCGGATCAACCGGTCGGTGCTCCCCCGGGCCCGCGAGCTGCTCGGCCTGGTCCGCACGGTGGTCTTCTCCCCCGAGGACCTGACCCTGGTCAAGGGCGACCCGTCGGACCGGCGCCGCTTCCTCGACGACCTGCTGGTGCTGCGCGCCCCGCGCCTGGCCGGGGTGCGCGCGGACTACGAGCGGGTCCTGCGCCAGCGCAACACCCTGCTCAAGACGATGGGATCTGCCCGGCGCGGGCGCGGCGAGGGCCACGAGTCGGCGCTGTCCACCCTCGGCGTGTGGGACGACCACCTGGCGCGGACCGGGGCCGAGCTGATGGCCGAGCGGCGCGCGCTCGTCGAGTCGCTGCTCCCCTACGTGGGCCGGGCCTACGCCACGGTCGCGAAGGGGGCCGGCCGCGACGACGCCGAGATCTCCTACAAGCCGTCCTTCGAGCCCACCCAGGGCTCCCTGGTCGAGTCGTTCCTGGCCGAGCTGGAGCGCCGGCGCAAGGACGAGCTCGACCGCGGCGTCTCGCTGGTCGGCCCGCACCGCGACGAGCTGGTGCTCACCCTGGGCAACGGCGAGCTGCGGCTCCCGGTCAAGGGCTACGCCTCGCACGGGGAGTCGTGGTCGTTCGCGCTCGCGCTGCGACTCGCCTCCTACGACCTGTTGCGCGCGGACGGCGACGATCCCATCCTGATCCTGGACGACGTGTTCGCGGAGCTCGACACCGGTCGCCGGCGCCAGCTCGCCGACCTGGTGGCCGGCGCGGAGCAGGTGCTGGTCACGGCGGCGGTCCCCGAGGACGTCCCGGAGGTCCTGGCCGGGGTGCGGTACGCCGTCGCCGACGGCGAGGTACGGAGGCTGAGCGATGACTGAGGAGCGGCCCATCCCCGATCCGGGCGACGCCGATCAGGCCGCCGAGAGCGCCGACGACGCCGCAGCCGAGAGCGTCGCGGAGAGTCCGGATGCCGAGCCCGAGCACCACGACGACGGTTTGGAGCTGGCCCGCTCCCTGGCCCGGGCGACCGCGCGGGCGCTGCCCACCGGCGTGCGCCCGCGGCGTCGTACGACGGGCGGCAGCCTGCGGCGCCGGGGCACCGGCCGGGTCTCGGGCGCGCACCCCGACGAGCGCGACCCGCAGACGCTCGACAGCACGCTGGGCCGACTGGTCTCCGACCACGGCTGGGCGCTGGACCTGCGCGTGCACGGGGTGTTCGGGCGGTGGGCCGAGCTGGTCGGGGACGAGGTGGCCAGCCACTGCACCCCGGAGGCGTTCGCCGACGGCAAGCTCACCGTGCGCACCGACTCGACCGCCTGGGCCACCCAGCTGCGGCTGCTGGCGCCGACCATCGTGCGGCGTCTCAACGAGGAGCTCGGGCACGGGAGCGTGGTGCTGATCGAGGTGCTCGGCCCGCACCTGCCGACCTGGAAGAAGGGTCCCCGCTCGGTGCGCGACGGTCGCGGGCCGCGCGACACCTACGGCTGAGT
This sequence comes from Nocardioides sp. Z43_10, assembly GCF_059766615.1. Taxonomy (NCBI): domain Bacteria; kingdom Bacillati; phylum Actinomycetota; class Actinomycetes; order Propionibacteriales; family Nocardioidaceae; genus Nocardioides; species Nocardioides sp. Z43_10. Next base: position 498,273 of record NZ_JCBAJY010000001.1, on the reverse strand, counting down.
AGCCCCGGCCCGAATCGGCCGGTGCCATGCCTGCGCCAGACGAACTGGGGCCCCCGTCGACGTACCGGGACCCGTCCGGACCCCCCTGCGTGCGCTGCCGAGGCCTTCCTGGGCCGCACAGAGGGCAATTCCTGCAGACTCTCCCCCGTTTCCTGGGGAGGATCACGTGGGTTAGGGGCCTGGAGCCAGGTAGGATGGCTCCTGGGTCGCTGGCTCCTTTCACGCAGCGGCCCTCTGCATGAGTTCCACTCGTGCAGACAGTCAGGCTGGGCAGTGCCGCGCGATCCTCGGACCTCGGTCCTAGTGCGCGCCCCGCCGTGGTCGTCCCGCATCAGGAAGAGGTCTGCGTGTCCGACGAGAGCGCCGCCACCCCCACCGAGTCCCCCGCCTCCGGCTCCGAGTTCGAGCACGACGCCGAGCTCGGCGACCTGCACGACAAGCTGCGCCAGACCGGACCCGTGGGGGACGCCTACGACGCCTCCGCGATCCAGGTGCTCGAGGGCCTCGAGGCCGTCCGCAAGCGCCCGGGCATGTACATCGGCTCCACCGGCGAGCGCGGACTGCACCACCTGGTGTGGGAGATCGTCGACAACTCCGTCGACGAGTCGCTGGCCGGGCACTGCGACCGGATCATCGTCACCCTGCTCGCCGACGGCGGCGTCAAGGTCGAGGACAACGGCCGTGGCATCCCCACCGACATCCACCCCACCGAGGGCATCCCCGCGGTCACCATGGCGCTGACCATGCTGCACGCCGGCGGCAAGTTCGGCGGCGGCGGCTACAAGGTCTCCGGCGGTCTGCACGGCGTCGGTGTCTCGGTGGTCAACGCCCTGTCGACCACCCTCCAGGTGGACGTGAAGAACCGCGGCCACCTGTGGCGCCAGGTGTTCTCCCTCGGCGTGCCCAACGCCCCGCTCGAGCAGGTGCGCGAGATGGAGCCCGGCGAGCACACCGGCACCACGATCACGTTCTGGCCCTCGGCCGACATCTTCGAGACCACGACGTTCAACTTCGAGACGATCACCAACCGCATCCGCGAGATGGCCTTCCTCAACAAGGGCCTCGAGATCGTGCTGCGCGACGAGCGGCCCGCCGCCGAGGAGGTCCTCGAGGCGGTCGAGGACAACACCGTCGACGACGACGTCGACCAGGCCGGCGTCGACGCCATCCAGCCCGGCGAGGCCGGTGGCATGGAGCGGATCTTCAAGTACGACCGCGGTCTCATCGACTACGTCGGGTACCTGAACCGCCGCAAGGTCCCGGCCAACCCCACGATCATCGCCTTCGAGGCCGAGACGCCCGAGCGCGTCGAGAACCACATGAGCCTCGAGGTCGCGATGCAGTGGAACACGACGTTCAGCGAGTCGGTGCACACCTTCGCCAACACCATCAACACCCACGAGGGCGGCACGCACGAAGAGGGCTTCCGCGCCGCGCTCACCTCCCTGGTCAACCACTGGGGCGAGGAGTGGGGCCTGATCAAGAAGTCCGAGGACCGGGTCAAGGGCGACGACATCCGCGAGGGCCTGACCGCGATCATCTCGGTCAAGCTCGGCGAGCCGCAGTTCGAGGGCCAGACGAAGACCAAGCTCGGCAACACCGAGGCCAAGGGCTTCGTCCAGCGCCTGATGAACGACCGGTTCGGCGCCTGGCTGGAGCAGAACCCGGCCGAGGGCAAGGAGATCGTCCGCAAGGCCCAGGCGGCCGCCCAGGCTCGCGTCGCGGCCCGCAAGGCCCGCGACCTGGCCCGCAACCGCAAGGGCATCCTCGGTGGCGGCGGACTCCCCGGCAAGCTGTCGGACTGCCAGTCGACCAACCCCGCCGAGTGCGAGGTGTTCATCGTCGAGGGTGACTCCGCAGGCGGCTCCGCCCGACAGGGACGCGACCCGCGGATCCAGGCGATCCTGCCGATCCGCGGCAAGATCCTCAACGTCGAGAAGGCGCGCCTGGACCGGATCCTGGGCAACCTGGAGGTCCAGTCGATCATCTCGGCGCTGGGCACCGGCATCACCGAGGACTTCGACATCGCGAAGCTGCGCTACCACAAGGTGGTGCTGATGGCCGACGCCGACGTCGACGGCCACCACATCAACACGCTCTTGCTGACGCTGCTGTTCCGCTTCATGAAGCCGCTGATCGACCACGGCCACGTCTACATGGCCCAGCCGCCGTTGTACCGGCTGCGGTGGAACAAGCCGCACGAGCACGAGTTCGTCTACTCCGACTCCGAGCGCGACGCGCTGATGGCCGCCGGGATCGAGGCGGGCAAGAAGCTGCCCAAGGAGAACCCGGTCCAGCGCTACAAGGGTCTGGGCGAGATGAACGCCAAGGAGCTGTGGGAGACCACCATGGATCCCGACCAGCGCCTGATGCTGCAGGTGACGTTGGACGACGCCGCCCAGGCCGACGAGATCTTCTCGATCCTGATGGGCGAGGACGTCGAGCAGCGCCGTTCCTTCATCCAGCGCAACGCCAAGGACGTCCGCTTCCTCGACATCTAGGTATTCCGCTTTCTAGCGCTTTCCCTAGATTCGAGTAGAGCCGAGCAGAGAGAACAATCGTGACTGACAACACCACTGAGCCCCCCCTCGGCGGGCGGATCGAGCCCGTCGAGCTGCAGACGTCGATGCAGCGCGCCTACATCGACTACGCGATGGCGGTCATCGTCGGCCGCGCGCTGCCCGACGTACGCGACGGGCTCAAGCCGGTGCACCGCCGGGTGATCTACGCGATGTACGACGGCGGCTACCGGCCCGACCGCGGCTTCTCCAAGTGCAGCCGCGTCGTCGGCGACGTGATGGGTCAGTACCACCCGCACGGCGACACCGCGATCTACGACACCCTGGTGCGCCTGGCGCAGCCGTGGGTGATGCGCGCGCCGCTGGTGCAGGGCCAGGGCAACTTCGGCTCCCCGGGCAACGACGCGGCCGCCGCGATGCGGTACACCGAGTGCCGGATGGCTCCGCTGGCCCTCGAGATGGTGCGCGACATCCACGAGGACACCGTCGACTTCCAGCCCAACTACGACGGCCGCTCCCAGGAGCCGGTGGTCCTGCCGGCGCGCTACCCCAACCTGCTGGTCAACGGCTCGGCCGGCATCGCGGTGGGGATGGCGACCAACATCCCGCCGCACAACCTGCGCGAGGTGGCCGAGGGTGCGAAGTGGGCGCTCGAGCACCCCGACGCCACCCGCGAGGAGCTGCAGGACGCGCTGATCGAGCGGATCAAGGGCCCTGACTTCCCCAACGGCGCGCTGATCGTGGGTCGCCAGGGCATCGAGCAGGCCTACCGCACCGGTCGCGGCTCGGTCACCCAGCGTGCGGTGATCGAGATCGACGAGGACAAGCGCGGTCGCACCTGCCTGGTGATCACCGAGCTGCCCTACATGGTCAACCCCGACAACCTCGCGCTGAAGATCGCCGAGCTCGCCGACTCCGGGCGCGTCCAGGGCATCTCCGACGTGCGTGACGACACCTCCGACCGCACCGGCCAGCGCCTGGTCGTGGTGCTGCGCCGCGACGCGGTGGCCCGGGTGGTGCTGAACAACCTGCTCAAGCACACCGAGCTGCAGACCAACTTCAGCGCCAACATGCTGGCGCTGGTGGACGGCGTGCCGCGCACGCTGAGCATCGACCAGTTCATCAGCAACTGGGTCGAGCACCAGGTCGAGGTCATCCAGCGCCGGACGCGCTACCGGCTCGCCGAGGCCGAGCGGCGCGCCCACGTGCTGCGTGGTCTGGCGAAGGCCCTGGACGCCCTGGACGAGGTCATCGCCCTGATCCGGCGCTCCCCGGACGTCGACGAGGCCAGGCAGGGCCTGATCGAGCTGCTGGAGATCGACGACATCCAGGCCGACGCGATCCTCAACATGCAGCTGCGCAAGCTGGCTGCCCTGGAGCGCCAGCGGATCATCAACGAGCTCGCCGAGATCGAGCTCGAGATCGCCGACCTCGAGGACATCCTGGCGAACCTCACCCGCCAGCGCCAGATCGTCGCCGACGAGCTCGAGGCGATCGTGGAGAAGTACGGCGACGACCGCCGTACCCAGATCATCGCGGCCGACGGCGACCTCTCGATGGAGGACCTGATCCCCGACGAGGAGCTCGTCGTCTCCATCACCCGCGGCGGCTACGCCAAGCGGACCCGGGCCGACCAGTACCGCACCCAGAAGCGCGGCGGCAAGGGCGTGCGCGGTGCGACGCTGCGCGGCGACGACGTCGTCGAGCACTTCATCGCCACCACCAACCACCACTGGCTGCTGTTCTTCACCACCGCCGGGCGGGTCTACCGGACCAAGGCCTACAACCTGCCGGAGGCCTCGCGCGACGCCAAGGGTGGTCACGTGGCCGGGCTGCTGAGCTTCCAGCCCGATGAGAAGATCGCGCAGGTGCTGGCGATCCGCGACTACGAGCAGGCGCCGTACCTGGTGCTCGCCACCCGGACCGGGCTGATCAAGAAGACCCGGCTGGGCGACTACAACAGCCCGCGTCAGGCCGGCGTCATCGCGATCAACTTCCGCGAGGACGACGACGAGCTGATCGGCGCCGAGCTGGTCAACGCCGAGGACGACATCCTGCTGGTCTCGCGCAAGGGCCAGGCGATCCGGTTCCGCGCCGACGACAGCCAGCTGCGGCCGATGGGACGCGCCACCTCGGGCGTCTCGGGGATGAAGTTCCGCGACGGCGACGCGCTGCTGTCGATGTCGGTCATCCGCGCCGAGCAGGTGGCGGCCGAGGAGGCCGCTGAGGCCAAGGCGGCCGAGGCCGGCGAGTCCACCGCGCCCGGTGACCTGCCGGACGTCAAGGAGCAGTACGTCTTCACGATCACCGACGGCGGCTTCGCCAAGCGGACCCGGATCTCGGAGTACCGCCTGCAGTCGCGCGGCGGCATCGGCATCAAGGCGATGTCGCTGGCCAACGAGGAGCGCGGCAGCCTGGTCGGCGCGTTCATCGTGGAGGAGGGCGACGAGGTGCTGCTGATCACCCAGGCCGGTCAGGTGGTGCGCAGCCCGATCAACGCCGAGTTCCGGCCCACCGGCCGATCCACGATGGGCGTGAAGTTCGCCAAGCCCAAGAAGGGCGACGCGGTCGCGGTCGTGGCCCGCTCGGTGGAGGCCAAGGAGGACGCTGAGGAGGAGGTCGGGCCGGACGGCGAGCCGGTCGACGAGTCCGGCGCCGAGTCTGGCGCCGAGGGCTCCGCGCAGGCCTCGGCCGTGGAGGCGGATGCAACAATCGCTGACGAGTCGTCCGAGGAAGACACGATGAGCGCTGCCGACAACAACGACGTGGACGGCGACTCCGGTGCCGACGAGACCAGGGAGTGACGCCGATGACCGATACCCCGGCCAATAGGGGCACACCACCGACCAAGGCAGGCGGGGACGCGCGCAGCTCGGACACCGCGGTGCGACCCGCGATGACCAGCCGGCTGCAGGCGGCGTTCTCCGGCGTCGCCGACCAGCACGCCGCCAACGCCGACCCGCACTCGCCGAGCAAGGCGGCGAAGGCCGCGAGCACGTCCGGCACGCGCCGCCCGCCGCGCCGGGCACGACTGCGGCTGACGCGGATCGAGCCCTGGTCGGTGATGAAGACCGCGTTCCTGCTCTCGATCGCCTTCGCGATCGTCACCATCGTCTCGGTGTTCATCGTGTGGTCGGTGCTCGGGATCGCCGGCGTGTGGGAGTCGATCAACGGCACCGTGCAGGACGTGATCGGCGGCGAGGAGGCGGCCGACTTCGACGTCGAGAACTACGTCGGGCTCTCCCGCGTGATGGGCTTCACGATGCTGGTCTCGGTCATCGACGTGGTGCTGATCACCGCGATGGCGACCCTGGGCGCGTTCCTGTACAACATGGCCGCCGCCCTGCTCGGCGGCATCGACGTCACCCTGGCCGAGGACGAGCACTGAGCCTGGTGTGACGCCCGCGGGGGCCGTTTTGTCGGCCTCCGCGGGCGTGGGGTAATGTTCCCCCTCGGTCGTTGCCGATGATCGGCGATACCCACGCGGGCCTATAGCTCAGACGGTTAGAGCGCTTCCCTGATAAGGAAGAGGTCACAGGTTCAAGTCCTGTTAGGCCCACCACCCGCGTCTGCTTCTCCGCCACGCCTCGCCCCTTCGACGTGGCACGACCCACCTGGGAGATCCCGTGAAGAAGCTCACCCTCGTCCTGCTGGCCGCCCTCGGCGCCGTGATGGTGAAGAAGAAGGTCGACGACAGCAAGCGCGAGCAGGCCCTGTGGGCCGAGGCGACCGACCCGGTCGCGAAGGCCTGATCAGACCCACCGCCGGCCCGCTGGGCCGGCTTCGGGGGCCTTGGCGCAATTGGTAGCGCACCTGCTTTGCAAGCAGGGGGTTAGGGGTTCGAGTCCCCTAGGCTCCACCCACTGAACGCGAAGGTCGGCCTGCGGTCTCCTCTCCTTGCTGACCCAGCCGCCTGCTCGCGCCCACCACCCGCACAGCCGCGCCCGCCCCGCCGCCCTGGCTGGGCGCGCCTCAGGTGACTGACGGGTAACTGGAGATTCCCGTGCACCTGGTGCGTGCGATCCTCCAGTTACCTGCGGGTAAGCGGGCGAGAGATGCGGCGACGCTCGGCCGGACGGCAGCTACATCACCGTCGCCCCTGCGCCGAGTCGGCGTGAACTCGCGTCGTACGACGGTCGAGTCGGCGTGAACTCGCGTCGTACGACGGTCGAGTCGGCGTGAACTCGCGTCGTACGACGGTCGAGTCGGCGTGCGATGAGCCGCCGATCGCGAAGTAACGCCGACTCGGCGCCTCTCGACGGTGAGTTCACGCCGACTCGGGGTGCGTACGCTGCTAGTTCACGCCGAGTCAGGGGGCGGTGGGGGGCGGCGTACCCTGGGAGCGTGCCTGCTGTCCTTGCCCGTCGTTTCTGGTTGGCGCACCTGGTGGGGGGTCTGTGCGCGGTCGTGGCGGTGAGCCTCGGGCTGTGGCAGATGGAGTCCTGGCAGGCCCAGCGCGACGCCGAGGCGCGTGACCTGACCCTTCAGGCACCGGTGCCGTTGGCGGAGCTGATGGGCCCCGACGACCCGTTCCCCGCCGACCGGGTGGGCCAGCCGGTGCTGGTCGAGGGCACCTGGGTGCCCGGGGGCACGGTCTACGTCACCGACCGCACCCAGGACGGCGTCGAGGGCTCGTGGGTGGTCACGCCGATGGCCGTGGGGGGTGGCGCCGACGCGCCGGCGCTGCTGGTGGTGCGCGGCTTCCTCGACGACGCCGAGCCCGACCCGGCGAGCGCGCCCGAGCCGCCCACCGGTGAGGCCGAGATCCTCGCCTGGCTGCAGCCGGCCGAGGGCACCGGGGCCACCGACCCCGACCCGAGCGACGACCTGCTGCCGCAGCTGCGGCTGGCCGACGCGATCCAGCACGTCGAGCAGGACCTCTACAGCGGCTACGCCGTGGCCATCGGCCCGGACGCGGTGCGCGAGGCGGTCGACGCCGGCGCCACCGGCTGGCCCGAGGCGGACGGCGCCGTCGAGGCCGTGGACGGGCTCAGCCAGGCCACCCTCGACGCCCTGCCGAAGTCGGACGGGTCCACCGGCCTGCGCAACCTGCTCTACGCGGTGGAGTGGTGGATGTTCGCGGCCTTCGCCGTCTACATCTGGTGGCGCTACGTCCGCGACGAGCTCGCGAAGTCCAGCGGCGACGAGCCCGACGACGGCCCGGACGACGAGGACCGGGGGGATCAGGATCAGCCCAGCCCCGACTCAGCCACCCCTCAGGTTGACCCGGTACCGTCCAGGTCGTGAAAGCCGCGCTCCTCCGTTACCGGGTGATGGCCAGCATCGTCGGTGTCCTGCTCATCGTGCTGTGCCTGGTCGGCGTACCGCTCGCCAACTTCGACGGCACCGGCATGTGGGGCCTCTTCGACAGCACCCCCAACTGGTTCCCCACCGGCGGCGACGCCCAGCACGTCGGCGAGGCGATCACCGAGTACCTCGGCGTCGCCCACGGCTGGCTCTACATGATCTTCGTGCTGATGGCGTTCATGCTCTCGCGCAAGGACGACTGGGACATCGGCTTCACGCTCGTGACGCTGATCTGCGGCACCGTGCCGATCCTCTCCTTCTGGGCCGAGCACCGGGCGACCCAGCGCGTGAAGGCGCACCACCCCGAGCTCGCCTGATACGTTCCCGAGGGTGACGACCACCGCATTCGTGCTCGGTGGCGGCGGGGTCCTCGGCGCCGCCGAGGTCGGCATGCTGCAGGCCCTCTTCGAGCGTGGCGTCGTCCCCGACCTGGTGCTCGGCACCAGCGTCGGCGCGATCAACGGGGCGATGGTGGCCCGCCAGCCGGACGGCTCGGTGATCGCCCGCCTCACGCAGCTGTGGCAGTCGGCGGCCGACAGCGGCGACGTGTACGGCGACCGCCCGCTGCGCACGGTACGGCGCGCGATGGTGACCGGCACCCACATCTACTCGGCGAAGCCGCTCATCCAGCGGCTGCGCGACGAGCTCGGCGAGATCACCTTCGCCGACCTCGCTGTCGAGTTCCAGGTGTGCGCGGCCAGCATCGAGCGCGCCGCGGAGCACTGGTTCAGCGAGGGCCCGGTCGTCGACGCGGTCGTGGCGAGCGCCGCCGCACCGGGTCTGCTGCCGCCGGCCCGGGTGGGCGGGGAGCACTTCCTCGACGGTGGCATCGTCAACACGATCCCGGTGGGCCGCGCGGCCCAGCTGGGAGCCGATCGCATCTTCGTGCTCCAGGTCGGCCGGATCGACCGGCCCCTCACCGTGCCCCGCAAGCCGTGGGAGGTGGCGCGGGTCTCCTTCGAGATCGCCCGCCGGCACCGCTTCGTGCGCGAGATGGCCGAGCTGCCCGCGCACATCGAGGCGCACGTGCTCCCGGCGGCAGGCACCTCTGCCTTCGACGACTCCCTGCGCGCCCACCGTGACTTCTCCTCCGTGCACCAGCGCATCACGGCGACCTACCAGGAGTCGCTGTCCTACCTGCGCGAGCACGGAGTGGGCGCGTGACCTGGCGCTCGCTCCTGGTCCGTCTGCTGCGCCGGCTCGTGCTCGCTCCGGCCGTGATCGCGCTGACGGCGCTGATCTGGGTGACGCTGCCGCTGTGGCTGATCCTCGCGGCGGCCATCTCCCCGCTGGCCCCGGGCCGGTGGCGGGCGCTGCGCCTGCTGTGGGTCGTGGTCCTCTACCTGACCTGCGAGAGCCTGCTGCTGATCGTGATGTTCGGCTGGTGGCTCTCCTCGGGGTTCGGCCGCCGGATCCGCACCCCCTACTTCGAGGGCATCCACTACGACCTGGCCCAGGGCCTGCTCTGGGTCTTCTTCCGCGAGGCGCGCCGGGTGGTCCGGCTGCGGATCGTCACCGAGGGTCCCGCCCCGGACGCCCACCCCGGTCGACCACTGCTGGTGTGCTGTCGCCACGCGGGACCGGGGGACTCGTTCACGCTGATGTACGCGCTGCTGCACTGGTACCACCGCGAGCCGCGGGTGGTCCTCAAGGACACCCTGGCCTGGGACCCGATGATCGACGTCCTGCTGGGCCGGCTCCCGGCCCGGTTCATCTCCCCCAACCCGGGTGCCGGCGAGGACCTCGAGTCGCACATCGGCGAGCTGGTCAGCGGCCTGGACGAGAACGACGCGTTCGTGATCTTCCCCGAGGGAGGCAACTTCACCCCGAAGCGCCGGGAGCGGGCGATCAGCCGGCTTCGCCGACTCGGCCTGGAGCGGATGGCGGTACGCGCCGAGTCGATGACCCACGTGCTGGCGCCCCGGCCCGGGGGCTTCATCGCAGCGCTGGACGCGGCACCCGACGCCGACGTGGTCCTGGTCGCCCACACCGGGCTCGACCACCTGCTGACCGTGGCCGACGTCTGGCGCGAGCTGCCGATGGACAAGCAGATCATCATGCGCTGGTGGCAGGTGCCGCGCGCCGAGATCCCCGCCGGACGCGAGGAGCGCATCGAGTGGCTCTACGACTGGTGGGAGCGCATCGACGCCTGGATAGCACAGAACCGGCCGGAGGATCTTCCCTCCGGCCGGTCCCGCTGACGACGCGGCGCCGGTACGGCGCCCCGGGATCAGGCCCGGTTGTCGGGGTCGATGTCGATGACCTCGGCGGGTGCGTCGGGCGTCGTCGGCTCGTGCGGCTGGTCGGTGGCGTCCGAGAGCGCCTCGTCGGGCGACGCGGCGGCCCGGTCGTCCTCCTCCACGGCCGCGGCCGCGGTGGCGACGGGGCTGGCCGGGGTGCTCGGAGCAGCCGTCTGCGACGGCGGCGTCGGCGTGTACGACGACTGCCAGTTGTCCGAGGACTTGTCGGCCGTCAGCTTCTTCACCGCGAACGCAGCCAGCCCCGTGAGGGCGCTGAACAGCACGATCTTGCGGAGCTTGCCGCCCTTCTTGGGCTCCGGCTCCGGCTCGGCCTTGAGCTCGGCCAGCTTGGCGGCGGCCAGCTCCTTGCCGTGCGCGGCCTTCTCCGCGGCGTACGCCGCGCCGACGGCGGCACCGGCCGCGGCCTTGGTGCGACCCTCCGCGATCAGCGGGGTGGCCTTCTCGCGCGCCTCGGCCGAGAGCTCGACAGCCCGATCACGAGCGTCTGCCAGGAGGGGTGCTGCCTTCTCCCGGGCCTCGGTGGACAGCTCGACGGCGCGCTCGCGGGCGTCGGCGAGCGCAGGGCCGGCCTTCTCCCTCGCGGTCACGAGCGCGGACTCGAGCTGGGGGCGGACGGACTCGGCGAACTCGGTCGCCTGGTCAATGGCCTGGTCGATGACGGACTTCTTCTTGCGGATGCCCATGGTGGCCTTCCTCTTGTCGTGTCCCACACATTCGATCATGCCCCGGCAAACGGCTCCCGACACACGCCGAGCCGGGGGCGGTGCCGGTGCAGTACCCACAATGGCCGGGTTGGTCGATCGTGGGAGGATCAGAGCCGCACCAATCGTCCATCGAGAGGCAGACATATGGCTGACCTGCAGGCCATCATCAAGACCAACCACGGTGACATCGTCATCAACCTCCTTCCGAACCACGCTCCGGAGACGGTCGACAACTTCGTCGGCCTCGCCGAGGGCACCAAGGACTACAAGGCCGACGGCGGCAAGACCGGCCCGTTCTACGACGGACTCGGCTTCCACCGCATCATCGCGGGCTTCATGCTCCAGGGCGGCTGCCCGCTGGGCACCGGCACCGGCGGCCCGGGCTACACGTTCAAGGACGAGCCGCACCCCGAGCTCGTCTTCGACAAGCCCTACCTGCTGGCGATGGCCAACGCGGGGCCGGGCACCAACGGCTCGCAGTTCTTCATCACCACCGGGACCGCTCCGTGGCTGAACTTCAAGCACACGATCTTCGGTGAGGTCGCCGACCAGGCGTCGCGCGACGTCGTCGACGCCATCGACAAGGTCAAGACCGACGGCCGTGACCGCCCGGTCGAGCCCGTCGTCATCGAGACGGTCCAGATCGTCCGCTCCTGAGCACGCCCCCGATGCCCGGCGAGCCGGCCCCCGCGGCCGGGGTTCCGACCTGCTATCGGCACCCCGACCGCGAGACCTACATCCGCTGCCAGCGGTGTGACCGTCCGATCTGTCCCGACTGCATGCGCGACGCGGCCGTGGGCTTCCAGTGCGTCGAGTGCGTGGCCGAGGGTGCGCGTACGACGCGCGCCGGGCGCGCGCCGTACGGCGGAAAGCGCTCGAGCAACCCCGCACTGACGTCGATCGTGCTGATCGTGACGAACGTGGGGATCTGGCTGGCGCTGCTGGGCACCGGGGGACAGGCCAGCTCGTGGTTCTACCGACTGGCGCTCTCGCCGGTCGGCACCTGCGAGTCCCGGCAGTCCCCCGAGGGCACCTACGCGCTGTTCTCGGAGTCCTCCTGCCTGACCCGCACGAACCCGCCGGGGGACGGGTTGTGGCTGCCGGGAGTGGCCGACGGGGCGCTGTGGCAGATGTTGACCAGCGCCTTCACCCACGTGGAGCCCATGCACCTGGGCTTCAACATGTTGGCGCTGTGGTTCCTCGGGCCGCAGCTGGAGCTGGCGATCGGGCGGGCGCGGTTCCTGGCGCTCTACCTGCTCTCGGCGCTCAGCGGGTCGGTGGCGGTGCTCTGGCTCGCTCCCGAGACCAGCACCACGCTGGGAGCCTCGGGAGCCATCTTCGGGCTGATGGGCGGGCTGCTGGTCGTGGCCCTGCGGGTCGGGGCCAACACGTCCTCCCTGCTGGGCTGGATCGGCATCAACGTCGTCATCACCGTGCTGGGCAGCCAGTTCATCTCCTGGCAGGGCCACCTCGGTGGCCTGGTCGGCGGGCTCCTCGTCGCCGCGATCATCGTCTACGCCCCGCGCAAGCACCGAACGCTGTGGCAGGGACTCGGGCTGGCAGCGCTGCTGCTGGCCCTGCTCGCGGCCACGGCGGTGCGGGTGGCCGGCCTCGGTTGAGCGGTCCGAAAGTTCTGCACAGCCTGTGGATAACCGGTGAATAACATCGCTGTAAGTTCTCCACAGGAGTTATCCCCAATGTGGAGAACCTCGCCGCACCGGGGAACGACGAAGGCCCGGACCACTCGGTCCGGGCCTTCGTCGCGTGCGGGTGCCGGGGGCACCGGATGCGGGGGAGGGGTCACTCCCAGCGGGTGGCGAAGGCGAAGCCCACCGCCATGAACCCGATGCCGACGACCAGGTTCCACTGGTCGAGGTCGTTGAGCACCCACACCTCGTCGAGCTTGGTGCCGCTGAACACGTAGAACGTGCAGATCCACAGCAGGCCGATCAGGAAGCAGCCGAGCATGCCGACCACCACGCCGCGGCCACGGCCCAGCGGGGTCGACGGATGGGCGGCGATCACCAGGCCGAGCATGATCAGCCCGAAGCCGATCAGGTAGTTCCACATCTCCAGGTCCGCCATGAACGCCGGCCCGCCGGGCTCGGCGTCGGAGAGCGGCGCCACCCGCACGGTCGAGTAGTAGACGGCGATCCAGGCGATGCCGAGCACCACCAGCAGCAGGGTGATCAGGAACCGGATCGAGAACACCTTCCCGGTCAGGGTCGGCTCGGTCGGTTGGTGGGCCTTCGGCTTGGACACCAGATCTCCTTGGCTACACGGGCGGGCTGACGGTGATACCTCACGCGCCGCGGGCTAGCGTAGTCGTCATGACCCCCGGTTCTCACGCAGACCACCCGGGCGTGCCCGACCCGGAGCAGACCGACCCGGGTACGCCGGAGGGTCGCGTCTCGCGGATCAAGCGGCTCTCGGCGCACGCGGTCTCCTCGCTGTCCCCGCGCGGGCGCGGTGGTCGAGGTGCCTGGGCGGTGGCCACCCCGCTGATCTTCGCGCTGAGTGGGGCGCTGTTCGTGGCCAGCGCCGAGAACAGCGGAGGCACCGACCTGCGCCCCGGGCGCTACGCCGACCTCGCCTCGCTGGTGAGCGCGGAGAGCCGGCAGGTGGAGAAGAAGCGCGACCGCGTGGCCCGGCTCAACAAGGAGATCGCGAAGCTGAGCCGGAGCATCGACGACACCACCGTGCGCCGCTACCGGGGCAGGATGGAGCGGCTCGAGGACCCCGCCGGCCTCGTCCCGCGTCGGGGCACCGGGGTCACCGTCACGCTCTCGGACGCGCCGGACACCGCCGCCGACGAGACCCCGGCCAACCTGCTGGTGGTGCATCAGCAGGACATCCAGGCGGTCGTCAACGCGATGTGGAAGGGCGGGGCTCGCGCCGTCACCATCGCCGGCCAGCGGGTCGTGTCCACCACCGGCATCAAGTGCGAGGGCAACTCGGTGCGCCTGCAGAGCGTGCCCTACCCCCAGCCGTTCGTGATCTCCGCGATCGGGGATCAGGGCGAAATCCTGGACTCACTGGCCGCGGACGAGGCCGTCAGCGTCTACCGCGAGCAGTCGCAGAACCCCGACATCGCGATCGGTTGGGACCTCGAGCTCGAGGACGATCTCGTCGCCCCGGCCTACGAAGGACTCGTCGACCTGCAGTACGCCGAGGCCCTGCCGGACACCGACACCGGCGCGTAGCCGCACCCGGCCCGACACCCCGCCCGGCACCTGGCTGGTGCGCGGGGTGGTCCGGGCCGCGGATCAGGGCGTCGTCGGCTCGGTGGTCGGGGGTGTCGTCGGCGGGATCTCGGTGGGCGACTCGCTGGGCGTGGGCGGCGTCGTCGGCTCCAGCTCGGGCTCGTAGGAGGAGACCACCAGCACCACGGTCGTCTCGGTGGTCGCGGACTCCCCACCCAGCGGCGTCTGCTCCAGGACGGTGCCCTTCTTCTTCTTGGTGTCGTCGCTCTTGAACACCTTGACCTTGGTGAAGCCGGCCTCCTCGATCAGCTGGGTGGCCTTGGCCACGCTCAGGCCGACGACGTCGGGGACCTCCTCGGGGCCATCGGAGTAGTAGACCGTGACGATGGTGTCCACGGCGACCGGGGTGCCGGGGGCGGGCTGGGTCTCGATCACCCGGCCGCGCTCGGCGTCGTCGTCGCGCTCGACCATCTTCACCTTGAGATCGGCGGCTTCCAGGGTCTCGGTGGCGGCGAGGCGCCCCTGGCCCAGGACGTAGGGCACCTCGACCTGCGGCTTGCCCAGGGAGACCGTGAACGACACCGAGGAGTCGGGGACGACGAACGAGCCGGCGCTGGGGTCCTGGTCGCTGACCTGGCCCTGCGGCACGTCGTCACTGGTCGCCTCCTCGATCTGGCCCACCCCGAGGCCCCGCTCACCGAGGGCTGCCCGGGCCTCGTCCTCGGTCATCGTGCTGAGGTCGGGGACCTGGACCGGCTCGGGTTCGGAGTCCATCAGGAAGAGCGCCGCGAAACCGCCGAGGATCACCAGCAGCAGCGCCACCAGCGCGATCAGCCAGCCGCGGTTGCCGTTGCGGCGGTCGTCACCCGAGCCCTGCACGGTGCCGTTGACCGACGAGTCCGAGGAGGGGCCCTCGAGCTGGTGGCTGGGCTCGGCGTCGACCGGCGGCGCCTGCACGGGCCGTCCGGCCAGGTAGCGCTCGATGTCGCTGCGCATCGCGGCAGCGCTCTGGTAGCGGTCCTCGACCCGCTTGGCCAGGGCCTTCATCACGATGGCGTCGATCTCGGGCGTCAGGTCGGCCTCGTAGTGGGACGGAGGCGTCGCCGGCTCGCGCACGTGCTGGTAGGCGACCGCGACCGGGCTGTCGCCGATGAACGGCGGGCGCCCGGTGAGCAGCTCGTAGAGCAGGCAGCCGGTGGAGTAGACGTCGGATCGGGAGTCGACGGTCTCGCCGCGGGCCTGCTCGGGGGAGAGGTACTGCGCGGTCCCGACGACGGCGGCCGTCTGGGTCATCGCCGAGGAGGCATCGGAGATAGCACGGGCGATACCGAAGTCCATCACCTTGATGTCGCCCGACGGGGTGAGCATGACGTTGCCGGGCTTGATGTCGCGGTGGATGATCCCGGCGCGGTGGGAGTAGTCCAGCGCGGACAGGACGCCGCTGGTGATCTCCAGGGCGCGCTCGGGCAGGATCTTGCGGCCCTCGCGCAGGATCTCGCGCAGGGTGTGTCCCGCGACGAACTCCATCACGATGTACGGCTGCGCGACGCCCTCGTGGCCGTTGGCGTCGGCCTGCGACCACTCCTCGCCGGTGTCGTAGACCGAGACGATGGCGGGGTGGTTCAGCGACGCCGAGGACTGCGCCTCGCGCCGGAACCGCGCCTGGAAGGTGGAGTCACTGGCCAGGTCGGTGCGCAGCCGCTTGACGGCCACCGTGCGGCCCAGCCGCCGATCGGTGCCCTTGCGGACCTCCGCCATCCCGCCGCGTCCGAGGAGCTCGCCGAGCTCGTAGCGTCCGCCGACCAGCGTCGGTCCCGGGGTGGACCCGTGGTTCGTCATCGGTGCTGCCCTCTCACCCTGCGCTCGGGCTCTGCGTCTGGGGGGTGGTCTGGTTCTCGGGACTCTGCGGCCTGGGGTCCGCAGACGTGGTGTCGTCCTCGCCGGGCTCGGTGCTGGCCGGGCGGCTCGGCTCCGTCGAGGAGGGCTCCGGCGACGGCTCCCGGGTCGGCTCCGTGGGCGTCGGCTCCTGCGTCGGCTCCGGGGTGGTCGGCTCCGGCTCCGGCTCGGGCTCCTCGCGGACCGGGCCCCAGAAGGTCACCGTGACGCGGTCGCCATCCTCGAGCATGCCGCTGGGGTTGACCCCCGCGACGAGGTCCTCACCCTGGTTGCCGGGGTTCGCGAGCTCCTCGGCGCGGACCGAGAGCCCGAGCCCCTCGAGCTCGGCGGTGACCGCGTCGACGTCGCGACCGATGTAGTCGTCCTCGTCGACCTCGATGCCGGCCTGCTGGCTCGGGGTCCGAGGCTCCGACGACCTGGGGGTCCTGGTCGGCTCGTCCGAGGGGGTGTCCCCGTCGTCGCCGCGCAAGGCAAGGAAGGCGACCACCGCGAGCACCAGGACGGCGGTGCCCAGCAGGACCCACAGCCACGGGGACCTCTTGGCTCGGTCGTCCTCGGCCGCCGGCTCGGTGGCCGGGTCCGTGTCCTGGGCCGGCAGCGCGCCGGTGGCCGGCATCACCCGGGTGGCGTCGGCCGGAGCGGCCGCCGGCGCGGCGAGCACCGTGGTGCGCTCGCCCGCGTCGGCCGCGGCCGCGGCGGCCGGGTCCCGGAAGGCGGCGGCGAGGCTGGCCCCGTCGGGGAAGCGGTCGGCCGGGTCCTTGGCCAGCGCCTTGCGTACGACGTAGGCGAGGTCGGCCGGGACGAACTCGGGCAGCTCCGGCACCGGCTCGCGCAGGTGGGCCAGCGCCGTGGTGACCGGGGTGTCCCCGGTGAACGGACGCCGCCCGGTGAGGCACTCGTAGGCCACCACGCCCAGGGAGTACACGTCGGAGGCCGGCGTCGCGGTCAAGCCGCGCGCCTGCTCCGGGGAGAGGTACTGCGGGGTGCCCATCACCTGGCCGGTCTGGGTGAGCGCCATCCCCTCGGTGGCCCGCGCGATCCCGAAGTCGGTGATCTTGAGGGTTCGGTCGGGGGTGACCAGCATGTTCGCCGGCTTCACGTCGCGGTGCACGATCCCGGCCGCGTGCGCGGCGCCGATCGCGTCGGCGGCCATCGCCATCAGGTCCTGGGTGGCGCGCGGGTCGAGCGGCGTACCCGGACGCAGCAGCGCGGAGAGCGGCTGCCCGTCGACCAGCTCCATCACCAGGTAGGGCCGCGGGACGCCCGAGCCGTCGAGGGAGCCGGCCTCGCCGAAGTCGTAGACCGCGGCGACGCCGGGGTGGTGCAGCGCCGCCGCGTGCCGGGCCTCGGTCTCGAAGCGCGAGCGGAACGTCGCGTCGTCGGCGTACTCGGCCTTGAGCAGCTTCACCGCGACCGCCCGGTCCAGCACGGTGTCGCGGGCCCGCCAGACCTCGCCCATGCCGCCGGTGGCGATGCGCGAGTCCAGCTGATAGCGGTGCGCGTCGTCGACGAAACGTCCGCTGGTCCCGGTCTCCGGTCCGCTCACTGGTCGATCACCGCCTCCATCACGGCCTTGGCGATCGGGCCGCCCAGCTGGCCGCCGGCGATCTCGGTCACCGAGGAGTCGAGGTCCTCGAGCATCACCGCCACCGCCACCTGGGGGTCGTCGGCCGGTGCGAACGAGACGAACCACGCGTAGGGGCGACACTCGTCGCAGCTCTCCGCGGTGCCGGTCTTGCCGCCCACGTCGACGTTGGAGATCGCGGCGGGGGAGGCGGTGCCGCCCGAGACGGTGGCGACCATCATCTTCTTCAGCTCGGTCGCGGTGGAGGGCTCCACCGCCTTGGAGAGCTGTTTGGGGTTCTTCTTGTTCAGGACCTCGAGGTCGGGGGAGAGGATCTCGTCGACCACGTAGGGCTTCATCACCACTCCGCCGTTGGCGATCCCGGCGGCCACCATCGCCATCTGCAGCGGCGTGGCCCGCACGTCCCACTGGCCGATCCCGGTGAGCGCGGTCTGGGCCGCGTCGCCGTTGTCGGGGTAGACGCTCTCCGACATCGGCAGGTCGTCGAGGTAGGTGCTGTTGAAGCCGAAGTCCTCGGCCTGCGCGCGCATCTTGTCCTTGCCGAGCTCGTCGGCGAGGGCGAGGAAGGTGGTGTTGCACGACTGCTGGAGTGCCTGGGTCATCGTGATCTTGTCGGTGCCGCAGGCACGGCCGCCGTTGCCGATCGTGGTCGAGGAGAGCGGAAGCCGGTAGCTGCTGCCCCCGGGCACGAGCGAGTCGGCGTCGTAGTTGCCGGTCTCCAGGGCGGCCGCGGCGGTGACCAGCTTGAACGTCGACCCGGGCGGCAGCGTGGTCTGGTTCGCCCGGTTGAGCAGCGGCTGGGACTCGGCCCCGTTGAGCCGGTCGTAGGTCTTGCTGACCGCGCTCAGGTCGTGGTTGGCGAGCTCGTTGGGGTCGTAGGTCGGCAGCGAGACCGAGGCGAGGATCTTGCCCGTGGAGGGCTCGAGCGCGACGACGGCGCCGCGGGTGTTGTCGCCGAGGGCGCTGAGCCCCTCGTAGGCGGCGTCCTGGGCCTGCCGGTCGAGGGTCAGCTGGACGCTGCCCCCCTCCGGCTCGGTGTTGCTGAGCAGGTCGACCAGGCGGGTCACGAACAGCCGCGAGTCGTCACCGGACAGCACGGCGTTCTCGCTGCGCTCGATGCCGGCCTGGCTGTAGAAGGAGAAGTAGCCGGTGGTGTGGGCGTACTTCGCCGGCTGGGGGTACTTGCGCTGGAACTGGTAGCTGTCCCGGGAGGGGACGCTCTCGGCGACCGGGTCGCGCCCGACGATGATCGCGCCGCGCTCGCGGGAGAACGCGGCCTCGACGACGCGGCGGTTGCGCGGGTCGTCGCCGAGCTCGCCGGCGCGGACGTACTGCAGCCAGGTCGCGTTGATGAGCAGGGCCCCGAAGAGCAGCAGGCAGAAGACGGCGATCGTGCGGATCGGCTTGTTCACCCGAGCTTCACCACCTGGGTGGCCTCGTCGTCGTGCTTGGTGAGGTCGACCGAGAGGTCGGGCACCGGGCGCCGGGCCTGGTCGGAGATGCGCAGCAGCAAAGCGATGATCACCCAGTTCGCGACCAGTGAGGAGCCGCCGTAGGAGAGGAAGGGGGTCGTCAGGCCGGTCAGCGGGATGAGCTTGGTGACGCCGCCGATGACCACGAAGACCTGCAGCGCGAAGACGCCGCCCAGGCCGGTGGCCAGCAGCTTGCCGAAGCCGTCGCGGCACACCAGCGCCGCGCGCAGGGCGCGCTCCACGATCAGGCCGTACATCAGGATCACGGCCATCACCCCGGTGAGCCCGAGCTCCTCGCCGATCGCGCCGATGATGAAGTCCGACTCCGCGTAGGGCACCCGGTCGGGGCTGCCCTCGCCGAAGCCGCGTCCGATCAGCCCGCCCCAGGCCATCCCGAACATCGACTCCACGATCTGGCCGCTGCCCGGCGACTGGTCGAAGTACTCCATCGGGTGCAGCCAGATGTTCACCCGGTTCTGCACGTGCCCGAACAGCGTGTACGCCGCGAACGCGCCGCTGGAGAACAGCAGCCCGCCGACGACCAGCCAGCCGGGGCGCTCGGTGGCGACGTAGAGCAGGATCAGGAAGAGGCCGAAGAACAGCAGGCTCGAGCCGAGGTCGCGCTGGAAGACCAGGATGGCGAGGCTGATCGCCCACATCGCCAGGATCGGCCCCAGGTCGCGACCGCGCGGCAGGTCGATGAAGACCAGTCGGCGCCCGGCCAGGGCCAGCGCGTCACGGTGCAGGACGAGGTAGCCGGCGAAGGCGATGACCAGCAGCACCTTGGCCACCTCGCCGGGCTGGAAGCTGAACGGGCCCAGGTGGATCCAGATCCGCGCGCCGTTCACGCTCTTGCCGATCAGCGGCAGCATCGGCAGCAGCAGCAGCACGATCGCGGAGAGCCCACAGGTGTAGGTGAAGCGCTGCAGGATCCGGTGGTCGCGCAGGAACACCAGGGTGAGCACGAACAGCACCACGCCCAGGGTCATCCAGATGAGCTGCTGGGGGGCGTTGCTCTTGTCCTCGGCCAGGTCGAGGCGGTGGATCACCGCGAGGCCGAGCCCGTTCAGGGCGGCGACCACCGGCAGCAGCACCGGGTCGGCGTACGGCGCGGTCAGGCGCACCACCACGTGGGCGGCGACGACCAGCGCGGCCAGCCACCCGCCGTACCCGATCAGGTCGGTGGGCACCGTGCCGTCCACCCCGAGACCGACCGCGGCGTAGCCGCCGATGCCGACCAGGAGCGCGAGCACCAGCAGGAAGAGCTCCGCGCCCCGGCGACGCCGGTGCGTGAAGCCCATCAGGGAGCCGGTCTGGGACATCTGCTGCACACTCACCCGAGCTCCGTGCCGGTCAGCGGCCTGCTCGTCTCGCTCGGCTCCGGGGTGGCGGAGTCGCTGGGTGTCGCGCTCGGCTCGGTGGTCTCGTCCTCGCTGGCGGGGTCACCCTGCTTCTCGGCGAAGTTGTCGACGATGCGCCGCGCGTCCTCGAGGTCGTCGGCGGAGATGCCCTCGCGGATCTGGTTGGCGTGGTAGCTGGAGAGCCGGTCGAGCTGGACGTCGGTGTCCTCGTAGGCGTGCGACAGCTCCAGACCGGGGATGTCCGCGTCCAGGCCGCGGTAGATCGCGACCACGCCGTCGTTCTCGGCGACGTAGTACTGCTGCTGGCTCCAGGTCCACGCCGCGGCGAGCACGATCCACAGCCCGCCGACGATGACCAGGCCCAGCAGGAGCCGCTTGAGCCACACGAAGCGCTGCGGCGGGCGCGGGGCGTAGCGCAGCTGCTCGGGGTCGAGCGGGTCGGAGGGGATCGCGTACTCGACGTCGGGGGGCAGGTCGGCCTCGACGGCCTCCAGCTCGCCGGTGTCGCCGGAGCGGTGACCGCGGAAGAGCCCGTGCCCGCGGCGCCGGGGCAGGTCCGCGGCGGCGCCGACCAGCAGCGGCTGCTGCTCCTCGGCCTCCTCGCCCTCGGCCGTGCCCACCGCGTCGGCCGGCACGACGTCGGCGACCACGCAGGTGACGTTGTCGGAGCTGCCGGCCTCCAGACTGGCGCGGACCAGCTCGACGGCGGCGTAGTCGGGGGTGCCGGTGCTGAGGATGTCGGTCAGCCGGGCGTCGTCGAGCACGCCGCTCGCACCGTCGCTGCACAGCAGCAGCCGGTCGCCGGCGGCCAGGTCGACGTGGAAGAGGTCGGGATCGGTCTCGTGCACCCCGTCGAGGGCCTTGAGGATCAGGTTGCGGTGCGGGTGCACCCGCGACTCGGCCTCGGTGATCCGGCCCTCGTCGATCAGGCTCTGGACGAAGGTGTGGTCCTTGGTGAGCTGGGACAGGGTGCCCTGGCGCAGCAGGTAGGCGCGGCTGTCGCCGACGTGGGCGATGCCGATCTGGTGACCGTCGAAGAGGGCGACGGTGGCGGTGGTGCTGGTGCCGTTGAGCGCCGGGTCCTCGTCGACGAGCTCGGCGATCCGGTCGTGCGCGCGGTGCAGCGCGCCGGCGACCAGACCGAGCAGCGCCTCGCCGGTGGCGCCCGGCGTCGGCGGCTCGTCGAGGCGGCGCAGCTGCTGGACGGCGGTGCTGGAGGCGACGTCGCCGCGGGCGGCACCGCCGACCCCGTCGCAGACGGTGAGCAGCCACGGGCCGGCGTAGCCGGAGTCCTGGTTGTCCTTGCGGACCCGCCCGACGTCGGAGAGCGCGGCGTACCTCAGCCGCAGCGTCGTCGCTGTGTCCGGCGTGGAATCGGTCGAGGTCATCGTCGCCTTACTTGCGCAGCTCGAGGATCGTCTTGCCGATCCGGACCTGGGTCCCGAGATTCAGCGTCGTGGGCTGGGTGATGCGGGCGCTGCCGATGTAGGTCCCGTTGGTCGACCCGAGGTCCTCCACGAACCACTGGTCGCCCGAGGCGGCGATCCGGGCGTGGCGGGTGGAGACGTAGTCGTCGTCGAGACGGATGGCGGCGTCGCTGCCGCGTCCGATCAGCACCGGAGCCTGGTCGAGGTCGGCGCGCTCACCGGCGTTGGCGCCCTCGACCACGAGGACGTGGGTCGGCGCGCCGCGCTTGCGGCTCGGCGGCTTGGCGGCCTTCTGGGACTTGCGCGCCGCGCGGTCCGCGGCCCGGTCGGCCTGCGGGACCCGGGCGCCGAACATGTCGGAGCGGATCACCGAGACCGCGGAGATCACGAAGATCCACAGGATCGCGAGGTAGGCGATGCGGACCAGGAAAAGGGTGACCTCAGACACCGCCGGCCTCCCCGGGCTCGCTCACGAAGCGGACGGTCATGGTGGTGTTGCCGATCTTCACGCGCGACCCGTCGTCGAGGGGGGATTGGGCGACCTTGGTGCCGTCGACGAGCATGCCGTTGGTCGAGCCGAGGTCGCGCACGGCGACCTGCGGCACGCCGCCGCGGCTCTCGCCGACGCGGAACTCGATGTGGCGCCGGCTGACCCCGGGGTCGTTGATCCGGATGTCGGCGTCGGTGCCGCGGCCCACCACGGCCCCCGGCGAGGGGATCGGGTGTCGGGTCCCGTTGATCTCCAGCACCGCCCGGGCGCGTCGTACGGCGCCGCCGCGGGCCGGGGCGGCCGGGTTGCTCGTCACCTTGGCCTGGGCGCGGCTGCGGATGCGGAACCGGCCGGTGGTGAGGTCCTCGGCCGCCTCGAACCCGATCGAGACCGGCCCGGGGAAGACATAGCCCTGCTGCTCGGCGTGCTCACGCAGGCTGCTGGTGAGCTCCTCGGCCATCGTGGTGTCATACGGCGCGAGCCGCTCGAGGTCGGTCGCGGAGAGCTCGACGTGGAAGTCGTTGGGCGCCAGGCGCCGGTCGCGGCTGAGGATCTGGGCGTTGTTGTCCACCTCGCGCTGCAGGGCCGCCGAGATCTCCACCGGCTGCACCGCGCTGCGGAAGGCCCGGGCGAAGACGCCGGAGATCATCTGCTCCAGCTTGTTCTCGAAGTCCTGGAGCTTGCTCACCGTCCGCCTCCTCTCGTCGTCTGCGTCCGGCGGGTGCCGGGTGGTGCTGCCCCGTCATACCCACTTTGGCGGTGCGTCAGACGCAGGACGAAGCGCCCCGGGTCGCCGGGACTCCGACGATGGTAGCGAGGTCGGCGGCGCGCGCGGGCTACCCGGCCCGCCGGACGCCTTCACCGCGGCCCCGCTCGCTCCCGGAGCCGAGCCGGTTCGGAGCCGATGGGGGGCGGGTTTGGCCATGTCGGTGAGGCTGGGATAACCTTCGGATGCTTCAAGCGCGAGTGGCGGAATAGGCAGACGCGCACGGTTCAGGTCCGTGTGTCCGAAAGGACGTGGGGGTTCAACTCCCCCCTCGCGCACCACGAGGTTCTTGCGAAACGTGGTCTCCACGTTTGCGAAACCTCAGAACGAAGTAGGGGCCGGTCACCCAGAGATGGGTGACCGGCCCTTTTCGTGTTCTAAGCGCCCTCGGCACCTTCTGCACGGGAATGTGAGACCTGATGAGGCGGCTGGAAGCGCTGTGGCGGTGCTCGTGGCCCTGTTCGGGGCAGGCTCCCGCCGAGGCGGGTGATGCGCGTGGAGTGCAATGTGGGGGTCAGGCGGGGATGGCGTATGGCGGTGCGTTCGCCAGGGGCCTGTGGACTTGCAGCCCGGTTGCCTTCTTCTTGGTGCGCGGCGTCGTTGTCGGTACGACGACGGGCTCGTTGCGCGTCTTGAGCCATGCGTTGATCTTGCGGAGGTGGCGGTGTGACCATGGCGGTCAGCAGGAGGGTCTGGAAGGCGTAGCCGCGCACGCGGCGGCGGGCGGGCTCTTCGAGGTCTTCCTCGGTGGGTGACTTGGTGTAGGAGTTGAACGTCTCGACGGTATTGCGTAGCCCGTACAGAGCACGCCATTCCTTGGACTGGAACGGCATGTCTTGGGCGTACTTGGCGGCGTTGTTGCGCGCTGAGCGGACCCCGCGTGGGCCGGTGACATCGGGTACGACTGGGATGGTGACGGAGTTCTTGTTCGTGCAGCACGTGTCGGGGTGTGCTGGCGGGCTCAGGACACGGGTCCTTGTCGTCGGCATCCCCAGCGAGGTCGGCGACGTGCTTGGTGCTGCGAGTTGGCAGTCGGCGGTTGCGCCGGGGCCACGTGCCGGGCACATGTAGGCGGTGTTCCCATCGGGGCCGGGCTTGTGCTTGGGCCGGAACGCGTCCTGGACGCGCTGGGCGATGCGCTGGTCGTAGGTGGCGTCGTCGATGCGCTTGGCCCGGTGGTCCTTGGTTGCGTCGATGAGCGGCCGAGGCATCGACGGGCAGTACCAGGACCCTTCGACGAGGATGGCTCCGCCGTATTCGGCTTGGATGCCGAGTTGGTCCTCGCGGTAGTCACCGATGAGCCGGTATCCGATTGCCCGCAAGGGCAACTGCAGTTTCTCGGCCTTGGGGTTCGGGAAGTAGGCGCGGTCGGAGAGGAACCAGCCGGTGGGGTGTCCACGGTGGACGAGGGAGTTGATGGCATCGAGCGCGTTCTCGGCGACCCGACCCGCAGGTTTGTCGATGCTGATGGCGAGGGTGAGGAGCGGGAACGTGGGGTCTTCTCCGGGCTTGTTGGCGACCATGGTGGCGAGGTGGGCCTCGTAGCCCCATTCAGACGTCGCGCTGCGCCGTCCGTTCTTGGCGGAGGTGTCCGCGTGGTCTTCTTCGTCGCGGTGGTACCAACCGGACTGGAACTCCGGGCTCATCCGGTCCTGGGCCGGGTCACGTTTGTCCTTGCTGCCCTTCTTCGGCGGCACCGGTGACCCCTTCTTGCCCCAAGTGCGAGCTACAAGTTCGGCAAGGACGCAGGAACCGACTGGCACCCAGCGAACACGCGCGACGAAGAGATCGAACTTGCCGCCGCCAAAATTCAGCACGACATCGTCCTCAGGACCCGGGTGAAGATGGTCCCCCGCAACCTCACCCAAGACGCCCTGAGCACGGCATCCGGAGTCAGCGATTCCGTCCTCGGCAAGGTCATCCGAGGAGACCGACCCCTGCTCCTCACCCACCTCGCCGCCCTCGAACGCGTCCTCGGGAATCTCCGCAACACCGGACCCTGACCGTCCTGCACCGCCCTCAACTCTCGCCACCCGGTCGGTAGACGCTTGGCCCCGGTATCAACTGAGTCGCAGGGGCCCCAACGGAAGGATCGAGGCGAGGGCCGGGTCAGTCTGGTCGCGCACCGACGGGAGGGGTCTGCGCCACGTCCGTCCAGACCTCGGTCATCTCCCTGATCTGCCCATCGCTAACGGTGATGAAGGTGGCTACCTCGAAGTGGACCAATTGGCCCTCGGCGTACACGGTGACATGACAGCGGGCAGCGGCTCGATCTTCCGAACCGACCAAGTCTTGGAGGACCAGGTGATCGAAATCGGGGTACTCGGCGTTGAGACGCACCCACGACTCGCGGTCGAACGTCTCACCCGTGTGCACGTATCGGCACACGAAGTCCTCATGGAGCAGCGACGACAGGTCTGTCCATCGGTGGGCGTCGATCAGATCACACAGACGAGTCAGCAAGGCGCGAGGATCCATGCTCGCATCTTCGCAGAAGCATGTGACAGGACATGCCCCCTCCGTGGTGACGCTTCCGGCGACGGGCGAGCGGTGCAGTCCGAGCACCGGGGCCAAGCGAAGGTCCGATCACGACGGATGTAGACGACGTGTCCGCCAGCGCGCAGGGTGGTCCACAGACTTGTGGGATTTTTGAACGCCATCCGCAGGATCAGCGTTTGGCGCGGCACGTGTTCTAGCAGGTCAGCGAGTTACGCAAACACCTCACCACACCACCACCGGGGTACATCCCCGAAACCCGAGGCCGGGACACCCAGAGATGGGGGTCCCGGCCTCGTGTCGTCTCATCACACAACGCGCCACCCGCCCTCCGGGCAGCCCTCGACGTTATTGCACTGCGAGTGCAATGAGTAGGGACTTTCGTCGTAGCGAGGACGCCACCCCGGCGAGACGATGAGCAGGACGGTCCGTGGTGGACCGGTCGGCGGCGGAGGGGGTGGAGATGGCGAAGGTGGCCGATCCGCACCCGGCAGAGGACGCGGCCCAGGCGGTGGACGGGCGCGCCGAGCGAAGCCGGCGCACGCGCGCCGCGATCGTGGCTGCGCATCTCGCGATGCTCGACGAGGGGCAGCTGCGGCCGACGGCCCAGCAGATCGCGGAGCGCTGCGGGGTGTCGGTGCGCACCCTGTGGATCCACTTCGCCGACATGGACAGCCTGTTCCAGGCCACCGCGCAGACCGTGCTCGAGGCCCAGCGGGCCGCGCACCACCCGATTCCCCCCGAGCTGGCCCTGGACCAGCGCATCGACAAGTTCTGCAAGCAGCGGGCACGCCTGCTCGAGCAGCTCTCGCCGTACGCCGGCGCCTCACAGCTGCGCGAGCCCGTCTCGCCCATGCTCCAGCGTTACCGCGCCCAGCACGTCCGGGGCGTGGCCCACGAGATCGAGACGCTCTTCGCGGGCGAGCTCGAACAGGCCGCCGCGGGCGGTCGCGATCACCAGGAGCTCGTCCACGCGCTGGCCGTCTCCACCACCTGGGGCAGCTGGAACGTGCTGCGCCAGCACCTCGGCCTGGGCGTCGTGCGCGCCCGCAAGGTCATGCACCTGAGTGTCAGCGCCCTGCTCACTGACGCTCTCCACCCCTCGGATGCCGCTTAGGGCGTCCAGTCCTCTCAGGAGCAGTCATGACACTCAACCTCGCCACCATCCTGCGCGAGTCCGCGAAGACCTATCCCGACAAGGCCGTGCTCGTCTTCGACGGCGGCCGGATCACCTACGCCGAGCTCGACGACCTCTCCGACCAGATGGCGCGCGGGCTGCGCGAGGCCGGATTCGGCCGCGGCGACAAGATCGGGATGCAGCTGCCCAACCTTCCCCAGTTCGTCATCTCCTACTTCGCGATCCTCAAGGCGGGCTGCGTCGCGGTGCCGATGAACGTGCTGCTCAAGGCGCCGGAGGTCGCCTACCAGCTCGGGAACAGCGACGCCGTCGGCTTCATCGTCTGGTCCGGGGTGGCGGCCGAGGGGGCGAAGGCCAGCGACGCCGTGGGCCTGCAGAGGATGTACGTCGTCGAGACGCCGGGCCTGCCCGCCGGCGGGGTGGGAATGCCCTACGAGGCGCTGTTCGCCGCCGACCCCTCGACGCCCGCGCCGTACGTGCAGTGCGACCCCGACGAGACCGCGGTCATCGTCTACACCTCCGGCACGACGGGCACCCCCAAGGGCGCCGAGCTCACCCACTTCCAGCTGCTGATGAACGCCGACACCCCCGGGCGCATCTTCGGCCTGCGCTCCGACGACGTCAGCCTGGTCGTGCTGCCGCTGTTCCACGTGTTCGGACTGTCCAGCCAGCTCAACGTCTCGGTGCGCTTCGGTGCGTCGATGACGCTGGTGACGCGGTTCGAGCCGGACAAGGTGGTCGAGGCGATCAAGCGGGACCAGGCCACCGTGTTCGTCGGCGTGCCGACCATGTACCTGGCGCTGCTGCACCAGCCGGGCGTGCGCGACGAGGACCTGGCCAGCCTGCGGGTGGGCAT
Organism: Nocardioides sp. Z43_10; assembly: GCF_059766615.1. Classification (NCBI taxonomy): domain Bacteria; kingdom Bacillati; phylum Actinomycetota; class Actinomycetes; order Propionibacteriales; family Nocardioidaceae; genus Nocardioides; species Nocardioides sp. Z43_10. Next base: position 470,792 of record NZ_JCBAJY010000001.1, on the reverse strand, counting down.
CTCCGGTGGCGCCTCGCTGCCGGCGGAGGTGCTCGACGCGTTCGAGTCGCGGTTCGGGATCTACATCCTGGAGGGCTACGGCCTCACCGAGACCGCGTCCACCACGACGTTCAACATCGGCGTCGACGACCGGCGGATCTACAGCGTCGGCAAGCCGATCTGGGGGGTCGACGTGGAGATCCGGGACGCCGAGGACCAGCCGCTGCCCCCGGGGGCGGAGAACGCCGGCGAGATCGTGGCCCGCGGCGTCAACGCCATGAAGGGCTACTACAACGACCCGGAGGCGACCGCCGAGGCGTTCACCGAGGGCTGGTTCCGCACCGGGGACATCGGCTACCTCGACAAGGACGGCTACGTGTTCATCGTCGACCGCAAGAAGGACCTGATCATCCGCGGCGGCTACAACGTCTATCCGCGGGAGATCGAGGAGGTGCTCTACACCCACCCCGGCGTCCTGGAGGCCGCCGTCATCGGCGTACCCGACGCGCGGCTCGGCGAGGAGGTCAAGGCGTTCATCACCCCGCACCCGGGCGTCCAGCTCACCGAGCAGGAGATCATCGACCACGTGCGCGAGCGGATGGCCGCCTACAAGTACCCCCGCTCGGTCGAGTTCCGCGCCGAGATGGAACACGGGCCGACCGGCAAGATCCTCAAGACCGCACTGCGCGGCTCGTCATGAGCGACACCCTGGCCACCCAGGTCCCCCGCCACCCCAGCGACGACCACACCGCCGAGCAGGCGGCCGTGCGTCGGGCCTTCGTCGAGGAGGCCACCGGCGCCCGGCTCGACCACGTCGGGAGGTTCTCCCTGGACCCGGCGACGCTGCCGGGCAACGTCGAGAACTTCACCGGCGTCGCGCAGGTGCCGATCGGGGTGGCCGGTCCGCTGCGGGTCCACGGCGAGCACGCCGAGGGCGACTTCTACGTGCCGCTGGCCACCACCGAGGGCACGCTGGTGGCCAGCTACAACCGCGGGATGCGGCTGCTGAGCGCGGCCGGGGGCGTGCGCGCGACCGTGGTCGACGACCGGATGCAGCGCGCCCCGGTGTTCGTGCTCGACGACGCGCTCCAGGCCCGCGAGTTGGGGGAGTGGATCGTCGAGCACCACCCCCAGATCGTGGCCGCCGCCGAGGCGACCACGCGCACGGGCCGGCTGCTGGACATCGAGCAGTACTCGGTCGGGCCGTTGCGCTACCTGCGCTTCAACTACTCCACCGGCGACGCCGCCGGGCAGAACCTCACCGGCAAGGCCACCCTGGCGGCCTGCGAGTGGATCCGCGACCAGCACCCCGGCCACCCGGAGTTCATCCTCTCGGGACAGATCGACACCGACAAGAAGCACTCGCAGATGAACCTGATGCGCACCCGCGGCAAGCGGGTGGTGGCCGAGGCGCGGATCCCCGGCCACCTGCTGCGCGAGCAGATGGGCGTCGACCCGCGGACCCTGTTCCGGGCCCGCCAGATCAGCCAGACCGGCGCGCTCCTGTCCGGGGCCGCGAACAACGGCGCCCACGCCGCCAACGGGCTGACCGCGCTGTTCATCGCCACCGGCCAGGACGTCGCCAACGTGGCGGAGTCCCACGCCGGCATCGTCTACACCCAGCTCCTCGACGACGACACCTACTACTGGTCGATCACGCTCCCGGCGCTGATCGTGGCGACGTACGGCGGGGGCACCGGGCTGGCCACCCAGCGCGAGGGGCTGGAGATGCTCGGCTGCTACGGCGCCGGCAAGGTGCGCAAGCTGGCCGAGATCTGCGCCGCGGTGGTGCTGGCCGGCGACGTCTCGCTGTCCTGCGCGGTGCTCGCCGGGGACTGGGTCAGCAGCCATGACCGGATGGGGCGCAACCGCTGAGCCGCCACCGCTGACCCGCCACAGGGGAGCGGGTCAGCGGCTGCCGTGGCACCGCTTCCACTTGCGGGTGCTGCCGCAGGGGCACGGGTCGTTGCGGCCGCGGCGGGCATCCGCGGCGGCCGCCTCGGCCATCAGCGCGGTGACCGGCTGCTGCTCGCCGAGGAGCCGACCCATCCGGCGCACCGGGTCGGCGACGTGGCCGAAGAAGCGGAGGTAGCCGGCGCACAGGTGGTTCTGCGGCGCCCCGGTCGGGGCGGGCACGAACCGGTCCTTGGGGCATCCGCCGTTGCAGGCGTCGAGGAACGGGCAGGTCCGGCAGGCGTCGGGCAGGGTGGCGGACTTGGCGGCGCCGAAGGCGATCTGCTGCTCCGAGAACACCGACCCGGCGAGCGGAGTGCGGGCGATGTTGCCCAGCAGGTGGTCGGGCTCGACGAAGTGGTCGCAGGAGTACACGTCGCCGTTGGGCTCCAGCGCCACCTGCCGCCCGCAGTCCTCGGCGTGGATGCACATCCCCAGCTGGCCCTGGCCCACCTGCCGGGCGAGCGCGCTGTCGAAGTCCTGCACGAACACCGTCGCGATGTCGTGGCGCACCCACTCCTCGAAGACCTCGACCAGGAACTGGCCGTACGCCTCGCCGGACACCGAGCGGCTGCTGGTCAGGCTTCCGCTCTGCGTGTACAGCGGCCGGTCGCGCAACGGCAGCTCGCGTCCCAGCTCCAGCAGGGGCAGGGTGTCGGCGCCGGCCCGCTCCACGATCGGGATGAACTGCAGGTGCCGTGCGCCGCACACGTCGCGCAGGAACCGGTACACGGCCAGGCCGTGCGCGGCGTTCGCGGCGTGCACCGTGGTCAGCGCGTTCCACTCCACCCCGTGGCGGCGCAGCACCTCCAGGCCGGCCATCACCCGGTCGAAGGTCGGCTTGCCGCCCTTGTCCACCCGGTAGGCGTCGTGCAGTTCGCGCGGTCCGTCGATGGAGACGCCCACCAGGAAGTCGTGCGCGGCGAGGAAGGCCCCCCACTCGTCGTCGAGCAGGGTCGCGTTGGTCTGGATCGCGAACACCACCCGCTGCCCGGGTGCGGCGTACGTCGCGGCGAGCTCGACGCCGCGCCGGTAGAAGTCCAGCCCCGCCATCGTGGGCTCGCCGCCCTGGAACGCGATCGTCACCTCGGCCAGCTCGCGCTGCGATTCGAGCAGCTGGCGGACGTAGGTCTCCTGGACCGCGGGCGTCATCACCGGCGCGGCGCCGGGGTAGAGCTGCTCCTTGGTCAGGAAGAAGCAGTAGCTGCAGTCGAGGTTGCACAGCGCGCCGGTCGGCTTCGCCATCACATGGAAGCCGGGCGTCGCCGCGTGCGGGGCGCTCACCGCCGGGCCGCGAAGGTCTCCGGACCCGGGCAGGAGGCGCCCGAGCAGTCGCGGTAGCGGCTGTCCCACTCGCGCATCTGCGTCAGCACGCTCGCGTAGCTCTCGTCGCCGGCGACGTTGTGCAGCTCCCCGGGGTCGGTGGCCCGGTCGAAGAGGACCTCCCCGGCCGCCGGGGTGGACACGTAGGTGTACTGCCCGCGGCGGATGCCGGTGTAGAGGCGATGGTCGGCGTCGCGGACCGGGTAGGCCTCGATCGGGACGATCCGGTCGTAGGTCGTGCCCGAGCGCCAGAACGACAGCATGTCGACGCCGTCGACGCTGCGCGGGGGCGTGGCACCGGCGATCGCCGCGATGGTGACCGCGAGGTCGGGGACCGTGGTCGGGGTGGCGAGCTCGCGCCCGGCCGGGATCCCCGGACCGCGCACCACCAGGGGGATCCGCAGGGACCGGTCGAAGGGGAGCAGCTTGCCGACCCGGTTGTGGTGCCCGACCAGGTAGCCGTTGTCGGAGGTGAACACGACGTAGGTGCGGGCGAGCTGGCCGGTGCGGCGCAGTCGGGCCACGGCCTTGCCGACCGCCTCGTCCACCGACTGCAGCGCCTCGAGGCGGCGCTGATAGACCGTCCGCACCCCGGCGGGGTTCCTCAGCACCGACGCGGTCCCGCTCCAGGGCGACTGGCCGGCGACCAGCATCTCCGGGTGCGTCGGCAGCGAGTGGTCGCGGAAGCTGTGCAGGTGTCGGGTGGCGGGGGTGGTGGTCCGCATCCCCTCGGATGCACCGGAGGTGTCGCCGCCGCCGTTGTGGGGGGCCACGAAGTTGATCCAGGCGAACCAGGGCTTGGCCATCTTGGCGCGCCGGGTGATCGTCTCGGTGGTGAAGGTGGCCAGGACGTCGGAGTTGTGGGTACGGCGCGTCGCCAGCCGGCCGTTGCGGTTGTAGCGGGTGTTGAACAGCCGGTACGTGCTCGGGTCGAGGGCGCCGTACCAGTCGTGCCAGCCCGGCGGGACGTAGCGCGGGTTCTTCGGCCCGTAGCCGTTGAGGTACTTCCCGGCGAAGATCGAGTCGTAGCCGGCGCGGCGCAGCCAGACCGGCAGCGTGTTGGTGTCGCGCATCGCGGTGAGCCCGCCGTGGCGCCCCACGATGCCCCGCGCGCCGTGGTTGTGCGCGTACTGACCGGTGAGCATCGAGGCTCGCGAGGGCACGCAGATCGGCGTGGGTGCGATCGCCTCGGTCATCGTGGTGCCCTGGGCCATCAGCAGCCGGCGTACCCGGGGCATGTGCTCCAGGTCGGAGACGGTGGCGTCGTCGGCGGTGAGGACCAGCACGTTGGGACGCTTCGCCCGGCCGACGCGCGCGGACGGGGACCCCGACGTGGGCGCCGACAGCGACATGGACATCGACGTCGCCGCCCCGGGGGCCCGGAGGGCCGCGGAGTCGGCCGCCTGCGACTCGGGCGGCTGCAGCCCCGCGAGGGTCAGCGCGCCGATCGTGGCGAGCGTCGCGAGGGCGAGCTGTCGGGAGGGGAGGGGCGTCACGGAACTGCCTCGGGTCGTGGTCGGACGGCGTCGGTGCGCGGCCCACTCAACGTGTTCGGGCTCCCGCGCGTGGGCTTTCGGGCGTACGACGGATCGCCCTGGATGTGATCTGTCTCACATGCGGGTGGGAGAGTGCCCGGACAGGGTGGGGTAGATCCGCCGTCAACTGGGCACGGTGGGGCTCATGACCACTCGCTCCTCGACCTTCCGCTACGCGGCTCTGGCCCGGCTGCTGATGCGCCACGGCCGCTCGGATCTGCTCTCGGGGTCGGGACTCGACCAGTACCGCGTCGACGACGACGTGGCGGAGGGGGACAGCGACCAGGCGGAGCGGTTCGTCGCCGACCTGGAGGCGATGGGGCCGACGTACGTGAAGCTCGGTCAGCTGCTCTCCACGCGCTTCGACCTGTTGCCGCCGGCGTACACCCAGGCGCTGACCCGGCTGCAGGACACCGTCGAGCCGTTCGCCTTCGAGCGGGTGCGCGAGATCATCGAGGCGGAGTTCGGGGTCGCGTTGCGCCATCTCTTCGCCGACTTCGAGGAGACTCCGCTGGCGGCCGCGTCGCTGGGGCAGGTGCATCGGGCCACGCTGCCCTCGGGTCGCGAGGTGGTGGTGAAGGTGCAGCGGCCGGGGGTACGCGAGCTGATCAGCGAGGACATGGGAGTGCTCACCAAGCTCGCCGCGCTGGCCGACGCCCGCACCCAGATCGGGCGGCGCTACGGGTTCTCCCAGCTGCTGCGCCAGTTCCAGCGGGCGCTGGCCGACGAGCTGGACTACCGGCGCGAGGCGCGCAACCTGATCCGGATCGGGGAGCTGACCAGCGGCTACGACCTGCTCGTCGTACCCGAGCCGGTGCTGGACCACTCGACCTCGCGGGTGCTGACGATGTCGCGCATCGACGGCTCCAAGATCACCGACGTCGGCCCGCTCGGGCTGCTCGACTACGACACCACCCAGATCGCCGACCAGCTGTTCGGCGCCTACCTGCGGATGATCCTCGACGAGGGGTTCCTGCACGCCGATCCGCACCCGGGCAACCTGATGCTCACCGACGACGGCCGGCTGGCGCTGCTCGACCTCGGCATGGTCGCGACGGTGCCGCCGCGGCTGCAGGAGCGGGTCGTGAAGATGCTGCTGGCGATCAGCGACGGCAACGGCGAGGAGGTCGCGCTGATCCTGGCCGAGCTGGGCCACCCCCTGGAGGGCTGGGACGCGGCCGCGTTCCGCGACGACGTGGCGCACCTGGTGTCCCGGGCGATGTCCGCGGGCGCCGACCTCCAGCTGGGCACCGTGGTGATGGAGCTGACCCGGCTCTCGGGCACGCACGGGCTGCGCCCGCCCGCGGAGATGTCGATGATCGGCAAGACCCTGCTCAACCTCGACCAGTCCACGATGCACCTCGACCCGTCGTTCGACCCGACCGAGGTGGTCCGCACCCACGTCAGCGGTGTGCTCACCAGCGGCCTGAAGTCCTCCGCCGGGGGGATCCTGACGGCGGCGCTGGAGGCCAAGGAGTTCACCACCCAGCTGCCGCGCCGCGCCAACCGGATCCTGGACACCCTCGCCGACGGCGAGTTCCTGGTCCGCGTCGACGCCCTCGACGAGGAGCGGCTGCTCACCGTGCTGCAGAAGATCGCCAACCGGCTGGTGCTCGGCATCGTCATCGCCGCCACCGTGCTGGGGGCGGCCCTGCTGATGCGGGTGCCCAGCGACACCCAGATCTTCGGCTACCCGGCGATCGCGATGGTCTGCTTCCTGCTGGCCGTCCTGGGCGGCGTGTCGCTCTCGGCGTGGATCGTGGTCAGCGACCGCCGCATCGCCCGTACCGCCCGCCAGGCCCGCACCGGCGCCCGCAACCCCTGACCCCCTGACCCCCCCCGCCGCGCCCCGCCCCGCGCCCCCGCGGCCCCCCGCCGCTTGTAACGCGGGGTTATGTCCTCCTCCTCAGCGTTATTTCGCTGCGGTAGAGGGCATAACCCCGCGTTACAGGGGTCCGTGGGGGCCCGGCGGGGGTACGGCGAGCGGTCGGCGGGGGGTCGGCGGGGGTGGGGCGGGAGTGCGATTCCGGATCCGGGGGCCGGCGACAGTAGAGTCGGGGGTGATGTCAGCTCACACGGATGATCGTCCGCGCCGCACGTTCGCCGTGATCAGCCACCCGGACGCGGGCAAGTCGACCCTCACCGAGGCCCTTGCCCTGCACGCCGAGGTCATCTCGCAGGCGGGCGCGGTGCACGGCAAGGCCGGCCGACGCGCGACCGTGTCGGACTGGATGGAGATGGAGAAGGCCCGCGGCATCTCGATCAGCTCCGCGGCGCTGCAGTTCAACTACGGCGACCACGTCGTCAACCTCGTCGACACTCCCGGTCACGCGGACTTCTCCGAGGACACCTACCGGGTGCTGTCCGCGGTCGACTGCGCGGTGATGCTGGTCGACGCCGCCAAGGGCCTGGAGCCGCAGACGCTCAAGCTCTTCCAGGTGTGCGCGCACCGCGGCATCCCGGTGATCACCATCATCAACAAGTGGGACCGCCCCGGACTGGACCCGCTCGAGCTGATGGACAGCATCGAGCAGCAGATCAAGATCCGCCCGACCCCGCTGACCTGGCCGGTGGGCATCGCCGGCGACTTCCGCGGCGTCCTGGATCGCCGTACCGGCGGGTTCATCCACTACACCCGTACGGCGGGCGGGGCGACCCGCGCGCCCGAGCAGCACCTCAGCGCCGAGGAGGCCGCGCGGACCCAGGGCGAGGCCTGGTCCGCGGCCGTCGAGGAGCACGAGCTGCTCGCCGCGGACGGCGCCGACCACGACCAGGAGCGGTTCCTGGCCGGGGAGACCACGCCGGTGCTGTTCGCCTCCGCGCTCTCCAACTTCGGTGTCGCCCAGCTGCTCGAGGTGCTCATCGAGCTGGCGCCGCCGCCCTCGCCCACTCCCGCGGTCACCGGCGAGCAGCGCGCGGTCGAGGACGACTTCAGCGCCTACGTCTTCAAGGTGCAGTCCGGGATGGACGCCTCGCACCGCGACCGGCTCGCCTACGCCCGGGTCTGCTCGGGCACCTTCGAGCGCGGCATGGTCGTCACCCACGCGCAGTCCGGGCGCCCGTTCGCCACGAAGTACGCCCAGGCGGTCTTCGGCCGCGAGCGCCAGTCGGTCGACGTGGCCCGGCCCGGTGACATCATCGGCCTGGTCAACGCCTCCACCCTGCGGGTCGGCGACACGATCTTCGAGGGCCAGCCGGTGCAGTACCCGCCGATCGCGAGCTTCGCCCCGGAGCACTTCGCCTCGGCCCGCGCCGTGGACACCGGCCGCTACAAGCAGTTCCGCCGCGGCATCGAGCAGCTCGACCAGGAGGGCGTCGTCCAGGTCCTCCGCTCGGACCTGCGCGGTGACCAGACCCCGGTCCTGGCGGCGGTCGGCCCGATGCAGTTCGAGGTCGTCGAGGCCCGGATGGAGGCCGAGTTCAAGGCGCCCATCCGCCTCGAGCGGCTCGGCTACCAGGTGGCTCGCGTCACCGACGCCGAGGGCGCGGAGATCCTCTCCTCGGTGCGCGGCATCGAGATCATGACCCGTTCGGACGGAGCCCTGCTGGTGCTCTTCCCCGACAAGTGGCGCGCCCGCACCATCGCGCGCGAGAACCCCGACGTACGGCTCGACCAGCTGCCCGCAAGCAGCACCTGACACTTCGCCGGCCACGCGGCGTACCTCTCGTGGCACCACCACAACACCCGACACTGACAAGAAGGCGGTACGCCTGTGAGCCACCCCCACCCCGAGCTGCAGAGCCCACCCCAGCTGCCGAAGAAGGGGCTGCGCATCGTCGGCCTCGGCGGCCTCGGCGAGATCGGTCGCAACATGACCGTCTTCGAGCACGACGGCAAGCTGCTCATCGTCGACTGCGGCGTGCTCTTCCCCGAGGAGGAGCACCCCGGCGTCGACGTGATCCTGCCCGACTTCACCTGGATCCGTGACCGCCTCGACGACATCGTCGGGCTGGTGCTCACCCACGGCCACGAGGACCACATCGGCGGCGTCCCCTACCTGCTGCGCGAGCGCGCCGACATCCCGGTGATCGGCTCGCGGCTGACCCTGGCGCTGATCAAGGAGAAGCTCAAGGAGCACCGGATCCGCCCGGAGCTGCGCGAGGTCAAGGAGGGCGACCGGCTCGACCTGGGCGCCTTCGACTGCGAGTTCCTCGCGGTCAACCACTCCATCCCCGATGGCCTGGCCGTCGCGATCCGGACCGCGGCCGGCACCGTGCTGCACACCGGCGACTTCAAGATGGACCAGTTCCCCCTCGACAAGCGGATCACCGACCTGCGCGGCTTCGCGCGGCTCGGCGACGAGGGAGTCGACCTGTTCATGACCGACTCGACGAACGCCGAGGTCCCCGGCTTCACGATGGCCGAGAAGGACCTCGCGCCGGCCATCGAGCACGTGTTCCGCACCGCCCCGAAGCGGATCATCGTCTCCAGCTTCGCCAGCCACGTGCACCGCATCCAGCAGGTGCTGGACGCCGCGCACGCGCACGGCCGCAAGGTCGCCTTCGTCGGCCGCTCGATGGTGCGCAACATGGGCGTCGCCCAGGACCTCGGCTACCTCAAGGTGCCGCAGGGCCTGGTCGTCCCCTTCGAGCAGCTCGAGCGGATGTCGCCGACCAAGACCGCGCTGATCTGCACCGGCTCGCAGGGTGAGCCGATGGCCGCGCTGGCCCGGATGGCCAACCGCGAGCACAAGATCCGCATCGCCGAGGGCGACACCATCCTGATGGCGAGCTCGGCGGTCCCGGGCAACGAGAACGCCATCTCCGGGCTGATCAACGGCCTCGGCCGCTGGGGCGCCAACGTCGTGCACAAGGGCAACGCCAAGGTGCACGTCTCCGGCCACGCCAGCGCCGGCGAGCTCGTCTACTGCTACAACCTGGTCCAGCCGCGCAACGTGATGCCGATCCACGGCGAGTGGCGCCACCTGACCGCCAACGCCGCGCTCGCGGTCGCCACCGGGGTCCCCAAGGACCGGGTGGTCATCGCCGAGGACGGCGTCGTGGTCGACCTGATCGACGGCAAGGCCAAGATCACCGGCAAGGTCCCGGCCGGCTACATCTACGTCGACGCGCAGACCGTCGGCGGGGTCACCGACGTGCACCTGCGCGACCGCCGGACGCTGGCCGAGGAGGGTGTCGTCACCGTGCTCGCGATCGTCGACGCCGACACCGGCAAGCTCGCCGACGAGGTCGACTTCCTGATCCGCGGCTTCATCCCGGACAAGTCCGCGTTCAAGGACGCCACCCAGGTGGTGGAGAAGACCCTGGAGCGCGCGGCTGCCGAGGGCATCGGGGACGCGCACCGTCTCGAGCAGATGATCGCCCGCGACGTCGGGCGCTGGGCGCAGAAGAAGTTCCGCCGCAGCCCGCTGATCATCCCGATCGTCATCGACGCCTGACCCTCGAGGTCACACGTCAGGTACGGCGAGCGCCGGGCGGACACCGCCCGGCGCTCGTCGGCGTCTGCGGGCGCTGCTGACGCTGTGGGGCGCTCAGCGCCAGGACCAGAGCCGGACCTGGGTGCCGGCGGCGCCGGAGCGGATCTGGACGAAGTCGCACAGCTGATTGGCCATCCACACGCCGCGGCCCTGCTGCTGGTAGGGATCGACCAGGCTGCGCCCGACCAGCGGGTCGTCGATGCGTCCGCTGTCGCGCACCTCCACGACCAGGGCGTCCGGCTCCTCCCACCACAGCAGGCGGCCCCGGCCCTCCCCGTGCAGGGTGCTGTTGGTGGCCATCTCGTGCGCGGCCAGCACCAGGTCCTCGACCCGGTCGCGATGCAGCCGCGCCCGCTCACCCGCGGCGCGGACCCGCTGCCGCAGTGCGGTGAGGTCGTCGGCGGTGAAGGGCACCTCTGCGCTCTCCGCGGGAGCCGGGGGCAGCGGCTGCGCGAACATCCTGCGGGCGTGCTCCGGGCCGGCGTACGGCGTCGGGGAGCCGTCCGGCTGCGCGTCGGTGTCCGCGCGCACCCCCGGGTGACTGCGCCGGGCCTCCTCGATCACCTCCGGGGGCAGGGCGAGCACGTCGTAGGGGCACAGCAGGCGGCCACCCTGGCTGCCTTCTTCGAAGGCGAGGTTGATCAGGCTCTCGTGCAAGGCGGTCTCAGCCAGCTCCACGTCACGGCGCCCGGGCCAGGCGGGCTCGCCGACGCCGCGGCAGAGTCGGCCGGGGTGGTCCTCGACGAACTCGCGCCAGCGGGGATGATCCGGGCCGGATTGGCGCCCAGGTCGGTCATGTCGGTGAACTCCACGCCGGGGGTGTCGTGGCCGAGCATCTCGCGCAGCACCTCGCAGCGGTCGGGCGGCAACGCCACGAGCACCGGCTCGCCGAGGGCGATCCCCTCGCGGATGAACGGCAGGACAGCCGCCGACTGGGCTTCGGCGCCGGCGTAGAAGACCGCCTCGTGCACGAAGCGCGGGGCCGCTGGGGGGTGTGCCGCCTGAGGGCCACCGACCATTGCATGCTCCCAACCGTGCTTTGAGTGTGCGACGTGTACGGACTGTGCTGGAGTCCTGCACCACGCCGTACCCAGATCCGGCGCTCACTATCTGTCCGCCCACAGATAGTGAGCAGACCCGGCCCCGGCCGGCGGGGCCCTCACCGCCGCGCTGGCCGGGCGTGCGAGCCTTGTTGTTGAGAACGCAACGACCGGAAGGAACGCCATGGCCTACGAGCAACTGGGCACGCCCGAGGAGCCCACGCTCGGGCTCGACACCTTCGGCGACGTCGGGGTGGACGCCGACGGGAGCCCGCTCAGCGCAGCCCAGACGATCCGCGAGGTCGTCGCCGAGGGGGTGCTGGCCGACCAGGTCGGCGTGGACTACCTCGGCCTGGGCGAGCACCATCGCGAGGACTACGCGATCTCCGCACCCGACGTGGTGCTGGCGGCCGTCGCCGCCCAGACGTCGCGGATCCGGCTCGGCAGCGGCGTGACCGTGCTCAGCTCCGACGACCCGATCCGCGTCTACCAGCGCTTCGCCACCCTCGACGCGATCTCGCGCGGGCGCGCCGAGGTGCAGCTGGGGCGCGGCTCCTTCACCGAGTCGTTCCCGCTCTTCGGCTACTCGCTGGAGGACTACGAGGTGCTCTTCCACGAGAAGCTCGACCTCTTCGCCGCGCTGCGCGCCGAGCAGCCGGTGACCTGGCAGGGCAGCGTCCGCGCGCCGCTGGAGGGCAAGCAGGTGCATCCGCGTACGGAAGGTGGCTCGCTACCCGCCTGGATCGCCGTCGGCGGCACCCCGAAGTCGGTGGTGCGCGCCGCGGCGTACGGGATGCCGCTGGTGCTGGCCGTGATCGGCGGGTCGCCGGCGGGGTTCGTGCAGTTCGCGGACCTCTACCGCCGGGCGCTGGCCGAGTACGGCCACGAGGAGCTGCCGATCGGCATGCACAGCCCCGGCCACGTCGCAGCCAGCGACGAGGAGGCCCGCGAGCAGATGTTCCCGCACCAGGCGGCGGCGTTCACCCGGATCGGCGGCGAGCGCGGTTGGGGCCCCTACACCCGCGAGCAGTTCGAGGCCGGCGCGTCGCCGCAGGGCGCGTTGTTCGTCGGCTCGCCGGAGACCGTCGCCACGAAGATCGCCTGGGCGGTGCGCACCCTGGGACTCTCGCGCTTCCAGCTCAAGTACGCCGTCGGCGCGCTGCCGCACGAGCAGCGTCTGGAGTCGATCCGGCTCTACGGCGAGGAGGTCATCCCGCGGGTCCGCGAGCTGCTCGCCGCCCGCTGACGCCCCCGCCCGCCGCCCCCCCGCCCGCCCCCGCCCGCCGTACCCCCGCCGGCTGTAACGCGGGGTTATGTCCACTGCCTCAGCGTTATTTCGCTGTGGTGGATGGTCTAACCCCGCGTTACAAGCGGCGCGGGGGCGCGGGGCGGTCAGCGGTGGCGGAGGAGCCAGACGAGGCCGAGGGCAGGGAGCAGGAGCGGGACGAAGCCGTAGCCCGCGCCGAAGTGCGACCACACCGTCTGGTCGGGGAACCAGTCCGGGACGAGCAGGCTGATCGTGCCGACCACGAGGACGCCGGCGAGCTCGACGCTGCAGGCCGCCACCGCGACCGACCAGGCCCGGGTGCCCCGGTAGCGCAGCGCGATCGTGGCGACCAGGTAGACGACGGCGGCCAGCGCCGAGAGCAGGTAGGCGACCGGGGCGTCGTCGAAGCGGGTCGCGATCTGTACGGCGGAGCGGGCGCCAGCCGCGACCGCGAAGACCGCGTACACCGCCACCAGCAGCTGACCGGCCGGCGCGCTCACCCGGTCGCGCCGCCCCCGGCTCGCCGAGCCCCCCGACCCGCCGCCCGCGCCGCCCGACCCGCCCGCGCCGTTCACCATGTCTGCATCAGCCGGACGACCAGCACGATGGTCGCGACGCAGGCCACCACCACGACGGCGAGATGGGCCGGCTCGGGCTCGACCGGGTCGCCGTCCTCGTCGGTCTCCGGCTCCTCGCCGGGCGCCACCGGCCGGTGCAGCAGCAGCACGGGCACGCCGATGGACGCGACGGCGTAGCCGATGTGGGTCCACCGGTCGTCGGGCAGGTGACCCTGCAGCAGCGTGATCACGTCGTACAGCACGAGCCCGGCCACGGCCACCAGGGCGCCGGTCATCGCCAGGCGCGCCACCCGCTCCAGCGCGGGGCGGTACAGGGCGACGCCGGCGAGGATCGCCACCACGGCGAGGTAGACGGCGACGGCGATGGTGGGAGCGGAGTGCACGGATGGAGAGATTACCGACCCGCGCCTGACTCAGCGGCGCCAGGCCGCCGGACCCGGCGCCGTGCTCACTGGAAGCCGCGCCGGGGCATCCTCGGGGTGGGCGGGTAGTCCTTGAGCGCCTCCGCGGCGGACTCGGCGCGGGCGCCGGCCGCGAGCAGGGTCGGGGACTCGGTGCGTCCGTCCAGGATCCGGTTGGTGCGTACCTCGACGCGCCAGCCCTGGTCGGTGCGGACCAGCTCCCAGTGGTTCGCGGTGACCCGGCGGATCTCGAAGCGACCCTCGGTGCGCACCACCATCAGCGAGTGGCACACCGCGACCGCGCGGTCGCCGGTGACGGTGACGTGCGGCGGGCTGACCACGTGGGCGCAGCCGCCGGTGATCCAGCCCTGGTGGCCGCTGGAGCGCACCATCGCGGCCAGCTGCTCGTGGCCGGCGAGGTAGACCTCGTCGACGTCGTACACGCCGTCCTCGGTCCACAGGCCGGCGATCTCCTCGGCGCAGCCGGCGTCGACCAGCGGCCCGTAGGCGGAGATCAGGTGTGCGATCTCCCGCTCGTCCTCGACCTCGCGCAGTCGGCCCTCGAGGGTGGCCAGCCGCTCCTCGACGCTCGGGGCGGCGGTGTCCTGGCTCGTGTCGCTCATGCTGCACCTGCCGGGGTCAGGCCGGCGAGCTTCGCCAGCGCCTCGAGCTGCTCGAGGTAGTGGGCGTGCGACTCGGCCTGCACCGAGGTGCTGATCAGCGTCGCGCCGGCGTCGGCGACCCGCTGCAGGCGGGCCAGCGTGCCGTCCGGGTCGCCGATCGGGTCCGCGGCCCGGCCGCCGGGCAGCACCACCTCGAAGCCCTCGGGCAGGTCGGCCCCGTCGATCATCTCGCGCAGCCGCTCCAGGGAGAGGCCGAAGGGCACCCACCCGTCGCCGTGCGTGGTGGCCCGGCGCAGCGAGCGCGGCGTACGCCCGCCGACCCACATCGGCACCCGGTCCTGGACCGCGTGCGGCTCGACGACGAGGTCGCCGAAGTCGTAGTGGCTGCCGTGGTACTCGGGGCGGCCCTGCGACAGCGAGGCGCGCAGCGCGGCCATCGCGTCGTCGGCCCGGGCGCCGCGGCCCTCGAACTCGACCCCCAGCAGCTCGAACTCCTCGGCCAGCGAGCCGACGCCGAGACCGAGCACGAGCCGGCCACCGGAGATCCGGTCCAGCGTGCCGTAGCGCTTCGCGATCTCCAACGGGTGGTGGTAGCCGAGCACCAGCACCTGGGTGGCCAGCCGGATCCGGGTGGTGCGGGCGGCGAGGTAGCCGAAGGTGGCCAGCGGGTCCCAGTACGTCGCGCCGCGCTGCTCGGCGATGTCGGTGGGTACGGCGACGTGCTCGCTGCAGGTGAGGTGGTGGAACCCCAGGCGGTCGGCGCGCTCGGCGACGACCGCGACCTCCTCGATGCCGGCGCTGCGCTCCCAGGCCGAATGGGCGCCGGGGACGGCGGTGAGGACGGGACTGACGATGCCCAGGCGCATGGCTCTCCTGTGGGTGGGGGATTGCGGGCATCCAAGCCGATCCCCGGCGAGCCTCCCGACAGCCTCCCGGTCACCGGGAAAAATCAGCCGGAATGGCTTCCGTCACACCCCGGTCGGTGTTACCTTCAACCGAGAGAGAATTCATTTCAG
This sequence comes from Nocardioides sp. Z43_10, assembly GCF_059766615.1. Classification (NCBI taxonomy): domain Bacteria; kingdom Bacillati; phylum Actinomycetota; class Actinomycetes; order Propionibacteriales; family Nocardioidaceae; genus Nocardioides; species Nocardioides sp. Z43_10. Next base: position 455,639 of record NZ_JCBAJY010000001.1, on the reverse strand, counting down.
TTTTCGGGGGAACGCTGGAACAGGTTTGGGGAGGAATCACATGGTCGCCGCAGTCGTGGAGCCGGCCGGGGAGCGTCAGCTGCCCCCGTCGATGGTGGAGCGGATGACGCTCATCCTGGACACGTTCGAGGGCCGCTCCTCGCGCCTCACCCTCGAGGAGGTGGCGCGTCGTACGCACCTGCCCCGCTCGACCGCCCACCGGATCCTCGATCAGCTCGTACGGCTGCAGTGGCTGGAGCACTCGAGCTTCGGCTACGCCCTCGGCCGGCGCTCCCTCGAGCTCGGCGGCGGCGACCACGGGCACGCCGACATCCGGGCCGCCGCGGCCCCGCTACTGCACGAGCTGCTGATGAAGACCGGCGCGGTGGTCCACCTCGCCGTGCTGGACAGCGCGCAGGTGTTCTACCTCGACAAGGTCGGTGGCCGCTTCGCCGCCGCCGTGCCCTCCCGGGTCGGGGGGCGCGCGCCCCTGCACTGCACCGCCCTCGGCAAGGCGATGCTCGCCTGGCACGACGCCGAGGACGTCGACGTGCTGGTCGGCCCGCGGCTGAGCACGCACACCGCGCAGAGCATCGGCGACCTCAACCGCCTGCACCAGGAGCTCAACCGGGTCCGCTCACGCAGCGGGCTCGCCTTCGAGCGCGGCGAGTGCTTCCCCGACATCGCCTGCGCCGCCGCCGCCGTGCGCGGTCCGGACGGTCCGCTGGCCGCGATCTCGCTGGTGGGCGACATCGACACCCAGCTCGAGCGGGTCGCCCCGCTCGTCCTCGACGCGGCCCGCCAGATCTCCATGGAGCTGTTCCCCGGGATCACCCGGACGCCGGGCAACCGGCGCCGTCCCACCGGGCGCCCGCCGGCAGAGCGTCGCGTGGACGACCGGGCCGACTGGTCGCCGGAGAAGCTCAGCCACCTGATGACCGTGCAGGCCGGCGACCTCTTCTGAGATAGACCTGGTGACCTCCGGCACTGGTCGGTGGTCCCCGACGGCGAGAGCCTGAAGGGGACCACCGATTCGTCGAGGCCCTCGACCGAGGGCAGGGAGCGCACCATGAGGATCGAGTACCTGCACGCCTCCAAGTTCGGCAACGGCGCGAAGGTCGCCGAGGAGTTCAGCTCGCAGATGGCCGCGAAGGGCGTCGAGGTCGACGTCCACCACATCAACGACATGGACCCCCGTGATCTGCCGGACGCCGATCTCTACCTGTTCAGCTCTCCCGGGCGGATGGGCAAGCCCAAGGGCAACATGCGTCGCTTCCTCAAGAAGCTCAACCTGCCCGCGGGCACGAAGTACGCGCTGCTCATCACCGAGGGGATGGCCACGCCGGACAAGAAGACCGGCCGCGTCCCCGCCGACCAGGAGATGGCCCGCTGGCGCCAGGTCATCCCGATGATGAACGAGACCCTCCAGGGCGAGGGGCTCGTCGAGGTCGCCGAGGGCAAAGTCCAGGTCACCGACCTCAAGGGCCCGCTCGAGGAGGGCTGGGAGAAGCGGGTCGAGGAGTTCGTCGCGCGGATCCCGGTGGGGCCGCCGAGGTAGGGCGCGCTGTCAACTACTGATGTTGTCGGGCGAAGTTTCGGCCGACAGGTTCAGGGTTCCCCGGTCGACCGGGGAAACCGACAACCCCGGCCCACCCCCACGCCCACACTCCCGGTCATCGGGATGCCGCGACGACGCCGAGGGGTCGGGGTTCCTACGGTTGCGCGGTGAACGAGCAGACGACCCTGGACCTGAGCCACGACGGCACGCTGCGCGAGCTGAAGACTGAGCAGGGCATCCTGCGCTACCACGACGCGGGGTCGCCGGACGCCCCCGTGCTGCTGCTGCTGCACGGGTCGGGGCCCGGGGTCACCGGGTGGCGCAACTTCTCGGCGAACCTGCCGGCGCTGACCCGGCACTTCCGCTGCCTGATCCTGGAGTTCCCCGGCTTCGGGGTCAGCGACGCCACCGACCAGCACCCGATGATGGCCGCGCTGCCCGCAGTGGGCACCTTCCTCGACGCCCTGGGCCTGGACCGGGTCGACGTGATCGGCAACTCGATGGGCGGCATCGTCGCGACCCGCTTCGCGATCGCCCAGCCCGAGCGGGTGCGCAGCCTGGTCACCGTCGGCGGGATGGGGCGCAACATCTTCAGCCCGTCGCCCGGCGAGGGGATCAAGCTGCTGATGGAGTTCACCGAGGCGCCCTCGCGCGAGCGGCTGGTGGAGTGGCTGCACTCGATGGTCTTCGACAAGCGGATCGTCACCGAGCAGATGATCGAGGAGCGCTGGGCCCAGGCGACCGACCCGGAGACGCTGGCCAGCGCACGCAAGATGTACGGCCGCAAGATCGTCGAGATGATGAGCCGGGCCGACCGCTCGCCGGAGCCGCCGTACTGGGCGATGCTGCACCAGATCAAGGCCCGCACGCTGATCACCTGGGGCCGCGACGACCGGGTCAGCCCGGTGGACATGATGCTGGTCCCGATGCGCACCATCAGCGACGTCGAGGTGCACATCTTCCCCAACTGCGGGCACTGGGCGATGATCGAGCAGAAGGACGCCTGGGAGGCGACGGTGGTCGCGTTCCTGACCCGGCCCGACGGCACGGTCGAGGGCTGAGCCGTGCCCACCGTCCGCGTGGTCGAGGTGGTCCGTGAGACCCCCGACGCCCTCTCCCTGGTCCTCGAGCCGACCTCCGGCACGCCCTTCGACTACCGCCCGGGACAGTTCCTCACCCTGCGCATCCCCAGCGAGCGCCCCGGCGGCGCCGCCCGCTGCTACTCGCTGAGCTCGGCGCCCGGGCTCGACGAGCGCCTCAAGGTGACCGTCAAGCGCACCCGCGAGGGCTACGCGTCGAACTGGATCTGCGACCACGTCGCCGAGGGCCACGAGATCGAGGTGCTGCGCCCCAGCGGCACCTTCGTGCCCACCAGCCTCGACGAGGACCTGCTGCTCGTCGCCGGCGGCAGCGGCATCACCCCGGTGCTGTCGATCCTCAAGTCGGTGCTGCACGCCGGCACCGGCAGCGTGCACCTGGTCTACGGCAACCGCGACGAGGCCTCGGTGATCTTCGCCGCCGAGCTGCGCGAGCTGGCCGCCCGCTACCCCGAGCGGTTCACCGCCGTGCACTGGCTGGAGTCGGTGCAGGGCATCCCCACCCCCGAGGCGCTGGCGGCGATCTTCGCCGGGTACGCGTCGCGGCGCGCCTTCATCTGCGGCCCGGAGGCGTTCATGGACCTCTCCGAGCGGGTGCTGAGCGGCCTAGGCGTCGCGCGCGACCGCATCCACACCGAGCGGTTCACCTCCCTGGAGGGCGACCCGTTCGCCGAGGTCGAGGTCCCCGTGGCGGCGGGCGGGGCGGCCACCAGCGAGGTCGAGGTGACCCTAGACGGGTCCACGAGCAGCTACGCCTGGCCCGAGCAGGCCAAGCTCCTCGACGTGCTGCTCGCGGCCGGCCTCGAGGCGCCGTACTCGTGCCGTGAGGGGGCCTGCAGCGCCTGCGCCTGCGTGCTGCTCGACGGCGAGGTCGACCTGGAGCACAACGAGGTCCTCGACGCCGCCGACCTGGCCGACGGGCTGATCCTGGCCTGCCAGGCCCGACCGCGCAGCGAGCGGCTCCGGGTCAGCTTCGACGGCTGAATCTCACTCCCGTTCAGCGGGAGACCCCGGCCGCCTGAGCTGTCTGCGGTGACACCGTGAAGGCGCGGACAACCGCGACGCGCAGGAAGTGAGCACACCATGACCAACCCCGTGATCGACGTCATCGAGGAGAGGGCCGAGGAGATCGCCTCGCTCGCCCCCGCCAACGAGAAGCTCGGCCGCCTCGACGACCGCGCCGCGGAGATCCTGCGCGAGTCGGGCGTGATGAAGATGTTCCAGCCCGCCAAGTACGGCGGCGCCGAGGCGCACCCGCGCGAGTTCGCGGAGGCGGTCATGAAGATCGCCTCCTACGACGGCTCGACCGGCTGGGTGGCCGGCATCGTCGGCGTGCACCCCTGGGAGATGGCGATGTGCGACGCCCGGGTGCAGGAGGAGATCTGGGGCGAGAACCAGGAGACCTGGATCGCCTCGCCGTACGCGCCGATGGGCATCATCCGCCCCGTCGACGGCGGCTACGTCTTCAACGGCCGCTGGCAGTTCTCCTCGGGCACCGACCACTGCGACTGGATCTTCCTGGGCGCGATGCTCGGCGACGCCGAGGGCAAGATGGCGATGCCGCCGCAGGCCTACCACGTGATCCTGCCGCGCTCGGACTACGAGATCGTCGAGGACTCCTGGGACGTCGTCGGCCTGCGCGGCACCGGCTCCAAGGACATCATCGTCAAGGACGCCTTCATCCCCGACTACCGGGCGGTGCCGTTCTCGAAGTTCCTCGACGGCTCCCAGCCGCGCGAGGCCGGGCTGACCAACCCCACCTACCACGTGCCGTTCACCACAGCCTTCCCGATGGGGATCAGCTCCGCGGTGATCGGCATCGCCGAGGGCGCGCTCGCCGCGCACCTGGCCTACCAGCGCACCCGGGTGCAGATCACCGGCACCAAGCCGAAGGACGACCCCTACGTGCTGAGCGCGATCAGCGCCGCCGCGGAGGAGATCAAGACCGCGCGCACGATGATGCTCTCGAACCTGGACTACTTCTACGACAAGGCCGAGCGCGGCGAGGCCGTCACGATGGCCGAGCGCGCCGCGTCGCGTCGTACGCAGGTCTCGTGCGCGTGGCGTGCGGTGAACGCGATGGACGAGGTGGTGAACCGCTCCGGCGGCAACGGCCTGCGGATGGACAACCCCATCCAGCGCTTCTGGCGCGACGGGCACATGGGCCTGGCGCACGCGATCCACGTGCCCGGCTCGGTGTTCCACGCTGCGGCCCTCTTCGAGCTCGACGCGCCGCCGGCGCCCGGGCCGATGCTGTCGATGATCTGATCACCTCGAGCGGGAGAACGACGATGACGCTGATCCGTGGCCTCGGCTACGTCAAGGTGCAGTCCCAGGACCTCGCCCGGTGGCGCGAGCTGACCGTCGACTGCCTGGGCTTCCAGGCCGTCGACGGCCCGGAGGCCGACGGTCTCTACCTGCGCATGGACGAGCGCACGGCCCGGCTGATCGTGCTCCCCGGGGAGGTCGACCGGGTGCTGGCCATCGGCTGGGAGGTGCGCGACCAGTTCGCGCTCGCCGCCGTCGGCCGGGCCGTCGAGGCGGCCGGGTTCGCGGTCAAGGTCCTGGGGCGCGAGGAGTGCGACGAACGGCGCGTGGAGGCGGCGATCCGCTTCGACGACCCCGCCGGCACGCCCACCGAGGTCTTCTTCGGCCCGGTCCTGGACCACAGCCCGCTGCTCACCGGGCTGGCGCAGAAGTTCGTCACCGGCGGGCAGGGGATGGGCCACGTGGTGCTGCCCACCCCGCGCTGCGAGGAGACGGTCTCGTTCTACGCCGAGGTGCTCGGCTTCCTGCCGCGCGGCGCGATCAAGGTCGGTCCCCCCGGCGCCAACGCGCGGGTGCGGTTCCTGGGCATCAACCAGCGCCACCACAGCCTCGCGGTCTGCCCCGCCCCGCACGGCGAGGCACCCGGCATGGTGCACCTGATGGTCGAGGTGGACACCCTCGACGCCGTCGGCCGCGCGCTGGACCGGGTCAACAAGCGCGGGTTCTCGATCTCCTCGACGCTGGGTCGCCACACCAACGACAAGATGATCTCGTTCTACGTGCGCGCCCCCGGCGGCTGGGACATCGAGTACGGCTGCGAGGGGATGCTGGTCGACGAGGCCCACTACACGGCCGAGGAGATCACCGCCGACAGCTACTGGGGCCACGACCAGTCCGGGGCCGAGCCGCTGGCCGCGTTCACCCCTCCGCAGGGCTGAGACGATGGTCCGCCCGGTCCCGCTCGGCGAGGTCGAGGTCTTCGACGTCGAGGTCGACGTGCTGGTGGTCGGCTTCGGCTGCGCCGGCGCCGCCGCGTCGATGGAGGCGGCCCGCGCCGGTGCCTCGGTCGTCGTCCTCGAGCGGGCCAGCGGCCCGGGCGGCTCCTCGGCCCAGTCCGGCGGGGAGCTCTACCTGGGCGGCGGCACCAGCGTGCAGAAGGCGTGTGGCTTCGACGACGACGCCGACAACATGTACGCCTACCTCGCCGCGGCGCTGGGCCCGCACGTCGACGAGGCCAAGCTGCGCCTGTACTGCGACGGCTCGGTGGAGCACTTCGAGTGGTTCCGCGCCTGCGGCGTCGACTTCCACGAGTCGCTCTACGACGCGCCCACCTGGATGCCGCCCACCAAGGACGGGCTGATGTGGCTGGGCGAGAACGCCTGGCCCTACGACGAGCTGGCCCGCCCCGTCCCGCGCGGGCACCGCCCGGCCACCGAGGGCTGGGCCGGGCACACGCTGATGGGCGCGCTCACCGCCACCTGCGCGTCGCTGGGCGTCCTCACCCACGCCGACACCCGCGCCCGCGCGCTGGTCGTCGACGAGGCCGGACGCGTGGTCGGGGTCCGCGCCACCCGCTTCGGCGAGACCGTGCACTACCGGGCCCGGCGCGGCGTCGTGCTCACCACCGGCGGGTTCGTCGACAACGAGGAGATGCTCGCCGACCACGCCCCCGAGCTGCTCGGCCACGGCAAGGTCAGCGACGGCACCGACGACGGCTCCGGGATCGCGATGGCCGCCGCGCTGGGTGCGGCGACCCGGCGGATGGGGTTCGTCGAGGCCGCCTACACTGCGCTGCCGGCGATGGCGGTGCGCGGCATGCTCGTCAACGGCCTGGGGGCGCGCTTCATCAACGAGGACGTCTACCCCGGCCTCTACAGCCACGCCGCGCTGCACCAGCCGGGCCCGTGCTGGGTGATCCTCGACGAGGAGGGCCTGGAGTCGGTGCCGGCGCAGGACACCTGGGGCGTGCGCCCGTCGTACGCGGCGGAGACGCTGGAGGAGCTGGAGTCCGAGATCGGGCTGCCGCCCGGCTCGCTGGTCGCCACCATGGCGCAGTACAACGCGCACGCCGAGGCCGGCGCGGACCTGCTCTTCCACAAGGCGTCGCGCTGGGTGCGCCGCCTGGAGGGCCCGTGGGCCGCGGTCGACCCGCGGCTGGGCTTCTTCGGCGACGGCAACGCCGCCGCGCACGGCACCGGCTTCTCCGGCTTCACCCTCGGCGGGCTGCGCACCGGCGTGGACGGCGAGGTGATCGCGGTCTCCGGTGAGCCGATCCCCGGGCTGTACGCCGCCGGTCGGGCCACCTCCGGCATCCACGGCGAGGGCTACATCTCCGGCACCTCGCTGGGCGACGGCACGTTCTTCGGCCGCCGGGCCGGCCGAGCCGCCGCTGGCACAGCCGCGCCCTAGGCACCATCCACCCGCCGAGCCGGCGCCACCTCACGAGGAGAACGCGATGAACCGCTTCGAGGGACGCCGGGTCGTGCTCACCGGGGCCGGCTCCGGCATCGGCCGCGCCACCGCGGTGCGCCTGGTCGCCGAGGGCGCGGACGTCTTCGCGATCGACCGGGACGAGGAGGGTCTGGCGGGCACCGCCGGGCTGGTCGCGGACCCGGCGCGCTTCCGCCCGCACGTGGCCGACCTGGCCGAGGAGACGGCCGTCGTCGCCGCGGCCGCGGCCGCGCTGAGCAGCCTGGACGGGCTCGACGCGCTGGTCAACGTCGCCGGGATGCTGCGCACCACCCCCATCGCCGGGCTCGACCTCGACGTCTGCCGCCAGATCATGGCCGTGAACCTGTGGGCGCCGGTGACGCTGTGCCGCGAGCTCGTCGCGCACCTGCCCGAGGGCACCGGCGTGGTCGTCAACACCACCTCGACGGCCGCGACCAAGGCGCACCCCGGGATGACCGGGTACGCCGCCTCGAAGGGCGCGCTGCTGTCGTTCTCCTACACCCTCGCCGCCGAGCTCGCGCCGCGCCGGATCCGCGTCGTGCCCGTCTCGCCGGGCGGGGTCGCCACGCCGCTGACCGCGAACAAGCAGACCTACGCCGACATCGACACCGCCTGGTACGCGCGCACCTATCCGCTGTGGGGCCGCCCCGGCAGCCCCGAGGACATCGCCGGCGCGATCGCGTTCGCCGCCTCGCCCGACGGCGCCTACCTCAACGGCGTCGAGCTGCGCGTCGACGGCGGCTCGCACTCCTGACCGTCCGCCCCCCCCACCGAGAGGGACCCCATGTCCGATCCCACGCTCGAGGAGCGGATCGCCGCCCTCGAGGTCGTCGAGCAGATCCGCACGCTCAAGCACCGCTACCTGCGCGCCTGCGACGCCAAGCGACCCGAGGAGTTCCGCGACTGCTTCGTCGCCGAGGGTGCCTCGATCGACTACGGCCCGCGGCTCGGGCGCTTCGAGGACGCCGACGCGATCGCGGCGGTGTTCGCGGCGATCGCGCTGAAGAAGGTCGACGGGCGCCACGTCGTCCTCGACATGCACCACGCCGGCCACCCGGTCATCGAGCTGACCGGCCCGGGCACGGCGCGGGGCGCGTGGAGCCTGCGGATGCGCCAGGTCGACCTGGAGCGGAAGCTGGAGCGGGTCAGCGCCATCGAGTACGACGACCGCTACCGCGTCGAGGACGGGCAGTGGCGCATCGCGGCCAGCGCCGTGCGGGTGCTCTGGTCGCTCAGCCAGCCGCTGGCCGAGGGGTTCACCCTCGAGGAGAGCTTCTCGTGAGCGCCTCGGGGCAGGGCCGGGTCGCACTCGTCACCGGGGGAAGCAAGGGCGTCGGGCAGGGCATCGCGGTCGGGCTCGCCGAGTCCGGCTGGACGGTGGTGGTCAGTGGCCGCGACCAGGCCCGGCTCGCCGAGACGGTCGCCCGGGTGGACGCCGCCGGCGGGCGGGGCAGCGCCGTCGCCTGCGAGCACACCGACGACGCGCAGGTGCAGGCGCTGGTGGCCGGGGCCGAGCGCGCGCACGGGCGGATCGACCTGCTGGTCAACAACGTCTGGGCCGGGCCCGGGATCGACCCCCGGCGTCCCTCGCGGTTCTGGGAGCGCCCGCTGGAGGACTGGGACCAGCTGGTCGGGGTCGGGCTGCGTGCCCACTTCGTCGCGATGCGCGCCGCCGTACCGGCCATGGTCGCGCGCGGCGAGGGCCTGGTGGTTAACGTGTCCTCGATCGGCACCCGCGCCTACCTGCACTCCACGCTGTACGGCGTCGCCAAGGCCGGCCTGGACAAGCTCACCCACGACGCCGCGCTCGAGCTGCGCGAGCACCAGGTGAGCGTGGTCTCGCTGTGGCCGGGGCTGGTGCGCACCGCCCAGCTGCTGGCCAGCGGGGTGCGCGACATCGCCGGCGTCCCGGTCAGCGACGCCGAGACCCCCGAGCTCCAGGGGCGGGTGCTGGCCGCGCTGGCCGCCGATCCCGACCGGCACCGGCGTACCGGCGGGGTGGTGATCACCGCCGAGGCCGCCGAGGAGTACGGCGTGGCGGAGCCCGACGGCGGGCGGCCGGTGTCGCCGCGGGTGATGTTCGGCGGAGGGCCGGTCTTCCCGCCGCTGGGCTAGCCGGATACAGCGAGCCCCCGGTGGCACGAGACGGTCGCCGGGGCGACCACCTCGACCACCGGGGGCCGGTTGCTCAGTGGGAGGGGACGAGCTTCTTCATGAACTCGTGCGTGGCCAGGACCAGCTCGGAGCGGTTGCCGCGCATCCGCATCTCGACCGTGCGCTCGTTGCCGGAGACCACGTGCACGGGGCCGTCCGCGAGGTGGGCGAGGCCCTCGCGGGCGACGTCGTCGGGCTCGGAGACGTTCATCCCGGGCAGGTCGAAGTTCAGCCCGACCCGCTCCATCGCCGGCGTGCGGGTGACGCCGAGGACCAGCTCGAGCACGTCCACGTCGTACTGGCGCAGCTCCAGCCACAGGCCCTCGGCGAAGATCCGCCCGAACGCCTTGGCCGCGCCGTAGATCGACTCCCGCTCGGAGCCGAGGTAGCCGGCCAGCGAGCCGACCAGCATGATCCCGCCGCGGCGACGCTGCTTCATCAGCCGGCCGAAGTGGTGCACGAGCGCCAGCTGCGCGGTGACGTTGAGGTCGATCACGCCCTGGAACCCGGCCAGCTCGCCCTCCAGGAACGGCGAGCCGTAGGAGTTGGCGCCGGCGTTGTAGACCAGCAGCCCGACCTCGACGTCGTCGGTCGCCTCCACGATGGCCGGCACGGAGCCGGGGTCGGTCAGGTCCACCGCGAGGGTGCGCACCTCGACGCCCAGGGCGCGCACCGAGGCGGCGGTCTCCTCGAGCGGGCCGGGCTTGCGGGCGATCAGCACGAGGTTGAAGCCGTCAGCGGCCAGCTGCTGGGCGAACGACGCGCCGACCCCCTCGGAGCCGCCGGCGATGACCGCCCACGGTCCGTACTTCGCGACGTCGGTCATCAGTGGGCTCCTTCGTGAGCGGCTTCGTGGGCGGCGTTGGCCGCATCGGGGTTGGTGAGCAGCGGCTCGTCGGTGACGACGTGGATGCTGCCGGTCAGCGCGGCGTCGCGCACCGAGTCCTGCAGGGCGCCGCAGCCGCGGAAGGCAGCGCCGTTCGGGCCCGGGCGCGGGGAGGCCGCACGACGCTCGAGGCAGGCCTCGACCGCGTCGGCGTGCCACTGGATGCTGGTCTGCTCCCAGCTGCTCTTGCGCACCTCCACCCGGGCCGCGCAGGTGTGGCACGAGACCGGCTCCATCGGAGCCGTCTCGAGCCGGACGTCGGGACGGACCGCCATCAGACCGACATGCCCTGGACGCTGGTGGCGTCGGCGGCGGCAGCCTTCCGCTTGGCCATGTTCTCCTCGACCTCGCGCTTCCAGGCCTCGTTGGGCCGGGTGGTGTCGATCTCGAACTCGAAGCGCTCGGTCATCTCCGGGGTCACGTCGGCGACGTCGACGTAGAACTGCTCGTACCAGCGACGCAGCTGGTAGACCGGCCCGTCCTCCTCGCACAGCAGCGGGTTGTCGATGCGGGCCTTGCTCTTCCAGATGGCGACGTCCTGCTCGAAGCCGATCCGGATGAAGTCGCCCATCTTCTTCGCCATCTTGGTGGCGGCCTCGTCGTCGAGCCCGGGGAACTTCTTGGCCATCACGCCGTACTGCAGCACGAAGGAGTTGGCGTCGATCGGGTAGTGGCAGTTGATCAGCACGCTCGGGACGTCGAAGTCCTCGTAGTGGTAGACGAGGTCGTCGATCATGAACGACGGGCCGTGGTAGGCCGCCACCGACGAGTTGCCCTTCGAGACCGGACCCTTGCCCTTGGCCTGGGACATGATGTCCTCGCGGCCCTCGCCGTTCATGAACTGCGTGGCGGTGTGGCCCTCGAAGATGTTCTTGAAGTACGTCGGGAACGAGTAGTGCACGTAGAAGAAGTGCGCCATGTCCACGACGTTGTCGACGATCTCGCGGCAGTTCGCGCCCTCGATCGTGGTGGTGTACCAGACCCAGTCGGTGTAGCTGTCGTCCTCGTAGGCCGGGATCCGCGGGATCGTCACGTCGGCCGGCGGCGGGTTGCCCTCGGGGTCGTTCCAGACGAAGAGCATGCCGTCCTGGACCATCGTCGGCCAGGCCGCGGTGCGCGCGCGCAGCGGCACCCGGCGGGAGTAGGGGATCGACTTGCAGCGGCCGTCGCCGCCCCAGCGCCAGTCGTGGAAGGGGCAGGCGATCTCGTTGCCCTTGACCTCGCCCTGGGACAGGTCGCCGCCCATGTGGCGGCAGTAGCCGTCGAGCACGTTGACCTTGCCGTCCTCGCCCGCGAACACGACCAGCTTCTCGCCGAAGGCCATGATCTGGTGGGGCTTGCCGTCCACGAAGTCCTTCTCGAGGCCGATGCAGTGCCAGCCACGGGCGAAGCGCGTGGGTGCGGCGTCCGCCTCGATCTTGCGGACCTCGTCGTTGACAGCGGTCATGGTGCGTCTCCATCCGGGGGGCGGTTGTCTTCCTTTGCAGTGTGGAACCGCTCCGAAGGGGTCGCGCGGAGTGTCCCACTCAACGGAAGAAGGCCACTATCCCCCGCGGCGCGAGGCCGGCGCGGGGTTATCGCGGGTGACGTGCGCCCCAGCGGCGGGAAACGTGCGCCGGGTCAGTCGAGCATGTCGTCAGTCGGGCATGGCGTCAGTCGAGCATGGCGTCCACGGCGCGGGAGGCGAAGACCATCGCGGTGCCGATGGGGATGCCGGGGCCGGGGTAGAACTCGCCGGTCATCGACGCGCTGGCGTTGCCCGCGGCGTACAGGCCCTCGATGGCGGAGCCGTCGGCGCGCAGCACCCGGCCGTCGACGTCGGTGACCGCGCCGCCCTTGGTGCCGAGGTCGGCGAGGACCAGCCGGGCGGCGTAGAACGGGCCCTGGTCGATCGGCACCAGCACCGGGCGGGCGAAGTAGTTGTCGAACTCGTCGGCGCCCCGGCCGAAGTCCTCGTCGACGCCCGCGGCCACGAAGCCGTTGAACCGCGCCACGCTCGCCTCGAGCGCGTCGGCGGGGACCCCGATCAGCGCGGCCAGCTCGCCCAGGGTCTCGGCGCGCTGCCAGGTGCCGGCGGCCAGGTGCTCCTCGGGGGTGCCGCCGGGCAGCGAGATCGCCGGCAGCCGGCCCCCCTCGCGGTGGTCGAAGACCAGGTGCGCCGGGCAGCGTGCGGGGTCGGCGGCCATGGCACGGCCCATCTGGTCGTAGGGCAGCGACTCGTTGGCGAAGCGCTGCCCGTGCGCGTCGACGACGATCCCGCCGCGGAAGCCCAGCGTGAACGACGCGGTGCCGTCGGGCATCGCCAGCCCGGGGCTCCACCAGCCCTGGTCCATCAGGGCGAGGGCCGCGCCGCTCTGCGCGGCCGCGCGGATCGGCTCGCCGGTGTTGGTGCCGGCCGGCGCCATCGCCCAGTCCGAGGCCCCGGGCACGCCGTGCTCGGCGCGCATCGCGTCGTCGTGCTCGAAGCCCCCGGAGGCGAGCAGCACGCCGTGGGTGGCGCCGAAGACGACCCGGCCCTGCGCGGTGGCCGCCTCCACGCCGGTGACGCGGTCGCCCTCGACGACCAGGCGGTCGACGGCGGCCCCGGTGCGCACGGTCGCGTTCCCGGTGGCGTCGAGGGCGAGCAGCAGCCGCCCGATCAGCGCGCGGCCCTGGGTCATCGGCTGGCCGAGGTGGTGGCCCTTGCCGGCCCGGTCGCGGTCGACGGGCGGACGGACCAGCGCGGCGCGCTCGCCGATCTCGTCGAGGGGCAGGGGGAGCGGGATGAACGAGCGGCCGCCGGGCACCCGCCCCGCACGGTCGAAGTAGTCGGGGAAGGCCTGGAACTCGAAGGCCAGCAGCGGGTCCTCCTCCAGGCGTGCGACCAGCCCCGGCGCGGTGCTCACGAACGCCTCCTGGTGCTCGGCGCTCTCCTCTCCCAGCAGCGCCCGCAGGTAGGTGCGCGCGGACTCGGTGGAGTCGCCGATGCCGGCGCGCTGCTGGACCTGGGTGCCGGGCAGCCAGGCGGCCGCGCCGGAGTACGCCGAGGTGCCGCCGAGCTTGTCGGTCTTCTCCAGCACCAGCGTCCGCAGGCCGGCGCGCGCCGCCAGGTAGGCGCCGGTGAGGGCCCCGGCGCCGGAGCCGACGACGACCACGTCGTAGGCGTCGGCTGCAGAGCGGGAGGTGGGCGTGGAGGTCTGGTCCGGCACGGTGGCTCCTTGAGGGGGGATCGGGCGGCAGCCAAACCCAGGCCCGCGGCACCGCGTGATCTGGATCCCACTGACCGGTAAGGTCGTCGGTGACCTCACGGGGCGGGACGGATCATCTGGCGACGTACGTCAGAGGGGGACCTAGTGCCGAGAGTGGCCGAGGCGCGGACGCCGGCCGAGCCGTCGTCGCCGGAGCAGAAGCTGCGCTACCAGCGGATGCTGCGCGCGGCGGCGCGCCTGGGCGCCGAGCACGGGCTCGAGCGTGTCCAGATGCACGACGTGGCCAAGGAGGCCGGCGTCGCCATCGCGACGCTCTACCGCTACTTCCCCTCCAAGACCCACCTGTTCGCCTCGCTCCTGCACGCCCAGGTCGAGCAGCTCGACTCGATCACCGCGCCGCCGCAGCCCGGCCAGGACCCCGCCGAGGCCGTGCTCGAGCTGCTCATCGTGTCCAGCCGCCGGCTGCTGCAGCGCCCGCGCCTGGCGCTGGCGATGATGCAGTCCAACAACGCCGCGCAGGCGGTGACCAACTCCACCTTCGCCCAGACCAGCGCCCGCTTCTTGGAGGTGGTGCTGCGCACCGCGGGCATCGAGGAGCCGACCGAGCGCGACGTGCGCCTGGCCCGGCTGATCGAGCAGAGCTGGTACGGCGTGCTGATCTCCACGCTCAACGGGCACACCACCGAGGAGGAGGCCCTCGCCGACATCGCCATCGCCTGCCGGCTGCTGCTCGCCCCGATCTCGGTGGAGCGCGGCTTTCCGTTCACCGGGATCGAGTGAGCCGGGTCACTCGGGCGCTGCCCTAGCGTGCGCGCCATGCCACGCTTCCGCGACGCCCGCGTCCTGCTCACCGGGGCGGGCTCGGGCATCGGCCGCGCCACCGCCCTGCGCCTCGCGGCGGAGGGGGCGCGGGTCTTCGCCGTGGACCGCGACGCCGAGGGGCTCGATGAGACCGTCGCCGCGCTGGGCGCCCAGGGCGAGGCGGCCGGGGAGATCGTCACCGCGGTCGTGGACGTGACCGACGAGGCCGGGGTGGTGGCCGTGGTGGCCGCGGCCGCGGCGAAGCTCGGCGGGATCGACGTGCTGGTCAACGTCGCCGGCATGCACCGCACCACGCCGATCGCCGAGCTCGCCGTCGAGGACCTGCGCGCGCTCTTCGAGGTGAACCTGGTCGGCACCGCGCTCTTCTGTCGCGAGGCCGTGCCGCACCTCGCCGACCCCACCGAGCCCGGGCGGCAGGGCGTGATCGTGAACGTCGCCTCGGTCGCGGCCACCCACGGCAACCCCTACATGACCGCGTACGCCGCCTCCAAGGGCGCCGTGGTCGCGTTCTCGCTGAGCCTGGCCGCCGAGCTGGTCGGCCGCGGCGTCCGGGTGGTGAGCATCTCGCCGGGCTCCATCGACACCCCGCTCACCCGCAACGTGCAGTTCGGCGAGCTCGACTTCGCCTACTTCATGCGGATCCTGCCGCAGCTCGACACCGGTCAGCCGGAGAAGGTCGCCGGCACCATCGCGTTCGCGGCCTCGCCCGACGCGGCGTACCTGACCGGCGTCGACCTGCGTGTCGACGGCGGCGCGCACATCTGAGCCCGCTTCGCCCCCCAGCCCCCACATCCGCGAACCACACCCAGGAGTCCCCATGTCCCGCACCATCGCCGTCACCGGAGCCGCCTCCGGCATCGGGGCCGCACTGACCACCCAGCTGCAGCAGCGGGGGGACCGGGTGATCACCGTCGACCGCCACGACGCCGACGTGGTCGCCGACCTCTCCACCGCCCAGGGTTGCGCCGACGCCCTCGCCGCGGTCAAGGCCGCCTGCGCCGGCCGGCTCGACGCGCTGGTCACCTGCGCCGGGCTCTCCGCGCCGGTGCTCGAGACCGCGAGCGTGAACTTCTTCGGCACCACCGAGCTGGTCGAGGGGCTGCGCGAGGAGCTGGCCGCGTCCTCCGCGCCCCGGGTCGGGCTGGTCGGCTCCATCGCGGGCACCCAGCCCAACGACCCGGACCTGGTCCGGCTGCTGCTCGAGGGCGACCGCGACAAGGCGATGGCGCGCGCCGACGAGCTGATGGCCAGCAGGGCGTACTTCCTCTACAGCTCGTCCAAGGCCGCGGTGGCCCAGTGGATGCGCCGCACCTGCGTGTCGCCCGGATGGGCGGACGCCGGGATCGCGATGAACGCGGTCGCGCCCGGCGTGGTGCTCACCCCGATGACCGACGAGCTCTTCGCCGACCCGGAGATGAAGAACGTGATGGACGCGGCGGTGCCGATGCCGCTCAACGGCTACGCGAAGGCCGACGACGTGGCCCGGGTGCTGGCCTGGCTGGTCAGCGAGGAGCCCACGCACGTCACCGGCCAGGTGATCTACGTCGACGGTGGCGCCGAGGCGAGCCTGCGCTCTCACGACCACTACTGAGCGCGCGGAGAAAGAAAAAGCAGAAGTTGAGGTTTTGATCTGTCTAGACCAGGGGAGACCTTGGTGCATGGCGCACCGAGACTTCAACGACGAAACGCTTGCGCGCGATGCACGGCAGCGCAGGATCGCAGAGCTGTTCGACGCCGCCTCCACGGCGAGCGCCCCTGAGGACCGCAAGGAGGCGCTCGACGAGATCGTGGTCCTGAGCCTGCCCGTGGCCCGCTCGATCGCCGGGCGCTACCGCAACCGTGGCGTGCCCAGCGAGGACCTCGAGCAGGTCGCCTGCATGGCCCTGGTCAAGGCCGCCCAGCGCTTCGAGCCGGCCCGCGGGCTGGACTTCCTGGCCTACGCGGTGCCCACCATCCGCGGCGAGGTGCGCAAGTACTTCCGCGACCTGGCCTGGTCGATCCGCCCGCCGCGCCGCCTCCAGGAGCTCCAGGGTCGCCTGCTCGAGGTCGAGTCCGGCTCCGAGGGGGAGGGTCAGCCCCGCAGCACGGCCGAGATCGCGGAGGTGCTGGGCGAGAGCGAGGACCTGGTCCGCCAGGCCCAGCAGGCGCACGGCTGCTTCTCCACGATGTCCCTGGACGCCCCGATGGGCGACCAGAGCACCTCCTTCGGCGACCTGGTCCCCACCGACGACGAGGGGGACCGCGACGCGATCGAGGCGCGCGTGCTGCTGCGCCCGGTGGTGCGCCGGCTGCGGGCACGGGATCGCCGGATCCTGCAGATGCGCTTCGTCGACGGTGCCACCCAGGCCGAGATCGGCGCGGCGCTCGGCGTCACGCAGATGCAGGTCTCGCGGCTGCTGCGCCGGATCCTCACCGACCTGCGCGAGGAGATCGGCGAGCTCGACGACGTGCGCGAGCTGATCCGCGCCGACTGAGCCGGCGCCGGACTACTTCTGGGTGCCGGTGGTGTCGAGCTTGGCGACGGAGTACGCCGCGTAGGTCTCGTGGGCTCCTCGCCCGGCGAAGTACGGCGTGACCTGCGCGTCCAGTTCGTCGAGGGAGAAGGTGCCCTCCGGCGCGGTGAACTTCTGCTCGACCTCGGGGGCGTGCATCAGCGCGACCATGTCGCCGTACACCACGAAGACCTGGCCGTTGATCTGCTCGGCCGCCGGGGAGGCGAGGTAGGACACGAACGTCGCCACCCGCTCGGGCGCCAGGATGTCGAGGCCGCCGGCCTCGCCCTCGGCGAACACGGCCGCGGTCATCTCGGTGCGCGCCCGGGGACAGATCGCGTTGGCCCGCACGCCGTAGCGCGAGAGCCCGTTGGCCGTGGACAGCGTGAGCGCGGTGATGCCGGCCTTGGCGGCGCCGTAGTTGGGCTGACCGGCGGGGCCGAACAGGAACGCCTCGGAGGAGGTGTTGACCACGCGGCCGTAGACCGGGCCGCCGGCCGCCTTGCTGGCGTTGCGCCAGTGCACGGCGGCGGCGCGCGAGAGCGAGGCGTGGCCCTTGAGGTGCACGTGGATGACGGCGTCCCAGTCGGCCTCGGTCAGGTTGAACAGCATCGTGTCGCGGGTGATGCCGGCGTTGTTAACGACGATGTCGAGGCTGCCGAAGGTGTCGACCGCGGCGTCGACCATCTCCTGGCCGAGCTTCCACTCGCCCACGTCGCCCTTCACCGCGACGGCGCGGCCACCGGAGGCCTCGATCTCGGCGACGACGTCGTCGGCCGCGGGCCCCATGTCGTTGACGACCACGCTGGCGCCCTGCGCGGCGAGGGCGAGTGCCTCGGCGCGTCCCAGGCCCGCTCCGGCGCCGGTGACGATGGCGGCGCGGCCGGCGAGGTTCGTGCTGCTCATGGGGGTGCTCCTGAGAGGTGGGAGGTGGCGGGCCTCCAGCAAGGTAGGAGAGCCGGCTCCCCGGGCCGCGGGGTCGCCCCACTCAGTGGGACCCTCGACGCCCTGCGCGCGGCGGTTGCGGGCAATGTCACACCCGTGACCCTCCACCTTGCCAGCCTCTACGAGGCGGTCGCCGCCACCGTCCCCGACCGCGCCGCCCTCGCCTGTGGCGAGGAGCGCCGCACGTTCGCCGAGCTGGACCGCCGGGCCAACGCCTTCGCGGCGCACCTGGTCTCGGTCGGCGTCGGCGAAGGCGCCCACGTCGGGCTCTACCTGCTCAACGGCGTGGAGTACGTGGAGGCGATGCTCGGCTGCTTCAAGGTCAACGCGGTGCCGATCAACATCAACTACCGCTACACCGAGCACGAGCTGCTCTACCTCTTCAACGACGCCCGACTGGCGGCGGTCGTGGTGGGCCGCGAGTTCACCCCCCGGGTGGCCCCGCTGGTCGACCAGTGCTCGGACCTGGCCCACGTGCTGGTGGTGGCCGACGACAGCGACGTCGACCACGCCGGCCTGGCGTGGTCGGACCGGGTGAGCGTCGCGGACTACGAGCCCGCCCTCGCCGCCCAGCCCGACGACGTACCGCCGGCGGCCGAGCGCAGCCCCGACGCCCGGTTCGTGCTCTACACCGGCGGCACCACCGGGATGCCCAAGGGCGTCGTGTGGCGCCACGAGGACTTCTTCATCGCCTGCCTGGCCGGCGGCAACCCCTACGGCCCGCCGCACACCGACCTCGAGACGGTGGCTTCGGCGGCGGCCGACAGCGGCGTGCTGAACTACCTGATCACGGTCCCGCTGATGCACGGGGCGGCGAGCTACAGCCTGTTCATGGCGCTGTTCAGCGGCGGCCACGTGGTGCTGATGCGCACCTACGACCCGCTCGAGATGCTGCGCCTCACCGAGGCGGAGCGGATCCAGATCGTCACCGTGGTGGGCGACGCCATCGTGCGCCCGCTGGTCGACACGCTGCGCACCCACCGCGACGAGTACGACCTGTCGTCGCTGTTCGTGATCGGCTCGGGCGGGGCGATCCTGTCCCCGGCCGTGCAGGCCGAGCTGCACGAGCAGCTGCCCTCGGTGATGATCCGCAACAGCTTCGGCGCCTCGGAGTCCGGGCTGGACGGCGAGGTCGCACTGGGCGAGGACGGACTGATGCGGCTCAGCCCGAAGCCCTCGGTGCGGGTCATCGAGCTCGGCCTGTCGGGAGCCTCCCCGGCGCCCGGCGAGATCGGCCAGCTCGCCCGCAGCGGCCACGTCCCGCTCGCCTACTTCAACGACCCCGAGAAGAGCGCGCGCACCTTCCCCGTCATCGACGGCGTGCGCTACGTCCTGCCCGGCGACCTCGCGCGCGTCGAGGAGGACGGCACGATCGTCGTCCTGGGCCGCGGCTCGGGCTGCATCAACTCGGGCGGGGAGAAGATCTTCCCGGAGGAGGTCGAGCAGGCGCTCAAGGCGCACCCGGCGGTGATGGACGCGCTGGTCGCCGGCGTCCCCGACGAGCGCTTCGGCGAGCGGGTCGGCGCGGTGGTCGAGCTGCGCCCCGGCCACGAGGCCACCGTCGAGGAGGTGCGCGCGCACTGCCGCACGATGCTCGCCGGCTACAAGGTGCCCGCCACGCTGACCTTCGTCGAGCAGGTCCTCCGCTCGCCCACCGGCAAGGCGGACTACCGCTGGGCCAAGGGCACGCTGGCCGCCCGCCCCTCCTGACCCCCGCACGCAGCTGGAAGGCCTGAACCCCGATGCCGATCGACCTCGACGTGGCGCTGAGCGCCGAGCCCACCACCCGCCCGATCAGCTGGACGCGTCGCGACGTGCAGCTCTACCACCTCTCGCTGGGCGCCGGTCGCGACGCGGCCCTGGATCCCGAGCTGCGCTGGACCTTCGAGCGCGACCTGCAGGTGCTGCCCACCTTCGCGATGGTCGCCGGCCAGGGCGTCTCGGCCGGTGACGTCGGCGCACCCGGGCTCAGCCTGCCGGGTATCGACATCGACCTGCGCCGCATCCTGCACGCCGGTCAGGCGCTGAGCGTGCACCGCCCGCTGCCGGTGGCCGGGACCGCCACGATCTCCTCGCGGGTCAAGCACGTCTGGGACAAGACCAAGGCCGCCGTCGTGGTGCTGGAGAACGCCGCCACCGACGAGGCCGGCGAGCCGCTGTGGACCACCGAGATGCAGATCTGGGCCCGCGGCGAGGGCGGCTTCGGCGGCGAGCCCGGTCCGGACACCACCTGGACCGCGCCCGAGCGGGAGCCGGACGCGGTGCTGGAGTCGAGCACCACGCCCGGTCAGGCCCTGCTCTACCGCCTCAACGGCGACCTGAACCCGTTGCACGCCGACCCCGAGTTCGCGAAGGCGGCCGGCTTCGACCGGCCGATCCTGCACGGGCTCGCGTCGTACGGCATCGTCGCGAAGGCGATCGTCGACGGCCTGCTCGACGGCGACGCCGCGCGGCTGCGCAGCCTGGCGGTGCGCTTCTCCGGCTCGATCTGCCCGGGGGAGTCGATCACCACGTCGGTGTGGCGCGACGGCACGACGCTGGCGCTGTCGGCGACCTGCCCAGAGCGCGACGGCGCCCCGGTGCTCAGCCACGCCACCGCCGAGATCTCCTGATGAGCCGACCCGACCTGGTGCTGGGGGCCGGTCGGCGCCGGCCCACCCCCGAGCTCAGCGCCCAGCCGCAGAACGACGGCGTCGACGCCGCGGTGCAGGCGGCCCGACGGGTCGTGGCCTCGCTGCTGGGCGCGGGCGAGGGCACCGAGGCGGAGATGACCCGGATCGCCGAGCAGCTCCATGCCGTGGCCGACCACCTCGACGCCTGCGCGCCGGCCCGCGACGTACGCCTGGTGGACATGTGGGCCGGCGAGGGCGTCACCCGCCACGACCCGGTCACCGGCCCCGAGAACGCGATCGCCCCGCCGCTCGCGCTGGTCGGCCAGGCCGACGGCTCGATCCGCGGCGTGGTCACCCTGGGCCTGCCCTACCAGGGCCCGCCCGGGCACGTGCACGGCGGCGTCTCCGCGCTGCTGCTCGACCACACCCTCGGCGTCGCGAACGACTGGGCCGGCGAGTCCGGCATGACCGGCACGCTCACCGTGCGCTACCACCGCCCCACCCCGCTCTTCGAGGAGCTGGTGATCACCGGGCGCCAGGAGTCGATCGAGGGCCGCAAGATCCGCACCGTCGGCTCCATCACCACCGCCGACGGCACCCTCTGCGTCTCCGCCGAGGGCCTTTTCATCAACAAGATGGTGGCCCGCCCCCGCTGACCCCGGGGGCGACGTGCGGGCCCCGCGCCGCGCCCGCGCCGCACGCCCGCCGCGCTTGTAACGCGGGGTTATGCCCTCTGGCACAGCGAAATAACGCTGTGGTGGAGCGCATAACCCCGCGTTACAGCCGGGTCCGAAGCCAGCGCCGCCCCCAGCGCGGCCCCGAGCGCCCCCGGAGCGCGGCGGCGGGCCTGGGGCGCTTGTAACGCGGGGTTATGCCCGCTACCACAGCGAAATAGCGCTGCGGTGGTGTACATAACCCCGCGTTACAAGCGGGTTTGGGCCCAGCGCTGGCCGCGACGGGGCCGCGACGGGGCCGGCGGCCGGGGACCGGCGGCAGGGCCGGCCCCCCGGCCCGGGTCAGGCGTGGACGGCGGTGCGGATGACCTTGCCGGTGGCGTTGCGGGGGAGGGGCTCGGCGCTGATCCGCCAGTGGGCGGGCACCTTGAAGTAGGCGAGCTGCTCGGCGGCGAAGGCGCGCAGGGCGTCGGTGTCGAGCGTGTGGCCCTCCTTGGGTACGACGACCGCGGCGACCTCCTGGCCCAGGTCGGGGTGGGGCACGCCCATCACCAGGCACTCCTCGACGTCGGGGTGCTCGAGCAGGACCGCCTCGATCTCGGCGGGGTAGACGTTCTCGCCGCCGCGGATGATGAGGTCGGAGCGGCGGCTGCTGAGCCGGACCCGGCCCTGGTCGAGCATGCCGATGTCACCGGTGTGCAGCCAGCGGCCCTCGCGGACCGTCTGCGCGGTGGCTTCGGGGTTCTCCCAGTAGCCGAGCATGTTGAAGGCGCTGCGCACGCAGATCTCGCCCTCCTCGCCCTCGGGGAGCGCGTTGCCGAGGTGGTCGCGCACCTCGAGCTGGACGCCGACGATCGGGCGGCCCAGCGTGCCGGGCGCCTCGACCAGGTCCATCGGGTTGGCCACGGCGATGGCGGTGCACGACTCGGTCAGGCCGTAGCTGTCCACCAGCGAGCTGGCGAAGGGCAGGCCCTCCTTGAGCCGGTCCTTGAACGCCGGCGAGGAGGGGGCCGAGGCGAGCGCGAACGCGCGCAGCGAGGAGAGGTCGTAGGCGGAGAGGTCACCGTGCTCGAGCAGCCGGTTGGCCATCGTCGGCACCGCTCCCCAGTTGGTGATCCGCTCGGACTCGATGAGCCGGCAGACCTTGTCCACGTCGAACGCGCCCAGGTGCAGCGCCACCTTGCTGCCGGTGGCGAGCCGGGGGATCGCCAGGTTGTGCAGGCTGGCGATGTGGAACAGCGGGAGGACCAGCAGGTAGGTGCGGTCCCGGGGGTCGGTCGGGTCGCCGAACGCCGCCTGCAGGGCGTCCATCATCCGGTGGTACTCGATCACCGAGCAGACGTTGCGGTGGGTGTGCACCGCGCCCTTGGGCTTCCCGGAGGTGCCCGAGGTGTAGAGGATGACGGCCGGGTCGTCCTCGGCCACGTCCGCGCTGGGCAGCTCCGCGTCCGGGTACGCCGCGACCAGGCGCGGCACGTCGGTCTCCAGGCTGATCACCTCGACGCCGGTCTCGGTGAGCGCGGCGGCGCGCTTGGCGTCGGCCACGACCAGCACCGGGCGGGAGTTCGTGACGCCGTGCACCAGCTCGCGCGGCGACCACCACGCGTTGAAGCCGACGCTGACCGCGCCGATGGAGACCGTGGCCCAGAACGTCACGATCCAGTCGGCGCTGTTCGCGGCGGCGATGGCCACCCGGTCGCCGGGGCGCACGCCGTACTCCTCGCGCAGCGCAGCGGCCAGGGAGGAGACGCGCGCGGCGTGCTCGGCGAACGTCAGCCGGCCCTCGCGGGTCGCGATGTAGACCCGCTCGCCGTGCACGACGGACTCGGCGAGCACCTCGTGCAGCGCGCGGGCGCGGTTGCGGAAGACCGGCAGCGACGTGCCCAGTACGTCCTCGGTGACCAGCTCGAACGGGCCGCCGGGACCGGTCAGCCCGCCCATGATGGCGGCGGCCGCGGCAGCAGGGTCGACGCTGGTGGTCATCTCGGACTCCTCAGGAACGGGGGGTGGTTACACGGAAGTGTGATCGGCAGCACGCTCGGCGGCGCCAGGGGGTTCCGGTCACCGGGACGCGACATCGACAGATGCCGCGCGCCGAGGCGCACCGGGCGTTAGAGTCACCGAGCATGACAGCGACTGGGGTCCGGGGCGGCTCCGCCTCCATCGAGCAGTCCGACTACTGGTGGTACCGCGTGCGCTCGGCGTTGCTGCGCACCATCCTCGAGCCGTACCTGGACGGCCGGGAGCGGGTCCTCGACGTGGGCAGCGCGGACGGCCCGAGCGTGGGCTGGCTGCGGGGACAGGTCCAGCACGTCTCCCTCGACCTCGACCCGCGCGGCCTCGAGGCCGGCTCCGGGGTCTGCGGCTCGGCGCTCGCGCTGCCGTTCCGCAGCGGCTCCTTCGACGTGGTCGGCGCCTTCGACGTGATCGAGCACTGCGACCCGGAGGGCCACGCGGTCGCCGAGCTGGCCCGGGTGCTGCGACCCGGAGGCCACCTCTTCGTGTCGGTGCCCGCCTACGAGTGGGCGTGGTCGGACTTCGACGAGGAGAACGGCCACCACCGCCGCTACACCCGCAAGCGGGCCGTGGCGGCCCTGGAGGCGGGTGGCCTGGAGGTACGGCGTGCGACGTACGCGTTCGCCTCGACCTTCCCGCTGTTCGCCGCCGAGCGCCTCGCCCGCAAGGTCAAGCGGGCGGCCGGGCGCAGCGGGCCCGGCGAGGCGGCGGACGTGGTCTCCCTGCCGCGCACCCCGGCCGCACTCGACCGGCTGCTCAGCGCTCTGGGGAGGATCGACGACCGGCTGCTGGGTCGAGGCGACCTCCCGTTCGGCTCCTCGGTGGTGGTGGTGGCACGGCGTCCGCCGGTTCCCGGCCCGGCCGGCGGAACGAGATGAGCTTGTGCCCGAAGTACGACACCACCACCACGATGCCCAGCGCGAGCACCTGACCGGGCAGCACCGGTAGCCCGGCGCCCTCCACCAGCACCGGCAGCAGCAGCGAGTTGAGCGTGAACGCCGCCACCTGGACCCCGACGTAGCGGGCGAAGTCCACCATCAGCTGACCGCGCACGTCGAAGACCAGGCGCCGGTGCAGCACGAAGCCGACGACGGTCCCGATCGCGTAGGCCAGGAGCAGGGCGCCGAGGTAGTGCAGCACCCCGCCGGCCAGCTCGTAGAGGACGGCGAAGCTGCCCAGGCCGACCGCGGTGTTCACCGCGCCGACGGCCAGGAAGCGCACCTGCTCGCGGCGCAGCACAGCGGCCAGCCCGGCCCGGCGTGGAGCGCTCACGCGGGCCTCCGCAGCTCGGCGGCGATGTGCTGGTAGGTGGCGTGGATGCCGGCCGGCAGGGGGGTGCGGGCCAGTCGGTCGACCTCCGGCAGGACCACCGAGCGGAAGCGCAGCTGGGAGGCCTGGAGCCGGGACTGCGGGGTGGCGCCGAGGACGATCGGCGCACGGCGGTTCGTCAGCCGGCGCAGCTCGCCGATGATCGCCGCCAGCGCGGTGGCCCGCCCGGAGGCGAGGATCTTCACGACCACCTCGTCGCCCGCCTCCACCAGCGGCATCGCGGCCAGCACCATCTGGGCGGCGTCGTCGACGTAGAGGTAGTCGCGCGCCGTGTCGAGGGGGACGTAGACCATCAACGGATGACGCTGGAGCTGGGAGCGGCACAGCTGCGAGATCAGCCCCTGGGCCTTGCGGAGGTCCTGGCCGGGGCCGTAGAGGTTGGCGATCCGGCCGATCAGCAGCGACGAGCCGGTCTGCTCGGCGAATCGGGTCAGGACCTGCTCGGCGGCCAGCTTCGCCTCGCCGTACGGCGCGAGGGGGCGGGGGCGGGTGCTCTCGGTGAACGGGCCGTCCGCCGACCCGGCGTAGACGCCGCCGGCCGAGGAGGCGAGGAAGAAGGACACCGACGCCTCGGGCCGGCGCGCCAACGCCGCCGCGAGCCGCCCGACGAACGCGGTCAGCAGCTCGAGCTCGCCGGCGAGCTCCTCGGGCGACGTGCCGACGACCCCCGCGCCGGCACACCACAGCAGGCGCACGTGCGGCCGGGTGTCGAGCAGCTGACACGCCTCGCCCTCGAGGGTGTCGAGCGCGGTCCTCGGGTCGCCCCACGGGACGGCGGTGGTGTGCAGGGCCAGCTCGGAGCGCGCGGCCTGGCGGGCCACGGCGCCGCCCAGCAGACCACCGCTGCCGACGACCCAGTGGGTGGGGCTAGTCGGGGACGTCATGGCGAGCCCGTCGCCCCAGCGGGCCGGTCGCAGGGTCGCTGCCGATCAGGTACGGCGGGCGGCCCATCGCCATGCTCACCGCGACGCCGACGTACTCCGCGATCACCCCGAGCGCGAAGAGCACGCACCCCGAGCACAGCAGGGTGATCACCATCAGCGACGTCCAGCCCTGCACGTCGGAGCCGCCGTCGAGGTAGTCGACGACCAGGAAGAGGGCGAGCAGCGCCCCCAGGACGGCCACCGCGAGGCCGAGCACGCTGACGATCCGCAGCGCCCGGGTGCCGCTGGTGAGCACCATCCGCCAGAAGTGCGAGAGCAGCGCGCGGGGGTGGTAGCCGGACTGGCGCTCGCCCTCGTCGCGCAGGCTCACCGGGGCGGTGGCGGGCGCGCCGGCGACCCAGCCCAGCGCCACGTCGAGGTAGACGCCCTGACCGGCGTACGCGGCCACGCTGCGCCCCACCTCGCCGAGCACCAGTCGGTAGCTGTGGAAGACCGAGGCGTCCGCGCCGCCGCTCAGCACGTTGACCAGGCGCTTGGACGCCCGGGAGGTGGCCCGGCGGAAGAGCGAGTGCGGGGCGGCGTTGACCGGGGCGGCGTACACCAACGGGGCGCCGTGGTGCAGCGCGGAGTCCAGCAGCCGGCCGATGTCGGCGGGGTCGTGCTGGCCGTCCTCGTCGAGGGTGACGATCCACTCGCCGCGGCTGGAGGCGATGCCGGCCAGCGTTGCGGCGTGCTGGCCGAAGTTACGGCTCAGCCACACCGGCTGCACCCAGTCGTGCGCGCCGGCGAGGCGGCGGATCACGGTGGCGGAGTCGTCCGGGCCGCAGTCGTGGACCAACAGCAGCTCGACGATCCGGTAGGGGTTCCCGTCCGGCGAGCACTGCGGAGCGGTCAGCGCCTCGATCTCCGCGCAGAGCTGCTCCAGGTGCTGCTCCCCGCGGTAGACCGGGACGACGATCGAGACGGAGTGCGCCGGTGAGGGCTCGGTGTCGGTCACGAGGGGGCTCACGCGCCTGACTATAGACAGGCTGTGGGGCAGGTCACCGCTCTTTGGCCCAGCCCGCTCCGCGCTGCGCGGACACATCCGCCGACCCGAGGGGCGTAACAGGTCGCCGAGAGGGCTGTACCGGAGATCCCACTGAGCGGGAGCCGCCGGCGGCGTGGCGTGCATCACACCCAATGATGTGCCCGCCGCCGGCCGGCGGTCCGCGAGAAGGAGAGCTGCCTCATGAGACACCCCAGGAGCGCCAGGCTTGCCGTGGTCGCGATCACCCTCGCGCTGGCCGCCAGCGCGTGCGGGTCCGACCGCTCGGAGACCGACGCGGGCGGTGAGCAGGGCAACCAGAGGGCCGAGGTCAAGGAGGGCTTCTTCGGTGAGCTCGAGTCGCCCTGCGGCGACGGCGACGCCTCCGGCGCGACCGACCAGGGGATCACCGACGACGCGATCACCATCGGCTACGGCGACGACCGCGGCTTCAGCGCGCGGCCGGGGCTGCTGCAGGAGATGGGCGACGCGATGACGGCGATGATCGCCTGGTGCAACTCCCAGGGCGGCATCAACGGGCGCGAGATCAAGGGCAACCAGTACGACGCGGCGTACATGAACGCCGCCAGCGTGATGCAGCAGTCGTGCAAGTCCGACTTCATGATGGTCGGCCAGGGCTTCGCCATGGACATCGCCGCGGAGCCCCACCGGGTCAAGTGCAAGATGCCCACGGTGCCCGGCTTCGCGATCGGCCCGGCCGTCTCGATGGGGCCGATGAAGTACGAGCCCGTCCCCTTCCCCGTCGACCGGTTCAACGGCGCGATGCTGACCACCATCGGCGAGGAGTACCCCGAGTTCCTCGAGAACATGGACTTCGTGCGCAGCACCTCCGCGGCCGTCACCCAGGGGCTGGTCAAGGTCGAGGCCGTGCTGGGCGACATGGGCGCCACGCCCAAGGACTGCGGCGTGACCATCGCCTCCGAGGGCGAGGCCAGCTACGTGCCGTTCGCCGAGAAGTTCAAGGAGTGCGGCGTGGAGGCGCTCTGGGTCACCGACAACCCCGACGCCCGGCTGTTCAGCTTCATGGAGGCGATGGACCGCGTCGGCGCGGACCCGCTGGTGGTCGGTGAGTCGACCTGGTACGACGAGGACGTCTCGAGCTGGAACGCCAAGTCCGGCGCCGGCGACAACGTGGTGGTGGGGCTGCAGTTCCAGCCGTTCGAGAACGCCGACGTCGTCCCCGCCGTCGCGCAGTACCTGGAGCTGATCGAGGAGTCCGGCGGCAAGCGCTCGCAGCTGGGCATGCAGGCCACCTCGGCCTTCCTGCTGTGGGCGACCGCAGCCAAGGAGTGCGGCTCGGACCTGACCCGCCAGTGCATGGTCGACACCCTCTCGCAGATCCACGAGTGGGACGGCGGCGGACTGCACGCTCCCTCGGACCCGGGTGCCAACGAGTCGATGAGCTGCGCGGTCGTGATGGAGCTCGACGGCGGTGACTGGAAGCAGATCTCGCCGGCCGAGCGCGGCGAGTTCACCTGCGACGAGGCGTTCATCAAGGAGACCGACAAGTCCACGTGGGGCATCGAGCTCAACGAGGACCGCATCGCCACCGACTTCCTCACCGACGACCTCCTCGTGCCGTCCGCCTGAGCCGGCCGGCATGACCACCTTCCTGACGTTCACGGTCCTGGGGCTGGTGCTGGGCTCGGTCTACGCCATCGCGGCCTCCGGGCTGGTGCTGACCTACAACACCTCCGGGATCTTCAACTTCGCGCACGGCGCGCAGGCCATGATCGGGGCGTTCCTGTTCTGGCAGCTGCACTACGGCTGGCAGCTGCCCACCCTGGTCTCGGTGCTGATCGTGCTGGGGCTGGTCGGGCCGCTGATGGGCTTCGCCCTGCACTGGGTGATCATGCGGGGGCTGCGCGACACCGCCGAGGTCACCAAGATCGTGGTCACGGTGGCCGTGCTGCTCGGCTTCGTCTCGCTGTCGCACTGGTTCTGGTCGCCCGACGAGGCCCGGGTGGTGGAGATGTTCTTCGGGCCCACCGCCGAGATCCGGTTGGGCGAGGTGGTGGTCAGCTACCACGAGATCCTGTGCCTGGTGGCCGCCGTGGTGATCGCGTTCGGTCTGCGGCTGCTCTTCACCCGCTCGCGGGTCGGCGTGGTGATGCGGGGGGTGGTCGACGACCCCGACCTGCTGCGGCTCAACGGCCACGATCCCGAGCGGGTCGCCGCCCTCTCCTGGGCGCTGGGGTCCACCCTCGCCGTGCTGGCCGGGATCCTGATCACCCCGGTCGGGGGCGGCGCGCTCTCGGCCGACGCGCTGACCGTGCTGGTCATCGACGCCTTCGCGGCCGCGATGTTCGGCCGGCTGCGCAGCATCCCGCGCACGTTCGCCGGCGCGATGGTGCTCGGGCTGAGCGCGACGTACCTGGTCGCCTACGCCCCGACCGACCCGTGGGTGAACAACCTGCGTGTGGCGCTGCCGATGATCGTGCTGTTCGTGGTGCTGGTCGTGCTGCCCCAGGACCGGCTGCGCACCGCCGCGGTCCGCACCCGGGAGCGCTACCGCGCGCCGTCGGTGCGCCAGGCCGCCCGCTGGGGGCTGGTGCTGGTGCTCGCCGTGCTCGCCCTGCGCCAGCTGATCGACTCCTCCTCGGTCGGCGGCCTGCTCACAGGTCTGGCCTTCGCGGTGATCGCGCTGTCCCTGACCCTGCTCACCGGCTATGCCGGCGAGATCAACCTGGCGCCGGTCTCGCTGGGCGCCGTGGCCACCATCGTCGCCTTCCACCTCGGCCTCTCCGGTGAGGGGCTCGAGACCCGGATGTCGATCGGTGGCCTGGTCCTCGGCGTCCTCGCGGCCACCGTGGTCGGCGCCCTGGTGGCGCTGCCCGCCCTGCGGCTGCGCGGCCTCTACCTGGCCCTCGCCACGATGGCCTTCGGCGTCTTCGTCTCCACGATGGTGCTGCGCGACACCACCGAGCACGAGTTGTTCGGGCAGACGTTCACGGTGTTCCCCGGCGGGGTGCTGGTGGTGCCGGCGCTCGAGGTGGGCCCGCTCGACCTGGCCGACCAGGACGTGGCGCTGGTCGTCTACGCGGTGGTGTTCTCGGCGCTCGCGGTGGGCGTGGTGGCGCTGCGCAACAGCGGGTACGGGCGCCGGCTGGCCGCGATGAAGGACAGCCCGGTCGCGGCGGCGATGCTCGGCCAGCGACTGGTGTGGCTCAAGCTCAGCGTCTTCAGCATCTCCTCGGCGATCGCCGGTCTCGGCGGGCTGATGATGGCGATGGCGCTGAGCACCGTCTCGGCCGACACGTTCCTGATCACGATCAGCCTGTCGGTGGTGATGCTCACCGTGGTGGGTGGGATCGGCTACGTCAGCGGCGCCCTCTTCGGTGGCCTGATGGCGGGGATCGGGTTCACCCTCACCGGCGGCGCGTTCAACGACCTCTCGATCAGCCACCCCCACTACGCCGAGACGTTCTCCCTGCTCTCGCACCTGGTCACGGTCGGCATCGCGCTGGTCGGGATCGGGGTGGCGAGGAACCCCTCCGGCCTCGTCCACGACATCTTCGCCGGCTACCGGCGCGTCCGGGCGGCCCGCCCGGTGCTGTACGGCGCGCTGGGCGTCCAGGTGGTCCTCTACGCGCTGGCCTATGCGGGCGCGCTCAACACCTGGCTGTTCTCGACGCTGAGCCTGGCGCTCTGGCTGGGCTACCCGGCGCTGGCGGAGCGGATCATGCCCGGCGCGGTGCTCACGCCCGCCGAGCTGGGGGCCCGTCACCCGACCCCGCCGGAGCTGGTGGGCCTCGACGCCCCCTACCCCGACGACCTGGCCGAGTCGCTGGACCGCGCCCTCGGGCTGCCGACGCACTCCCTCGTCGGCGCCCGGGCCGGCCTCGACCCGCACTCGGCGCCACCCGGGCGGCACGCCGCCGACCCCACCCGCGAGGAGACCCGCCATGCCCCCGTCTGAGCCCCCCGCCCTGCTCAGCACGGAGGGGATCAGCGTCCGCTTCGGCGGCAACACCGCCGTCGACGACGTCAGCCTCACCCTCGCTGCCGGCACCGTCACCGGGCTGATCGGCCCCAACGGGGCCGGCAAGACCACGCTGTTCAACACGATGACCGGGATGCAGCGCCCGGCCGCGGGACGGGTCCTGCTCGAGGGCCGCGACGTCACCGGGCTCTCCCCGGGCCGGCGGGCCCGGATGGGGGTGGCGCGCACCTTCCAGCGCCTGGAGCTGTTCCTGTCCCTCTCGGTGCGCGACAACGTCCGGGTCGCCGGCGACATCGTCCGCTCCAGCCACCGCCGGCGCATCGACGTCGACGCCGAGACCGAGCGGGTGCTGGAGCTCACCGGGCTCAGCGACATCGCCGACCTCGACGTCTCCGACATCGCGACCGGGCGGGCGCGCGTCGTGGAGGTCGCCCGAGCGCTGATGACCGGCCCGCGGCTGCTGCTGCTCGACGAGCCGGCCTCGGGCCAGACCGAGCAGGAGACCGCGGCGTTCGAGGCGATGCTGCGCGGGCTCGCCGCCGACGGTCTGGCGATCTGCCTGGTCGAGCACGACCTCCCGCTGGTGATGAGCCTGTGCACGAGCATCCACGTCCTCGACCAGGGACGTCTCATCGCCTCCGGCACGCCCGCCGAGGTGCAGGCCTCGCCCGCCGTGATCGAGGCCTACATCGGAGCGGAGGCGGTGGCATGAGCGTGTCCGCGCCGAGCCCGGTGGGCGCCGCCGAGCCGGAGGCTGAGCCGGTGCTCGAGCTGGTCGGCGTCCGCGCGTCGTACGGCGCGATCGAGGTGCTGCACGGGGTGGACCTGAGCGTCGGCGCCGGCCGCGTGGTGGCGCTCCTGGGCCCCAACGGCGGCGGCAAGACCACCACGATGAGGGTCTGCGCCGGGTTGATCGCCCCCACCGGCGGGGAGCTGCGGGTGGCCGGTCGGCGGCTCAACGGGATCAGCGCCGACCAGGCCGCGCGGGTCGGGATCTGCGCGATCCCCGAGGGCCGCGGCGTCTTCCCCAACCTGACCGTGCGCGAGAACCTCTGGCTGGCCACCGGCACCGGAGCCGGCCGCCGGCAGATCGAGGAGGCCGCGTTCGCCCGCTTCCCGCGTCTGGGCGACCGGAGCAACCAGCTGGCCGGCTCGATGTCGGGCGGCGAGCAGCAGATGCTCGCGCTGTCGCGGGCGCTGGGCACCGACCCGGTGGTGCTGCTGCTCGACGAGCTGTCCATGGGCCTGGCGCCGATGGTGGTCTCGCAGATGTACGAGACGGTGGCCGCGCTGGCCGAGGAGGGGATCTCGATCCTCGTCGCCGAGCAGTTCGCGCGTGTCGTCCTCCCTCTCGCCGACACCGCGGCGCTGATGATCGGCGGCCGGGTCGTGAAGGTCGGCGCACCCGCCGAGATCGAGCACGAACTCTCCACCACCTACCTGGGAGGCTGACCATGCTCACCGACGAGCGCCGCACCGAGTTCCACGACGACGTGTCCCGGCTCAAGCTGAGGTCCGACGGCTCCAGGTCGGACCGGCCGCTGCGGGTGCTGGGCGTCCTGCTGATGGTCGGCGGGGTGGTCGGCGCGTTCGTCGCCTACCAGGCCTCCCTGTCCCAGGACGACACCCGCGACATCAGCTCCGGCATCATCCTGGCGCTCTGCTGCCTGGCGCTCAGCGTCACGGGCGCGGCGCTGTACGTCGGCGCGGCCGTCGCGGCGGTGCTGCGGCTGTGGCTGCTGCGCCAGCTGGTGGAGGGCGAGGACCGCACCGAGCGGCTGATCACCGCGCTGCGCGAGCGCGGCTGACCCGGCTCACTCGGGGGCCTCGTGGTGGGGGTGGTGGCGTCGTCGCCACCGACGGACCACGAACCACCCGACGGCGAGGGCGAGCAGCACGTAGACGACGTTGGAGATGTCGCCCAGGTACCCCTCGACCAGGTGCCAGCGCGCGCCCAGCTCGTAGCCGGCCGAGATCAGCACCGCGTTCCACAGCAGGCTGCCGGCCGTGGTGTAGCCGACGAACTGCGGCCAGGGCATCCGGTTCACGCCGGCGGGGATCGAGATGAGGCTGCGCACCCCGGGGACCAGCCGACCGAGGAAGACCGCGGAGCGCCCGTGCCGGTCGAACCAGTCGATCGAGCGGTGGATGTCGCGGGCGTGCAGCAGGGGGATCCGCTCGGCGATCGCGCCGAGCCGCTGTGCGCCCAGCACCGCGCCGGCGTAGTAGAGCACGAGCGCCCCGATCAGCGAGCCCGCGGTCGCCCACAGGATCGCGGCGAGCAGGCTGTAGTGCCCCAGGCTCGCGGTGTACCCGGCCAGCGGCAGCACCGCCTCGGAGGGGACCGGCGGGAAGACCGTCTCCACGGCGGTCGCGAGGCCCACGCCCGGGGCGCCGATCGTGCGCATCACCCAGACCAGCCAGTCCAGGATCCCGTTCACCAGCGCCTCCCGGGCCGGCAGAGCTCACCCGGTGCGGGTGGCTGGCGACGTGTGCTCCCTGCGGCGGGTGGTCGGGGGCGCATGCTCTCCTCAGTGTGCGGTCGAGTCAGTGTGTGCGGTCGAGACGATCTCGGGCGATGGTGACATTGCCGCCCAACCGCGGTACCCCGGCGCCGGCCTGCGGTGGCGTGATCCCCGGCACGGCAGGCGAATGTCCCCTAGGGTCGGGCGCGTGACCTCGACGCCCGACGCATCCGCGCTGCCCGACGTACTGGCTCCGGCCCGGCTCGGCCCGCTCACCCTGCGCAACCGGGTGATCAAGGCGGCGACGTACGAGGGGCTGAGCCACCAGGGCCTGGTCACCCAGGACCTCGTGGACTTCCACGTCGGGTACGCCGCGGGCGGGGTCGCGATGACCACCGTGGCCTACTGCGCGGTGGCCCCCGAGGGGCGCACGGATCGCCACCAGCTGCTCTGGAACGACGAGTCCGCGCCTGGGATGCGCCGGCTGACCGACGCCGCACGCGCACGGCGCCGCCGTCTCGGCGCAGATCGGCCACGCCGGGCCGGTCGCCGGGGCGAAGGCGAACCGGCTGCCGGCGATCGCGCCCAGCCGGCAGATGTCGCTGGTCACCCAGAGCATCACCCGCGCGGCCACCGTCGCCGACATCGAGCGGGTGGTCGAGGCGCACGCGGAGGCGGCGCGCCGGGCCATCGAGGTGGGCTTCGACGCGGTCGAGGTGCACCTGGGCCACAACTATCTCCCGAGCTCGTTCCTGAGCCCGGCGCTCAACAAGCGCACCGACGCCTACGGGGGATCGCTGGAGAACCGGGCGAGGTTCCCGCGCGCGATCCTGCGCGCCGTGCGCGACGCGGTCGGGGACCGGGTCGCGATCATCGCCAAGATGAACATGGACGACGGGTACCCCGGCGGCTTCTGGCTCGACGAGGCGATCCCGGTGGCGCAGTGGATCGAGGCCGACGGCAGCGTCGACGCCCTGGAGATGACCGCCGGGTCGTCGCTGAAGAACCCGATGTACCTGTTCAAGGGCGAGGCGCCGCTGGAGGAGTTCGCGGCGGTGATGCCGCAGCCGGTGCGCTTCGGCGTCAAGCTGATCGGCAAGTCGCTGATCAAGGCCTACCCCTACCGCGACGCCTACCTGCTCGAGGACGCCCGCCAGATCCGCGACGCCGTGGACCTGCCGATGATCCTGCTCGGCGGGATCACCGACAAGGCGGCGATGGACCTGGCGATGGCCGAGGGCTTCCAGTTCGTCGCGATGGCCCGCGCGCTGCTGCGCGAGCCCGACCTGGTCAACAAGATCCAGCGCGACCCGGCGACCCCGTCGCTGTGCATCCACTGCAACAAGTGCATGCCGACGAACTTCACCGGCACCCGCTGCGTGCTCGTCGACCGCGACACCACCCGCAGCGCCACCTGGGGCAAGCCGGAAGGGTACGTCTCCTAGATGTCCGTCCTCGACCGCTCCACCCGGGTCTTCCTGTCCTTCCCCGAGGTGACCGACCCGGGGCGCCACCGCGACTACAACGCCTGGCACCAGCTCGACCACCGCCCCGAGAACCTCGCGCTGCCCGGCGTCCTGCACGGCGAGCGCTGGGTCCGCACGCCGCAGTGCCGCGAGGCGTCGGGGGCCGACCTCGCGCCGACCCTCTCGGCCGCGCAGTACCTCGCGATGTACTGGTTCCGCGAGCCCGCCGCGGCGAGCATCGCGCAGTGGTCCGACCTCGGTGACACCACCCTGCAGCAGGGGCGCCGCCCCGAGCTCGCCTGGACGCAGCGCCGGCTGACCGGGATGTTCCGCCCGGTGCAGGGCTGGGTCGACCCGGCGATCGGCATCTCGGTGTCCGCGCTGCCGTTCCGCCCGGTGCGCGGCGTGCTGGCCGAGGTGCACCGCGTCGAGGAGCCCGGCTCGGCCGACGCCGAGCGGGCCTTCGCCCACCTGCACACGGTGCGGGTGCCGTCGGTCGTCGCGCTGCCCGGCGTCGTCGGCGCCTGGACCTTCGCCAGCCGTCAGGTCTCGGTGGCCCCGCGGGACGGCGACGACGCCGCGGCGCTCGCCGGCGTCCGGGACCCCGGCCGGCTCCGGGTCACGCTGTACTACTGCGAGGCCGACCCGGTGGACGTCGCCGGCCGGCTGGACCGGCTGGTCGCGGCCGACCCCGACCGGCCCGGGCTCACGGCGCTGCTGCGCTCGCCGTACCGCACGATCACGCCGTGGGAGTGGGACTGGTTCGAGGCGCCGGGCTCATGAGGCGGTTTCCCCGGCCGACCGGGGAACGCTGATGTTGTCGGCCGAAGCTTCGCCCGACAACATCAGTGGTTGACAGCGCGCACTACCTCAGTAGCCCCAGGAGCGCTCGCTGGTCCCGCTGGCCTCGGCGCTCTGGTCCCCCGTTCGACCGCCGGGCCGCTCAGCGGTAGGTCAGCGTGCTGCCGACGCGCTCGAAGACCGCTTCACCGCTCGCGGTGCCCTGCAGCGCGCGCTTGAGGAGCTTGTTGGAGGCGGTGCGCGGCATCTCCTCGACCACCCGCACGTAGCGCGGGGGCCACTTGGTGCCGAGGTCGGGCTGGGCCTGCAGGAACGCCCCGAACGCGTCGGGGTCGAAGACGGCGCCCGGGGTCATCTCGACGACGGCGAGGACCTGGTCGCCGACCGTCTCGTCGGGTACGGCGAGCACCGCCACGGCCGCGAACCCGGGGAAGCGGCCCAGCAGCCGCTCGATGGGCGCGGCGGCGAGGTTCTCGCCGTCCACGCGCAGCCAGTCGCCGTTGCGCCCGGCGAAGTAGAACCAGCCCTCGTCGTCGCGGTAGGCCTGGTCGCCCGACCAGATCCAGCCACCGCGGGTGCGGCTGGCCTCGGCCTCGGGGTTCCGCCAGTAGCCCTCGAACAGCGCTACGCCGACGGTGTTGACGATCTCCCCGGTCGCCTCCTCGCCGTTGAGCAGGCGCCCCGACCCGTCGAAGCGCGCCCGCGGGCACTCCACCCCGGTCGCGGGGTCGACCACGATGGTGCCCTCCGGCGCCCGGCCCAGCGAGCCCGGCGGCGTCCCGGGCGCCCGCTGGATGGCGATCTCGCCCTCGCTGGAGCCGAACGAGTCGATCACCCGGCAGCCGAAGCGCCGGGAGAACTCCGCGATGTCACGCTCGCTGGCCTCGTTGCCGAAGCAGATGCGCAGGGTGTTGTCGGCGTCGTCGGGGCGCTCGGGCTGGGCGAGCACGTAGTTGAGCGGCTTGCCGACGTAGTTGAAGAACGTCACCCCGTGCCGGCGCACGTCGGGCAGGAACCCGGAGGCGGAGAACCGGCGCCGCAGCACCAGCGTGCCGCCGGTGCACACCGCCGGCGCGACGCCGGCCATGATCGCGTTGGAGTGGAACATCGGCATCACCACGTAGAACACGTCGTCGCCGGTGAGCTCGCGGCGCTCGACCTGCTGGCGCGCGATCCGGCCCATCCGCGCCTGCGTGCAGATCACCGCCTTGGGGGCCGAGGTGGTGCCCGAGGTGAAGATCAGCGACAGGATCGTCTCCGGCGCCACCTCCTGGGTGGCCAACGGGGTGGCCCCCGCGAGCGCCCGGTCGTACGACGCGGCGCCGACGCGCAGCACCCGCGGGTCGTCCAGCCCCGGCCCCAGGTCGACGCCGTCGAGCAGCGGAGCCCGCGCGTCGTCGACGACCAGCAGCTGGCACTCGGTGAAGGTCACGTCGCGCGCCAGCTCGGCGCCACGGCGGGTCGGGTTCAGCCCGACCACGCTCATCCCCGACAGCGCGGCGCCCAGCCACCAGAAGAGGTGCTCGGGGGTGTTCTCCAGGAACAGCCCGACGTGCCACGGCTCGCCCTCGCGGCGCAGCGACGCGGCCAGGCCGGCGCGCAGCCGGGCCTCGGCGACGACCTCGCGCCAGGTCCAGCTGCGGTCCTCGAAGTGCAGCGCGACGGAGTCGTCCTCGCCGCGCGCCTCGACCAGCGCACCGAAGGTGGTGGCGGGGGAGGTGGTCTGGGTCATCGGGTGCCTCCGGGCAGCAGTCGGTGTACGGCGTCGTCGAGCAGCGCGGTGACCTCGTCGACGGGGCGGCCCGCGGCCACGCCGATCATCGCGCCGAGGAACAGGGTGCTGAGGATCCGGGCGGCCGCCTCGAGGTCCGCGTCGGAGTGGCCGGCGGTGTCGCCGGCGCGCAGGGTGTCGCCGATCCAGGTGGCCCGCTCGGGGCCGAAGCCGACCTGGGTGTCGGACTCCAGCAGGGCCGGGGCGCTGGCGACGTAGGCGCGGTAGAGCGCCTGGTAGAGCAGCGGCTTTTCGGCGGCCTCGCGCATGATCCGGGCGAAGACCGCGCTCAGCCGGTCCGCCGGCGAGTCGCCGCGCGGGCGGCGCTGGCGCACCCCCTCGGCGGAGCGCTGGCCGAGCGCCATCAGCGCCTCGGTGAGGATCTGGTCCTTGGAGCTGACGTGCTGGTAGGCGGTCGGCACCGAGACCCCCGCGCGGGCCGCCACCGGCCGGATCGCCACCGCGTCGTACCCGCCCTCGCTGGCCAGCTCGATGGCGGCGGCGATGAGCTTGTCGCGGGTGGCCGCCCGGGCAGGGGAGAGCACGTGGTGCACGACGCGGGGACCTTCCATGCCGGACAGCCTACCGGCGCCATAGACGGATGGATAGACGCGTGGTTAACATGTGTCTACTAGCGCCGCTGGACGAGCCACTCCGCCCGTCGCGCGCCCCGCCGTACCTCGGAACAGGAGCCACCCGTGGACCTTCGTGAGACACCGGAGCAGCAGGCGCTGCGCAAGGAGCTGCGCGCCTACTTCGCCGCCCTGCTGCCCGACGACGAGCGGCGCGAGGTCGGCGAGCAGGGCGCCGGCGGCCCGCGCTTCCGCGAGGTCGTCAAGATGCTCGGTCGCGACGGCTGGCTGGGCGTCGGCTGGCCGACCGAGTACGGCGGGCGCGGGCTGACCGCCGAGGAGCAGTTCATCTTCTACGACGAGGTGCAGCGCGCCGGCGTGCCGTTCCCGCTGGTCACCATCAACACCGTCGGTCCGACGCTGATGGCGTTCGGCACCGAGGAGCAGAAGGCCAAGTACCTGCCCGGCATGCTCACCGGCGACATCGTCTTCGCGATCGGCTACACCGAGCCCGACGCCGGCACCGACCTGGCGTCGCTGTCGACCCGTGCGGTGCGCGACGAGTCGACCGGCGAGTTCGTGGTCGACGGCAACAAGATCTTCACCACCGGCGGCAACACCGCCGACTACGTCTGGCTCGCCTGCCGCACCGACCCCGAGGCCCCCAAGCACAAGGGCATCTCGATCCTGATCGTGCCGTGCGAGGACCCCGGCTACACCTGGAGCCCGATCAAGGCCGTCGGCGGGATGAGCGTCACCGCGACCTACTACTCCGGCATCCGGGTGCCCGCCGACGAGGTCGTCGGCGAGGTGAACGGCGGCTGGGGGCTGATCACCGCCCAGCTCAACCACGAGCGGGTCGCGCTGGCCGCGCTCGGCGGCCGGATGATCCAGCTCTGGGAGACCGTCCTGGCCTGGGCCAAGGACAACGGCACCATCGAGCAGCCCTGGGTGCAGGCGGAGATGGCGCGCACCTACGCCAAGCTCGAGGCGATGCGGCTGATGAACTGGAAGATGACCGCGGAGGTCAAGGAGGGCACGCTCACCGGCGCCACCGCCGGCGCCGCCAAGACCTACGGCACCGAGACCCACATCGACGTCCAGCGCACGCTCACTCAGGTGCTCGGCGCGGCCGGCCGGATCCGGCCGGGCTCCCCGGCGGCGGTGCTGCACGGCCAGGTCGAGCAGCTCTCCCGCCAGGGCATCGTCAACACCTTCGGTGGCGGCGTCAACGAGGTGCTGCGCGACATGATCGCCACCCAGGGGCTCAAGATGCCGCGGGGCAAGCGGTGAGCGCCGCCGAGACCGCCGCGACCGACACGTCGTACGACGAGCGGCTGATGGCCTTCGTCGGGCGCCGGCTCAGCGAGGCCAAGCCCGCCCAGGACCCGGTCAACGTGGCGATGATCCGGCACTGGGTGGAGGCGATGGAGCTCTCCAGCCCGGTCCACCTCGACGCGGACGCCGCCCGAGCCACCGGCCGTGACAGCGTCGTCGCACCCGCCTCGATGGCCCAGGCCTGGGTGATGCGCGGGTACGCCGCGACCGTGCGGCCCAACGCCGCCGCGGGCGCCTTCGGCGAGCTCGTGGACCTGCTCGCCGAGGGCGGCTACACCTCGGTGGTGGCCACCGACTCCGACTTCGAGTTCGTCCGCGAGCTCGTGCCCGGCGACCACGTCAGCTCCGACGAGATCGTCGAGGCGATCTCGCCGG
Organism: Nocardioides sp. Z43_10; assembly: GCF_059766615.1. NCBI lineage: Bacteria > Bacillati > Actinomycetota > Actinomycetes > Propionibacteriales > Nocardioidaceae > Nocardioides > Nocardioides sp. Z43_10. Next base: position 416,508 of record NZ_JCBAJY010000001.1, on the reverse strand, counting down.
AGAAGACCACCGGCCTGGGCACCGGCCGCTTCGTCACCACGCTGAAGACCTACCGCGACGCCGACGGCGAGGTGGTCGCCACCCAGCGCTGGCGCACGCTGCGCTTCAAGCCGAAGGCGGCCGCCGCGGCCCCCGCCCCGTCCGAGGAGGAGGCGCCGCGAGCGCTGCGCCCGCGGCCCGCGGTCAACCTCGACAACCAGTTCTGGTTCGACGCGGCCAAGGAGCACCGCCTGGTCATCCAGCGCTGCGCCTCGTGCCAGACGCTGCGCCACCCACCCGGCCCGGGCTGCCCGCACTGCGGCTCCTTCGAGTGGGACACCGTCGAGGCCTGCGGCGCGGCGACCCTCTACAGCTGGGTGGTGGCCCACCACCCCAAGCACCCGGCCTTCGACTACCCGCAGCTGATCGCGGTCGTCGAGCTCGCCGAGGGCACCCGGCTGATCACGAACCTCGTCGAGTGCACCGCCGACGACCTCGAGATCGGCATGGCGCTCGAGCTGCAGTGGCTCGACGCCGACCCCGAGCTGACCCTGCCGGTCTTCCGTCCCGCCACCGCGGGCGCGAGCGCCCCGGCCGACCCCCAGGAGCACTGATGGACTTCCACCTCGACGAGGATCTGCAGGCCGTCCAGGGACTGGCCCGCGAGGTCTTCACCGACAAGGCCACCACCGACCGGGTCCGCGCGGTCGAGACCACCGAGAGCCGCATCGACGAGACGCTGTGGGCCGACCTGGCCACCACCGGCCTGCTCGGGATCGCGCTGCCCGAGGAGCACGGCGGCGCCGGCCTCGGTCCGGCCGCGCTCGCGGTCGTGCTCGAGGAGCAGGGCCGCTGCGTGGCCCCGGTCCCGCTGTGGACCGCCGCGCTCGGTGCTCTGGCGATCGCCGAGCACGGCACCGACGCCCAGCGCGCCGCGCTGCTGCCCGGGGCCGCCGAGGGCTCGCTGCGGATCACGCTGGCGCTGGAGGAGTACGACGGCGCCTCCCCGGCCGCCCCGCGCGCCACCGCCACCCGCGCCGGCGACGGCTGGACGCTCACCGGCGTCAAGGCGGTCGTGCCCTCCCCGCAGGGCGCCAGCCACGTGCTGGTCGCCGCCGCCACCGCCGCCGGGCCCGGCCTCTTCCTGGTCGAGGCCGGCGCTGCCGGGCTGGGCTGGGAGCTGGCCGCGGTCACCAGCCACGACCTGGCCGGCGAGCTCACCCTGGACGCGGTCGCCGCCGAGCCGGTCGGCGAGCCCGGCGGGCCGGCGCTCACCGCGCTGCTGCGCCAGGCCCAGGTCGCGCTCGCCGCGATCCAGGTCGGCGTCGCCTCCGGCGCGCTCGCGCTGGCCGCGTCGTACCTGGCCGAGCGTGAGCAGTTCGGCCGCCCGCTGGGCACCTTCCAGGCGCTGCAGCACCAGCTCGCCGACTGCTGGATCGACATCGACGCGATGCGGGTCACCGTGTGGCAGGCGCTCAGCGACCTCGAGGACGACCCGGCCGGGACCGCCGCCGCGCGCTCGGCGCTGGTCGCGGCCTGGTGGTGCGACCAGGGCGGTCTCGACGTGGTGCACCGCGTGCAGCACGTGCACGGCGGCATCGGCGTCGACGTCGACTACCCCGTGCACCGCTTCTTCCTGTGGGGCAAGCAGCTCTCCTCGACCCTCGGCGGGTCGGCCGCCACCCTCGCCGAGCTCGGCGGCGTCCTGGCCACCCAGGAGGTCCGCTCATGAGTGCGACCTCCCTGGCCCCCACCCGGACCCCCGCGCAGGTCGCCGTCGGCGACACCCTGCCCGAGCTGGCGATCCCGATCACCCGCACCCTGATCGTGGCCACCGCGATGGCCAGCCGCGACTACCAGGACGTCCACCACGACCCGGCCCTGGCCCAGGAGCGCGGCTCGAAGGACATCTTCATGAACATCCTGACCAGCAACGGCCTCACCGAGCGCTACGTCGCCGAGTGGGCCGGGCCGGCCGCGGTCGTGAAGCGGATCAAGATCCGCCTCGGCGCGCCCAACTACCCCGGCGACACGATGACCTTCACCGGCTCGGTCTCCGCGGTCGACGGCAACCGGGTCGAGGTCGCCGTGCGCGGCGACAACGCGCTCGGCACGCACGTCGGCGGCACCGTCGTCGTCGAGCTGCCCGCGGCCGACGCCCGGGTCGAGACCGCGGGAGGCGCCTCGTGAGCATGCCCATCTCCGGCGCCACCGCGATCGCGGGCATCGGCGCCACCGAGTTCTCCAAGGCCTCCGGGCGCAGCGAGCTGCAGCTGGGCTGCGAGGCCGTGCAGGCGGCGCTGGACGACGCCGGCATCGCGCCCTCGGAGGTGGACGGGATGATCACGTTCACCGCCGAGTCCAGCTCGGAGAACCACATCGCCCGCAACGTCGGCATCGGCGACCTGAGCTGGTTCTCCCGGGTCGGGCACGGCGGGGGAGCCGCCTGCGGCACGGTGGCCCAGGCCGCGGCCGCGATCCACAGCGGGCTGGCCGAGGTCGTCGTGTGCTGGCGCTCCTTCAACGAGCGCTCCGGTGAGCGCTACGGGCTGGGTCAGGCCAACCGGCCGATGGACACCAACGCCGATCGCGCGGCGTACTCCTGGATGACGCCGTTCGGGCTCTCCACCCCGGCGCAGTGGGTGGCGATGTTCGCGCGCCGCTACATGCACGAGTACGGCGCGACGTCGCAGGACTTCGGCCGGGTCGCGGTGGTCGACCGCAAGCACGCCGCGACCAACCCCAAGGCGTGGTTCCACGGCCGCCCGATCACGCTCGAGGAGCACCAGGCCTCGCGCTGGATCGCCGAGCCGCTGCACCTGCTCGACTGCTGCCAGGAGACCGACGGCGGACAGGCGATCGTGGTCGTCTCCGCCGAGCGGGCGCGCGACCTGGCGCACACGCCGGTGCTGGTCCACGCCGCGGCCCAGGGGCAGGCGAAGGACCAGCACATGATGACGTCCTACTACCGCCCGACGATCTCCGGGCTGCCCGAGCTCGGCGTGGTCGCCCAGCAGCTGTGGCGCCAGAGCGGGCTCACCGCGCAGGACATGGACGCCGGCATCATCTACGACCACTTCACCCCGTTCGTGCTGCCGCAGCTCGAGGAGCTCGGCTTCTGCGGACGCGGCGAGGCCCGCGACTTCATCGCCGACGGCCACCTCGAGCTGGACGGGTCGCTGCCGTTCAACACCCACGGCGGCCAGCTGGGCGAGGCCTACCTGCACGGCATGAACGGGATCGCCGAGGCGGTCCGGCTGGTGCGCGGCGAGTCGGTGAACCAGCCCGGCAGCGTGGACAACGTGGTGGTCACCGCCGGCACCGGCGTCCCGACCAGCGGCCTCGTGCTCGGGAGCGACCGATGAGCAGCGCGCAGTCCGACAGCACCGATCCGACGACGAGCCTGGGAGGGCAGATGGAGAACGCCGGCGACTGGGTCGGGAAGGTCCTCGGCGAGCGGACCGTGGCCTACGACGAGCGCGACGCGATCCTCTACGCGCTGGCCGTCGGCGCGCCCGCCGACGACCTCGACCTGGTCTTCGAGGAGCGGCTGCGGGTGCTGCCCACGTTCGCGCTGACGCTGGCGCAGTGGGCGCCCGACGCGCTCGGCTCCGCGGGCGCCTTCGACACCTCCACCGCGGTGCACGGCTCCCAGCGCCTGGAGGTGCTGCGCGAGCTGCCGCGCTCGGGTGAGGTGACGATGCGCGCCTCGGTCGCCGCGGTCTGGGACAAGGGCTCGGCGGCGATCTTCGAGGTGGCCGTGGAGAGCGACTACTCGGTGGCGACCTGGGCGATCTTCGCGCCCGGCTGCGGCGGCTTCGGCGGCGACCGGGGCCCCTCGGCCCCGGCGGCTGCCGAGGGCGAGGCGACCTCGCGCCTGGAGGTGGCCACCGCGCCGAACCAGGCCGCGCTCTACCGGCTGCTCGGCGACCGGCACCACATGCACGTCGACCCGGCGGCCGCGCAGGCCGCCGGGCAGCCGCGGCCGTTCCTGCACGGGCTCGCCACGCTCGCCAGCGTCACCGTTCCGCTGGCCCGGGCCGCCGGCGCGCACCCGGCCGACCTGGTCGCCCTGGACGGGCGCTTCGGGGCGCCGGTCTTCCCCGGCGACACCCTCGCGGTGGACGCCTGGGTGAGCGGCTCCTCGGTCCGCTTCGAGGCGCTCGCCGACGGCCGCCCGGCGCTGCGCGGGGCCCGGGCGGAGTTCGGCTGAGCGACGCCGCCGCCCAGCGAGACCGGGTGCCCGCGCTGAACCCCGACAGCGTGCTGGCCAAGGTGCTCAAGGTGCTGCACGCGTTCACCGCCGAGGACACCGGCGTCACCCTCGCCGAGCTGGGCCGGCGCACCGGGCTGGCGAAGGGCACCCTGCACCGCGTCGCCACCGACCTGGTCGCCGGTGGCCTGCTCGACCGGGACGGGCAGCACTACCGGCTCTCCGGGCAGCTGTTCGCCCTCGGCATGCGCGCCTCGGTGGAGCGCGGGCTGCTCGAGGTGGCCACGCCGTTCCTCGAGGACCTCTACGAGCGCACCCACGAGACCGTGCACCTGGGGCTGCGCGAGGACACCGAGGTCGTGTACGTCGCCAAGGTCGGCGGTCACCAGCAGGTCAAGGCGCCCTCGCGGCTGGGCGGGCGGATGCCGCTGCACGCCACCGCGATCGGCAAGGCGCTGCTGGCCCACGCCCCCGGGGAGGTGCGCGCGCGGGTGCTCACCGGGCCGTTGACGCGCCACGCCCCGCGCACCATCGTCGCGCCCGGCATCCTGGCCCAGCAGCTGGCGGCGGTCCTGGAGACCGGGGTGGCCTTCGAGTTCGAGGAGTCCTCGGTGGGGCTGGCGTGCGTGGCCGCGCCGGTGCTCGACAGTGCCGACCGGGTGGTGGCCGCGGTCAGCGTGACCGGCCCGGTCACCCGGTTCTCCCCGCAGCGCCACGCCGCCTCGGTGCACGCGGCGGCCGCCGGCATCGCGGCCACCCTGGCGCGCCGCGACGCGCTGCGTCGTACCGACTGAGCGGCGCCGCGCACCGGGCGGGGCGTTCCACTCACCGGAACCTACGGCTGTCCGGGGGGCGGGTGATGGCACAGGCTGGGGAGCACCGACCCAGCGCGCCGCGTCGCGCCCCCGACCCGGAAAGACCCGATGACCACCACCCCCGCAGAACCGGCCGGCCCGCAGGCGCCCGCCGGGTCGCCCAGCCCCGAGGCGATCAAGACCGCCGCCGACCGGCTGATCGCCGCCCTGGAGAACCGCGCGCCCTGCGCCCCGGTCCGCGAGCTGATCGGCGCCGACGACGTGGCGGCCGCCTACCGTGTCCAGGAGCAGCTGACCGCGGCGCGCCTGGCCGGCGGCGCGCGCATCGTCGGGCGCAAGATCGGCGCCACCTCCGAGGCGGTGCAGACCCAGCTCGGCGTCGACCAGCCGGACTTCGGCGTGCTGTTCGACGACATGGACTGCACCGCCGACGGCGAGGTCCCGATGCACCGGCTGCTGCAGCCGAAGGTCGAGGCCGAGGTCGCGTTCGTGCTGTCGGCCGACCTCGCCGACGGCCCGCTCGACGTGGCCCAGGTCCGCGGCGCGGTCGAGTACGCCGTGGCGGCGCTCGAGATCGTCGACTCCCGGATCGGGGACTGGAACATCTCCTTCGGCGACACCGTCGCCGACAACGCCTCCAGCGGCCTGTACGTCCTCGGCACCGAGCGCCGGACGCTGGCGGAGGTCGATCCGGTCGAGGTCGAGATGTCGATGAGCATCGACGGCGAGGTGGTCTCCACCGGCAACGGCGCCGCCTGCCTCGGCGACCCCCTCAACGCGCTGTCCTGGCTGGCCCGGATGGCGCGCGAGCACGGCGAGCCGCTGCGCGCCGGCCAGGTCATCCTCTCCGGCGCGCTCGGCCCGATGCGTCTGGTCGAGCCCGGCTCCGTCGTCACCGCCGAGATCAGCGGCCTGGGCAGCGTCACCGCCCGCTTCAGCGCCGACGAGCCCACCGAGTCCACGTCCAGCACCCCGCACCCCACCCAGGAGCACCCGTCATGAGCGAGCCCACCCAGCAGCCGTCCGGGAAGACGAAGGTCGCCATCATCGGCTCCGGCAACATCGGCACCGACCTGATGATCAAGGTCATGCGGCTCTCGAAGAACCTCGAGATGGGCGCGATGGTCGGCATCGACCCCGACTCCGACGGCCTGGCCCGCGCGGCCCGGTTCAAGGTGCCGACCACCCACGAGGGCGTGGACGGGCTGATGGCGATGGAGGGCTTCGACGACATCGAGATCGTCTTCGACGCCACCTCCGCCAAGGCCCACGTGGCCAACGCCGCCAAGCTCCAGCCGCTCGGCAAGCGGATGATCGACCTGACCCCGGCGGCCATCGGCCCGTTCGTGGTGCCGGCGGTCAACATCGAGGAGCACCTCGACGCCCCCAACGCCAACATGGTCACCTGCGGCGGCCAGGCCACGATCCCGATCGTCGCGGCCGTCTCGCGCGTCGTACCCGTCGCCTACGCCGAGATCGTCGCCTCGATCGCCTCGAAGTCCGCCGGCCCCGGCACCCGCGCCAACATCGACGAGTTCACCGAGACCACCTCGCACGCGATCGAGAAGGTCGGCGGCGCCGAGCGCGGCAAGGCGGTGATCATCCTCAACCCGGCCGAGCCGCCGCTGATCATGCGCGACACGGTGTTCTGCCTGGTCGCGGCGCCCGAGGAGTCGGTGCACGCGGAGATCCGCGCCTCGGTGGAGAAGATGGTCGCCGACGTCGCGGCCTACGTGCCCGGCTACCGGCTCAAGCAGCAGGTGCAGATCACCGAGATCCCCGAGGACCAGCCGGTGCACACGCTGTTCAAGGACGGCACCAGCACCCGCCCGACCCACCAGGTGTCGGTCTTCCTCGAGGTGGAGGGCGCCGCCCACTACCTCCCGGCCTACGCCGGCAACCTCGACATCATGACCTCCGCGGCGCTCCAGATGGCCGAGCGGATCGCCCAGAAGGGGGCCACCCGATGACCACGAAGCTCTTCATCCAGGACGTCACCCTGCGCGACGGCATGCACGCCGTGCGCCACCGGATCACCCCCGAGAACGTCGGCAGGATCGTCGCCGCGCTCGACGCGGCCGGGGTGGACGCGATCGAGGTAGCCCACGGCGACGGCCTCGCCGGCGGCTCGGTCAACTACGGTCCCGGCTCGCACACCGACTGGGAGTGGATCGAGGCGGCCGCGGCCCACATCGACAAGGCGCGGCTGACCACGCTGCTGCTGCCCGGCGTGGGCACCATCGAGGAGCTCAAGCACGCCTACAGCCTGGGCGTGCGCTCGGTGCGGGTGGCCACCCACTGCACGGAGGCCGACGTCTCCGCCCAGCACATCGCCACCGCCCGCGAGATCGGCATGGACGTCGCCGGCTTCCTGATGATGAGCCACATGGCCCCCGCCGACGAGCTCGCCAAGCAGGCCAAGCTGATGGAGTCCTACGGCGCGCACTGCGTCTACGTCACCGACTCCGGCGGCCGGCTCACCATGAACGGCGTCGCCGATCGGGTGCGCGCCTACCGCGACGTCCTCGACGCCGGCACCGAGATCGGCATCCACGCCCACGAGAACCTCTCGCTGTCGGTGGCCAACTCCGTGGTCGCGGTGGAGAACGGCGTGACCCGCGTCGACGCCTCCCTGGCCGGTCACGGCGCGGGCGCCGGCAACTGCCCGATCGAGGCGTTCATCGCGGTCGCCGACATCTACGAGTGGGACCACCGCTGCGACGTGTTCGCGCTGCAGGACGCCGCCGACGACATCGTGCGCCCGCTGCAGGACCGTCCGGTCCGGGTGGACCGGGAGACCCTGACGCTGGGCTACGCCGGGGTGTACTCGAGCTTCCTGCGCCACGCCGAGGCGGCCTCGCAGCGCTACGGCATCGACGTCCGCTCGATCCTGATGGAGGCCGGCCGGCGCCGGCTCGTCGGCGGCCAGGAGGACATGATCGTCGACATCGCCCTCAACATGGTCGCCGAGCGCGACGGCAAGGCCAGCTGAGCGTCGTACCCGGCCCCTGGGCCTGCGCACGGGCGCTCACCGGATCTCGGTGAGCGCCCGTTCGCCACGCGCGGCAGCGGCGGCGGCTCGGCTACGGTCGGCGTGGACCAGCCTCGACGGAAGGGACAGCGAGCCGATGTGCGCTCCCAGGACGCGACCGGGCACCGGAGCGCGACGATGAACCGCTTCCGCACCTCGACGGAGTCCCAGGCGGTCGTCCCGGCCTCGCGCGAGCGGATCTGGGAGGTGCTGGTCGATCCGGTCCTGCTCACCCGGTTCACGCCGTTCCTGGCCCGCATCGAGGTCGACGGTGACCACTGGCGCTGGGAGATGAGCAAGCTGCCGGTGCTCGGGATCAGCGTCGCGCCGGCGTTCACCGAGCGGATGACCTTCGACGAGCTGCGCCGCATCGACTACGTCCACGAGCCGCCGCCCGGCGCGACCGAGCACGCGGGGGTCAACGGCTGGTACGACATGAGGGACGTGGACGGGGGCACGCACCTCGCGATCAGCGTCGGCATCGAGGTCGAGCTCCCGCTCGCCCGGGTGGCGGCCCCGGCGGTGCAGGTCGCGATGAAGGGCGTGGTGCTGACGATGGGGCACCAGTTCTCCGCCAACCTGCGCCGGCACCTGGGCCTGGAGGCCTGAGGCCGGGGCCCGTCGAGGCCCGTCGAGGCTCACAGGGGATCCACAGGTCGCTCCCATCTGGGTGCGAGGTTGCGGCGGTCTCCTAGAGGCATGAACAGAGAACCCGCCCCGAGGCCGCAGGCGGCTCCCGGTTCTACGGAGAGCCGACCCGCGGCGAACCAGCCCCAGTCCCCCTACCCCTACCCCTACCCGCAGCAGTCCGCGACCGGCCAGCCTCCGGCCGGTCAGCCTCCGATGAGCCAGACTCCGGCCGGTCAGCCTCCGGTGGGCCAGGCCCCCGGCAGCCAGCCGCCGGGCAACCAGCCGCCGGGCGGCCAGCCGCCGGCCGGTCAGTTCCCGTTCGGCCAGCCGGCTCAGCCCTACCCCGCCGGGTCGCCGGCGCGGTCGAACCGCAAGCCGATGATCCTCAGCGGCCTGGCCGGTGCCGTGGCCGGCGCCGTCCTCGCCGCCGGCATCGCCGTACCGGTGACGATGGCGGCCGCCGACAGCGACGCCCCGTCCGGCCCGATGCAGGGCGACACGATGCCCGGCTCCGGCTCGGACTCCCAGCCCGGCTTCGGCTTCGGCGCGCCCGACGGGGGCTCCGACGGTGGCTCCGACGGCGACTCCGACGGCGGGTCCGGTTTCGGATTCGGATCCCCGGACGGCGGCTCCGGCTTCGGTGACCACTCCCACGGATCCGCCAGGCCCTCCGGCGTCGAGCCCACCGACGAGCAGTCGCGCGGCGTCGTACTGGTCGAGTCGGTGATGCAGGGCGGCTCCGGTGCCGGCACCGGCATGGTCCTCGAATCCGACGGGCTGGTGCTGACCAACTACCACGTGGTCGAGGACTCCACCCAGGTCCGGGTGACGGTCGCCGACGACGGCAAGACCTACGACGCCGACGTGGTCGGCGCCGACGAGGAGGCCGACGTCGCCGTCCTGCAGCTCGAGGACGCCTCGGACCTGGACACCGTCACCCTCGACGACGACGGTGACGCCGAGGTGGGCGCCAGCGTGACGGCGGTGGGCAACGCGCAGGGCCAGGGCTACCTCTCCGCGATGCCCGGCTCGGTGACCGCGCTGAACCAGGACATCACCACCTCCCAGGGCCTCGAGTTCGGCGCGTCCGGCGCCGACCTGACCGGCCTGGTGCAGACCGATGCCGCGGTCGTGTCGGGCTACTCCGGTGGCCCGATGCTCGACGAGGAGGGCGAGGTCGTCGCCGTCACCACGGCGGCCGCGAGCGATGCGTCGCAGAGCTTCGCGGTGCCGATCGACAAGGCCCTCGAGATCGTCGAGCAGGTCGAGGACGGCGACCAGAGCGGAACGGTGCGGATCGGTCCCGGGGCGTTCCTCGGGATCGGGGCCCAGTCCGCGCGCAACGGGGTCGTCGTCGCCGAGGTCGAGCAGGACGGTCCCGCCGCCGAGGCCGGGCTGGTCGCCGGTGACACGATCACGGCGCTGGACCAGACCTCCGTGCGCTCGATGAGCGACCTGACCCGCGCGCTGTCGACCTTCGAGCCCGGCGACGAGGTCGAGCTGAGCTGGACGACCGCGGCCGGCGCGACCCGCTCCGCCACCGTGACGCTCGGCGAGAGCCCCGTCAACTGATCCTGTCCCCTCCACTACCGACAACCTGCACTGAGCCCGGTCCCCGTGACCGGGCTCAGTGCATTCCGCTCGCCCTCCTCGATGCCGGGACCCTGCGCGCCGTGATCGGGCTGTACTGCCGGATCGTCACCGTCACCACACGCTCGAGGACCGGACGAACTGTTCCGCACCTGCGCCGCGCCGAGCCGGCGGTGGAGCCGGTGCTGGAGCGGCTCGAGTCCGAGCACGTGGTGATCCACGCGCTGCATGGACCGGTGGACCGGGCCCCGGTGGCCCTGGCCGGCGACGTACGGGGGACCCGGCCGCGCCGGAGGGCCTGCCGCTGGCAGGTCGACGTGCCCACCGACGCCCTGTTCAGCCACCTCGCCTACAAGGAGCGCGAGCCGCTGCATCCCCTGGCCCGGCCCGCCATCACCCGACGGCCCGCCCGCGCCCGGCATCAGGGGCTAGGAGGTGCGCCGATTGGTCAGAGACGGCAGGTCTTCAGCGGTTTTCGTCGCCGTTTGGTCCCCAACGGCGGCTCCGGCGGCCGCTCCGGCTCCGCCCCGCCCCACCCGCATCGCCCGCAGCGCACCCACGACGATCGCACAGCCCACGACGGCGTCGAGCCAGTAGTGGTTGGCGGTGACCACGACGACGGCCAGGGTGAGCGTGGGGTGCAGGGCCCACAGCCAGCGCCACCGGGTGCGGCCGGCGCTGATCAGCACGACCGCGACCAGCAGCGCCCAGCCGACGTGGAAGCTCGGCATCGCGGCGTACTCGTTGGACAGGCTGGACAGGATCGGGGCGGCGTAGACGGAGTCGCCGCCCTGCAGCGCGGTGTCGACCATGCCGAGCTCGGTGAGCAGACGAGGCGGCGTCACCGGCATCACCATGTGGATGACCATCCCGACCCCGGTCGCGGCGATCAGCGAGCGCTTGGCCCAGTGGTAGGTGTCGCGGCGGCACAGGAACAGCCACAGCAGCACCCCGAAGGCGACCGGGAAGTGCGCGGCCGCGTAGTAGCGGTTGGCGGCCTCGATGAGCCACTCGTGGTCGATGACCTGAGCCTGGATCCACGCCTCGGAGGGCAGCGGGAGCCACTCCTGGACGCGCAGGATCCAGCGTGCGTTCTCGTCGGCGCGAGCCACGTCCTGGGCGGCCAGGATGCGCCCGAGGTTGTAGACGGCGAAGGCCAGCAGCAGCTGGCCGAGCTCGGTGACCAGCGAGCGGACCGAGGCCCCGGCGACCCGCAGGTCACCGAGGCGCGACATGACCCCGAGCGACGGGGAGCTCGCATCGTTCGGGGTCATGTCGCGGGTGGGGCCTTCCGCCTCAGGCGTCGACGAGCGAGTCGTCGCTGGAGTGCAGGTCCTTCATGTGCGGGCGCTCGAGCTTCTCACCCTCGACGTCCACCTCGGGAAGGATCCGGTCCAGCCACTTCGGCAGCCACCAGGCCTTCTCGCCGAGCAGGTACATCAGCGCCGGGATCAGCGCCATCCGGACCACGAAGGCGTCGAAGAACACCGCGATCGCGAGGGCGAAGCCCATCGACTTGATGATCGGCTCGTCGATCAGGATGAACGCCGCGAACACGGCCATCATGATGACCGCGGCGGCCGAGACCACCCGGGCGCTGTTGCGGAAGCCGTCGACCACGGCGTGGTCGGTGGTGGCGCCGTGCACGTGCGCCTCCCGCATCCGGGTCACCAGGAAGACCTGGTAGTCCATGGCGAGACCGAAGACGAGCCCGATCAGGAAGATCGGCATGAAGCTGACGATCGGCTGACCCTCGAACCACCCGAACGCGCCCTCCTGGAAGACCGCGACGGTGGCGCCCAGCGTGGCGAGCACGGAGAGCAGGAACCCGAACGTCGCGGTGAGCGGCACCAGGATCGAGCGGAACACCAGGATCAGCAGGATGAAGGCCAGCCCGATGACCACGGCGAGGTAGATCGGCAGCGCGTCGGAGAGCCGGTCGGAGACGTCGGTGGTGATCGCGGTCAGCCCGGTCACACCCATGGTGGTGCCGGTCTCCTCCTCGATCTGCTCCTGGCCGTCGCGCAGGTCCACGAGCAGGTCGTGCGTCTCGGGGTCGTCGCCGCCGAACTCGGGGGTGATCATGATCTGCGCGCCGGTCGCGGGGCCGGCGGGCCGGCCCTGGGCGTCGGTCTCCGCGTTGGTCATCACCATCTGGGCGTTCGCGACGCCCTCCTGGCCCGAGGCCCACTCGGTGACGGCGCCGAAGGCGGCCATCCGCTCCTGGTCGTCGTCGATGTCGCGCCCGTCCACGACGAGCAGCATGGGGGCGTCACGGCCCGGGCCGAACGACTCCGCGATCAGGTCGGAGGCCTGGCGCTGGGTCTTCTCCGGCGACGCGGTGCTGTCGGTCGGGAAGGCCAGGTGCAGGTCCTTGAGCGGGATCGCGAGGGCGCCCAGGGCGACGATGGCCAGCACGGCCACCACGAGCGGAGCGCGGCGCACCAGGCGCGCCCAGCGCACGCCGTTGTTCAGCAGGCGGCCGTCGGCCTCGCGCTTGGGGTGCATCGTGTGCACGCGGGCGCCGAACGCCTTGGTCTTGAGCATGCCCAGGATGGCCGGCAGCAGGGTCAGCGCGACGAGGACCGCGACCAGCACGGTGGCAGCGGCGGCGAAGCCCATCGAGGTGAGGAAGGGGATCCGGACGACGGCGAGCGCCGCCAGCGCGATCAGCACCGTCAGGCCGGCGAAGACGACGGCCGATCCGGCCGTGCCGACGGCGACGCCGGTGGCCTCCTCCCGGTCGTCGGTGTGGTCGAGCTCGTTGCGGTAGCGGGCCAGGATGAACAGGGCGTAGTCGATGCCGACCGCGAGGCCGATCATCGTGGCGAGCATCGGGGTGGTCGAGCCGATGTCGGTGAACGCCGTCATGCCGGTGATGCCGGCGATGCCGATGCCGACGCCGATCAGTGCGGTGACCACGGGGAGTCCGGCGGCGACCAGCGACCCGAAGGTCAGGATCAGGATCAGCACGGCGACCGCGATGCCGATGAGCTCGGACTTGGCGCTGACCTCGAGCATGGCGGTGCTGCCCGAGCCGTTGGCCTCGACGGTCAGGCCGTCGGTGCTGGCCTCGTCGATGGTCTCCATCAGCGCCTCGATGGTCTCCGGCTTGACGTCGGTGACGGTCTCCACGTCGAAGTCCCAGGTGATGGTGCCGACCCGGCCGTCCTTCGACAGCGGGGAGAGCGCCTCGGCGTTCGCCTTCGCCACGTCCTCGGGAGTGCCGGCCGCCATCGAGGCCTCGACCAGCTGCTTCTGCTGCGCCGCGGCGGCGTCGACCGGGTTGGCCAACGGGGTCTCGGGCATCTGCGGCAGCTCGGCGAGGTCGGCGATCAGGGCGTCGACGGCCTCGCGGTTCTCCGGGTCGGCCAGCTTCTCGCCCTCGGGGGCCGCGACCACCACCTTCACGCTGGCCTGGTCGAAGGCGTCCTGCGCGCCCGGGAAGAGCTCAGCCTGGAGGTCGGCGGCCTTCTCCGAGGGGATCCCGGGGATCGAGAACGCGTCGGACATGGGCTTGGACATGGTGGCCGCGAAGGTGCCGACCGCGATCAGAGCGATCAGCCAGGCGGCGAGGAAGATCGGCCACCGCCGGTAGGCGGTCTTGCCGAGTCGGTAGAGCAGGGTTGCCATTGGGGAGGTCTCCTGGTGGGCGTGGGCGGTGCCCGGGTGGGGCGTGGGAGGAAGATCAGGCGAGCAGTTGTCGGGCGGTGTTGAGGACGTGGTCGTAGGCCTCGCCGAGATCGTGCTGGTCGGGGTCGGTCAGGAAGATCTCCAGGGCCGAGTCGAACAGGCAGGCGATCAGGCGGACGGCGATCTGGGCGCGCCGGGCGTCGAAGGCGGCACCCTCGCGCCGGCGGATCTCCTCGACGACCTGGCCGCTGAGCGCCAAGAACCGGTCATGGGCGGCGGCCAGCAGTCGGGGCGAGGCGAGCAGGATGCTCCGAGCCCGGGCGACGTCCTCGCGGCTGAGCTCCTGGTCACTGAGCAGGTCCACGCACAGGTCGCGCAGATCGCCGACCAGGTCGCTGCCCGCGCCCCGCGCCCGGAAGCGCTCGGCGGCCTCGGCGGAGAGCACCGGGGCGAGGCCGAGCACGGCGTCGAGCTTGCTGGGGTAGTAGTTGAACAGCGTCCGCCGCGACACCCCGGCGGCCTCACTGAGGTTCTCCATCGTGAAGCCGTCGAGGCCGTGCTGCTCGGTGAGCTTCTGGGCGCAGACCGCGATGCGGTGCCTGGTCGCCTCGCGGCGATCGGCCCGGGAGGTTGCACTTTCGGTCACGCAGTGCAGTTTTGCACTCTCTGTCAAAAGTGCAGCGCCGGCGTCGTGTGATCCTGCTCCCAACCGCCCCGCCCAGCCTCTGGACTTGGCCCGCCGGCCCACCCGGACTGCTGATACTGGGCCCATGTCCGAACCCGCACTGACCCCCCTGCTCAGCGAGCGCTGGAGCCCGAGCATCTTCGACCCGGGCCACGTGCTGGCCGACGAGGACCTGGAGACCCTGCTCACCGCGGCGCGCTGGGCGCCGAGCGCCGGCAACTCCCAGCCCTGGGCGTTCGTGGTGGCTCGGCGCGGCACCAAGGCCCACGACGTCGTCGTGGAGGCGCTCAGCCGCGGCAACCTGGGCTGGGTGCCGCGGGCCTCGGCGGTGCTGGTCAACCTCGCCCAGACCGCGGCCGACCCGGACGGCAACGGTCCCGCCTTCACCGGCTTCGCGGCGTACGACCTGGGTCAGGCGGTCGCCCACCTGAGCCTGCAGGCCGCCGCGATGGGGCTGCACACCCACCAGTTCGCGGGCTTCGACCACGATCTCGTGGCGCAGCGCCTCGAGGTGCCCGCGCACTTCACGGTGACCACGTGCGTCGCGATCGGCCGGCACGGCGACCCGGCGACGGCGGACGAGGCGCTGCGCGAGCGCGAGGCCAAGCTCCGCGGTCGCAAGCCGCTCGAGGAGTTCGTGTACGGCGGGACCTGGGGCTCCGCCTGGCGCGGCTGACCCCGGCGCGCGCTCAGCCGGCGGCTACGCCGAGTCCGAACTCCTCGCGCCGCGCCACCGGCACCAGGTCGGCGTACTCGCCGTTGCGCTGGAGGAACTTGGCGAAGAAGGCGCAGGTGGGGATGACCGCGAGGTCGTGCTCGCGGGCGTGGTCGAGCGCCCCGACGGCGAGCTCCTTGGCGAGCCCACGCCCCTCGAAGGCCGAGTCGACCTCGGTGTGGGTGAAGTCCACCACGTCGTCGGAGAGCCGGTAGTCCACGAAGCCGGCGAGCCGGCCGTCGTCGTGGATCTCGAAACGGGCCTGGTCGGGGTTGTGCCTCACCTCGGTCATGGCGACGACGGTACCCACCGCGCACACGCCCCTCGCAAGCCGAGAGGATCGGCGCCCCGGCCCAGGTGTGATCTACGTCGCAACGGGGAATGGGGGTCTGTTGTGCGGTCATCCCGACCGCCGGGCACCTCGGGAGCTGCAGATGTCGACCACGACCACCCACCCCTCCTCCCCGCCGCCGACGTCACGGGGCCGACTCGACCCGAGACAGCTGGCGATCTGGGGGGCCGTCGCCGCCGTCGGGGCGGTGTGCTGGGCGGTGCTCGCCCTGTCGCGGGGCGAGGAGGTCTCCGCGCTGTGGATCCTGTTCGCGGCGCTGTGCTCCTACGCGATCGCCTACCGGTTCTACTCGCGCTTCATCGCCTACAAGGTGCTCGGCGTCGACGACACCCGAGCCACCCCGGCCGAGCGGCTCGAGAACGGCGTCGACTTCGAGCCGACCGACAAGCGGGTTCTGTTCGGACACCACTTCGCCGCCATCGCCGGCGCCGGTCCGCTCGTCGGGCCGGTCCTCGCCGCCCAGATGGGCTACCTGCCCGGCACCATCTGGATCATCGTCGGCGTGATCCTGGCCGGCGCGGTCCAGGACATGGTGGTGCTGTTCTTCTCGATGCGCCGCGACGGCAAGTCGCTGGGCCAGATGGTGCGCGAGGAGATCGGCGTCGTCGGCGGCATCGCCGCGCTGATCGCGGTCTTCGCGATCATGATCATCATCCTCGCCGTGCTGGCCCTGGTCGTGGTCAACGCGCTCGCCGAGTCGCCGTGGGGCGTGTTCTCCATCGGTCTGACGATCCCGATCGCGCTGTTCATGGGCTGGTACCTGCGCTCGGTGCGTCCCGGCAAGGTCCTCGAGGTCACCGCCATCGGCGTGGCGCTGCTGCTGCTCGCCATCATCGGCGGCTCCTACGTCGAGGAGTTGGGGCTCGACAGCGCGCTCACCCTCGACAAGGAGACGCTGACGCTGCTGCTGGTGGCCTACGGCTTCGTCGCCTCGATCCTGCCGGTGTGGATGCTGCTCACCCCGCGCGACTACCTCTCGACGTTCATGAAGATCGGCGTGATCCTGCTCCTCGCCGTCGGGCTGATCCTGGCCAACCCGGTGCTGGCCGCGCCCGACGTCTCCTCGTTCGCCACCAACGGCGACGGGCCCGTCTTCGCCGGCAAGCTCTTCCCGTTCGTGTTCATCACCATCGCCTGCGGCGCGCTCTCCGGCTTCCACGCGCTGATCGCCTCGGGCACCACCCCGAAGATGGTGCAGAAGGAGAGCCACGTCCGGATGATCGGGTACGGCGGCATGCTGATGGAGTCCTTCGTGGCGATCTCGGCGCTGATCGCCGCGTGCGTCATCGACCAGGGCCTGTACTTCTCGATCAACTCGCCCGTCGGCGCGACCGGGGGCACCCCCGAGACCGCCGCCGAGTTCGTGCGCACGCTCGGGTTCACGATCACCCCCGCCGAATTGAGCGCGGCGGCGGCCTCGATCGAGGAGGACTCGCTGATCTCGCGCACCGGCGGCGCGCCCACGCTCGCGTTCGGCATCTCCCAGATCTTCACCGAGGCGTTCGGCGGCGGCCTGGCGGCGTTCTGGTACCACTTCGCGATCATGTTCGAGGCGCTGTTCATCCTCACCGCCGTCGACGCCGGCACCCGGGTCGGCCGGTTCATGCTGCAGGACACGATCGGCAACTTCTGGCCGCGCTACGGCGACGTCTCCTGGAAGCCGGCCTCCTGGTCGGCCAGCGCCGTGGTGGTCGGGCTGTGGGGCTACATGCTCTACGTCGGGGTCACCGACCCGCTGGGCGGGATCAACCAGCTGTTCCCGCTGTTCGGCATCGCCAACCAGCTCCTCGCCGCCATCGCGCTGACCCTGTGCGTGACGCTGCTGGTCAAGCACGGCAAGGCGAAGTGGGCGTGGGTGCCGGGGATCGGGCTGGCCTGGGACCTGATCGTCACGATGACCGCCAGCTGGCAGAAGATCTTCAGCGACGACCCGAAGCTCGGCTACTTCAAGCAGGCCTCGGTCTATCGCGACGCCCAGGACGCCGGCGAGGTGCTGGCGCCCGCCGCGGACGCCGACCAGATGCAGCAGATCATCAACAACTCCATCCTGAACGGGACCCTGCAGGCCACCTTCGCGGTGCTGGTGATCGTGATCGTCGCCAACGCCGCCTGGGTCGTGGTCCGCACGCTGCGCGCCGGCGGTCAGGCGCCCACCACCGAGGTGCCACGGGTGGAGTCGGAGCTGGTGGCCACGTGAGCGACATCGTGGGCCACCCGGCCCGCTCCCGCGCGGCGGCCCTGTGGGGCCGAGTCCGCTGGTACCTCGCGGAGATCTCCGGGGACGCCCGCTACCAGCGCTACGTCGAGCGGTGCGCGCAGGCGGGGGAGCCGGCCCGCGACCGCGACGCCTACGAGCGGCACCGCTCGGCGCATCGCGACGCCCATCCGGAGGGGCGCTGCTGCTGATGAAACACGCGTTGCGGGATGCGTCGGGTGCGTTAACCGCTGCTTTACGTCCGCGCAACGAGACCACCGCACAGTGATCGCGGCGGGCAGGGAGCCCGCCCAGCGCGATCATCCAGTGGGGTTTCACATGCGTCCTCTCGCCTCCTCGTCCCGGTTCGGCCGCGTCCTGGCCCTCACCTCCGCCGTGCTCCTGGCCTCGAGCCTGGCCGCCGGCTGCAGCTCCGAGGAGGACGCCTCGGCCGACGACGTCGTCAAGATCGGCACGCTGCGCGGGCAGCCGCACTTCTATGCGCCCTACCTCTACGAGGACCACGCCTCGGGCGACGTCAGCTACGAGGTGGTCGCGCTGGACACCGCTCCCGCGCTGAGCGACGCGCTGGTCAGCGGCCAGATCGACTTCGCGCTGGGCAGCATCACCGCCACCATCGGCTCGGCCGCGCAGGGCAGGGACCTCCGGATCGTCGCCGGTGCGGCCGACGGGGGCAGCGGCTTCGTCGGCAACGAGTCGATCGGCGAGGTCGGTGACCTGGTCGGCAAGAAGCTCGGTTACCTGGCCTCCAGCTCGCAGGAGGTCGCGCTGCGGCTGACCCTGGAGCAGGCCGGGGTGGACATCGAGAAGATCGACCTGGTCTCGCTCAAGCCCACCGAGTTCTTCAACGCCTTCGACTCCGGGCAGATCGACGCCTTCTTCGCCCCCGAGATCGCGGTCTCGCTGGCGCTGGGGGCCGGCGGGCACGAGATCGTGTCGCCGTACGAGACCCCGATCGCGAAGGTGAACCTCGGCCTGATCACCACCGGCGAGATGATCGAGAAGGACGCCGAGCTGGTCCAGGAGGTCGTCGACACCCACGCCGCCGCGACCGACTACATGGTCGACCACCGCGACGAGTGGCTGCCCGAGCTGGTCGAGACCTACGGTGGCGACGAGGACACCTTCGACTTCGCGCTGGACAACTTCTGGCTGCGCGCGGACCTGTCGGCGCAGTACCAGACCCAGATCCAGGCGCTGATCGACCAGCTCGAGCGCCTCGGCCTGGTGAAGGGCGCCCCCGAGCTGGCCGACGTCGTCGACGACTCGTTCGCCCCGGAGGCGTCGTGACCGGCACCCTGGCCGGGGTGGCCCGGCGTACCGCGCTGGCGCTGGTGGTCCCGGTGCTGCTGGTGATCGGCTGGCACCAGGGCGTCGAGCAGCGCTGGGTGCTGCCCTTCGACATCAAGATGGGCTTCCTGCCCCCGCCGTGGGAGGTCGCGCGCGGCATGTGGGACTTCGCCTTCGGTGGCCTGCTCGACGACGCCTACAGCGGCAAGCTCTGGGAGCACCTGTGGGCCAGTACGACGCGGGTGCTGGCGGGCTTCGGTCTGGCCGCGCTGTTCGCCATCCCGCTCGGGGTGCTGATGGGGCGCTTCCCGCTCGTCAACGCTGCGCTCGATCCGACCGTGAACCTGTTCCGCCCGATCCCGGCCACGGCCTGGGTCCCGCTGGTGCTGCTGGTGATCGGCTTCGGCTCGCAGGCGACGATCTTCCTGATCCTGATCTCCAGCTTCTTCCCGATCCTGATCAACACCGTCGCCGCCGTGCGCCAGGTGCCGGAACGGATGGTGGAGGCCGCCCAGATGCTCGGCACCAGCCGGCTCGGGATCCTCACCAAGGTGGTCGTCCCGGCCGCCACCCCCGGGATCGTCAGCGGCCTGCGGATCGGGCTCGGCCTGGCCTGGGTGATCCTGGTGCTCGGCGAGAGCAACGGCATCGAGCTCGGCCTCGGCGGCGTGATCAACCTGGCCCGCGAGCTCGCCCGCACCGACCTGATCGTGGTCGGCATGGTCTACATCGGGCTGGCGGGTCTGCTCTCGGACCGGCTTCTGCTCCTGATCCTGCGGGGCGCCTTCGGGCGCCGCCCGCTCGTGCGCTGAGGAGGCGACGATGACCATCGAGACGACCAGGGCCCTGGCCCAGCTGAAGGCGGGCACCGGCACCGTCCGGGTCCAGGGGCTCTCCAAGCGCTACGGGCCGGCGGGCACGGGGGTGGACGCCCTCGCCGGGCTGGACCTGGACATCGCGGCGGGCGAGTTCGTCGCCCTGGTCGGTGCGAGCGGGTGCGGCAAGAGCACGCTGCTGCGGATCCTCGCCGGCTTCGAGACCGCGACCGGTGGCCACGTGGAGGTTGGCGGCGAGCCGGTGCGCGGGCCCGGTCCCGAGCGGGGCGTGGTGTTCCAGGACTACGGGCTGTTCCCCTGGCTGAGCGTCGCCGAGAACGTCCGGTTCGGGCTTCGTCAGCGCGGGATCCCGCGTGCCGCCGCCCGGCGCCAGGCGGAGACCTTCATCGAGCTGGTCGGGCTGACCCGGTTCGCCGACCGGTTCCCCGGCGAGCTGTCCGGCGGGATGCAGCAGCGGGTGGCGATCGCCCGGGTGCTGGCCAACGACCCGGCCGTGCTGCTGATGGACGAGCCGTTCGGGGCCCTGGACGCGCTCACCCGGACCTCGCTACAGGGCGAGCTGAGCCGGCTGCACGTCGAGACCGGCACCACCGTCGTGTTCGTGACCCACTCGATCGAGGAGGCGGTCTTCCTCGCCGACCGGGTCGTGGTGATGACCGGCGGCGCCTCGCACGGCGTACCCGGCTCGATCGCCCAGGTCGTCCCCGTCCAGCTGGGGGCGGTCCGCGACGTCAACTCGCCCGACTTCAACGAGATCGAGCGGACGATCTCCGCTCTGGTGCACGCCGGACCGCAATGACCCCGACTTGGCGGTAACCCGGCTCGGATAGCAGAGTTCGGGCCATGTCCGCCACCGCTTCGTCGTACTCCATCACCATGCGCCTGCACGCCGATCCCGACCACGGGGTGGCGGGGGCGGTGGCCACCACCATCGCGCAGGCGGGCGGCGTGGTCACCGCCATCGACGTCACCGAGTCCAGCCACGAGCTGCTGGTCGTCGACGTCACCTGCTCGGCGATCGACGAGACGCACTCGCGGGCGCTGGCCGCGGCGGTGGGGCTGATCGAGGGCGTCAAGGTCCACAAGGTCAGCGACCGGACCTTCCTGCTCCACATCGGCGGCAAGATCGAGGTCAGCTCGAAGGTCCCGCTGCGCACCCGCGACGACCTGTCGATGGCCTACACGCCCGGCGTCGGCCGGGTCAGCGCCGCGCTCGCGCGGCACCCCGAGGACGTGCGCAAGCTGACCAGCAAGGGCAACACGGTGGCCGTGGTCACCGACGGCTCGGCCGTCCTCGGGCTCGGCAACATCGGGCCGGGGGCGGCGCTGCCGGTGATGGAGGGCAAGGCCGCGCTGTTCAAGCGGTTCGCCGACATCGACGCCTGGCCGATCTGCCTGGCCTCGCAGGACACCGACGAGATCGTGCGCGCGGTCGAGATGATCGCGCCCGGGTTCGGCGGCATCAACCTCGAGGACATCGCCGCCCCGCGCTGCTTCGAGATCGAGCGGCGGCTGCGCGAGAGCCTCGACATCCCGGTCTTCCACGACGACCAGCACGGTACGGCGATCGTGGTGCTGGCCGCGCTCACCAACGCGCTGCGGGTGGTCGACAAGAAGCTGCCCGACGTGCGGGTGGCCGTCTCCGGCGGAGGGGCGGCGGGCACCGCCATCGTCACCCTGCTGCTGGCCGCGGGCGCCTGCGACGTCGTGGTCTGGGACCGGGAGGGCTGCCTGTCCGGCGACGACGACACGCTGTCGCCGAGCAAGGCGCGGCTGGCCGCGATGACCAACCCGCGCCTGGTGCGCGGCGACCTGCGTGCCGCGCTGGCCGACGCCGACGTGTTCATCGGGGTCAGCGGCCCGGGCCTGCTGCCCGCCGAGTGGATCAAGGACATGGCCCCCGACCCGGTGGTCTTCGCGCTGGCCAACCCCGATCCCGAGGTGGACCCCGCCGAGGCGGACAAGTACGCCGCGGTCGTCGCCAGCGGACGCTCGGACTACCCCAACCAGATCAACAACGTGCTGGCCTTCCCCGGTGTCTTCCGCGGTCTCCTCGACGCCCAGGCCTCCGATGTCGACACCGACATGCTGCTGCGCGCCGCCTACGCCATCGCCGGGGTCGTCACCGACGCGGAGCTCAACGCGAACTTCATCATCCCCTCGGTCTTCCACCCCGACGTCACCCGGACGGTCGCCGCCGCCATCGCCGGTCGCTGACCGCCGCCCGCGCCCGCGCCGCCGCGCGCCCGCGCCGCGCCGTACGCCCGCGCCGCCCGCGCCGCGCCGCGCCGCCCGCGCCGCGCCGCGCGCGCCGTACCCGCCTCATGTAACGCGGGGTTATGCCCACCACCACAGCGAAATAACGCTCCGGTAGTGGGCATAACCCCGCGTTACAGCGGGCTGTGGCGGGGCGGGCGGCGGGCGCGGGTACGGCGGGGGCGGGTCAGCGGTGGCCGGCGGGGGCGGGGCTGGGGGCGTCGAGGGCCGGGCTGGTGGGGCGGCCGTCGACCTTGCGGGGCCACCAGAAGCGGTCGCCGAGGGCCAGGGCCAGCGCGGGAACCAGCACGGTACGCACCAGCAGGGTGTCCAGCAGGACGCCGATGCAGATGACGACGCCGAGCTGGGCGAGTACGACGAGCGGCAGTACGCCGAGCACCGCGAACACCGCCGCGAGCAGGATCCCGGCGCTGGTGATGACGCCGCCGGTGGCCGTCAGCGCGCGCAGCATGCCCTGACGGGTGCCGTGGCCGGCGGCCTCCTCCCGGGCCCGGGTGACCAGGAAGATGTTGTAGTCGACGCCCAGCGCCACCAGGAACAGGAACGCGAACAGCGGCGTCGAGACGTCGAGCGCCTCGAACCCGAACACCCCGGTGAACAGCCACCAGGACACCCCGAGGCTGGCGGCGTAGGTGCCCAGGACGGTCGCGACGAGCAGCAGCGGCGCCACGAACGAGCGCAGCAGCACGAACAGCGCCAGCAGCACCAGGCCCAGGATCAGCGGCAGGATCACCATCCGGTCCTGCTCCGCGGCCTTGCGCTCGTCCAGCGACTCGGCCTCGGGCCCGCCGACGTAGGTCTCCTCGTACGACGCGAGCGCCTCGCGCAGGGACTCGATGGCGGCGCGGGCCTCGCCCGAGCTGGGGTCGGCGTCGAGGACCACGTCGATCTGGGCGATGCCCTCACCCTGGGCGGAGGGCCGCGCCGAGTCGACGCCCTCGGCCGCCGAGGCCGCCTGGACGACCTCGCGGGGGTCCGCCCGGGTGAGCACCTGGGTCGGCTGCGACGTGCCGGCCGGGAACGACTCCGCCAGCCGCTCGCTCGCCGAGATCGCCTCCGGCTCGTCGAGGAACTGGTCGGCGGTGCCCAGCCCGATCTGGATGCGGAACAGCCCCGTGGCCATCACCGCGAGCAGGAGGAGTGTCGCGCCGATGAAGACCAGCGGACGTCGTGCCACCTGGTTGCCGACGCGGCGCCACAGCGACGTGCCGGACTCCACCAGGGCGTCCTGGCCCAGGTGCGGCACCCGCGGCCAGAAGATCCACCGCCCGAAGATCACCAGCGCCGCCGGCAGCACGATCAGCACGAAGCTGGCAGCGACCACGATCCCGATCGCGCAGGCCAACCCCAGGCCGCGGGTGGTGGGCGTCACCGAGAGCAGCAGCGTGAGCACGCCGATGACGACGGTGGTGGCCGAGGTCAGCACGGCCTCCGCGGTACGACGCAGCGCGTGCGCCATCGCCTGGTTGCGCGACTCGGTGGTGCGCAACTCGTCGCGGTAGCGCGAGATCAGCAGCAGCGCGTAGTTGGTGCCCGCGCCGAAGACCAGCACCGAGAGGATGCCGATCGTCGACTCGTCCCACTTCACGTCCAGCACCGCCATCACCTGGGTGGCCAGGATCGCGGCGAGCCGATCCGCGATGCCGACCACGGTCAGCGGGACGATCCAGAGCACCGGGCTGCGGTAGGTGATCACCAGCAGCAGCGCGACCACGCCCGCGGTGACCGTCAGCAGCCGGAAGTTCGCGCCCTCGAAGACCGCCGCGAGGTCGGCCTGCACGGCCGCCGGGCCGGTGACCTGTCCCTCGACGCCCTCGGGGAGGCTCTCGTCCACCTGCTCACGCAGATCGGCCACCACGTCGGCGTTCTCCGAGGAGGTGGCGGACTCGACGGGTACGACGAGCAGCGCGGCGGTGCCGTCCTCCGAGGGGGTCAGCCGCGGCCCGGACGCGGCGCCGAGCAGCTCGCCGGCGCTGGAGCGGATCTCGTCGATGGCCTCGGGGGAGAGCTCGCCCTCCTCGGCGGTCCACAGCACGATCGCGACCGAGGCGTCGTCCTCGGGCAGCTGGTCGCGCAGCTCGGTGGCCAGCGTGGAGTCGGCGTCGCGCGGCAGGCCGTCCGTGGGGCCGGCGTCGCGCTCACCCTCGCCGAGCAGGCCGAGCATGGCCAGCGCGATCAGGATCGGGACCAGCGCCACCACGGCGGCGGTGCGGCGGCCGGTGATGAAGCCGGTGACGGCGGCGGCCAGGGAGCGCCCGCGGGTGGAACGGGTCTCGGTCATCGGGTCTCCCAGAGGTCAGGACGGGGGCGGAGCTGACAAGGTAGTCTGTAAATAGATTAGTCGCTAAGTTGGTGAATCAAATGCCGGAGTCCTCCACGCCGCCGGATGCGGTGCCCGCTGAGTCGCGTCCGGCTACGTCCTTCGCCGCCTCCTGGCAGCCGAATCCGGCCCTGCTGGCGCTGCGGACGCTGATCGACAAGGGCGGCGAGCTGCGCCACGTGGTGGCGCGCCGCGCCGGGATGAACGACCGGGAGTTCGCCGCCGTCGAGCATCTCACCCGCGAGGCGCTGGGGCCGGCCGAGCTGGCCCGCCGCCTCGAGGTCTCCTCGGCGGCCTCGACCGGGATCGTGGACCGACTGGCCCAGCGCGGACACGTCGAGCGCCAGCCTCACATCGCCGACCGGCGCCGCACCGAGGTGCACCTGACCGACTCCGCGCGCGAGGAGGTGCTCGGCCACCTGGTGCCGATGTTCCGCGCCCTGGCCGAGTCCGACGCCGCCTTCTCCGCCGAGGAGCGGGCCATCGTCGAGCGCTACCTCAAGGGCGCGATCGCGGCGATGGACGCGGTCATCGCCGAGCATCGCGGGCCGGACTCGGTGTCCTGACCGGGGCTCAGCCCTGCGACACCCCGCTCGCGAAGAGCGCCGCACCCACCACGCCCGCCTTGTTCAACAGCGCGGCCGGCACGATCCGGGTGTCGATGTCGAGCAGCGGCAGGAACTCCGCGCTGCGCTTGCTGATGCCGCCGCCGACCACGAAGAGCTCGGGGGAGAACAGCCGCTCCAGCGTGCGGTAGAAGACGCTCAATCGCTCGGCCCACTCGGCCATCGTGAGCCCCTCGCGGACCCGGGCGCTGTTGGCGGCGCGGCTCTCGGCGGCGACCCCGTCGATCTCGAGGTGGCCGAGCTCGGAGTTCGGCACCAGGGCGCCGTCGTTGACCAGCGCGGAGCCGATGCCGGTGCCCAGCGTGGTGACGATGACCAGTCCGTCCTGGCCGCGCGCCGCGCCGTACCGCACCTCGGCGAGGCCGGCGGCGTCGGCGTCGTTGACCACGTGCACCTCGCGCTGGAGGGCGTCGGTGAAGATCCGGTCGGCGTCGGCGCCGACCCACGAGTCGTCGATGTTGGCGGCCGAGTGCACCCGGCCGTGGCGCACGATCCCCGGCACGGTGACCCCGATCGGGGCGTTCGAGGCGGGCAGGGCGGCGACGAGTTGCCGCATCACCGCGCTGACCGCCTCCGGGGTCGCCGGCTGCGGGGTGGCGATCCGTACCCGCTCGCTGGCGAAGTCGCCCGTGTCGAGGTCGACGGGCGCCGCCTTCATGCCGGTGCCTCCGAAGTCGATGCCCAGAGGAAGTCCGCTCATTGTGCTCATGGCCCCATACGATCACGCGCCGAGCCGACCTGCCCTCCCTTGCCTCGGATCGGGCGCGAACTCCGGGCCCGCCGAACCGCGGAACCCGGTCCGCCGCCGCCGCGTCCCACCCCCCATGGACAGGCGAACGAAGAGCCCGCAGAGACTGGCCGCGGCGATCGGTGCCACCGCGCTCACCGCCGGCCTGGTGCTGGCCGGCTGCGACGGTCAGGAGAGCGACCCCGGTGGCCCCGGGGGCCCGGGGCGGGGGATCGACGCACGCGCCTACTTCGAGGACTACTCCTCCGCTCAGACCGACGGCACCGTCTACTCCCAGGGGCAGCCCGGCCCAGCGCAGCCGAGTGCGCCGGGCCCGGCCCAGGACGGAGCCGACGCCCAGGGTCAGGACGACTCCATGAGGTCGACCCTGCCGCCCGGCGCCGCGACGCCCGGTGCCCGGCCCGGGACGCCGCCGGCGCCGGGGGAGGACAACGTCTTCGTCGAGGCGGGCACCAGCGGCTTCGTCGAGACTGCCCGCGACGCGCGCTCGACGTTCGCCCTCGACGTCGACACCGGCTCGTGGGGCGTCGCGCAGGCGCTGCTGGAGGCGGGTCAGCAACCGCCCCCGGCGGCCATCCGGGTGGAGGAGTGGATCAACGCCCAGCCGCACTCCGACGCCGCCCCCACCGGATCCGACCTCGCGGTAAGCGCCGAGACCGGGATCGCGCCGGGCGCCGAGGACGCCACCCAGCTGGTCCGGATCGGCGTCGGCGCCCGGGAGGTCGACCCCGCGCGACGGCGACCGGTCAACGTCACCCTGGTGGTCGACCGCTCGGGCAGCATGGACATCCGCGAGCGCCTCGGCCTGGTGCGGGCCTCCCTCGCCCTCCTCGCCGACCAGCTGCGCGACGACGACATCGTCTCGGTGGTGTCCTTCGACGACCGGGCGACGCCGATCCTGGAGCCCACCAGGGTCGAGGACACCGACGCGATCCTGGCCGCGATCGACAAGCTGCGACCCGGCGGCAGCACCAACCTCGCCGCCGGCCTCGAGCTCGGCTATGCCCAGGCCCGGGAGTCGTACCGCGCGGAGGCCTCCAACATCGTGCTGCTCGCCTCGGACGGCGTCGCCAACGTCGGCGCCACCGGTCCGGGCGTGATCGCGGAGCGGATCGCGCGGGGGAGCCGGGACGGCATCCACCTGGTGACCGTGGGCTTCGGGATGGGCAACTACAACGACCACCTGATGGAGCAGCTCGCCGACCGCGGGGACGGGTTCTACGGCTACGTCGACGACTTCGCCGAGGCCAGGCGGCTGTTCGTCGAGGAGCTGACCACCGCCCTGGTCCCGGTGGCGATGGACGCCAAGGCGCAGGTCTCCTTCGACCCGGGGGCCGTCTCGTCGTACCGGCTGGTCGGCTACGACAACCGCGCTCTGGCCGACGAGGAGTTCGCCGACCCGGGCGTCGACGCCGGCGAGCTGGGATCGGCCCACCACGCCACTGCCCTGTACGAGGTGCGGTTGGCCCCGGGCGTGGCCCCCGGGGCGGCGATCGGCTCCGCGCAGATCCGCTGGCGCAGCCCGGACACCGAGGGCGGCACCCAGCAGCAGGTGGCGGTGGACCTCGTCGCGGCCGACCCGCAGCGCCCGCCCTCCTCGGTCTGGGAGCTGGTGGCCGCGACCGCCGACCTGGCCCAGCTGATGAAGGGCTCCGAGCTGGTCACCGAGCGCGGGGTCACGCTGGCCGGGCTGCACGAGCGGGTGGGCGCGCTGGTCGCCGACGACGTGCCCGGCGCCGATGGCCTGCTGGGGGCGGTGCGGCTCGCGCAGAGCACCGTCGGCCTCGAGGTCGACCCCGAGCAACCCGAGCCCGGCCTGCAGTAGTCGCTTTACATTCGGCAAGCCCTTGTCAACGTGGTTTACAAATACTAGGTTCATGTAAACCACTCGCCCGCGCCGGTCCCGACCGGAGCGCACGTAGACCAAGGGAGGCCGTGATGGCCACAGACCGACGAGCGACCGCGGGTCCCCTCGCCGGCCGTCGTACCGCCGACGGCACCGGGAGCATCCCCGAGGGCTCCACCGAGCAGTGGAAGGACCGCAAGCGCTACCTCTGGCTGATCGGGCTGGTGGTGCCGTCGCTGGCCTTCCTGGCCCTGGGCATGCATGCGCTGACCGGCTGGGGGGTGTGGTTCTGGATCGGCCCGGTCGTGGTGCTCGGCGTGGTCCCGGCGATCGACCTGCTGACCGGGCTGGACCGCTCCAACCCGCCCGACGACGTGATCGAGGAGCTCGAGAACGACCGCTACTACCGCTGGATCACCTATCTGTTCCTGCCCGTGCAGTACGCCGGCTTCCTCACCGCGTTCTGGATGATCGGCACCGGGGACCTCTCCTGGGTCGACGCGCTGGGCCTGGCCACGACGATCGGCGTGATCGGCGGGATCGGCATCAACACCGCCCACGAGCTGGGGCACAAGAAGGAGAGCCACGAGCGCTGGCTGTCGAAGGTGGCGTTGGCGCAGAGCTTCTACGGCCACTTCTACATCGAGCACAACCGCGGCCACCACGTCCGGGTGGCGACCCCCGAGGACCCGGCCAGCAGCCGGCTCGGCGAGAGCTTCTACCGGTTCTGGCCGCGCACCGTGCTGGGGTCGCTGAGGAGCGCGTGGCGCCTGGAGCGCAGGCGCTACGCGCGCAAGGACCAGCACCCGTTCCGCCTCGGCAACGACGTGCTGAACGCCTGGCTGATGTCGGCGGTGCTCTGGGGCGCGATGATCACCTGGCTCGGCGTGGGCATCGTGCCGTTCCTGCTGGTGCAGGCGGTGGTCGGGTTCTCGCTGCTCGAGGTCGTCAACTACATGGAGCACTACGGCATGTGCCGTCAGAAGGTGGGGCGCCCGGGCAAGGAGCGCTACGAGCGCGTCGAGCCCCGGCACAGCTGGAACTCCAACAACATCGCCACCAACGTGCTGCTCTACCACCTGCAGCGTCACAGCGACCACCACGCCAACCCGACCCGGCGCTACCAGACGCTGCGCGACTTCGAGGAGTCGCCGGTGCTGCCGACCGGGTACGCCGGGATGATCGTCCTCGCGCTGGTGCCGCCGGTGTGGCGCCGGGTGATGGACAAGCGGGTGCTGGACCACTTCGACGGCGACGTCACGCTGGCCAACATCGCCCCGCACAAGCGCGAGCGGATCCTGGCGACGCACGCCGCGCCGGGTGCCGAGGCGGCGCAGGAGGCAGGCGTGAGCGTCTCGACGGTGGTGGGCCAGGTGGGCCAGGGAGGCGCCAGCGCCGCGGGACCCGGTCCCGACGAGGTGATGGCCGCGCGCTGCCCCGGCTGCGGCTACACCTACGAGGTGGACGCGGGCGACGAGCACGAGGGCTTCGCGGCCGGTACGGCGTGGGCCGACATCCCGCAGACCTGGTGCTGCCCCGACTGCGGCGTACGCGAGAAGGTCGACTTCGTGGCGCTGACCTCGGTGGCGTCGCGATGATCATCGAGGTGGACCGCGACCTGTGTGAGGGCCTCGGCATGTGCGAGGCGATGGCCCACGAGTTCTTCGCGCTCGACGACGACGACGTGATGCACGTCCTGGACGAGAGCCCCGCTGAGGAGCACCGCACCCAGCTCACCGCCGCGGTCAACAGCTGTCCCGTGCTGGCCCTCTCCCTGAAGGGCTGAACAGGTACGCCGGGTGCGGGAGGGGTCGCGGTACCTAGACTGACGGCCGTGCCCACCTCTCCCGCGCCCGAGCCGTCGGCTCGCCCGCGCGCCCTGCGCGAGCGCATCGTCGCGGCGGCCGGGCTCACCACCACCGAGCAGGGCTGGGCCGCGGTGACGATGGCGAAGCTCGCCGATCAGGTGGGCGTCAGCCGGCAGACCGTCTACAACGAGATCGGCTCCAAGCCCGCGCTGGCCGAGGCGATGGTCTTCGCCGAGCTCGAGCGGTTCCTGGGCGTGGTGAGCGAGGCGTTCGACAGCCACCGCGACGACCTGGTCGCCGCCATCCGCGCCGCCTCGCGCGGCGTACTCGAGCTGGCCGAGGACAACCAGCTGCTGCGCGCCGTCGTGTCCGCCACGCACGGGGCCGACACCGAGCTGCTCCCGCTGCTGACTACCAACGCCGAGTCGCTGCTCGCCACCGCCAAGGGCGTGATCGCCGAGCGCCTCGCGACCTACCCCCTCACGCTGCCGGCGCGCGAGCTCGACGCGCTGATCGACATGATCGTCCGCGTCGTGCTGAGCCACGTGATGCAGCCCTCCGACACCCCCGCGCGCACCGCCGCCGGCATCGCCGCCGTCGTAGCCCGCACCCTCCCCCCGCCCTGAGCCCCCGCCGAGCCCTCGCCGTATGTAACGCGGGGTTATGCCCACTGCCTTAGCGTTATTTCGCTGTGGTGGAGGACATAACCCCGCGTTACAAGCGGCGTGCGGCCCGCCGGGGGCGCGGCGGGGCGCGGCGGGCGGTGGGGGGCGGGTGCGCGGGGGAGGGCGGCTGAGCCGTCGTGTGACGGGGGTTACCCTCGTCCCCGGGAGGACGCCATGAGGGCAGTGCGATCGTCGCGCCGTGGGAGCAGTGCTGCCGCGGCGCTGGCCTTGGGGGCCGTGCTGCTCGCCGCCTGCGCGGACCCGAGCGCCGGACCCGGCGCCGGCCCGGGCACCGCCGCCCCGAGCCCGGGCGCAACCACGTCCGGCGCGCCGGCGGCGAGCGGCTCGCCCGCCGCCTCGGCGCCGTCGGCGACCACCCCGGAGCCGCAGGCGGGCGCCTCCTCGGGCAGCCCCGAGTCGCCGGCCGACTACGCGGTGAAACCGCCCGGCCCGCTCGAGGAGACGCTGCTGCCCGCCGACATGCTCGTGTACAGCCAGGAGCCGCTCAGCGACGACATGGTCAGCGAGATCGGCGACCTCGAGGGCGTCTCGGAGGTCGAGCAGCTCTCGCTGTCCCAGGTCGCGGTCGAGGACCGGGTGCTGATGCTCGCCGCCGTCGACCCCGGGTCGTACCGCCGGTTCACCCGGCGCGAGAGTGCGGGTCTGCAGGAGATCTGGGACCGCGTCGCGGGCGGGGAGATGGCGATCACGCCGGGACTGGGCAAGCGGCTGCAGGACGAGGCGGGCTACGTCCAGCTCGGCAACGACGTCGACGCGCCGCAGCTGCACATCGGGGCGTTCGCGCCGCAGGTCCCGCAGGTCGACGCGGTGGTCAACCAGCGCTGGGCCGAGGAGTTCGGGATGAAGCCCGGCAACGCCCTGCTGATCTCCACCGGACGGCTCACCTCGCCGCAGTCGGTGCGCGAGCCGATCGAGAGGATCGCCGGCGACAAGGCGTCGGTGCAGATCCTCGGGCCCGACCTCGACATCAGCGTGCAGCAGACCGCGTTCCTGACCGGCGGCTCGGTCGCGGCGGCGGTCGGCACCTTCAGCTACGGCGTCCTGGGCGGCGGCCGGATCGCCCCCGACCCCGCCTGGGTGCGCGCCAACATCCGCACCGAGGCGGTGCCGATCCTCGGCAACGTCACCTGCCACAAGGTGATGTTGCCGCAGTTCCGGGCGGCGCTGACCGAGATCGCGGCCACCCCCGGCCTGGCCGCCAAGATCAACCCCGACGAGTACGCCGGCTGCTACTACCCGCGCTTCATCGCCGGCAGCACCTCGCTCTCGCTGCACTCCTTCGGGATCGCCGTCGACCTCAACGTGCCCGGCAACCAGCGCGGCACCGTCGGCGAGATGGACCGCACCGTGGTGTCGATCTTCAAGAAGTGGGGCTTCGCCTGGGGCGGCGACTGGAAGTGGACCGACCCCATGCACTTCGAGATGGACCGCATCGTCCAGGCACGATGAGCCCATGACCGTGACCCGATCGCTGCTGCTCTTCGCGGTGGCCGCCCTGTTCGAGATCGGCGGGGCCTGGCTGGTCTGGCAGGGGGTGCGCGAGCACCGCGGCTGGCTGTGGGCCGGGCTCGGCGTGCTCGCGCTCGGCGCCTACGGCTTCGTGGCGACGCTGCAGCCCGACGCGAACTTCGGGCGCATCCTCGCGGCGTACGGCGGGGTCTTCGTGGCCGGCTCGCTGGCCTGGGGGATGGTCGTCGACGGGTTCCGGCCCGACCGGTACGACGTGCTGGGCGCCCTGGTGTGCCTGGGCGGGGTCGCGGTGATCATGTACGCCCCGCGCAGCGGCTGAGGCGCAGCGCCCGACCGCGCGACCCGTGGCTGGTGCGCTGAGCCCAAGGTCGGTGCCGGAGGACGCGGACGTGGCTAGGCTCCCTGCATGCGAGCAGCCCAGGTCCTCACCACCACCGGTCCCGCCGACGTCGTCGTGCGTGACGTCCCCGACCCGACGCCCGGCTCCGACGACGTGCTGATCGAGGTGCACCGGGTCGGCGTCTCCTTCCCCGACCTGCTGCTGAGCAAGGGCCAGTACCAGATGAAGCCCGAGCCGCCGTTCACCCTCGGCGTGGACGTCGCCGGCACCGTGCTCAGCGGCCCCGAGGGGTTCACCCCCGGCCAGCGCGTGGTCGGCGTGGTGCCGCACGGCGGCGCCGCAGAGCGCGCGGTGGTCCCGGCGATGTTCACCTTCGCGCTTCCCGACGAGCTCTCCTTCGACGAGGGTGCGGCGCTGCCGATGAATTACCTCACCGCCCACTTCACCCTCGCCGAGCGCGGCGGCCTGCGCGAGGGCGAGACCGTGCTCGTGCACGGCGCGGCCGGCGGCGTCGGCACGGCCAGCATCCAGGTCGCCAAGGGGTACGGCGCGCGGGTGATCGCGGTCGTGTCCACCGAGGAGAAGGCCCAGCTGGCGAAGGCCGCGGGCGCCGACGAGACCGTGCTGCTCGAGGGCTTCCGCGACGCCGTCAAGGGGCTGACCGGTGGCATCGGGGTGGACCTCGTCGTCGACGTCGTCGGTGGCGACGCGTTCACCGACAGCCTCCGGGTGCTGGCGCCGCAGGGCCGGCTGATGGTGGTCGGCTTCGCGGCCGGCGCGGGCATCCCCGAGATCAAGGTGAACCGGCTGCTGCTCAACAACGTCGACGTCCGCGGTGTCGGCTGGGGCGCCTACGCGATGGTCCGGCCGGGCTACATGCAGGAGCAGTGGGCCGCGCTGGTGCCGATGATGGAGTCCGGTGCGATCAAGCCGCCGATCGGCGCGTCGTACCCGCTCGAGGAGCTGGGCAAGGCGCTGCAGGACATGGACGACCGGCTGACGCTGGGCAAGTCCGTGGTGCGGCTGCGCGACTGAGCCACGGGCCCGCCCCTCAGGTGTGGGTGAACCGCGGCTGGGTCAGGTGGGCCACCGGCTCGTAGCCGCCCAGCGCGATCGAGCGGAACTGCAGCAGCATCGCGCCGGTCGGCGCGTGCACCCGGTCGTGGTGGCTCAGCCGCAGCTGCAGGACGCGGCCGCCGTCCTCGGTGGCGACCCAGTGGACCACGTCGTCGGCGAGCAGCCGCGCCACCGCGAACGTGTGCACCGAGCGCACCTCGACGGCGTCGGCCACCGGTCGCCAGCCGGGTGGCGCGACGACGACGTACGGCGTGATCGCGAAGCCCGAGACCGTCGGCAGGTCGTCGAGTGCGCCCAACACCTCGGCGGCCGCCGGGTCCAGGCCGACCTCCTCCGAGGCCTCACGCAGCGCGGCCTCGCGCGGTGACTCGCCCGCCTCGACCTTGCCGCCCGGCAGCGCCCACTGCCCGGCGTTGCGCCCGCGCCGGGCCCGGCGGATCAGCACGAACGACGCCTCGTCGCCCCGGCCGGGATCGTGGCCGGGGTCGGGCTCGGGGTCGGCGAACAGCACCACGCACACGGCCGCCGGGCGCAGCGCCTCCCCGGCCCAGGCAGGTACGTCGGGGCGCGGGCGCGCCGGGTCGTCGGCGAGCGCGCCCAGCCGGTCGCGTACCCGGTCGGCCACCGCTGCCAGCGTCGTGCCGGTCATCGCGCCTCCCGTCCAGCCGCTGCTGCTGCTGCTGAGGGCAGGCTAACCCCGGGAGCGTTAGGGTCGTCAGGTGACGACTCTCGATGACGCCCGCGAGGGCATGGACCCCGACACCCGGCCTCAGGACGACCTCTTCGGTCACGTCAACGGCCGGTGGCTCGCCGAGACGGAGATCCCCTCGGACCGCTCCAGCTGGGGCCCGTTCGTGCAGCTCGCCGACGCGGCCGAGGAGCACGTGCGCGAGATCATCCTGGAGATCTCCTCCCACGACCGCGCCGGGCTGGGCGACGACAGCCGCAAGATCGCCGACCTGTTCGCCTCGTTCATGGACACCGACGCGATCGACCGGCTGGGCGACGCGCCGGTGCGACCGCTGCTCGCCGCGGTCGGCGGGCTGCGCGACGTGCGCGACCTGGCGGCCTACCTCGGCGAGCTCGAGCGGGTCGGCGGGCACGGCGTGTTCGGCTCCTACGTCGACACCGACAGCCGCAACTCCGAGCGCTACCTGTTCCACCTCAGCCAGGGCGGCCTCGGCCTGCCCGACGAGTCGTACTACCGCGAGGACAAGTTCGCCCCGGTCCGCGAGCAGTACGTCGCCTACCTCACCCGGCTGCTCAGCCTCGCCGACGTCACCCCCGCCGGCATCTCCGACCCGGCCGCCGCGGCCGCGAAGGTGCTCGAGCTCGAGACCCGGCTGGCGCAGGGGCACTGGGAGCGCGCCGAGTGCCGCGACGTGCAGAAGACCTACAACCTGCTCACGGTCGCGGAGCTGCGCGAGCTGTGCCCGAGCTTCGACTGGGACGTCTACGTCACCAACCTCGGCGGCGCCGAGCGGACCATCGCCGAGACCTGCGTGCGTCAGCCCTCGTTCTTCGCCCACCTCTCCTCGACCCTGGAGCAGGTGCCGATCGACGACTGGCGGCCCTGGGTCGCGGTGCGGGTGCTGCGCTTCGCCGCGCCGTACCTGACCGACGCGTTCGTGGAGACCAACTTCGACTTCTACGGCCGCACCCTCAACGGCACGCCGGAGCTGCGCGCCCGCTGGAAGCGCGCGGTGTCCCTGGTCGAGGGCGCGCTGGGCGAGGCGGTCGGCAAGGAGTACGTCGCGCGGCACTTCCCGCCGCACTCCAAGGCGATGATGGACGAGCTCGTCGCGAACCTGCTGGAGGCCTACCGCCAGTCGATCGCGACGCTGGACTGGATGACCGAGGAGACCAAGCAGCAGGCCTTCGACAAGCTCGCCACCTTCCGACCCAAGATCGGCTACCCCGACCGGTTCCGCGACTACTCCGCGCTGCACATCCGCCCCGACGACCTGGTCGGCAACGTCGCCTCCGCCTCGTCGTTCGAGACCGACCGGCAGCTCGCCAAGATCGGCGCGCCGGTCGACCGCGACGAGTGGTTCATGCTGCCGCAGACGGTCAACGCCTACTACAACCCCGGCACCAACGAGATCTGCTTCCCCGCGGGCATCCTGCAGTCGCCGTTCTTCAGCCCCGAGGCCGACCCGGCCGAGAACTACGGCGGCATCGGCGCGGTGATCGGTCACGAGATCGGGCACGGCTTCGACGACCAGGGCGCCCAGTACGACGGCGCCGGCAACCTGCACGACTGGTGGACCCCCGACGACAAGGCCGCCTTCGAGGTGAAGGCCAAGGCCCTGGTCGCGCAGTACGACGGGTTCTCCCCGCGCGCCCTGCCCGGCGAGCACGTCAACGGCTCGCTCACCGTCGGCGAGAACATCGGCGACCTCGGCGGCCTGACGATCGCCCTGAAGGCCTACCGGATCTGGCTCGGTGACCGGCCGATGCCCGAGGCCGACGGGCTCACCGGCATCCAGCGGCTGTTCATGAACTGGGCCTTCGTGTGGCGCACCAAGCGCCGCCCCGAGCAGGAGCGCCAGTACCTCACCATCGACCCGCACTCCCCGCCGGAGTTCCGCGCCAACATCGTGCGCAACCTCGACGAGTTCCACGAGGCCTTCGCCACCCGCCCCGGGGACGGGCTGTGGCTGGAGCCGGCCGAGCGGGTGCGGATCTGGTGAAAGAGGGGCATTTCGAACCCCAGGTGGTCGAGGCCGTCCTGCGCCACATGAACGACGACCACGCCGAGGACAGCCTGAGCATCGTGCGTGCCTTCGGGGTGCCCGCCGCCACCGCGGCCACGATGACCGGGCTCGACCAGGAGGCCGGGGTGTGGCGGGCCACCACGGCGGACGGGGAGCACGAGGTACGGGTGGCGTGGCCGAGCGGCGTGATCACTGAGCGGGGGGAGATCCGCCGCGAGGTGGTCGCCCTGTACGACGCGGCTCGCGCGCGGCTGGGGCAGGCGCCGCGCCCGCACTGACCGTGCCGGCCCTCGCCCCCGCCCGCCGTACGCGGTGCTGTGGAGGGCGTACGCCGGCTGTCGGCGGCCGCTGGTAGACAGGAGCACATGACCACCCCCGCCCCCGAGGCCCCCGCCGCCCCCAGCACCGACCGGGCAGCCGTGCGCCAGGAGGCCGAGCAGCGCCTGCGCGCTCTCGTCGGCCGCGACGACGCCGTGCTGCGCGAGGACCAGTGGACCGCCATCGAGGCGCTCGCGGTGGACCGGCGCCGGGCCCTGGTGGTGCAGCGCACCGGCTGGGGCAAGTCGGCGGTCTACTTCGTCGCCACCGCCCTGCTGCGGGCCCGCGGCGCCGGCCCGACGGTGATCGTCAGCCCGCTGCTGGCGCTGATGCGCAACCAGATCGCGGCCGCCGAGCGCGCGGGCATCCGTGCGGTGACCATCAACTCGACCAACATCGAGGACTGGCAGCGCATCCACGCCGACATCGAGTCCGGCGCGGTCGATGTGCTGCTGGTCAGCCCCGAGCGGCTCAACAACCCGGGCTTCCGTGACGAGGTGCTGCCCCAGCTTGCGGCGACGACCGGCCTGCTGGTGGTCGACGAGGCGCACTGCATCTCCGACTGGGGCCACGACTTCCGGCCCGACTACCGCCGGATCCGGACCCTGCTCACCGAGCTGCGCCCCGGCGTGCCCGTGCTGGCCACCACCGCCACCGCCAACGAGCGGGTCACCCACGACGTGGCCGAGCAGCTCGGTGGCGGGCTGCCGCAGGCCCAGGAGTCGGCCGACCAGCGCGCCGAGGACGCCGGCGTGCTGGTCCTGCGCGGCTCGCTGGACCGCGAGTCGCTGCGCCTGGGCGTGGTCCGGCTGCGCACCCCCGAGCAGCGCCTGGCCTGGCTGGCCGACCACCTCTCCGAGCAGCCGAGCAGCGGCATCATCTACTGCCTCACGGTGGCGGCCACCCAGGAGATCGCCGCCTACCTGCGCGACCGGGGCCACGAGGTGCACGCCTACTCCGGCCAGACCGACCCCACCGAGCGCAACGCCCTCGAGCAGGCGCTGGCCGAGGGACGGGTCAAGGCGCTGGTGGCCACCAGCGCGCTGGGGATGGGCTTCGACGCGACGCTCGGCTTCGTGATCAACGTCGGCGCCCCGGCCAGCCCGGTGTCCTACTACCAGCAGGTGGGCCGCGCCGGGCGCGGGACCGACGAGGCCACCGTGGTGCTGCTGCCGGCCACCGAGGACCGCGACATCTGGAAGTACTTCGCCTCGCTGGCCTTCCCGCGCGAGGAGCTGGTCCGCCAGACCATCGACGCCCTCGCCGAGGCCGGCCGCCCGATGAGCACCGCCGGTCTGGAGACCCGGGTCGAGCTGAACCGCACCCGGCTGGAGACGATGCTCAAGGTGCTCGACGTCGACGGCGCCGTACGCCGGGTGAAGGGCGGCTGGGAGGCGACCGGCCAGCCCTGGGAGTACGACGCGGAGCGCTACGCCCGCGTCGC
This sequence comes from Nocardioides sp. Z43_10, assembly GCF_059766615.1. Lineage (NCBI taxonomy): Bacteria > Bacillati > Actinomycetota > Actinomycetes > Propionibacteriales > Nocardioidaceae > Nocardioides > Nocardioides sp. Z43_10. The sequence goes on along the minus strand of NZ_JCBAJY010000001.1, from coordinate 378,847 downwards.
CCAGGCCCGCGAGCGCGAGCAGCAGGCGATGCTCGACTACCTCGACACCTCCGAGTGCCGGATGTGGTTCCTGCGCCACCAGCTCGACGACCCCGAGGCGGCGCGCTGCGGGCGCTGTGACAACTGCGGAGGACTGGAGCTCACCACCAGCGTGTCCGAGCAGGCGATCGAGGACGCGCACGCCCGCCTGGCCCGCCCCGGGGTGGCGATCGCGCCGCGCAAGATGTGGCCCACGGCGCTCGGCAATCTCGGCATCGACCTCAAGGGCAAGATCAGCGAGGGCGCGTCCGAGGGCCGGGCCATCGCCCGGCTCACCGACCTCGGCCACGGCCAGGCGCTGCGCGACCTGTTCCGCCCCGACACCCCCGACGGCCCGGTGCCGGTGCCGCTGGTGCGCGCGGTGATCGAGGTCCTCGGCGACTGGCGCCCGCGCGCGGAGGCGATCGTCTACGTCGAGTCCGCCACCCGGCCCACGCTCACCCGTGACTTCGCCGACGGGCTCTCGCGCTACCTGAAGATCCCCGTCGTCGGCATCTGGGCGATCGTCGACCCCGAGGTCGCCCCCGGCCAGGGCGCGATGAACTCCGCCCAGCGGGTGGCGGCCGTGGGACGCCGCTTCGCGCTGCACGCCGAGGTGCCGGCCGGCCCGGTCCTGCTCCTCGACGACCTGGTCGTGACGGGCTGGACGCTGACCCTCGCGGCCCGGGCGCTGCGCCAGGCCGGCGCCAGCGAGGTGCTCCCGCTGACCCTCGCCGTGGAGTCCTGACCGCGACCCGTCACTCCCTCGACCATTTTGTCGGCGTGTCGCGGAGCCAGTGACGGATCGGCGCCCCGGCGGCGACCGAGTCAGCGGTCACCGCCGGGGTGCCCAGGGTGGAGCGCGGGCTCAGCTCAGGCCGCGCAGGTGTTGCGATAGTCCGAGACGGGACCGGTCGTCGACTCGGCCGGCCCGGGGCAGATGAACTGGCGGTAGCGCGTGTCGGCGTCCACGTAGACCTTGAGCCAGCTGATCGTCGAGGAGGCGATCGTGGTGTTGGACGTGTTGGGCGCGAAGTGGTCCTCGTTGTTGAGCTCCAGGTAGGCCTTCGGGGTGTTCGCCGGGATCGAGTTGTAGAACGGGATGGCGTGGGAGCTCGTCGCCGCGACCGTGTCGTTCTCCGCGCCGATCATGAGCGACGCGGTGCGGATCTCGGGCCAGGTCTTGTCGAGGTTCCACGGGGTCAGGCCGACGGCCGCCTTGAGGGAGGGCCGGTCCTTGGCCGCCTCGAGCGTGCCGCCGCCACCCATCGAGTGGCCGATCACCGCCAGCCGGGTGGGGTCGATGCGCGAGCGGATGGCGGTGCTGCTGCGCTGGGTGAGGTAGTCCAGAGCGGCGAGCAGCTGGTCGCCGCGGGCGCCCGGCTGGTCGAGCCGGCTCTGGGTGTTGAAGGTGATGACGACGAAGCCCTGCGAGGCCAGCCTCGGGCCGAGCCACGCGATGGTGGACTCGGAGGCGGTGAAGCCGGGGGAGACGGCGACCGCGCCGTACGTCCCCTCGGAGGTGCTGGTGGGGTAGGTGATCGTGGCCGAGCCGAAGCCCGGCGTGGACAGGTCGGAGACCGACGTCGAGGTGACCGCGAACGGGCCGCGCGCCGCCTCGATGCTGGTCCGGGTCGGGTCCGGTCCTCGCTCGTAGGGACTCTCGGCGTACGCCGGGGCGAGGCCGCCCGCGCCCGTGAGGAGGGAGGCCATCAGGGCTCCCGCCGTGGCCAGTGTGCTGATGATGCCGGTGCGTGTGCGCATGCTCGTCTCCAAGGCGGATGGAGGGCGTGATGCGGCGAGGACCTGTGTCGACGCCAGTGCCCGAGATGGTGTGACGCCGCTCACATTAGGAACCGGCGACCCGGCACACCATGGGCGCCGCGCACAGGTGGGTTCGGGCGGCGCGCTGGGTCAGGAGGCGAGCGTGCCGCCGCGCCGACCCGTCACCCCCGCCGCGACACGCCGACGAATACGTCGAGGCAGTGACGGGTCGCGGGGCGGGGGTGAGGGTGGGGGTGGGGAGGGGGGAGGGGGTCAGTGGCCCATCATGGCGGTGGGGTCCACCGGCTCGGCCGGGGGCTTGCGGGGCAGGAAGAACACCGGGATCAGGCAGCAGCCGACCAGGATCGTGCCCACCACGAAGACCGTGGCGAAGGAGTCGGCCAGCTCGGGCAGCGCGATCGGGGCGATCTCGGCGAGCTTGGCCTTGAGCCCCTCCGCCTCGGCGCCGCTCGCCTGGGACAGCATCGAGCGCACCCCCAGGTAGGTCCCGACGGACTCGCTCTCGCGCATCCCCTGGGTGAGCAGCACCGAGAACAGCGCGGTCCCGGCGGAGGCGGCGACCTGCTGGGTGATGTTCATCAGCGTGGACCCGCGGGCGATGGTGTGGTCGGTCAGCGTCTGCAGCGCCGAGGACATGATCGGCATCATCGTCGCGCCCATGCCCAGGCCCATCACGAACAGCGACCCGAGCAGGTAGGCGTAGGAGGTGTCCGCCTCGAGCTGGGTGAACATCGCCATCCCGAGGGTCACCGTGCTGATGCCCACCAGCACGACCTTGCCGGGGCCCTTGCGGTCGGCGAGCGCGCCGGCGATCGGCATCGTGAGCATCGCGCCGAGGCCCTGCGGCGCCAGCAGCAGGCCGGCGCCGAGCGCGTCCTCACCGCGGACCTGCTGGAAGTACAGCGGGAACAGCAGGCTGGCGCCGAAGAACGCGATCGCGAACAGCGCCATCGACAGCACCGCGGAGGTGAGCTGGCGGCTCTTGAACAGGCGCAGCTCGATCAGCGGGTGGGCGTTCCTGCGGTTCAGCGCCCACGGCACGAACGCCGCGATCAGCAGCACGCCGGCCACGATGGTGCCGACCACCTCGGTGGTCCACATGGTGCCCTCGGTCTGCTGCGCCTCGGGGATCGAGGAGATGCCGTACAGGAACAGCGCGAGACCCGGCGAGAGCAACACCATGCCCAGCCAGTCGAAGGTCTCCGACGGCTCGACGTGGTCCTTGGGCAGCACGATCCAGGCGTAGATCAGGGCCAGCAGGCCGATCGGCAGGTTGATCAGGAAGATCCAGTGCCACGACGCGGCCTCGATCAGCCAGCCGCCGAGGATCGGGCCGAAGATCGGGCCCAGCAGCATCGGGATACCGAGCACGGCCATCACCCGGCCGACCCGGTGCGGGCCGGCGGCGCGGGTCAGGATGGTCATGCCCAGCGGCATCAGCATGCCGCCACCGAGGCCCTGGAGCACCCGGAAGATGACCAGCGTCTGCAGGCTGTCGGCCACCGCGCAGAGCACCGAGCCGGCGGTGAACAGCAGCACCGCCAGCAGGTAGAGCCGCTTGGTGCCGAACCGGTCGGCGGCCCAGCCGGTCAGCGGGATCACGCTGGCCAGGGCCAGGGTGTAGCCGGTCATCGTCCAGGCGACCTCGGCCGCGGTGGCGGAGAACTCGTTCTGGAACGTCTCCAGGGCGACCGAGACGACCGTGATGTCGAGGATCGACATGATCGCCCCCAGCACGACCACGCCGGCGATGATCAGGACGTCCTTGTCCAGCTTGTCGCTCCCGGGGACGTCGGAGGGCTGCTGCTTGTCGAGGCTCGTAGACACCCGGCGACCCTAGGGAGACGGGTGCGTCCGCGTCACCCCCGTTTTACCCTTGCAGGGTATGCGGTGGGTCACATTTGCTCCGGTTCGACCAGAAGCGCAGCCGACTCGACCGCACGCAGGGCCAGGTCGTCGCCGGTCCATGCGTAGACGTCGAGCGCGGTGTCGGCCAGCTTGATGACGTGCTCGTCCCCGTGCTGGGCGGCGCGGGCGAACGCGTCCGCGCTCGTCGCCTGGGCGCTGGCCGGGGGCCGGGCGACCGCGGGTGCGTAGGCCGACTGGACGGCGGCCGACGCCGACCACGCGGCCGCCGCGCTGGCGGCCCACTGCTCGGTCGGGAGGGACGGGAGACCCCGCAGGACCGCGTTGGGGGCGGTGGCGGCATGGACGAGCATCACCGGGTTCCCGTGGGCATGCGTGGCATATCGCCGTACGGCGGCGCTGACCACGTCGCGCAGGAACTGCGGCCAGTCGGCCGACGGCGCGATCGCCCGCTGCGCGTCGGCCCAGCCCTGGGTCCCGCTCAGCTGTGCGAGCCTGGCTCCGATGCCGCCGACCTGCTGCGGGACCGGGGGTACCGCAGCCAGGGCGGCTGCCGCGCTGAGCCGTCCGTCGGGCCCGGTGGCAGCGGGTACCGGCTGCCAGCGGGCCGCCCAGTACCCCAGCCCCTGCGCGAGCTCGGCGAGGCGCTCGGGGCTCTCACCCTCCTCGCGCAGGACCCGGACCGCGTGGCCGACCCGGATCACCCCGTGGGTGGCCCCTGCCGCGATGCCGGGCGTCAACCGGGGCCACCAGGTGTGGAGCACCTCGGCCCACGGGCGCTCGCGCAGCTCGTCCGCGAACCAGGCGAGCCAGTCGCCCAGTCGTCGGGGATCACCCAGCGCCGGGCGCCAGCTCTCGATCCGTCTGGAGCGGCCGGGTGCGGCTTCGAGGCGCCGGCAGTAGCCGTCCAGCCAGGTGGCGATCTGGTCTCCGTGTCCGTGCCGGGCCAGGGCCTCGGCCGCCATCGGGCCGTGGTTGCTCAGCCAGCCGTCGAACTCCGGGCCGGTGGAGCGGAGCCGGTGGTAGGCCTCATCGAGGGTGTCGAGCGGGTCGTGGGTCATGACACGATGCAACAACCTCAACCATGGTTCAGGTCAAGGAGTGAGCGTGACATCGCACCAGGAGATCCGCCGCCGCTACCTGACGCCGGCGGAGGTGGCGCGTCGCTCGGGCATGAACGTGTCCACCCTGCACTTCTACGAGCGGCAGGGGCTGATCGAGAGCATCCGCACGACCGGGAACCAGCGCCGCTACCACCGCGACGTGCTGAGGCGAGTCGCGTTCATCCGGGTCTCGCAGAAGATCGGCGCGTCGCTGAGCGACATCGCCGACGCGCTGGCCTCCCTGCCGTCGGGGCGGACGCCCACCAAGGCCGACTGGGCGCGCCTGTCGCGCCGTTGGCGGCGGAGCCTCGACGAGCGCCTCGCCTACCTCGAGCGGCTGCGCGACTCGCTGGACGGCTGCATCGGGTGCGGCTGCCTGTCGCTGCAGTCGTGCACCCTCTACAACCTGCACGACACGCTCGGTGAGCGCGGCACGGGTCCGGTGCGCTGGACCGCCCGGGCCGAGGGCCGGGACCCGGCTACCTGAGGGCCGACTCCACCGCGGCGACCAACTGCGGGTCGTCGGGGACCACGCCGGGGCTGAACCGGGCCACCACCGAGCCGTCGGGCGCGAGCAGGAACTTCTCGAAGTTCCACTCCACGTCGCCGGCCGCGCCCTTCTCGTTGGGCGTGCGCACGAGCTCGTCGTACGCCGGGTGACGGCCCTCGCCGTTGACCTCGATCTTCTCGGTCATCGGGAACGTCACGCCGTACGTCGCGGAGCAGAACTCCTGGATCTCCTCCGCGGAGCCCGGCTCCTGGCCCATGAACTGGTTGCACGGCACGCCGACCACGGTGAAGCCGCGCTCGGCGTACTTCTCGTGCAGCTGCTCGAGCGCGGAGTACTGGGGGGTGAGGCCGCACTTGCTGGCGACGTTGACCACGAGGGCGGCGCGGCCCTCGAGGATCTCGCCGAGCGTGGCGGGGGCGCCGTCGAGGCGGGCCAGGGGTGCGTCGAGGAGACTCATGGGCCGAGCGTAGCGATCCGCCGGGAACTCGGTGTCGGTCCCGGGCGTTAGCGTCGAGTCGCCGTCTTCGTCCTCGTCCGCCTCGAGAGGTCCCACTTGAGCTTCGTCCCCGTCACCGGGCCCGCCCGGTTGCGTGACGCCGTACCGCCCCGCGACGCGGTGGTGGAGTTCACCGCCGCCCCCGGTGCGGCGGCCCGCGAGGTCGCCCTGCCGATGCGCGCGGCCCTGCCGGTGCTGACCCGGGCGCACGCCCGCGACGACGCCCACCCCAGCGTGCGGCTGCTCGCGGGCGCGGCCCTGCTGGGGATGCGGCTGGTGGCCGCGGGCCGCTTCGAGCCGGCGCCGGCGCACTCGCCGATGGCGGTGCCGAGCTGGCGGCTCAGCGAGCTGAGCGAGGACGACGAGGACCGGATCGTGATGCTGGCCCGGGCCGGCGCCCACGACGGGCTCGACGTCGCCGCTGCCGAGGGGGTGGTACGCCGCGTGCTGGACGCCGTCGTCGACGCGATGCCGCGCAGCGCGCCGCGAGCCGCGACCGGCGCGACCTGCGCGACCGGCTCGAGCGGCGAACCGGACGGCGGACGGGGAGGCCTGAGCGGCGGACGGGGCGGCTCGAGCGGGCAGAGGCGCCGCGGCGGACGGTTCGCCGACCGGCTGCAGGCGCGCCTGGACCGCGTCCAGGCGGAGGGCCACCAGGAGCCGGCCCAGCTGGTGACGCTCTCGTTGCGGGTCGAGGCCGACGAGGAGGAGCTGGTGGCCGGCGCGGTCCGGCTGGTGCTGCAGGTGCACGACGAGCTCAACTTCCTGCACGTCTGCGACGCCGCGCTGCTGTGGACCGAGCCCGGCGCGCACGGGTTCGGCGAGCGGGCGCGCACCCACGCGATCATCGCGCTGCGGGCGGCCGCCGAGGCGTGGCCGGTGCTGGACCGGTTCCTGGAGATGCGGGTCCCCGACGAGATCACCCTCGACACCGACGAGCTGGTCAGCCTCCTCGACGACGGCGTCGCCGCGCTCAAGCAGCGCGGCGTCGACGTGCTCTGGCCCAAGTCGCTGGGGCGCGACCTGACCGCCGCCACGGTGCTGGACCGGGCCGCGCCCGCCACCCGGACCCCCGCCACGCGGGAGGGCCAGCTCGTCGAGGGCCTGTTCGGCGCCGAGCAGATGTTCAGCTTCCAGTGGCAGCTGGCCGTGCACGGCGACCCGCTGACGCCCGAGGAGATGGACCACCTGGCCGGCTCGGCCAGTCCGCTGCTCAAGCTGCGCGGCAGCTGGACTGTGGTCGACCCGGCGATGGTCAAGAAGGCCAAGAAGCGCCTGGTCCGCACGGCCACGCCCGTCCAGGCGCTCGCCGCCACGCTGAGCGGTGTCGTCGAGGTCGGCGACGTCACCGAGAAGGTGATCGTCGGCGCGACGCTGGAGAAGGTCCGCGAGCGGCTGCGCTCCGCCGCGACCGGTGACCCGGTGGCCCCGCCGGCCCTGCTGCGCGCGCAGCTGCGCGACTACCAGCTGCAGGGGCTGACCTGGTTGGCCGAGATGACCTCGCTCGGGCTCGGCGCCTGCCTGGCCGACGACATGGGCCTGGGCAAGACGGTCACGCTGATCGCGCTCCACCTGCATCGGCGCGAGGCCGGCGCGCGCGGGCCGACGCTGGTGGTCTGCCCGGCCTCCCTGCTCGGCAACTGGGAGGCGGAGATCCACCGGTTCGCCCCCGAGGTCGAGGTGCGCCGCTTCCACGGCGCGCAGCGCTCGCTGGAGGGGCTGCGCGGCAGCGACGACCGGGCCGGCGCCATCGTGCTCACCACCTACGGCACGATGCGCCGCGACTGCCTGCCCGCCGCGGCGAAGGCCGGTGCCGCGCCGGCCGCCGCCGCCCGGGCACTCGGCGGCGTGGACTGGGACCTGGTCGTCGCTGACGAGGCGCAGCACATCAAGAACTCGCGCTCCTCCACTGCCCGTGCACTGCGCACGCTGGACAGCCGGGCCCGGGTCGCGCTGACCGGCACCCCGGTCGAGAACGACCTGACCGAGCTCTGGTCGATCCTGGACTGGGCGATCCCGGGTCTGCTGGGCAGCCGCAACGCCTTCCGGCGCGCCTGGGCCGCCCAGATCGAGGGGGGCGTCGACCCCGAGATGACGGCTCGCTTCGCGGACCTGATCAGCCCCTTCCTGCTGCGCCGGCGCAAGTCGGACCCCGGCGTGGCCCCCGAGCTGCCCGCCAAGACCGAGACCGACCACCTGCTCTCCCTGACCCGCGAGCAGGTGGTGCTCTACGAGGCCTTCGTGCGCGACACGATGGAGCGCATCGAGCGCTCCGATGAGGAGGCGCGCCGCGGACTGGTGCTGGCCCTGCTGACCGGCCTCAAGCAGATCTGCAACCACCCGGCGCAGTTCCTCAAGCAGGCCAGCCCCCGCCTGGCCGGGCGCTCGGAGAAGCTCGACCTGCTCGACGAGCTGCTCGGCACGGTCCTGGCCGAGGGGGGCGAGGTGCTGATCTTCACCCAGTACGTCGCGATGGCGCGGCTGCTGGAGACCCACCTCGCGCGCACCGGCGTACCGCACCAGTTCCTGCACGGCGGCACCCCGGTGCGCGAGCGGGAGGCGATGGTGGCGCGCTTCCAGGCCGGCGAGGTTCCGGTCTTCATCCTGTCGCTCAAGGCCGGCGGCACCGGCCTGAACCTGACCCGCGCCGACCACGTCATCCACCTCGACCGCTGGTGGAACCCCGCCGTCGAGGAGCAGGCCACCGACCGCGCCTATCGGATCGGGCAGACCCGCCCGGTGCAGGTGCACCGGCTGATCACCCAGGGCACCATCGAGGAGCGCATCGCCGAGCTGCTGAGCCGCAAGCGGGCCCTGGCCGACGCGGTGCTGGGCCGCGGCGAGAGCGCGCTCACCGAGCTCGACGACGCCGAGCTGCGCGACCTGGTGCAGCTGCGCCGCCCGGCCGCGGCGGCCGAGCCGGATGGGGACGGTGATGCGTGAGCGCGGTGACCCATCCCCGCTTCCCGGCGCGGCGTGCCCCGCGGGCGACCACCTGGTGGGCGCGGGCCTGGGTGCGAGCCGTGGAGGAGTCGGCCTACGCCGAGGAGGACCTGCGCAAGGCCCGGGCGCTGGCCCGCTCGGGCGGCGTGGGGGCGATCACGGTGGACGCGGGCACGTTCCTGGCCGCGGTCCGCGAGGGCGATGACGCCTGGACGGTGACCGGCGCCGTCCCGGTCATCGACGCGGCCGGCCTGCAGACCCTCGTCGAGCTGGTCGCGGCCGAGGCGGGGCGGGTGGCCGATCTGCTCGCCGGCGACCTGCCCCTGCAGCTGGTCGAGGACGCGGACGAGTCCGGCGTGGAGCTGCTGCCCTACGGCGGGGAGCTGGGCGCCGCCTGCACCTGCGATGCCTGGGTCGACCCGTGCCGGCACGCGCTGGCGGTGCTCTACCAGCTGGGCTGGCTGGCGGCGGCAGACCCGTTCGTGCTGCTCCAGCTGCGCGGGCTGGCCCGCGAGGAGCTGCTCGCCCGGCTGCACGCGCGCACGACGGCGGTCGAGCAGGACCCCGGCGCCGACGCGGAGGTGGACCCGCGGCTCGAGGACGACCTCGACACCGCGCTCGACGCCGCCGCCCGCGCCCGGCGACTGCTGGAGCTGCTGGAGGAGCCGGGGCAGCCGGTGGACCACCTGTTCTGAGGTGGTGCGGTCCGTGGGGCGCCCTCAGGACAGACGCGACCGGAGCACGGCCACGCCCGGACCGTCGAGGTCGTCCAGATAGGCGGCGCGGGCGGCCATGCCCATCACCAGGGCGAGCGTCGACCCGGTGACCAGGGGGCCCGTCGCATCGGACCCTGTCGCGAACGGCCCGTCGTCGGCGCGCAGCTGCAGCCCGGCCACGTGTGTGCGGCTGTTCACGGCGAAGTCGCGGCGGGCGTAGAACTCGGCCACCGGTGTCAACGCCTCGATGCTCGGGGTGTGGGTCAGGCCCAGCGGGCGGCGGATGTCCTGGGCGTGGACGACGATCTCGCCGAGGTAGGCGGCGGTGTGGCCCGACGGCGCGGTGACACTGTCGACGACGGCGCGGAACCGCTCGAGGGTGTCCGCGGGCGTCGTCCCGCGGTGCTCGGCCAGCCGGCGCTCGTTGTGCACGTGCGGACGCAGGCGCGCGCCGAGCATGCTGCGCAGCCACAACCACTGGGTCAGGCTCGCGGCGGCCGTGAGGTGGGCGACGACCTGCTCGACGTCCCACTGTCCGCACAGCGTGCTGCGCCGCCAGTGCGCGGCGCTGAGACTCGAGAGGTCCTCGGCCAGGGCGGCACGCTCGCGGTGGGCCAGGGCCCAGAGCCGGTCGTTCTCGGACCTCTCCCGCTCTCCGGCTCTCATCTCACGAGGTCTCCGTCTCGTTGGTGTCGGGCTGCTCGGCCGGGCCGCGTCCCGAGACCAGCAGCAGCAGGTCGAGGGCCTCGGCCTCGACCGCCTCGCCCTCGCCCCAGGCGGCTCCGGTGCTCCGGTCGATCAGGCGGAGGCCGGCGGCTCGCTCGCGCCCTCCGCCGAAGGCGACGGGGGTGCGCAGCTGATGGGCGAGGGCCTGCACGATGGCGGGCTCCGGGTACCGGCCGGGGATGCCCAGCGGCCTGCGGATGTCCTCTCCGTGCACGATGGCCTCCACCAGGCGGGTGGCGAGGTTCGCCGGCGGCGTCCGGGTGAGGTCGGCCGCCTGCCGGAGCGCGGCGAGGGTGTCGCGCGGGTCGGCGTGCCTCGCTCGGGCGATCCCGTGCGCGTTCGCGCGGTCGAAGTCCATCCGGGCCGCCACCATGGAGCGGACGAAGCCCAGGCGGCCGGTTCGTGCCGTGTCGAGGAGGTGCGCCAGGACGTCGTGGACATCCCATCCCGGGCAGAGGGAGGGACGTGTCCACTGGTCGGGGCTCAGGTCGGCGAGGTCCGCGACCAGCCGTCGCCGCTCGGCGTGGACGCTCTGCCAGGTCGCCGCAGCTGATGCGCGCATGTCCCGCTCCTCGCCTGATACTACGAATAGTGAAGTGGACACTACTGTAGTCGTAGTAATCTGTATCAATGGCAACTCGACGGTCCTACGGGTCGTTCAACGACGGCTGCGCCGCGGCCCACGCGCTCGATCTCATCGGCGAGCGGTGGACGCTGATCGTGGTGCGGGAGCTCCTGCTGGGGCCGAAGCGCTTCTCCGACCTCCAGCGGGACGTGGTCGGCATCGGCCCCGCCGTGCTCACCCAGCGTCTGCACGACCTCGAGGCCCACGGCATCGCGCGCCGGCGGCGGCTGCCCGGGCCCGGGCGCACCGACGTCTACGAGCTCACCGAGTGGGGCGGGCGCCTCGAGGCCGTCAACACCGCGCTGTCGCTATGGGCGGTCGCGTCCCCGGCCCTGCCGCTCGGGGCGGACATGAGCCCCGACACGCTGGTCCTGGCGATGCGCGCCCACGCACGGCCGGGCGCCGGGAGGGGGGAGCACGAGGTGGTGCTCAGCCTCACGGACTCGCGCCGTACGGATGCGGAGCCCGTCACCTACCTGGCCCGGGTCTCCGAGCGGGCCACGACCGTGGACAGGCAGCTCGCGCCGGAGGCGGCCGACGCCGTGGTGGAGGCCAGCACCGCGGACTGGAAGGCCTGCGTGATCGGCGGTGTCCCGCTGGAGCGGCTGCCGGGCGTCAGCGTCAGCGGCAGCGAGGACGCCGTCCGGCGGCTGGTCGGCGCGACGTCGCTGGTGCACGCGCTCTGAGGGTTCCACCTCTCAGGGTTCGACTGAGGAGGGACGACGACGCGACGGGGGAGGACTGTACGACCGCGCGCGAGCCCGCAGCCGACAAGAGCGCATCAAGGCGAGACAACTCCGCGACAAGACGCCGAGCGGAGCGACCGGGCGGGCCTAGCGTGCCGGTGTGACCAGTCGCGATCACGCGTCAGCTCCTCGGCCGACACCGTCGTGCCGGCAGCGGCAGGCGCTGAACCGGGGACGGCGTCGAGGTCACCGGTGACCGCCGCGCCCAGCAGGACCAGGCCATACGCTGTGCTCTGAGCCCTGCTGGCCGGCGGTCCGTGGCGTCAGGCGGTCCGCGCGTCAGGCGGCCCGCGTCGCGTGACGCGAGGCGTGCAGCAGCGTTGAGGCCAGCGCCGAGCAGAGCAACAGGATCGGCGAGCGGTCTCGGGAGCAGCGAGCGGCCAGCTCGCGCAGCGCGTTGCCGCAGCTCAGGTAGCCCGGTCCGAGCCCCGGTCCGCGCGGGCCTTCGGCGAGCTGGCCGAGCCGGCGGCCTCCCGCCTCGAGCAGCGCGGTGACCTCCCGGTGCTGCACCTGGCTCAGCGCCACGCTGCCACCGATGACCTGGTGCGCCAGCCGGTCGATGAGGTCACCGGCGTCGCGCAGGTCGCGGAGGAACTGCAGTTCGTCGACCAGCTGCGGCATCGCCACCGGAGCCCGGTGCCGCATCCGGCTGCTGACGGCCGCGCAGACGTCGTGCCGCTGCGCCGAGCCGGCCAGCACCGCGCGGGCCGCGGCGGCGTCGCCGTCGAGCGCGGCGCGTAGCGACCTCGTGAAGGCATCCGCGGTCGAGGAGAGCAGGAAGGGCAGGTCCGGGTCGGTCATGGAGCGATGCTGCGGCTCCCGGCTCGCCCGCCGGTAGGGGGTTGGCGCAACGATGACGAGATATTGACGGCTCGGCAGCGGATCTTGACGGCATGACCCCTCCCCGGCCCGGCGGCCGGCGGACAGGGTGAGGGGCGTGAATCACTCCCACGAACCCCGCACGGTCCTCGTCCCGGTCCGGGTGGGCACCTCCGGTGCGACCAGCCTCAGCCTGTGCCGCCGACCCGACGGCGTGCGCACCGGTCTGGCGTTCAGCTCGACAGCGGCCCTCGAGCAGGCGATGGGAGCCGGACATCCCCGCCAGGCCCTCAGCCTGTCCGCGCTGCGCGCCCTGCTCGAGCAGGTCGGCGTCCACGCGATCCAGCTCGACGCCGAGGCCCTCGCACGGCCCGTCACTGCGTTGCGGGCGGCCTCGTGAGTCAGCGGCTCAGTCCGCTGCCGACCACGCCGCCCACAGCTCGCCGTACCTGCCCTGGCGGGCCAGCAGCTCCTCGTGGGTGCCGCGCTCGACGACCTCGCCGTCGTGCAGCACCAGGATCTCGTCGGCGGTGCGCGCCTGGGTGAGCCGGTGGGCCACCACCAGGGAGGCGCGGCCGCGGGTCACCGCGAGCGCCGCGGCCTCCAGCTCGCGGGCGCCGGCGGAGCCGGCCTCCGCGGTGGCCTCGTCGAGGACCACGACCCACGGGTCGGCCAGGACGACGCGGGCCAGCGCGAGCTGCTGGGCCTGGGCGGCGGTGACGCGATGGGCGCCGTCGCCGATGAGCGTGTCCAGCCCCTCGGGCAGCGCCGCGACCCATTCGCCCGCGTGCGCCACCTCGAGCGCGGCCAGCACCTCGGCGTCGCTCGCCGACTCCGCGGCCAGGGTGACCGCCTCACGGACGGTGCCGGAGAAGACGTGGACGTCCTGGCTGACCAGCACCACCCGGCGCCGTACGGCGTGGGCCGGCAGTTCCTCGTAGTCGACGCCGGCGAGCGTCACCTCGCCGTGGGTGGGACGCAGCACTCCCGCGGCCACGGCGCCCAGCGTGGTCTTGCCGGCCCCGGTCGCACCGACGAGGGCGACGCGTCGTCCGGGCTCCAGGCGCAGGTCCGCACAGTGCAGCACCGGCCGGCCGGCGACGTACTCGTGGCCCACCCCGCGCAGCACCAGGGCGCCCGGGGTCTCGGGCAGCTCGGCGTCGGGCTGGGTCGGCTCGGGCAGCGCGGCGACGCCGGCCAGCCTGGCCAGCGACGCGCCGGTGGACTGCAGCTCGTCGAAGAGCAGCAGCAGCGCCCCGATCGGGTTGAACAGCCGGTGGAAGTAGAGCGCGGCCGCGGTCACCGCACCGACCGTGCTCAGGTCCTCGCGCACCAGCCAGAAGCCCGCGCCGATGACCAGGACCAGGCCGAGCAGCTCGGTGGAGTTGATCCGGGTGAAGAAGCGGGTCAGCAGCGTGAACACGTCGAGGGCGATGTCGAGCGCACGCTGGGAGGTGGTCTCGACGCGTGCGTTGTGCTCGTGTTCGAGGGCGTAGGCGCGCACGGTCGGCGAGCCCTCGATCGAGCTGACCAGCACCTCGGCGCGCTCGCCCTGGGCGACCCGCTCGTCGCGGTAGCGGGGACCCGAGCGCGGCAGGTACCAGCGCAGCGCGGTGACGTAGGCCGGCACCGTGAGCAGGCCGACCAGCCCCAGGCGCCAGTCGAGGGCGAGCAGCCCGAGCGCGGTGAAGGAGATGGTGACGACGGCGGTGACCAGGGTCGGGATCACCCGGACCAGGGCGTCGGCGATCATCCGCACGTCGTCGCCGACGCGGGAGAGCAGGTCGCCGACACCGGCGCTCTCCACCCGGGCCGCGTCCAGGTGCAGGGCCCGGTCGAGGACCTCCTCGCGCAGGTCGGCCAGCGCCGGCTCTCCGGCCCGGGCGAGGGCCGCGACCGCCAGGCCGCTGCTGAGCGCCGCGACCAGGGCCGAGCCGGCGATCAGCAGCGCCACCCGGGTGACGTCGGCGGAGTCGGCACCGGCGCGGATGTCGTCGACCAGCCCGCCCAGCACCCAGGGCGCGACCAGTCCGCTGAGCCCGGCCACGGCGAACGAGACCACGGCCGCCAGGAGCGGCCAGGGCCGCGTCGCGATCAGTCGCCAGGCGGTCCGCACGGTCTCCTGGCGGCTCGCGATGGGCAGCAGGTCGCGGGTCATCGCAGCACCAGCTCGCGGTAGTCGGGGTCGTCGCTGAGCTCGGCGTGGGTCCCGCTCGCGGTGACCCGCCCCTGGGTCAGCACGACGACGCGATCGGCCTGGGCGAGCAGGGCCGGGCTGGTGGTGAGCAGCCAGGTGGTGTGCCGCGACCCGGGAGCGTGGCGCAGGGCGCGGATGCCCGCCGCGATCCGGTGCTCGGTGACCGCGTCGACCGCCGTGGTGGGGTCGTGCAGCACCAGCACCGGGACGTCGCAGGCCAGCGCCCGGGCCAGGGCGACGCGCTGGCGCTGGCCCCCGGAGAGAGTCGAGCCCTGCGCGGTGACCGGCTGGTCCACGCCCTCCTCGCGCAGCGCGGCGACGTCGGTGGCCGCCGACGCGGCCAGGGCCCGGTCCACGGTCGCCTCGTCGCAGCCGCCGGGGGGCTCGACGTTGCTGCGCAGCGTGCCCTCGAACAGGTCGGGGTGGTGCGGGGCGACGACCAGCCGGCTGCGGCGGGCCTCGACGCTGAGCTCCCCGAGCGGTACGCCGTCGAGGTGGGCGCAGTCGTGCTCGTCCTCGCGCAGCTCCCCGGAGAGGATGCGCATCGTGCGCGCCGCGTCGGCCGGGTCGGTGACCACCGCGAGCAGCTCGCCGGGCTCCGAGGCGATGTCGCCCAGCCGCAGGCCCGGCGGCGCCCCGGGCGGGGGCGTGGCCTCGCCGGCGCTCAGCAGCGGGGGGCTGTTCAGGTAGGCCACGATCCGGCGCGCCGAGGCGTGGGCCCGGCCGGCGTGCGCGCCGACCTCGCCGAGAGCGCTGATCGGCTCGGCGAGGAACTGGGTGAGACCGACGATGGCGACCAGCTCGCCGATGGAGATCTCGCCCTCCACCGCGAGCCGCCCGGCGAGCAGCGCGACCAGGGCGAGGAAGAGCGTGCTCAACCCGGTGGCGAGGCCGGTCATCACACCGTAGGCGTCGGCGGTGCGGATGCTCGCGTCGCGGGCCGCCGCGCTGTGGCTGCGGTAGCGGCGCCCGGCCACGTCCTCGGCGCCGATCCCCTTGAGCACGCGCAGGCCGCGGACCAGGTCGGTCGCGACGCCGGTGGCCCGGGCGACGGTCTCCTGCTGGTGGTGGCTGCGACGCGAGATCGTCGGCGTCACCAGCTGGATGATCGCCAGCACCACCGGCACCCCGATCAGCACGACCAGGCCGAGTCGCAGGTCGATGCCGATCAGCACCCAGGCGCTGACCAGGATCGCCATCAGGCTGGCCAGCGTGTAGCCGAGCGAGTTGATCAGCTGGCCGACCGCCTCCGCGTCGGAGGTGGCCAGCGACAGTGTCTCCCCGGGGAGCAGGGGGCTGCTGGTGCCGCGGGGGTCGAGGGCCCGCCCGGCCGTCTCGACGCGCATCCGGTGGGTCTCGCGCTCCATCACGCCGACGCCCAGCCGCGCGCCGTACCGCCAGGAGAGGCTGAGCACCACGAACAGCCCGACCAGCACCGAACCCCACAGGGCGAGGGCCTCGGCGTCGGAGGTGGCGACGGCACGATCGATCAGCAGCCCCACCACGACCGGCACCAGCGCCTCGCACAGCTGCCAGGCCGCCAGCAGCGCCATGAACACGCTCAGCGGTCGCCAGTTGCGGCGCAGCATCCGCCAGACCAACGAGGAGGGGGTCGTCACCACGAAGTGAGGCTAGCCATCCCCCAACCCGCCCCCGCACCACACCCCCTCCGCGCCACCCCCCTTGCTTGTAACGCGGGGTTATGCCCACTGCCACCGCGTCACAGCGCTGTGGTGGTGGGCATAACCCCGCGTTACATGGGGCGTGGCCGGGGCGGTACGGCGAGCGCGGCGCGGGCCATCGTGGTGAGGAGGTCGCGCATCGTCGGCTCGGGGAGCAGGGCGCTGCGGGGCGTGGAGTTGATCAGACCGAACGCCGCGTGCGCCATCGCGCGGGCCGGGTCGAGGCCGAGCCCGGGGTGCAGGCGGCGCAGCTGGGCGGCCCACAGGTCGACGTAGTCGCGCTGCAGCGTGCGGACCCGCTCGCGGGCGTCCTCGGGCAACGACTGCCAGTCGCGGTCCTGGACGACGATCAGCGGCTTGTGGCGCAGCGCGAAGTCCACGTGCCATTCGATCAGCGCGCTCAGCGCCGCGTCGGCGTCGGCCATCCCGGCGACGCGGTCCCGGCCCACGGCGAGCAGCTCCTCGCTGATCGAGACCAGCATCTCGGCGAGCACCGCGTCCTTGGACGCGAAGTGCTTGTACAGCGCAGGTCCGGAGATCCCGCAGGCCGCGCCGAGGTCGACCACCGAGACACCGTGGAAGCCGCGGGCAGCGAACAGCTCTGCGGCGGTGTCGAGGATCTGCTCGCGCCGGCTCACCGGCGCCGATGCGTCGCTAGCGGGGGGCATCGGGACCCTCGCGCGCCTCGGACACTCCCGGCGCCCCCGGACCCCCCGGCGCGGCCGGCGCGGCCGGAACCCCCGGCGCGGACTGAGCCCCAGGACCGATCGGAGCGGCGGCATCGGCCCCATCGTCCCCCTCGAGAGCAGCCGGGTCGTCCTCCTCGTCCGCCTTCTCCAGCGGCGAGGCGGCGAAGGTGACGCTGACCGTCTCGAAGCCCTTCAACCGCTGTGCCTGGGCGAGCCCGGCGTAGGCGCGTCGGTCGCCCTCGGTGAGCCGCACCCGGTCGGTGAACGGCGTGAGCAGCGCCCGCGGGTAGAGCCGCTTGGCCAGCACCACGTTGATCTCGATGCCGATCACCGAGACCACCGAGCTGAGATAGATCAGCCCCATCAGGCCGAGCACCAGGCCGAACGTCTGGGTCATCGAGGAGGTCCCGACCAGGACCGAGGAGACGTAGTACGCGCCGATGATCTGCAGGCCCTGCCACATGATCGCGACGGCGAAGGCGCCCGGGGCGGCGCGCAGAAGCTGCTGGCCGCGGGCCGCGGCGAGCCGGAAGAGCACGGTGAAGGCACCGCCGACGAGCAGGACGTTGATGAGCCGCAGCGCCCAGCCCGCCCACCAGTCGGGGTCGGAGCCGAAGACGTCGGTGGCGTTCGCGACCTCGCTCGCCACGCTCACCGCGAGCAGCCCGGCGCCGACGACCAGCAGGATCCCCAGGCTGCGCACCCGCGCCAGGATCGGGTTGGGCCGGCTGTTGCGCGGGATCGCCCAGGCGGCGTTCTGGGTGTTCTGGATCGCCTGGCCCAGGCCGACCGCGCCGTACAGCGCGACGCTCGCGCCGATCACGATGCTCTCGGTCGAGCCCTGCAGCCCACCGGGGCGGCCGAGCTCATCGCCGATGATCGGGAACTGGCTGAGCGCGGTGTCGAGCAGGCTCTCCTGGAGGCTGGGCCGGCCCTCGAGCACCAGACCCAGGATCGAGGTGCCCAGCAGCATCAGCGGGAAGATCGCGATGAACGCGTAGTAGGTCAGCGCGGCGGCGAGGTAGTTGCCCTGGTCGTCGAGGAACTTGTAGAGCACCGCCAACGGGATCGACGTGCGCGGGTGACGGCGGTGCCACCGGTCGACGGCGGCGACGAACCCGGGCTCCACGTGAGGCAGGCTACTCGCGCACGGCGGCTTTCGTCGCCAGCCATGGCCTGGCGAGCCACCAGGCGGTAGCATCCCGACGTTGGTTAGCGAACATTAACCCGGAGGTGGGCGGATGGCTGCCGAGATGAAGGAGCTCGTCGCCGAGCTGCGCGAGCGGCTCGCGGTGGTGCGCCAGGGCGGCTCGGAGTCCGCGCGCGCCAAGCACGCCGGCCGCGGGAAGCTGCTGGTGCGCGACCGGGTCGACCGGCTGCTGGACCCCGGCAGCCCGTTCCTGGAGCTGAGCCCGCTCGCCGCCACCGGCATGTACGGCGCGGGCTCCGACGCCGGCGTCGCGGCAGGCGAGACCGTGCCCAGCGCCGGCATCGTCACCGGCATCGGCCGGGTCAGCGGCCGCGAGTGCGTGGTGATCGCCAACGACGCCACCGTCAAGGGCGGCACCTACTACCCGGTCACGGTCAAGAAGCACCTGCGCGCCCAGGAGGTCGCCGCGCAGAACCACCTCCCGTGCATCGCGCTGGTCGACTCCGGCGGCGCCTTCCTGCCGATGCAGGACGAGGTGTTCCCCGACAAGGAGCACTTCGGCCGGATCTTCTTCAACCAGGCCAACCTCTCCGCGCGCGGCATCCCGCAGGTCGCGGCGGTGATGGGCTCGTGCACCGCCGGCGGTGCCTACGTCCCGGCGATGTCGGATGAGACCGTGATCGTCAAGGAGCAGGGCACGATCTTCCTCGGCGGCCCGCCGCTGGTGAAGGCCGCCACCGGCGAGGTCGTCACCGCCGAGGAGCTGGGCGGCGGCGACGTCCACGCCCGCACCTCCGGCGTCGTGGACCACCTGGCCGAGGACGACGCGCACGCCCTGGCCATCGTGCGCAGCATCGTGGACACCTTCGAGCGCCGGCGCCCGGCCACCCTCGAGCGGCACGCCTCCGAGGAGCCGCTGGAGGACCCGGCCACGCTCTACGACGTGGTGCCCACCGACCCGCGCACGCCGTACGACGTGCGCGAGGTGATCCGGCGCCTGGTCGACGGCAGCCGGATGCACGAGTTCAAGCGGCTCTACGGCGAGACCCTGGTCTGCGGGTTCGCCCGGATCCACGGCTACCCGGTCGGCATCGTGGCCAACAACGGCATCCTGTTCAGCGAGTCGTCGCTCAAGGGCGCCCACTTCATCGAGCTGTGCAACCAGCGCGGCATCCCGCTGGTCTTCCTGCAGAACATCACCGGCTTCATGGTCGGGCGCGAGTACGAGAACCGCGGCATCGCCCGCGACGGCGCCAAGCTGGTCACCGCGGTGGCCTGCTCGGTGGTGCCGAAGTTCACCGTCGTCATCGGCGGCTCCTACGGCGCCGGCAACTACGGCATGTGCGGGCGCGCCTACGACCCCCGCTTCCTGTGGATGTGGCCCAACGCGCGGATCTCGGTGATGGGCGGCGAGCAGGCCGCCTCGGTGCTGGCCACCGTGCGCCGCGACGGCCTCGAGGCCCGCGGCGCCGAGTGGTCGGCCGAGGAGGAGGAGGCGTTCAAGGCCCCGATCCGCGAGCAGTACGAGCACCAGGGCTCGCCCTACTACTCCACCGCCCGGCTCTGGGACGACGGCGTCATCGACCCCGCCGACACCCGCCGGGTGCTCGGCATGGGCCTGGCCGCGGCCGCGCACGCGCCGCTGCCCGACCCCTCCTACGGCGTCTTCCGGATGTGATGAGCATGCTGGCCCTCGATCTGCACACCGTCCTGGTCGCCAACCGCGGCGAGATCGCCCGACGGGTGATCCGCACCTGCCGGCGCCTCGGCATCCGCAGCGTGGCGATCTTCACCGACCTCGACGCGCACGCCCTGCACGTGCGCGAGGCCGACGAGGCGCTGCGCGTGTCGAGCTATCTGGACATCGACGCCGTGCTCGCCGCCGCGCAGGCGTCGGGGGCCGACGCGGTCCACCCCGGCTACGGCTTCCTCTCCGAGCGCGCCGAGTTCGCCCGCGCCCTCGAGGGGGCCGGGATCAAGCTGGTCGGGCCCTCCTCGGTGGTGATGGAGCAGATGGGCCGCAAGGACGCCGCCCGCGAGATCGCCGTGGCGGCGGGGGTGCCGGTGGTGCCCCGCGGCGAGGACGCCGGGTTCCCCGTCCTCGTCAAGGCCGCGGCCGGCGGCGGCGGCAAGGGCATGCGCATCGTCCGCGACGCGAGCGAGTACGACGCGGCGCTGGCCGCCGCGAAGCGCGAGGCGCTGTCGTCGTTCGGCGACGACACCATGCTCGTCGAGAAGTACGTCGAGCACGGCCGCCACGTCGAGGTGCAGGTGCTGGGCGACGCGCACGGCAACGTCGTGCACCTCTTCGAGCGCGACTGCTCGACCCAGCGACGCCACCAGAAGGTGATCGAGGAGGCCCCTGCTCCCGGCCTGGACCCGGCCCTGCGCGAGCGGCTCACCGACGCCGCGGTCGCGCTGGCCCGCCACGTCGGCTACGAGGGGGCCGGCACCGTGGAGTTCCTCGTCGACGCCGACACCGGTGAGGCCTACTTCCTGGAGATGAACACCCGCCTGCAGGTCGAGCACCCGGTCACCGAGGCGATCTGCGGCGACCTCGACCTGGTCGAGCACCAGCTCCGCGTCGCGGCCGGGGAGCGGCTCTCGCTGCGCCAGGAGGACCTCGCCATCACCGGGCACGCGATCGAGGTGCGCATCTACGCCGAGGACTCCTTCGGCGGCTTCCTGCCGCAGGCCGGCACCGCGACGCTGGTGCGCTGGCCGCAGGGGGCGCGCGTCGACCACGCCCTGGAGAGCGGCCAGGTGGTCAGCACGTCGTACGACCCGATGCTCGGCAAGGTCGTCGTGCACGGGGCCGACCGGGAGAGCGCGCGGCGCACGCTGCTGGCCGCCCTCGACGACACCGCGATCCTCGGTCTCACCACCAATGTCGGGTTCCTGCGCGCGCTGGTGGCCGGCGAGGAGTTCCGCGCCGGTGCCGTCGAGACCGCCTGGCTGGACACCGCGCGGCTCGAGCCGCCCGCCGCGGACCTGGCCCGGGTCTTCGCCGCCTGGACCCAGGCGATGCTGGTCGCCGAGGGCCTCCTGCCCGGCGGGCTGGGGGCCGGGGACCCGTTCCGCGCGGACGGGTTCCGGCTCGGGGCGCCGCCCGCCGCCCAGTGCATCGAGCTGGACCGCCCGGTCACCGTCGACCGCGCCGCCGGGATCGTCCGGGACCAGACGGAGCGGGCCGTGCGCGAGCTCAGCGCGCAGCGCCACGTCGTGGTGCTCGCGATCGACGGCCGACGCGAGCAGGCGGTGGTCGACGTGACCGCGCACGCGGTGGAGGTGGTGCACCGCGGCCAGCGACACGTGTTCACCCGCCCCGACCCGTTCCTGGACCACGCGGCGGACCTCGGCGACGGGACCGTGCTCGCGCCGATGCCGGGCACGGTGCTCACGCTCCCGGTCGCCGCGGGCGACCCGGTCGCGCACGGCGACGTGCTGGCCACCATGGAGGCGATGAAGATGGAGCTCACCCTGCGGGCGCCGTTCGCCGGCACGGTCACCGTCGTGGACGCCGTGGCCGGCGCCCAGGTCGCGCTGGGCGCCCGGCTGCTCGTGGTCGAGCCCACCGCCGCTGAGCCCACCGCCGCTGAGCCCACCGTCTCCGCCGAGTCCGAGTAGCGTCGGGCCCAGTCGTCCGAGCAGGAGAGGAGCGCGCCGTGCGCAGTCCCCAGCAGGTCCCCACTCCCGGCCTGCCCGAGCAGGTGACGATCTACGAGGTCGGCGCCCGCGACGGCCTGCAGAACGAGGCGACCCGAGTCCCGCTCGAGGTGAAGGCGGAGCTGGTCGGCCGCCTGCTCACCGCCGGGCTGCCGGTGGTGGAGGCGACCAGCTTCGTGCATCCGAAGTGGGTGCCGCAGCTGGCCGACGCCGCCGAGCTGATGACGCTGCTGGTCGACCAGCACGGCGACTACGCGCGCGACCTGCCGGTGCTGGTGCCCAACGAGCGCGGGCTCGACCGCGCCCTCGACCTCGGGCTGCGCCACATCGCGATCTTCGGCTCCGCGACCGAGACCTTCGCCCAGCGCAACCTCAACCGCAGCCTCGACGAGCAGTTCACGATGTTCGAGCCGACGGTGCGCCGCGCCCGCGACGCTGGGGTCCGGGTCCGGGCCTACGTCTCGATGTGCTTCGGGGACCCGTGGGAGGGTCACGTCCCGATCGAGCAGGTCGTCTCCGTGGGCAGGCGCCTGTTCGACCTCGGCGCCGACCAGCTCAGCCTCGGCGACACCACCGGCGTCGGCACCCCCGGCCACGTCACCGCGCTGGTGGACGCCTTCACCGCTGCCGGGATGCGCCCCGACCAGCTGGCCATGCACTTCCACGACACCTACGGCCAGGCCCTCGCCAACGCGTACGCCGCGCTGGGCGTCGGCATCACCACCTTCGACAGCTCCGCCGGCGGACTCGGGGGCTGCCCCTACGCCAAGAGCGCCACCGGGAACCTCGCCACCGAGGACCTGGTGTGGATGCTGCGCGGGCTCGGCATCGACACCGGCGTCGACCTCGAGGCGCTGGCCGCGACCAGCACCTGGATGGCCGGGCGGCTGCGTCGCCCCAGCCCGTCGGCGGTGGTCCGTGCGCTGGGTGAGGGCTGAACGGCGTACGGCAGAATCGACCACATGAGCCGTCGCGTCTACCTCCACATCGGGGCGCCCAAGACCGGCACCACCTACCTGCAGGACCGGCTGATGCGCAACGCGGCCACCCTGGCCGAGCACGGCGTGGTGCTGCCGTCGAAGTCGCGGCTGCTGGACGCCGACCTCTTCCACTTCCGCGCCGCCCTCGATCTGCTCGAGCAGGACTGGGGCGGAGCCCCCGGGCACGCGGCCGGCAGCTGGGAGACGATGGTGCGCCGGGTCCGCCGCGCCCACGGCACCGTGATCATCAGCCACGAGATCCTGGCGCCGGCCCCGGCCGAGAAGGTCGCCCGGGTGATGAACGACCTGGCCGGCAGCGAGATCCACATCGTGTACAGCGCCCGCGACCTCGGCCGCCAGCTCCCGGCGGCCTGGCAGGAGAGCATCAAGCAGGGCCGCAAGTGGAGCTTCAGCCGCTTCCTCGACGGCGTCGAGCGCGGCGGCCCCTGGTTCCGCGCCGCCTTCGACCTGCCCAGCGTGCTGACCACCTGGGGGGCGAACCTGTCGCCCGATCAGATCCACGTGGTCACCGTGCCCCAGGCGAGCGCGTCCGGGCCGGGCGACGAGCTGTGGCTGCGCTTCTGTCGGGTGTTCGGCATCGACCCCGCCTGGGCGCCGCTGGACAGCGAGCGCACCAACCGCTCCCTGGGCATCGCCGAGACCCAGCTGATCCGCCGGCTCAACCGCCGGATGGGGCGGGAGGTACGTCGCGAGGAGCGCTACGACGTCCTGGTCCGCGACCTGCTGGCCCACGAGCGCCTCGCCCATCGCCGCTCCACCCCGGTCCGGCTCTCCCCGCGACGCTTCGACTGGGCCGAGGCGCAGGCGGAGCGTTGGATCGAGTGGATCGAGGGCAGCGGCGTCGACGTCGTCGGTGACGTGGAGGACCTGCGGCCGGTGCGGCCGGCCGAGGACGAGGTCTGGCACAACCCCGACCGGGTGGGCGCCCGGCCCCAGCTCGAGGCGGCGCTCGACGCCCTGGAGGCGATGACCCGCGAGGCCGCCAGCCGGCCCGATCCCGAGCGGGCCCTCGGGCAGCGGATCCGCTCCCACGTCAACAGGCTGCGGAACACGTGAGCGGCGCGGTCCCCGGCGACGCTCGCGCCCGCGCCTGGGCGTGGGTCGACCACCTGCGCACCGGCGGGACCACCCCCTGGCTCGCGTGGCACCCGGAGGCCGCCGCGGGCAGCGCGCGCGCAGCGGGATCCGCGGGGCCCGGCGCGCCGAGCGACGGGCCGCTGCCCGGCGCCCAGCAGCTGGAGCTGCTGCGCCGGATCAACCTTGCCGCGGGTGCGGCCGTCGAGCCGGCGCTGGTCGAGCGGGTGCTGGCGTCCAGCCCGCCCGGCCGGGGGGCGCTCGACCTGCCGCTGGCCGGCACCCTGGCCGGAGAGCCGTTCGGCGCGCCGGCGGTCGACCCCGCGGCACTGGCTCCCCGCGAGCTGCTGCGCCCGGCGGTCGGGCTGCTGGCCGACGACGCGGTCGCCGCCCCCGACGAGCCGGGCCGCGCGCGGTGGCGACCCCGCGCCTCCGCGCGGCCACGGCCGCTGCCCTGGCGACGCCACCCCCGCCTGGTCGGCGACCCGGTGCTGGCGCGTGCGCTGCGCGCCGGCTTCGCGGCCGAGCGCTGTGCGCCCGGTCGCGGCGACGTGCTGGTGCTGGGCGGAGACCTCGAGCACCTGATGGGCGCGGTGTGGACCGTCCGGATCCTCGACGGCGGCACCGCCTCCTGGCGGGACTTCTGCGCGAGCTGGCACGCCCGTGACCAGCTGCCGCCGCGCGCCGACCTCGCCGCCCAGGCCGCGGTGTGGGCGCAGCGCCGACGCGAGGTGCAGGTGGTGATGGACCCGGGCGCCCTCGCCCACCTGGTGCCGGCACGCCGCCCGCCGGTCGCTCCGGCACCGGCTCCGAGCGTCGCCCTCGAGGTGACCCGCCGGGTCTCGCGCGTGCTCGGGCTGATGGTGCCCGCGCCGCGGCGTACGACGTTGATCCGCGCGGTGCTCGACGACGCGATCGCCGCCGTCGCCCGCTCGGCCGTCGCGCCGGGCGGGCACGGCTCCGACGCCTCGGTGCGCGGCTGGTCGCTGCCGCCGGTGGTCCCCGCCGAGCAGCGCGCGTGGCTGCGGCTCCAGGCCGCCGACCAGTGCCGGGCGCTCGCCGCGGCTCAGTACCCTGTGCACGGCCGGCTCGAGGCGCTGCTGCCCGCCGAGTCCTCCGCCGACGCGCCCGCGAGCCCCGCGTCGCTCGACGCGGCGGCCCTCGCCCTGGCGGTGCGGATGCTGCTCGACGGCGCCAGGGGACCCATCCAGCAACGGGGACGACGAGAGACGAGGAACAAGGCGTGACGAGCAAGCGGGTGCTGGTGCATGTCGGCACGCCCAAGACCGGTACGTCGTACTTCCAGGACGTCCTGTTCCGCAACCGCGAGGTGCTGCGCGAGCAGGGGATCCTCTATCCCGCCGAGCGCTTCGACGCCCAGTTCCTGGCCGCGCTCGACCTGATGCGGCTGCCGTGGGGCGGGCTGGAGACCGACGCGGTCGGCGCCTGGGACAAGCTGGCCGGCGAGGTGGCCGACTTCGACGGCACCGCGATCATCAGCCACGAGATCCTGGCCACCGCCTCCCGCCAGGAGGCGGACCGGGCGCTGGAGTCGCTGGGCCACGGAGCGGGGGCCGAGGTGCACCTGGTGCTCTCGGTGCGTGACCTGGTCCGCCAGATCCCGGCCGAGTGGCAGGAGAACGTCAAGCACCGCAGCACCGTCACCTATGCGCGGTTCCTGGAGATGATCCGCGACCCCGAGCGCCCGGGCCGGATCGCGAGCTGGTTCTGGGCGGCCCAGGAGATCCCCGACATCCTGCACCGCTGGGGCCACGCGCTGCCCCCCGAGCGGGTCCACCTCGTCACGGTGCCGGCCCCCGGTGCCCCGCGCGATCTGCTGTGGCAACGGTTCAGCAGGGTCTTCGGTCTCGACGGCCTCGACCTCGACCTGGAGGCCGAGCGGGTCAACCCGTCCCTGGGGGTGCCCGAGACGACGTTCATCCGCCGGCTCAACCTGGCCGTCAACAACGTGCTGGAGCCCGCTGACTACCGGCCGCTGGTGCGCGAGCTGCTGGCCCACCAGACGCTGTCGCGGCGCACCGAGTCACCGCGCCTGGCGCTCCCGCCGCAGGTGCATCCCTGGGCCCAGGAGGTGGCCGGGCGGTGGATCGAGGCGATCGCCGAGCGTGGGTACGACGTGGTCGGCGACCTCGAGGACCTGCGCGGCGGCCCGCCCGCACTCGAGTACGCCGACCCGGACCGGCCGCGTGAGCGCCTGGTCGCCGCGGCCGCGGTCGACGCCACCCGCGCGCTGCTGATGGAGAACACCCGGCTGCGGCACAGCGAGGCGCACCTCGCCGCGGAGCTGGCCGACGCGCGGCAGGCCCTGGAGCGCGCCTACCTGCGCCCGACGTACCGGCTGCGCGAGAAGATCGTGCGCCGGCTGGACTCCTCCAGCGCCGGCGCCCGGGTGATGCGGGTCTACCGCCGCGCGCGGGGCAGGAGCTCCTTGTCGACGTAGCGGCCGATCCGCCAGGTGGACCAGCCGTCGCTGCCGGCGCCCACCAGGCCGCCGACGACCGGCACCCGCCGGCCCACGGTGGTCACCATCTGCTTGCCGGCCACCTTGGCCAGCATCGCCGCGGCCACCTCGGCGGAGACGATCCGGTCCAGCGCCGGGTCGTGGGCCGGCGCCGTGGCCAGCGCCATCGGCGGGGCGGGGATCTTGCGCTTCTTGAGCAGCTTCTCGATCTCCTCCTCGCCGAGCAGGGACACCAGCAGCGCGTTGCGCACCCGCGGGTCCTCCAGCTCGTAGCCGCGCAGGTGGGCGATGCCCGCGATCATCCGGCTCTGCACCAGCGCCAGGCCGGTGACGTTGACCGGGATGGTCACCGCCGCGGTGACCAGGCCGCCCAGGTTGGTCACGAACCCCTGCGCGCCGGCGTAGCGGACGTGGTTGTCGATCAGCTCGCGGATCGCGCGCTTGTGGTCGCCGTCGTGGTCGGCGAGGTGCTTGTCGGCGGCCTCGGCGGCCGGAGGCAGGGGACCGACGCCTCGGATCGCGCGGTGCAGCGCCTCACGCACGAAGCTGCTGCTGAGGCCGGGGGCCAGCTGGGCGGCCTTCGGCAGCAGGACCCGGCTCACGTTCTGCTTGACGCTCATGCAGCGATCCTACGGAGCCGACGATGGTGCCGGGGCTCGGACGCTCCCGGGGCGGTGTGTCGCTACGGTGAGCATCGTGCCCGTCGAGCCGCCGCCCACCGTCTGGGACTTCGGCGACCCCGCCCGCTTCGACGAGCGCGGGGAGCTGGCCGAGGACGACCTGGTGGCGATCGGGGCGGACCTGGCCCCCGGCACGATCCTGGCCGCCTACCGGCGCGGCCTCTTCCCGATGCCCTCGGGGATGGCGAACGAGCCGCCGCACTGGTTCTGCCCGGTACGCCGAGGCGTGCTGCCGCTGGACGGGCTGGTCGTCTCGCGCTCCCTGCGCCGCGCCGTGCGCGACTACGAGATCCGGGTGGACACCGCGTTCGCCGAGGTGGTCGACGCCTGTGGCGACCCGCGCCGGCCGGGCGGGTGGATCGACGCCGACGTTCGCGCGGCGTACGTAGGCCTGCACGAGCTGGGGTGGGCGCACTCGGTCGAGGCCTGGCGCGGCGGAGAGCTCCTCGGCGGGCTCTACGGGCTGGCGATCGGGGGCCTGTTCGCCGGAGAGTCGATGTTCCACCGGGCCCGGGACGCCTCGAAGGTCGCCCTGGTCGGGCTGGTCGACCTGCTCACCGACGAGCACGCCGAGCGGCGCCTGCTCGACGTGCAGTGGAGCACGCCGCACCTGGCCTCCCTCGGCGTCGTCGAGGTGGATCGGGCCCATTACCTGCGGCGGCTGGGTCAGGCCCTGGCCGTACCGTTGCCACGGGCGCTGGACCGCTGAACCGCCGATCCGGCCCGCAGGCATGAACAGCGGGTGGATTGGGCAGGGTCCCGCCCCGAGACATCACCCACGACAGGAGAGCACATGAAGCACGTATCCCTGGCCGCAGGCCTGATCCTGATGGGCGGCGCGCTCGCCGGCTGCGGCAGCGACGGCGCCCCGACAGACGCCTCGGAGGGGGACTTCTGCAACGCCTACATCGAGGCCTCGACGATGGGCGGCGAGGACACCACCGGCGGCGACCTGAAGGACTGGGCCGAGGACCTCGAGGAGACGGGCACCCCGAAGAGCATCTCCGACGAGGAGCGCGAGGGCTTCGAGCTGCTCGTCAAGTGGGCCAAGGACGTCGACGAGGACGCGAAGGCCGCCGACATCGAGGACCCCGACATGAGCGAGTCGGAGGAGAAGAAGTTCGACGCGTTCGGCGAGTACGTCAGCACCACCTGCAAGGACGAGATCGAGAAGTCCATGGAGGAGCTCATGCCCGACGGTGCACCGAGCGCCCCCGAGTCGGAGTGACCCCGCAGCGCTGAGCAGGCCTCACGCGATGCGCGGCGGCTGACCGGTCTCGCTCACCATGGGGCGACCGGCGGCGGCCCACTCGACCATCCCGCCGTCCAGGTTCACCACGTCACGGCCCTGCTGGCTGAGCCAGGCCACCGCCTGGGCGGAGCGACCGCCGATCTTGCAGACCACCAGCGTCTGCTCGACCGGCACCTCGTCGAGGCGCTGCACGAGCTGCGAGAGCGGAACGTGCAGCGCCCCCTCG
The DNA here is from genome assembly GCF_059766615.1 of Nocardioides sp. Z43_10. Lineage (NCBI taxonomy): Bacteria > Bacillati > Actinomycetota > Actinomycetes > Propionibacteriales > Nocardioidaceae > Nocardioides > Nocardioides sp. Z43_10. Next base: position 350,394 of record NZ_JCBAJY010000001.1, on the reverse strand, counting down.
ATGTGGGCGTGGTCCCACTCGACCTGCTCGCGCACGTCGAGCACGTGCAGGCCCTCGGGCAGCGGATCGGGCACGCCGTCGATGGTCACCGTGGGGATCTGGGTCATGCCCCCACGCTAGTCCCCGTGCCCGATGCCGAGGCGGCCGCGGGGTCGCGTCGCCACCACGCCACCACCGGCACCAGCAGCAGGGCCAGGAAGCCGCCGGCCAACGAGAGCGTGGCGAAGCTGGAGGCGTCCACGACGAGCCCCGAGAGCGCGCCGCCGGAGGCGCCGGCCAGGGCGACCAGGACGTCGAGGGCGCCCTGGGTGCGGGCCCGGGTCTCCAGCGGCGCCGCGTCGACGACCAGTGCCGTGCCGCTGATCAGGCCGAAGTTCCAGCCCAACCCGAGCAGGCACAGGGCGAGGGTCAGGGTCAGCAGGGAGTCCCCGGGGGCGAGCGCGGCGACCAGCCCGGCCGCGAGCAGGGTGGCGCCTCCCGCGATCGCCATCGGCACCCGCCCGACCTTGTCCACCAGGCGGCCGGTGACCAGGGACGGCAGGAACATCGCCCCGACGTGCATGCCGATCACGAACCCCACCGCGTCCAGGCTGTGGCCGTGGTGGCGCATGTGCACCGGCGTCATCGTCATGATCGCCACCATCGCGACCTGGGTGAGCACCATCACCGTCGCGCCGACGGCCACGCCTCGGCGGGCGCTCGTGGGGGGTGCGCCGGTGGGTGGGCTGGTGGGTGCGGGTGCTGCGGGGGAGGACGGGGCGCGGGCTTCGTCGGGGTCGGCGTCTGCGTCGGCGTCGGCGTCGGTGAGGGCGGCGGCGGCGCGGGCGACCAGGTACGGGTCGGGGCGCAGCGCGACGAACAGCACCAGCCCCGCCACGCCGTACGCCACCGCGCCGAGCAGGAACGGGCCGGCCAGCCGGGGGATGCCGAGCGCGGCGGCGAGGTCGCCGAGCAGGCCGACCGAGGCGGGTCCGGCGACCGCGCCGAAGGTGGTCGCGACCAGCGCGATGGAGACGGCGCTGGCCCGGCTCTGCGCCGGGGCCAGGTCGGTGCCGGCGTAGCGCGCCTGCAGGTTGGTGGCCGTGCCGGCGCCGTAGACGAACATCGCGGAGAAGAGCAGCAGCGGGCTGTCGATCACGGCGGCGACGACGATCGCGACGGCGCCGGCGGCGCCGGTCAGGAAGCCCGCGGCCAGGCCCAGCCGGCGACCCGAGCGCTGGGAGACGATGCCGACCAGGTACGCCGCGAGGGCGGAGCCCAGCGTGAACAACGCGGCCGGCAGCCCCGCGATCCCGGCGCCGCCGACCATCTCCTGGGCCAGCAGCGCGCCGACCGTGACGCCGGCGGCCAGGCCGGCGCCGCCGAAGACCTGGGAGACGACGACCACGCGCAGGGTGCGGCGATGCAGCGCGCGGCGGGCCTCGGGCGAGGCGGCCACGCGCGCGACCTCGGAACGGGCCGGGCTCATCCGAGCGGGCTCACTTGAGCAGTCGGGACATGCGCCGGTCGGCGAGCGGCTTGCCGCCGGTCTGGCAGGTGGGGCAGTACTGCAGGCTCGAGTCGGCGAACGACACCTCGCGGACCACGTCACCGCAGACCGGGCACTTCTCGCCGGTGCGCCCGTGCACCGCGAGGTGCGACTTCTTCTCGCCCTTGAGCTGGCTGGGTGCCAGCCCGCGCGAACGCTCGACCGCATCGCCGAGCACCGTGCGGATCGCGGCGTAGAGGATCTCCAGCTCGTCGTCGCTGAGGCTGTTGGCGGGCTTGAACGGCGAGAGCCGCGCGGCGTGGAGAAGCTCGTCGGAGTAGGCGTTGCCGATACCGGCGATCGTGCCCTGGTTGCGCAGGATCCCCTTGATCTGGGCGCGGCCCGCGTCGGCGAGGATCTGGCCGAGCAGGTCGCGGGTGAACCCCTCGCCGAGCGGGTCGGGTCCGAGCCGGGCGATCCCGGGCACCTCCTGGGGGTCTCGCACGACGTACATCGCCAGGCTCTTCTTGGTGCCCGCCTCGGTGATGTCGAGGCCGGCGACGTCGTCGATCACCACCCGCGCGGCCATCGGCGACTTGTTGCTGGGCTTGGGCGGCAGGGTCGGCACCTCGTCGCGCCAGCGCACCCAGCCGGCCCGCGCGAGGTGCAGCACCAGGTGCAGGCCCGAGGCCTCGACGTCGAGGAACTTGCCGTGCCGGGTGACGTCGTCGACCAGCGTCCCCTCCAGCGCGGACAGCGGCGGGTCGAAGGTCTTCAGGGCGCTGAACGCAGCCAGGTGGACCTTGGTGATCGCGTGGTCCTTGAGCCGGCCCTTCAGATCGAGGGCCAGGGCTTCCACCTCGGGCAGCTCGGGCACGCCGCTCAGTCTAGGGCGCCGGGGCCCCGCGCAGGGGGCGTCGACCGCTGCCCGGCGCCGTCCCTTGTCGCCGTTTGGTCCCCAACGGGGCATATTTCGCGCAGGAGCATGCCGTTAGTGACCATTCGGCGACCCCCGACCCATCCCTACGGCCCTGGCCCGGCCTCGACCGGAATGCCTCCGCGTGACCTCCTCGCCGGCCTCGACGCAACGGCGTACGACGTCGGCTTTCCCTCGAACGGGCAAGGCACGCCGAGGCGCCGCGATTGGGCGGAAACGGACCCTCGCGGCCGCACATCACCCCCGTTGGGGACCAAACGAGGTGCATCCGTGCGCTTCGGTCGAAGGTCGGCGCCACAGCGGCGTACGTCGCAAGCTGGCCCGCGGACCCGGACGTGGCCCCGTGAGGGGTGCCGGGGTCGTCGATTGGGCAGAAACGGACCCTCGGCGCCTGGAATCGCATCCGTTGGGGACCAAACGGCGACCGGGAGGGCGCCCAACACAGGACACGCTACCCAAATCTAGCCCCCACCCTAGACGCGCAGATATCGTCCGCACATGGATCCGATCCGCAACCCGTATGCCCCAGGGGCCGGCCAGCGTCCCCCCGAGCTGGCGGGGCGCGACCGGGAGCTGCGCCAGTTCGAGGTGACGCTCGAGCGGGTGGCCGCGGGACGCCCGGAGCGGAGCATGGTGCTCTCGGGACTGCGGGGGGTGGGCAAGACGGTGCTGCTCAACGCCCTGCGCTCGCAGGCCGTGAAGCGGGCGTGGGGGACGGGCAAGATCGAGGCCCGCCCGGACCAGAGCATCCGGATCCCGATGGCCCAGGCGGTGCACGCGGGCATCCGCGAGGTGTCGCACCGCCACCGCGACCCCGACCGGGTGGACGCGGTGGCGGGGGTGCTGAAGAGCTTCGCTCTGCGCACGTCGGTCGAGGATCGCAAGGGGATGCGCTGGACGCCGCCGATCGACGTGCCGGCCACCCGCGGCCGTGCGGACTCCGGTGACCTCGAGCTCGATCTGGTCGAGCTGTTCTCCGACGTGGCCGAGCTGGCCGGCGACCTCGGCGTCGGGATGGCGGTGTTCATCGACGAGATGCAGGACATCCCCGCGCCCGAGCTGGCCGCGCTGTGCGGGGCCTGCCACGAGATCAGCCAGCAGGGCTCCCCGTTGATCGTGGTGGGCGCCGGCCTGCCGCACCTGCCGGTGGCGCTCGCCGCCTCCAAGTCGTACGCCGAGCGGCTGTTCCGCTACGTGTCCGTGGATCGCCTGCCCCGGGAGATGGCCGACCGGGCCTGGCGGGTCCCGGCCTCGACCGAGGAGGTCGACTTCGAGGCGGACGCGCTCGACGAGCTCTACCGACTCACCGACGGCTATCCCTACTTCGTGCAGGCGTACGGAAAGGTGACCTGGGACGCGGCCGTCGGGTCGCCGGTGCGGGTGGAGGACGTGCGGGTGGCGGCGCCCGAGGCGGAGGCCGAGCTCGCGGTGGGCTTCTTCGGCGCCCGCTACGACCGGGCGACGCCGGCCGAGCGCGACTACATGGTGGCGATGGCCGACCTCGGAGCCGACAACGCCGACGGGCCGGTGTCGACCGCCGACGTGGCGCGGCACCTGGAGCGCAAGCCGCAGTCGCTCTCCCCGGCGCGCGACGGCCTGATCAAGAAGGGGCTGGTCTTCTCCGCCGAGCGCGGCAGCGTCGCCTTCACGGTGCCGCACTTCGGGGCCTTCCTCCGCTCCCGCTGAGCGCGCCCCCTGCTGAGCCGCTGAGGCGCCCCGGGAGGGGCCATTTGTGACCGCACACTGAGATGTCACGCTCGGTGTTACTCGGTGTGACATCTCGTGGGTACGTTGTGGGCAAGCGGGCGCGGGAGCCGCCCGGAGCACTTGATGAGGGAGAGAACCGTGCAGATGACGCGCGTAGCAAGACTGTTGACCTCGGCCGTCCTGTCCGGCGCGGTGGCCGTCTCGGGGGCCCAGCTCACCGGCGCCTCGGCGGCGCCGGCCCAGCTGGTCGCCCGGTCCGCGGAACCGACCGCGAAGACGGCTGCGGCTGCCGCCGAGGCGTCGGCTGCGCGGCCTGCGGCCACCCGGGCCAAGCGCCTGGCGCGCAAGAAGCGGGTGGGCGCCAACGTCGCCGACCGCAAGCGCGCGGCGTACCGCGAGATCCTCGCCGACCCGAAGATGACGGACCTGGAGGGTCTCGGCCCCCAGCTCGAGCGGGCGGCCAAGCAGGGCCTGGCCCGGATCAACCAGCTGGAGCGCAGCCTGCGTCAGGCGAAGCGGCCGCAGCGCGCCACCCAGATCATCAAGCGCCTGCGCGCCCTCGACCCCGGTGAGCTGCGCGAGATGGGCACGGTGGCCGTCACGGCGCTCTACGCCCAGGAGAACCCCAGCGCGATCCGCGACGTGCTCGAGCTGCTCGAGGGCTCTCCGCTGGGCAAGCCCCTGGCCGGGGTGATCTCGCTCATCCGCGACATCGTCGAGAAGATCAACGAGACGCCGCTGGGCACCGTCGTGCGGATCGTGGACACCCTGCTCGGCGGGCTGACCGGGCTGCTGAAGAACCTGATCGGCCAGCTGCCGCTGCCGGCCCTGGGCGGTCGCTGATCCCCTCTCGCCCCGGCTGACGGCGCCCACCGGGCGTAGTGCCGGGGCCCCGGCGTGGACACCGCGGCGGGCCGGGTGCACCATTTCGGGGCGGCGCGATGCCGATCCGAGCTGGGTACCCGGCCCGCCGTTCGCCGTTCACGAGGAGACGCATGAGGCCGAAGGTCGTCGCTCACCGCGGCGCCAGCCACGAGCTCGCCGAGCACACACTCGGCGCCTATCTCGCCGCCCTCGACGCCGGTGCCGAGGGCCTCGAGTGCGACGTACGGCTGACGGCCGACGGCCACCTGGTCTGCGTCCACGACCGGGACCTGCGTCGTACGGCGCGCACCCGCGGGGTGGTCTCCACGATGGAGCTCGCCGAGCTCAGCGACCTGGACTTCGCCTCGTGGAAGAACCCCTGGGCCGAGCTGGACGACGAGCACACCGAGCGCGACGAGGAGCTGGGCAGGGTCCTGACGCTGCGCAGGCTGTTGGAGACCGTCGCCGACTACGAGCGGCCCATCGAGATCGCGATCGAGACCAAGCACCCGACGCGCTTCGCCGGTCTGGTCGAGCGGCGGGTGGTGGAGCTGCTGCGGGAGTTCGGATGGGACCGCGCGGACTCACCGGCCAAGGTGATGAGCTTCTCGGCGACGGCGCTGCGCCGGGTCGAGCGGCTCGCCCCCGACCTGCGGCTGGTGATGCTCATCGACAAGGCCCACCACTGGCCGATGCTGCGACGCCTGATCGGGCCGCACTGGGCGCTGGGCCCCGGAGTCGCCGAGCTGCGCGACCATCCCGGCTTCGCCCGGCGGCTGGTGGAGAGCGGCCGGGAGGTCAACGTGTGGGTGGTCAACACCCCCGAGGACCTCGAGGTGTGCCAGCGCTACGCAGTGGCCTCGGTCATCACCGACAGGCCGGCCTACCTGCGCCAACTGCTCGGCGTATAGGTTCGACTGTCATGGGAAAGAGCTCTCGCACCAAGGCCCGTGACCAAGCCCCCGGCACTCCCGGGGAGGTGGCGCCGCGCCAGCCCTGCCCGTGCGGGTCGGGCCGCCGCTACAAGGCCTGCCACGGCTCGTCCGACCCGGGGGCCGCGACCTTCGTGGTGCGTCCCTTCGAGGGGATGCCCTCGGAGTGCGACGTCATCGCGCTGCGCGAGCTGGTGCCGGCCGCGACCGCCCCACTGAGGCTCAAGGACTCCGAGCGTCCCGTCCTGCTCTGCTCGCTCCTGCCGGGGGCAGCCCCGGCGCTGGTGCGCGAGGACGGCACGATCTGGCTGGGCCTGCAGGTCCAGCACCAGTACGGCGACCCGGCCCGGGACGCCGGCGCGGTGCTCCAGCGGGCGCTGGAGGCGGCGCCCGGTGACGTGGTCGGGCTGATCGAGGCGCCGGGGGAGGGCCCGCGACTGCAGGACCTCGTCGTCGACGAGCCGCTGGAGATCACCGTGCACGAGGGCTTCGGCTACTGGCTCGCCGACGTCGAGGACCAGTCCCCGGCGATGCTGGCGGCCCTGGAGCAGGCCAACGGCGCGGCTTCCCCGACCGTGCGGCTGCGCAGCGTCGAGGCGGCGTACTGGACCGACGTGGGCACCAAGGAGCACCTGCGCTGGGTGATGCCCGAGCCCGAGGACCGGCTCCTCGACGCCCTGGCCCGGCTGCACGCCGCGGGCCGCGACCGCCTGGTCGAGGGTTCGCGCCTGGTGGGCATGTTCCGCGCCCACGGACTGCTGGCTCCGGTGTGGGACCTCCCCTTGGGGACCGGTGCGCAGGTGCTCGAGGAACCGGCCGCTCGCTTCGCCGCGGACCTCGCCGAGGTGCTGGCCGACCCCACGCCGCTGACGTCCGCGGAGCGTGCGACACGGGCGGGTCTGACCAACCGCCAGGTCACCATCCGGTGAGGTACATCACTTCGCAAGAAATCGGGGATTTTGGCTGTTCCACGGCCTGAGCGTCCCGTACATTCTCCTGTGCCCGGCCGTTGTTGTATCCCCCGTCAGCAACGGCCGGGTCTTCAGATCTTCCGGCGGAAACCGTGCGGAGATCCCGGTGGTCTCCCCGAGCCCCGGTTCGGCTCGCGATGAGCCTGTAGGTGCACCTGCCAGGCGATGGCGTTGATGGCCAGGAACGCGCCGAGAAGCGCAGAGGTCCAAGGTGCGCGCCCCGCCGCTGCGACGACCGCTCAAGCAGTTGGGCGAGGGAGGTGGGTTTGCGTGGAGTCAGGGTCGGGCGGTGGGCCTGAAGAACTGCAGCAACATGAAGCCCGCACCGATCCACGCACCGAAGCAGAGCGACCCGACCACGAATCCGATGACGATCCCCCAGATGGCCCAGGGCTCCCCGACAGGGCTCAAGGCGAGCGACCACAACGCGACTGCAAACACCCACAGCGCAACCAACGTCGGGCGGGTACGCGCTTCGGCACGTGCGAACGCCACACTGCCAACCAAGACGTAGGCGGCCGCGATCAAGGACAGTACGGGCCACATGCCGGTGCCTATCGAAACCCCGGCGATCCAGATCGCCCCGGAGGTGAGAAAGGCGAGCAGCCGCGCCCGACGGAGCGCCATAGCTGCCCTGAACTCGCCTTGAGGGCGGGCGGCGGCCGCACGGGAGGCGCTGAGGCGGTCGCTCACGGGAAGCACTTTCCTCAGCGGGGTCATCGTATGGAGTATCGGCACAAGGGTGGACTCCTGAAGCAATCTAGCCTCGCATGTCAGGCACGCTGAGAACGTCCACCCGGCGGGTCACCATGCCGATACGTCGACCATGAGTAACGGCTCTTCGGAGCCGCGCAAGGGATTCGACCCCGCGCCGCTGTTCATGCGTCGACACCATGGATCGCCGGGCCCCGTGAAGGGGAAGAGTCAGCAACCGGCTCCGGGTCGTCGCGCTTGTCCAAGCCGCTTCGGCTCAGCGGCGTTACGGAGGAAGTCGGTCGCGAGCGTCAGGGGCAGGTCGAGGGTGAAGCCGTGACCTGCGCACTCAGCGTTTTCCACGGAGGTCTCTTCAGACTCCTTCGCCCGGCTGAGCCGGAAGCTGCTCAGTCGGCTCGGTAGACCCGCACCCAGTCGACCTCCAGCGCGACCGAAGACCGGCCCCCCGCGAGCGTGGGCCAGGCTCCGTCGATGCGGTGGGTGTGGGTCTGCAGTCCGACCCACATCCTGGTGTCGGGGATCCGGGCCGGGTCGGTCTCGACCTTGAGCACGCGGTCGTCGAGCAGGTAGGTGATCGCCTCGGCGGACCAGCGCACCGACACGGTGTGCCACTGGGTGAAGTCGCTGGTGGTGACGTGCTGGGAGAGCTGGCGTCCCGACGCGGTGGGCCAGTGGGTGGTCACCATCATTCGGGAGCGGTCGCCCCAGGTCTCGGCGATCTCGTAGAAGTCGATCTCCGGAGGCCAGGAGTTGTCCGCGGGCCACAGCAGCGCCGCGGCCGAGACCCCGGCTCCGGCGTCGAACCGGATCCGGGCATCGAAGCGACCGTAGGTGCGCGCGGCCCCCGCCCAGTTCCAGCCGCCGACCCCACCGGAGCGCCATACCCCACCCTCCGGTCGGGAGTGCAGCTTCAAGGTGCCCTCGGACACCTCGACCTGCGACGGGTGCCAGCGCGTGTCCGAGCAGCAGCCCGGGACGCCGGTGTAGGGCACCCACTTGGTGGTGTCGAGCGTGCCGCCGCCGAACTCGTCGGCGGTCACCAGCGTCCAGCCGTCCGGCGCTGCCGGTGCGGGAGTCGCCGGTGCGGGAGCCGCTGGTGTGGGAGCTGCCGGTGCGGGAGCCGCTGGTGCGGGAGCCGGTCGTGCCGGAGCTGCCGGTGCCGGAGCCGCCGGCGCGGGAGCCGGAGCCGGAGCCCGGGTCGGCGCCACGGCGGGCTTCGCCCGCGGGCAGTGCCGGTGCTTGTGCAGGCGAGGTGGCCGGCGGCTGGGGTGGTTGGCCGGCCGGCACCTGCGGGCGGGGCGCAGGCTCGGGGTCGCGGCGGGAGCCTGCTGGACCTGGTGGGCCCGGTCGAGCGCGGTGACCGCAGCGCTCTCGTCGCCGGTGCCGACTGACAGCGCGGTCAGGGTGGCCATGGTCAGCAGTGCGGTGACGAAGAAGGCTCGGTGCTTGGTGCGCGACATGTTGTCCCCCGTGGTGACGGGGCGCTGTCCGGGCATTCGGCGGACGCGCCGTAGTCCTCCTGATCGGTATCTGGACCCGGGACTTGAGGTGCGTGGGCGCTTTCTTTACTCCGCGCGAGATGCAAGAAATCGGGAGGCTCCCTGTGACGTGGCTAACATTCGGCAGCCCTCGGCGTAGGGCAGGCCACCGCATTCCGGGAGGAAACCGTGCATCCACGCAAGCTCATCGGGCTCTTGATCGCCCTGTTCGTCGCCGTCGCCGCCTCGGTAGCGCTGACCGGCCCGGCCCGTGCCACAGCGACAGCCGCGGCAGCCGACGCTCCCGCCGGGAGCGCCCGAGCAGCGGACTGCAGCGCGGAGCGCACCGCGCTGGCCACGTCGACCAAGCGCGTCCAGACCAAGAAGGCGCAGCTCAAGAAGGCCACCCGTGCGCTGACCAAGGCGACCAAGAAGGCCAAGAAGGCCAAGGGTGCCAAGGGTGCCAAGAAGGCCAAGGCCGCCAAGGCCGTGAAGAAGGCCCGGGCCAAGAAGGCACGCGCCAAGAAGGCTCTCCAGCGCGCCCGCTCGGCCCAGTCCGGCGCGCGTCAGCGGCTCGCCGCCTGCCAGCAGGGGCCGGCCGACCCGCCGTCCTCCCCGCTGAGCCCCGAGCAGCTGTGTGCGGTGCTCCCGATCCCGGGGATCTGTGGCGGCGAGGGCGCGCCGGTGCCCAGCCCGGAGGAGTTCGCCGAGCAGCTGTGCGCCCTGCCCGGTGCGGCCCAGCTGTGCGAGGCCATCGGCGGGGGTGCGGCCCCGAGCTTCGACGAGATCGTCACCCAGCTGTGCGCGATGGAGGGCATCAGCGAGCTCTGCGCGCTGGCCGAGGGCGGTGGCGGCGTACCGACGCCCACACCGGAGGACCTGTGCGAGCTGCCGGTCCTCGGCTCGATCCTGTGCGCGCTGGTCCCGCTCGCGGAGCCGGCGCGAGCCTGATCAGCGACGCGTGATCAGCGCTGCCTGATCGCCCACCAGACGTCCCGGCCTCCGTGGAGGCCGGGACGTCTCGCCTTTTACGGGCGGCCGACCCGAGCGTGCCGCTAGCAGGCGTCGAGCAGGGCCTCACGGGCGCTGGCGTAGCGCTCGGACCTGGCGCCGGTCACGACCTCCTGGAGCTCGCGCCCGGCTCGACCGAGCGCGTCGAGGTCGTCGTAGTCGTCGCCGGTCGAGCCGGCGGCCTTGGCGAGCATCGCCACCCCATCGACCTTGTCGAGCTCGGCGAGGCTCCACCGGTCTCCGAGGTCCTGCGGCAGCGAGCGGGCGCCGGCGCAGGCGAGCTCGCGGTCGTCGGGGTCTCGGCCGAGGACCAACCAGGCCGCGCCGAAGCCGATCAGCAGGGCCAGGAGCAGCGACCCCACGGCCGTCACAGTTCGCGTCATGCGGCCTACGTCCCCGCGGGGCGAGGCGGCGAAACCTCGCCGGGAGGGCTCAGCGGGTCAGCAGCCCCTGGGCTCGGGCACGGCTCAGCCAGCCGGGGTACTCGGTCATCAACCGCTCGAAGAGGGCGTCGTCGCTGATCGGGTTCGTCCCGAGCAGCTCGTCCTCGGTGACCGAGAAGAAGTCGGCGTTGTCGGTGTAGCGCCCCTCCAGATCGTCGAGCTTCTCCAGGTAGGGGAAGCCGCGCGAGCCGATGCCCATGAACTGCCAGAAGATCGGCTCGTACGACGCGGCGCTGACCTGCTTGGTGGCCAGCGGCTTGTCCGAGGGCTCCCCGTCGGTCACGAACATCACGTAGACCGGCACGTCGGCCGCATGCGGCTGGGTCCGCTCGTCGCTGCTCCCGAAGTAGTGCCTGCGCACCGCCGTGACGGCCGCCCCGTAGCGGGTGTCGAACTCGAGGGGGTGCTGCTTGAGCATCGCCTTGACGTACTCGGGGTAGCCCTCCAGGCGCAGCCCGCCGGGCTGGTGCACGGACTTGCCGAACAGGAAGACGTCGACCTCGCCGTCGTCGTCGAAGCGCAGCCCGAGGGCCAGCACCCGCTCGGCCAGGCGCTGGACGGCGCCGCGGGAGTAGAGGCGGTTCATCGACCCCGAGATGTCGAGGACCAGGGCGACCCGGGCGGTGTGCTCGCCGAGCCCCCGCTTCTCCAGGCTCACGCCGGCCTTCTTCACCAGGCTGAGCATCTGGGTGTCACCGGTGGAGGTGAGCTTCTTCTCCAGGTCGATCACCCGGCGCTTCTCGAGGCTGACCGCCTCCGCCGGGGCGGGGGCCGCCGCGGGCGCGGGCGCCGAGGCAGCAGCCGGCTCGTCGTCGACCGAGACGCCCACGTCGGTGGCCATCGCGGCCAGGCCATCGGTCCAGCCGCGCCCGACCGCGCGGACCTTCCACTCGGCTCCGCGGCGGTAGACCTCCGCGAAGACCATCGCGGTCTCCGCGCCCGCCTCGAGCTCGGTGCGCACCGCGGGCGGCGCCGAGTCCGGGGACTGCTCGTCGGTGACCTCCACGCCCAGCCCGGCCAGGTCGCCGAAGCGGCCTCCGTCCAGCGAGGCGCCGATCACGATCTTGTCCACGTCGGCGGGCACGCCGGCGAGATCGATCGCCACCCGGTCGAGCGTGGTGGCGCCGCGCGCCGACTTGCCGAGGTGGCGCACCGCGCCGTCCGCGCCCGAGGGCTGGTTGTAGAAGACGAAGTCGGCGTCCGAGCGGACCCGCCCGCCCCCGTCGCACAGGAAGGCGGACAGGTCGGCGTCGACACCGCTGCGCGCCACCCAGGTCAGGGTGACCACGACGCGTGCGCCGAGACCGGCTCCAGCGAGGCCGACGTTGCCGCCCCGCTGGAGCTGGTGGGTCACTTGCGACCCTTCGCCCACTGCATGCCCCAGCCGTAGGAGCGGTCCAGCTCGGCCTGGGAGCCGTTGATGTAGCGCACCTCGCGGTCGACGCGCAGCGCGCCGCCGTCGTTGGTGAGCATCGCGATCGCGCAGGTGATCGCCGAGTTCGAGGTCTCGTCGAGGCGGATCTCGATCGGGGCCGCCCCGACCGGGTGCAGGGTCACGACGCCGTCGGCCGCCGCCCAGTTGGGCGTGCCCTCGTAGATGAACGCGAAGACCAGCACCCGCTTGATCTCCGAGAGCCGGTCGAGGTTGACCGTGAGCGTCTCGCCCGCGGCGTTCTGGCCGGAGCGGTCGTCACCGTCGAGCATCACGTACGGCGCGGCGTCGAGGGACCCGAAGGAGTTGCCGAGGGCCTGGACGACGCCCTTGCGGCCGTCCTGCAGCTCCCACAGCGCGGCCAGGTCGAGGTCGACGCCGGAGGAGCGGGCCTTGCGGAAGAGGCCCTTGGCGGGAGCCTGCTGCGTCTGGGCCCAGTTGAGGTTGATCCGCATGCGCCCCGAGGCTCCCTGGCCCTTGGCCAGCGAGATCGACGGGGCGGACTTGGTCAGCGTGACCTTGCTCAGGGACACGCCCGCCCCGCTCCCTCCGTCGCCGGAGGGAGCGGGGCGCTTGGTGTAGTCGACCATGGGAGACAGGTCCTAGACGTTCACGCCGAAGTCGGCGGCGATGCCGCGCAGGCCCGAGGCGTAGCCCTGGCCGACGGCCTTGAACTTCCACTCGGCGCCGCTGCGGTAGACCTCGCCGAAGACCATCGCGGTCTCCACCGAGGCGTCCTCGGTCAGGTCGTAGCGAGCGATCTCGGTGCCGCCGGTCTGGTTGACCACACGGATGAACGCGTTGCGCACGGCGCCGAAGTTCTGCTTGCGGGTGTCGGCGTCGTAGATCGAGACCGCGAAGACGATCTTCTCGGCCTCGGCGGGCACCGCGGCGAGGTTGATCTTGACGACCTCGTCGTCGCCCTCGCCCTCACCGGTGAGGTTGTCGCCGAGGTGCTCGACCGAGCCGTCGGCGGACTTGAGGTTGTTGAAGAAGACGAAGTGCTGGTCGGAGAGCACCTTCCCGTTGGCGCCGGTGATGATGGCCGAGGCGTCGAGGTCGAACTCACCTCCCGAGAACGTGTTGGTGTCCCAGCCGAGACCGACGTTGACGGCGGTCAGACCCGGCGCCTCCTTGGAGAGCGAGACGTTGCCGCCCTTGCTGAGCGAGACTCCCATTGAATTCCCTTTCGCTTGGTGGTGCTGTCGTGGTGTCAGTTCTATCGGGTGGGTGGCTATCGCGGCGGCGAGAGTGCCGCTGAGAGCTCCCCGGGCCTACTGCTGCTGGCCCCGGGCGACCAGCCGGCGCCCGAGCTCGACGGCGCTGGCGGCGTCGAGCAGGTTGGTGTGGGACTCCACGATCCGCATCATCGCCGGGTCCTCGCGCAGCCTCTCCGAGGACTGCATCAGCACCGTGCCCGCGCCGGTGAAGTCGTACTGGCGCTCCTCGCCCGACTGGCGGCCGAACATCCCCTGGACGCCGGCCATGAACGAGGCGGCCATCCAGTTGAGGTCGTAGTGCTGCGAGGGCGACGGGCAGTCGGCCCAGCCCAGCAGCGCGTCCGGGTCGGCGCGGAACGGCGGCTCCACGAAGATCACCGGCCCGTTCGAGGAGGCCAGGAACTTGCCGGTCCCGATCAGCGTGACGAAGCCGGGCACGATCGACTGCTTGAGCTCCAGGGCCGGCTCGAAGCCCAGCAGGTTCACCTGCTTGATCGTCAGGTTGCCGGCCTCGAGGTCGTAGGAGTTGATGTCGTTGCCGTGGTCGCCGATCACGAGCTTGCCCTGGCCGGCCGCGACGATCCAGTCCTGCACGTACAGCGGGGAGGAGAACCGGGCGGCCACCCAGGAGGCCCGCGAGGCGAACGCCGCGACCCCGGAGAAGTCGATGTTGCCGTAGTAGGCGATCATCGCGCCCTTGTTGAGGAACCACTCGCCGGCCAGGTCGATCGAGAACGCGTAGGCGTTGACGTTGTCGTTGCTGGGCAGCGTCTGGGCGTTGAAGACGGACATGTTCAACCCACCGATCATCAGAACTTCTCCTCCGAGGCCTGCACGTAGACGGTGCCGTGGCCCGTCACGTGGAGCTGGAAGGCCTCGCCGGAGCCGCGACCGATGAGGTCGCGCATCCCGACGCTGGCCTTGAGGTCGACGTTGAGCGCGCCGACGTGTCCGACGTACGCCTGCGGGTCCACGCCCACGGTGTCGCCGTTGAGCTGGAGGTCGAAGGTGCCGCCGTGCGAGAGCACCGCCACCGAGCCGTGCCCCGAGACCCGGGTGGTGAAGAGGCCCTGGCCCGTCATCGCCCCGCGTACGGCGGCGCGCACGCCGCCCTGGCCGATGAACTCGACGCTGGTCTGGAGGTTGGCGTCGTGCGCGAGCAGCCGGTCGGCCTCCACGATGAGGGAGTCGCCGGTCAGCTCGATCACCGTGATGTAGAGACCCTCGTAGCCGTAGAGCACCGAGCCGGTGCCCTCGGTCGCCATCATCCGGCTGGACTCTCCGGACATCGCGGCGCCGATCATCCCGCCGACGCCCTGACCTTGGCCCGCGATCGGGCGGAAGCTGACCGCGCCGTCGTAGCCGAGCATCGCGCCGCGCCGGGCGAGGACCGGGCGCTGCGGGTCGACCTGGACCCGGACCACCTTGCTGTTGACCTTCTCGAACGTCATCGCAGCCTCCTCAGCGCTCTGCCGGCTGGATGTAGACCAGTCCCTGGCCCTCGAAGCGCAGCGAGAAGGGCTCGCCGCCGTCCTCGCCGATCAGCGAGCGCCACGACACCCCGGAGACCAGCGACATCTGCAGCTGGCCGGTCCCCGCGACGTAGGCGTCCGGGTCGACGACCAGGGGCTGGCCGGGGACCACCTCGAGGCCGATCAGTGGACCGTCGGACATGATGGCGCACTGGCCGGTGCCGGTGACCTTCGTGGTGGCCAGGCCCTGGCCGGAGGTCATCCCACGCAGGCCGGCGAACTGGACGTCGAGCTTCAGGCCGGCGGTCACCGCGAGGATGTGCTCGGACTCCACGGTCAGCGTGTCGTTGTCGAGGTGCACGACCGTGACGTCGAGGGCGTCCTGGGCGAGGTAGGCGCGGCCGGTGCCGGTGCACTCCATCAGCATGAGGGACTCGCCGGCGACCTTCTGCTTGAGCGCGGCCCGGAAGCCTCCGCCGCCGCCCATGCCGGCGTGCTTGAAGTCGATGCTGCCGGAGTAGGCCACCATCGACCCAGCCGCGGCGCGGATGGTGTCCCCCGTCAGATCAGCGTGCAGAACCCGTTTGTCCGCGGTCAGCGTCGCCACTGCCACCCCCTCGTGCGTGCCTGTGCAGGCGTGTCGTCGTGCCGCCCCGGCCGGGGCGCCGGGGGCAGCCTAGCGGCGCCGCAGCACCCATGGTTCGAGTCGCGAGTAACCCTTGACCGCCGCAGCCGCTGGAGCGGAACGGCGATCCCTCGTCGCGCCCCGTCGGATGGTCGAGGTCGTGCTCGAGGCAGAGCTCGTCGTGGGCGCCGGGTCGGCGGGTACGTCTCAGGCCTGCAGGTTGTCGGGGTGCGGCGACATCCGGTCGTGTGCGGCCTTCTCCAGCGCCTGCTGGAAGGCCGGGACCTGGACGCAGAGCTGCTCGAGCTTCTCGCGCGAGAGGTGCAGCAGCCGCAGCTCGGAGAGGCTGACGATGGTCGCCGTGCGCAGGGTGTGGTTGATGATCGAGGTCTCGCCGACGATGTCGCCGGGGCCGAGGGTGGCGATCTCGTGGCCGTGGCGCCGTACCGAGACCTCGCCCGCCTCGATGATGTAGGCCTTGTCGGCCGGGGTGCCCTCCCAGATCGGCGACCAGCCCGCCGGCACGCTCACCGGCGTCGCCGCGGCCTTGATCCGGGCGACGTCCTGGGGAGCGAGCCCGTCGAAGATTCCCGTCATCGGGGTCCTGCCTCTCTGCTGTGGTCCGTCCACGGCCGTCTCAACGGCCGGGGCGCCTGGATGTCACGCCGCGCGCCGGCACGAGGCTTGTAACGCGGTGTTACACCCACTATGGCAGCGAAATAGCGCTGCGTCAGTGTGAGTAACCCCGCGTTACAGCTGGCCGGGCGGGGGGAGGCGGGGAGGGCGGGGGAGGCGGGTCAGGGGGTGGGGAGCGGGTCCCGGGTGACGGGGCAGCTCATGCAGCGGGGGCCGCCGCGTCCGGAGCCCAGCTCGGAGCCGGCGATCCGGACCACCTCGATGCCGGCCTCCTCGAGCCGGTCGTTGGTCTCCACGTTGCGCTCGTAGGCCACCGCCAGCCGCGGCGCCAGGGCGAGGGTGTTGTTGCCGTCGTCCCACTGCTCGCGCTCGGCGGTGACCGGGTCCAGGCCGGTGTCGATC
Source organism: Nocardioides sp. Z43_10 (assembly GCF_059766615.1). Lineage (NCBI taxonomy): Bacteria > Bacillati > Actinomycetota > Actinomycetes > Propionibacteriales > Nocardioidaceae > Nocardioides > Nocardioides sp. Z43_10. Next base: position 334,082 of record NZ_JCBAJY010000001.1, on the reverse strand, counting down.
TGGTGCAGCGTGTCGATGTGCATCGCCTTCGCCGCGGCGACGAGGAACGGCTCCGGTCCGCTGACCAGCAGCCGGAGGTCGCGGTCGTCGGCGACGGTCCCCTCCGGCGCGGTCACCGCGTAGGCCTGCAGCGAGTCGGCGATGTTGGGGTACATCACGATCTTGTCGACGTCGACCATCGTGCACACCGTGTCGAGGTGCATCGTGGCGCGCTCCTGGGCGATGGGTACGGCGAGCACGGTGTGCGCCAGCGCGTCGTTGAGGAGCTGTCGGGCGAGCCGCTCGACCCCGGCCGGCGTGGTCCGCTCGCCGACCCCCACCGCGATCACGCCGGGGGCGAGCAGCAGCACGTCGCCGCCCTCGACGTGCTCGTACTGCCAGCCGTGCAGCTTCGCGGTCCCCGCGAACCGGGGGTGGTCGGTGTAGATCAGCTCGGTCAGCTGGGTCTCGCGGGCCCGGGCCGGCATCGCCAGCGACGTCACCGTCACCCGGTCGCGCACCCACACGCTCGAGTCGCGGGTGAACAGCAGGTTCGGCAGCGGGTCGATCAGGAAGTCGTCGCTGGCCAGCAGCGAGGTGACCAGCCCATGTCCGCCGCGGACCTCGTCGTTGCGGATGCCGGCGGTGAGGTGGGTGGTCAGCTCCTCGGGGGAGGCGTCGTGCAGGGCGCCGACCAGGTAGTCGCGCAGCGTGTCGCCCAGGTGCAGGCCGGACAGGGCGGTGGTGATGGCGTGCTCGCGCGCCGCCTCGCTCTGCAGGGTCTCGGCGAGCAGGTCGGTCAGGTAGAGCACCTCCACCTCCCGCTCGCGCAGCGCCGCGGCGAAGGCGTCGTGCTCGTCCTGGGCCCGGGCGACCCACGGGATGCCGTCGAAGAGCAGCCGGTCGTTGTTGCGGGGGGTGAGTCGCTTGAGCTCGGGGCCGGGCCGGTGCAGCAGGACCGTGCGGAGCCTGCCGACCTCGCTGTCGGCCCCTGTGGTCGTGGCGACGCGGCGGTCGGCCTCCGGCGCGGCGGCGGTGTCGGCACTCATGGACGAGACTCTAGACCGGGCGACCCGGCCTGCGGGCCCGGTCCGAGGCGCCCGTCCGAGGCGCCCGTCCGAGGCGCCCGTCCGAGGCGCCCGCTCAGCGCAGCAGGTCGTAGGTGGTGAGCGCGGCCAGCGCCAGGCACACGGTCGCCCCGACGTAGTGCAGGACGCTGAGCCTGACGTGGCCCAGCAGCCAGCGACCCGCCAGCACCGCGAGGCCGCTCACCGCGAGCAGCGCTCCCAGCGAGCCGACGAAGACGCTGACCGGGTCGTCGTACTTGGCCACCAGCGACAGCGTCAGCAGCTGCGAGAGGTCGCCCCACTCGGCGGCGAACAGCACCAGGAAGCTCGCCCCGATGGCCTTCCACCCCTGCGCCTCGGGGGCCTTTTCGGCGAACTCCGCGCCGTCGTCGGCCGCGTCGTGGGCGCGCGCCTCGCGCAGCAGCAGCACGGCCCCGGCGAGGAACAGCACGGCGGCGGCGCCGTGCACCAGGTCCTCGGGCAGCAGCGCCGCGGCCTTGCCGAGGGCCACCGCGATGCCCACCTGCACCGCGAAGGCGAGACCGACGCCGATCCAGACGTAGAGCGGCCGGAACTTCGTCGAGAGCACCAGCGTGGCCAGGAAGGTCTTGTCCGGCAGCTCCACCACGAAGATGGCGGCGAAGGTGAGCGCGACGACGACGAGATCCACGCGCCGAGGATCCCATCGGGGCGCGCGCGGGCGCACACTAGGGTGAGCGGGTGCCCTCCCCAGCCTCCGCGCGCTTCTCCTACCTCGGTCCCGAGGGGACCTTCACCGAGCAGGCCCTGGGCTCGCTGCCGCAGGCCGCCGACGCCGAGCGGCGCCCCGCCGCGACGGTGACCGTCGCCCTCGACGCGGTGCGCAGCGGCGAGTGCGACGGCGCGGTGGTGCCGATCGAGAACTCGGTCGAGGGATCGGTCCCGGTCACCCTGGACGAGCTGGCCACCGGCGCGCCGCTGATGATCACCGCCGAGATGACCGTGCCGATCCGCTTCTCGCTCTCCGTGCGCCCCGGTACGACGCGCGCCGACGTCCGCGTGGTGGCGACCCACCCGCACGCCGCCGCGCAGACCCGGCGCTGGGTCGCCGAGAACCTGCCGGGCGCGAGCGTGGTGCACACCACCTCGACCGCCGCCGCCTCCGCCGGCCTCGCCGACGGCAGCGCCACCTGGGACGCCGCGATCTCCGCCCCGCTGGCCGCCGCGCGCTACGGCCTGACCACGCTGGCCGAGGGCATCGGCGACAACCCCGACGCGGTGACCCGCTTCGTGCTGGTCACCCGACCGGGGCCGGTGGCGCCGCCGAGTGGCGCGGACAAGACCTCGCTGGTCGTCTTCATCCGCAACGACCACCCCGGCGCGCTGCTCGAACTGCTCGAGGAGTTCACGCTGCGCGGCGTCAACCTCTCGCGCATCGAGTCGCGCCCCACCGGCGTCGGGCTCGGCCGCTACTGCTTCTCGATCGACTGCGAGGGCCACCTCGCCGACGCCCGGGTCGGCGAGGCGCTCACGGGCCTGCGCCGTACCTCCGCCGACGTACGCTTCCTCGGCAGCTACCCCCGGGTGGACAAGGTGGCGCCGGAGATCCGCCCCGGCACCTCCGACCGCGACTTCCGCGACGCCGCCGCCTGGCTCGAGGCGCTGCGACGCGGCCACTGAGGCACACGCCGCGACCTGCTCGCGGCGGCGGGCCTACCAAGGGCGCGCCTGACGACGACTAGGCTCTGGCGCCATGCCCGTGGCCCTCGCTTCCCTCGCCCTGATCGTCGCCCTGGGAGGTCTCGCGCTCGCCGTCCTCGCGCTGCGTCGCGCCCGGCCCGAGGAGCGGCCGGCCACCTCCGACGCCCTGCCCGAGGACGTGCACGGCCTGCGCCAGGAGGTCGCCGCGCTGCGCGCCGAGGCGGCCGACGCGCTGCGCCACCTCGCCGTGGTGCGCTACGACGCGTTCGGGGACATGGGCGGGCACCTGTCCTGGTCCCTGGCGCTGCTCGACGACGCCGGGCACGGCGTCGTGCTGACCTCGATCCACGGCCGCAGCGAGGCCCGCACGTACGCCAAGTCGATCACCTCGTGGTCCAGCGAGCAGCAGCTCTCGCCGGAGGAGGACGAGGCGATCGCGCACGCGCGCCCGCGCTGAAGCCGCTGACAGCGCGGTCTGCCGCGCCTAGGGTCGCGGCCATGAACCCGTTGCGCCCGGCCGCGATCGCGCTGGGCCGCCAGCCGTGGCTGCCCAGGTACCTGCCGGTGATCGTCCGCGTCGACCAGACGCTGCGGCGGGTCTCCCGTGGCCGGGTCACGCTGCTCACCTTCGCCGGCCTGCCCGAGCTCTTCCTCACCGTGCCCGGGCGCAAGTCCGGGGTCGCGCGCACCACGCCGCTGCTGTGCGTGCCCCACCAAGGGGCCTGGCTGGTCGCCGGCTCCAACTGGGGCGCCGCCAAGACGCCGCTGTGGGTGGCCAACCTGCGCGCGGTCATCGAGGCGGAGGGCACGGCGCGCGTGGAGTTCAAGGGACGCGCCCTCGCCGCCCGTGCCCAGGAGCTGAGCGGCCCCGAGCGCAGTGAGGCTTGGGCCGCGATGGTCGAGACCTGGCCCAACTACCGCGCGTACGCCGCGCGCACCGAGCGCCTGATCCCCGTCTTCGCGCTCACCCCGACGGGTGACTGACCGGTAACTGGAGATTCCCAGGCACCAGGTGAAGGCGATCCTCCAGTTACCCGTGGGTCGCTGGGCGGGGCTGGGCTGGGCGGGGCGGGGCGGGCTGCGCGGGGCTGGGCGGCGCGTGGCGGGATTGCGACGAGGCGACGTTCCTCGTCCACGGCTGCCACCACGCGCCCATCCCGCTTCCACCCCGCGGGGCCCGGCATACCCAGAGGTAACTGGAGATTCCCAGGCACCAGATGAAGGCGATCCTCTAGTTACCCGTGAGTCGCTGCGTGGGGCGACCCAGGGTGTGGCCTGCGCGGGGGCGGCGCGGGGCGGGGCGGGGCTTGGTGGTGCTGGCGGCGCGTGGCCGGGCTGGCCCTGGGCGGGCAGCGTGGGCGCGGGAAGCGCCGGCTGCGGGCGACAGACGGCTGCGGGCGACAGACGGCGCGTGGGGGGATTGCGACGAGGCGACGTTCCTCGTCCGTGGCTGCCCACGCGCCCATCCCGCTTCCACCCCGCTGGACCCGGCCTACCCAGAGGTAACTGGAGATTCCCACGCACCAGGTGAAGGCGATCCTCCAGTTACCCGTGAGTCACCACTCGACGCGGCGCTGCGCGGCGCGGGCGGTCAGCGGGGGACGCGCACCAGCAGCCGGCCGTGGATGCACTCCATCCGCAGCTCGCGCCCGGAGCCGATCGAGTCGCCGTCCAGCTGACGGGGGGTGTCGATCGCGGCGCGCACCACCACGGTGGCACCGGTCATCCGGTTGACGAGCTCGTCGGTGTGCTTGCCCTTGAGCATCACCCGCCAGGCCAGCGGGACCCAGGCGAAGAAGTTCTTCGGGTGCAGGATCACCACGTCCAGCTCGCCGTCGTCGATCGTCGCGTCGGGCAGCAGCGGCATCCCGGCCTGCAGGAAGCCGACGTTGCCGACCACGACGGTGCGGGCGCGGTGCTTGGTGAAGGGGCCGTCGTCGACGGAGACCTCGACCCGGACCGCCGGGAACATCAGCGACTTGAGCCCGGAGACGACGTAGGCCATCCAGCCGACGCGCTTCTTGAGACCCTCGTTGACACCCTCCATGATCGCGGCGTCGAAGCCCATCCCGGCCATCACCATGAAGTGGGTGTCCTCGAGCCCGTCGCCGGAGACCTTCACCAGGTCGATCGCCCGGTCCTGGCCGTTGAGCGCGACGTCGATCGCGGAGCGGATGTAGAGGGGGATGTCGAGGTTGCGGGCCAGCAGGTTGCCGGTGCCGGCGGGCACGATCCCGACCGGGATGCCGGTGCCGGCGAGCACGGCGCACACCTCGCGCACCGTCCCGTCGCCGCCGCAGACGATCACCAGGTCCGAGCCCTCCAGGGCGGCCGCCTCGGCCATCCCGCGCCCGGGATCCTCGATCGAGGTGTAGTGCCAGCGCGGCTCGGACCAGCCGGCCTCGGCGGCCATCGTGGACACGATCGAGCGGAACTGGCCGGGGTCCTCGACCTTGATCGGGTTGAGCACCACCGAGAGCCGTCGCTGGGAGGTGTAGACCTCCTGCAGCGGCTCGGTGCTCTCCGCGATGCTGCGCGGGCGGGGGTTGATCAGGGCCAGCGAGAGCAGCACGAAGGTCAGGGCCAGCAGCGCGCCGCCGACCACGTCGGAGGGGTAGTGGCGCCCCAGCAGGACCCGGTCCAGGCAGACCAGCACCAGGACCGCCAGCGACAGCACGGTCGCCGCCCGGCGCACGTTGGCGCGGCGTACCAGCATCGTCACCAGGACGATGACGACCCCGGCCATGGCCGCGACCGAGGAGGCGTGCCCGGAGGGGAACGCGTTGTTGAGGTGGATGTCGACACCGTCCTGCCAGGCGGGCCGGTCGCGGCCGAACAGGAGCTTGGAGCCGGTCGTGGCCAGAGCCGTCGAGGCCATCACCGCGACGGTGAAGTACGCCGCCCGCCGGTAGGCCTTGACGAAGAGCGCGATCGCCAGGACCGCGGTGTAGATCGTCATCGCGATCGAGCTGAAGACGTCCTCGACGATGCCCAGGGCCGTGCGCAGCGCGGAGTGGTCCACCGTCCACGCGGTCGCGGACTCGCCCCGGCCGTCCAGCTCGCGCAGCGGCGCCCAGTCGGTGACGACGAGCCCGGCCAGCGCCAGGTAGGCCGCCAGGGCCGTCGCGGCCCAGACCAGGGTGACCAGGCGGGAACGGTCGAGCACTCGTGGGGCTCCTCTCACAGGCACGAGCGAATGCTCGGCGATCATGCGGTGGACAGACGCTCAAGTATGGCGTGCGGCCCGTCCCCGCCCTCATCGCGGCCGACGGCTAGCCTTGCCGCATGATCGACCCGCGACTCCTCCGTGAAGCCCCCGACCGCGTGCGCGCCGCCCAGGCCAAGCGCGGTCTGTCCGACGACGTCGTGGACCGCGCCCTGGCCGCCGACGAGGCGCGCCGTACCGCGATCACGCAGTTCGAGGCCAAGCGGGGCGAGCAGAAGCAGCTCGGCAAGCTGATCCCCCGGGCCACCGGGGACGAGAAGGCCGACCTGCTCGCCCGCACGAAGCTCCTGGCCGCCGAGGTGAAGGCCGCCGAGGCCGCCCAGGGCGCGGCCGAGGAGGAGTGGCAGGCGGCCCTCGCCAGCATCCCGAACCCGGCGGCCGACGAGGCGCCGGCCGGGGGCGAGGAGGACTTCGTCGTCCTGGAGACCGTCGGCACGCCGCGCGACTTCGCCGCCGAGGGCTTCGAGCCGCGCGACCACATCGAGCTGGGCAGGATCCTCGGTGCGATCGACATCGAGCGCGGCGCCAAGGTCTCCGGCAGCCGCTTCTACTTCCTCACCGGCGTCGGCGCCCAACTGGAGCGCGCGCTGGTCAACATGGCGATGGACCAGGCCCGCGAGTCCGGCTTCATCGAGGTGATCCCACCGTCGCTGGTCAAGCCGCGGGCGATGGAGGGCACCGGCTTCCTGGGCCAGGCCGCCGACGACGTCTACCGCATCGAGGGCCAGGACATGTACCTGGTGGGGACCTCCGAGGTGCCGATGGCCGCCTACCACAGCGACGAGATCCTGGACGGCGAGTCGCTGCCCAAGCGCTACGCCGCCTTCAGCCCCTGCTTCCGCAAGGAGGCCGGCTCGCACGGCAAGGACACCAAGGGCATCATCCGGGTGCACTGGTTCGACAAGGTCGAGATGTTCGTCTACACCACCGTCGAGGAGTCCTACGCCGAGCACCAGCGGCTGCTGGGCTGGGAGAAGGAGTTCCTCGGCAAGCTCGAGCTGGCCTACCGGGTGATCGACGTGGCGGCCGGCGACCTCGGGCTCTCGGCGCAGCGCAAGTTCGACTGCGAGGCCTGGATCCCCACCCAGGGCAAGTACCGCGAGCTGACCTCGACCTCGAACTGCACCGAGTTCCAGAGCCGGCGCCTCGACATCCGGGCCCGCTTCGGCGACGACGGGATCAAGCACGTGGCGACCCTGAACGGCACGCTGTGCGCGATGACCCGCACGATCGTGGCGATCCTGGAGACCCATCAGCAGGCCGACGGGTCGGTGCGGGTGCCGGCCGCCCTGCGGCCCTACCTCGGCGGACGCGAGCTGCTGGAGCCGGTCCGTGGCTGATTCGCTGCGCGACGGCGTGCTGCCCGGTGAGACCCCGCTCGGTGAGACCCCGTCCGGCGAGGCCGCGTCCGGTCCGGGCCAGGACCCCACCACGACGGCCGGCGCCCCCGGCTCCCCGGGCTGGCGACCGAAGGTGGTGGCCCTCGACATCGACGGGACGCTGATCCGCTGGAGCGACGCCGGCAGCAGCCCGCGCGAGGAGATCACCCCGGCGGTGCACGCCGCGGTGCAGCGCGCCCAGGACGCCGGCGCCCACATCGTGCTGGCCAGCGGCCGCTCACCGCACGGGATGACGTTCGTGGCCGACCTGCTCGACCTGCACACCGAGGGCGACGAGCCGCTGTGGATCGTCGCCTCCAACGGTGCGGTGATCTTCCGCTACCCGCCGATGGAGGTGGTCCACGAGGAGACCTTCGACGCGGCGCCGGCGGTGGCTGCGGTGCTGGAGCACCACCCCGAGGCGCTGGTCGGGGTCGAGGAGCGTGGGGTGGGCTACCGGGTCAACCGGCACTTCCCCGACGGCGAGCTCTCCGGGGAGATGATCATCACCGCGGTCGAGGACATCGTCGCCGAGCCGGTCAGCCGGGTGATCATCCGCGACCCCGAGGCCACCGCGGAGGACTTCATGGAGCTGGCCGCGCGCCTCGGCCTGCACGGCACCGACTACGTCGTGGGCTGGACGGCGTGGCTCGACCTCGCCCCGGTCGGCGTCTCCAAGGCCTCCGGCCTGCAGCGTGTGGTCGATGCCCTCGGCGTGCGGGCCAGCGACGTGCTGGCGATCGGCGACGGCCGCAACGACCTCGAGATGCTCGCCTGGGCGGGCCGGGGGGTCGCGATGGGCCAGGCCGTGCAGATCGTCCACGACACCGCCGACGCGTCCACCCTGGGGGTCGACGAGGACGGGGCGGCCGTCGAGATCGACCGCTGGTTCAGCTGACCTCGTGAGCGCGCCGACTCCCGTGCCCCGGCTGGTGGCGACCGACCTGGACGGCACCTTGCTGCACAGCGACGGCACCGTCACCGCACGCACCCGCGAGGTCCTTGAGGAGCTCGACCGGCGCGGCGTGCCGGTGGTCTTCGTGACCGGTCGTCCGCTGCGCTGGATGGAGGCGCTGTGGAGCGATGTCGGCGGGCACGGGCTGGCCATCTGCTCCAACGGCGGCATCGTCTACGACGTGTCGCGCCACGAGGTCCGCTCGGCGCGCACGATCGCCCCGGCGACGACCGTGCAGGTCGGCGAGCTGGTGCGCGGACTGGTGCCGGGCACCGCGTTCGCGCTGGAGAAGACCGACGGGTTCGCGCGGGAGGAGTCGTTCCTGCCCCGGGTGGCGCCCCCGCACGCCGTACCGGTGGGGGCGCTGGAGGACATCGCCGACGACTCGGTGGTCAAGGTGCTGGCTCGCCACGACACCAGGGACCCCGAGTCGTTTTGGGCGGACGTCGAGAAGGCGGTCGGCCACCTGGTCACGACCACCTGGTCCTCCTCCGGCGCGCTGGTCGAGATGAGCGCGCACGGCGTCACCAAGGCCTCCACCCTCGAGCTGCTGTGCCAGGAGATGGGCGTGGCGTCCGCCGAGGTGGTCGCGTTCGGCGACATGCCCAACGACATCGCGCTGCTCGAGTGGGCCGGGACGTCGTACGCGATGGGCAACGCTCACCCCTCGGTGCACGCGAGCGCGACGCGGCGCGCTCCGGGCAACGACGCCGACGGGGTGGCGAGCGTGCTGGCCGAGATCTTCGAGATCTGAGCGCCGCTGCCCCCGGGGCGGGGGGCACCGGCCTCGGCCCCGGCCTGATTGACTGGGGCCGCGAAGCAGGGGAGGGAGCCACGCGGCGCCGGCGTCCCACCCATGCACAGACGCTCGAGCAGCACCTGGGAAGGGCGGCATGACCACCACGCACGACACTCACCACGTACGACGTCCCTCCCGGTCGTCCGCACGCCGCCTGACCGCACGCCGCCTGAGCGCGCTCCTGCTGGCGGTGGTGGCCGGCCTGGCGCCGCTCGGCCTCACGCCCATGGCCGCCGCCGAGCCGTCGGCCCCGCGCTGCGCCGTCCAGTCCGTCGCCGAGCACGCCGCGAACGCGGACGTCGTCCTGCTCGGTACCGCACGCAACCGGGCCGGCGCGACGAGCAGCAGCCCGGGCCAGAAGACCCCGCCGGCCACCGAGGCCGAGGTCTGGCTGGTCACCGTGCAGCGGGTCTTCGCCGGCACCCCCGACGCGAGCACCCTCGAGGTCACGCTGCCGCCGCTGCTCGACGTGGTCCGGCTGCAGGAGGGGGGCTCCTACGTGCTCTTCCTGGTGCGTGAGCGCGGGGGCTGGGCGGTGCGCCCGTGCAGCGGCTCGGCGCCGGCCACGACGTCGCTGACCGACCGGGTGGCCCGGGCGCTGGGCGAGGGGGCGGCGCCGACGCCGCCGCCGACCACGGCCGAGCGCAGCATCGTCGAGGAGGACGAGCCGACGCCGCTGGTGCGGCTGGCCGCACCCGGCGCTGCGCTGGTCCTGGTCGGCCTGCTCGGACTGATCCTGGTCCGGATCGGCGAGCGTCCCGAACGCTAGAGGTACATGCCCCCGGAGGTGCCGGGACCCGTCGGGCCCTGCCGTTCCGCGGGGGCGGGGTGCGGGGCACCGGCCGCGGCCGACATCCCCGGCGGCAGCGAGCGGCGGATCTGCTCCAGCTGGGCCCGGGCGGCCATCTGCTGGGCGTAGATGGCGGTCTGGATGCCGTGGAAGAGGCCCTCGAGCCAGCCCACCAGCTGAGCCTGGGCGATGCGGAGCTCGCCTTCGCTGGGGGTGCCCTCCGCGAACGGGAGCGAGAGCCGCTGCAGCTCCTCGACCAGCTCGGGGGCGAGGCCGGCCTCGAGCTCCCGGATCGAGGAGTGGTGGATCTCCTTGAGCCGGGCGCGACTCGCCTCGTCCAGGGGCGCCGCCTTCACCTCCTCGAGCAGCTGGCGGATCATGCTGCCGATCCGCATCACCTTGGCCGGCTGCTCGACGAGGTCGGTGAGGCTGCGCTCCTCGTCCTGTTCGTCTGGCTGCTCGGCGGGCATGGCGTTCACCGCGCTGGCCGGCACGGTGCCCATCGGCTGGCCGTCCGGCCCGACGATCACGATGTGCTCACCGGGCTCCGAGGAGGCGCCAGCGGAGCGTGCGGGAGGCTGCGTGTGGTCGCTCATGGGCCCAATCTAGTCCGGGCCTCCAGACGGGGGCCGCTGCTCAGAGGGTGAGCAGGATCTTGCCGCTGTGCCCGCCCTCGCCCATCAGTGCGTGCGCTCGGGCCACCTCGTCGAGCGGCATCCGCTCGTGGACGACGGGCCGGACCTGCCCGTCGGCGACCAGCGGCCAGACGTGCTCGGCCACCGCGGCGCAGATGGCTGCCTTCTCCTCGACGGGCCGGGCCCGCAGGGAGGTGGCGGTGACGGTGCCGCGCTTGGCCAGCAGCTTGCCGAGGTCGAGCTCACCCTTGGTGCCGCCCTGCATGCCGATCACCACCAGCCGGCCCTCGACGGCGAGCGCGGAGACGTTGCGGGGCAGGTACTTCGCGCCCATGTTGTCGAGGATGACGTCGGCGCCGTGGCCGTCCCCGGTCGAGCGCAGCACCTCGACGAAGTCCTCCTCGCGGTAGTCGATGGTGACGTCGGCACCGAGCTCGGCGCACAACGCCCGCTTCTCGGGAGAGCCGGCGGTGGCGAAGACCTTCGCGCCGTACGCCGAGGCGAGCTGGATCGCCATCGTGCCGATGCCGCCGGCGCCGCCGTGCACGAGGAAGTGCTCGCCGGGCTGGAGGCCGGCGACCATGAACACGTTGGACCACACGGTGCAGGCCACCTCGGGCAGCGCGGCTGCCGTGACCAGGTCGACGCCCGCGGGGACCGCCATCACCTGGCCGGCCGGCACCACCACCCGTGAGGCGTAGCCGCCGCCGGAGAGCAGCGCGCAGACCTCGTCGCCCACCGACCAGCCGGTCACGTCCGGGCCCACGGCGGCGATGGTGCCGCTGCACTCCAGGCCGAGGACGTCGGTGACCCCGGGCGGCGGCGGGTAGAAGCCCTGGCGCTGCAGGATGTCGGCGCGGTTCACGGCTGTGGCCACGACCGCGATGGCGACCTCTCCCGGGCCGGGATCGGCGTCCGGCAGCTCGATGATGGTCAGGGCCTCGGGGCCCCCGGGCTCAGGGGCGATGACGGCACGCATGACGTCCACCCTAGGAGCCCCGTCCAGGGCGCCGTCCAGGAGACCCCGTGTCGGCGCCGGACACCGGCCGCTCAGGCCTCGAAGACGTCCGCGGAGTGGTCGACGCCCGAGTCGTCGGGGACGGGCTCGGAGACGTCCAGGGGGTCCGGTGCGCCGGCGGGCCGCTCCCAGCCCTCGGCCAGGGCCTGGGCCCGCCCCGCGAGCTGCTCGGTGCGCTCCGGGTCGGCCGCGGTCATCCCGACGGCCAGGCCCAGCAGGTAGGTGGTGATCGGTGCGGCGGGGCGCTCGACCTGGTGCGCGGCGATCCGGGCCAGGTCGAGGACGAGTCCCTCGTCCACCTCGACGTCGGCGTCGAGATCCAGGACGTCGCACAGCTCGTCGATCCAGTCGTGCAGGTTCACGAGTCCCACCCTCGCCCAACCCGGCAGGGTCCGCAACTTGCGGCGTGTCGCGTCAGCCGCGGAGGTCGCGCAGGTCGCTCCAGGTGTCGACGTCGGCGCCCTCGTCGCCGCTGGCCGGCACCTCGGCGAGGTCGAGGTCGGCCAGCAGCCGGTGCAGCGCCATCCCGTGCTGCTCCTCCCGGCCGGGCCGGACCTCCTCGAGGCGGCGCACGTCGAGCACCCCGGCCAGCTGGCGGCGCCGCTCGCCGCCGGACTCGACGAGGAACGCGCCGTCGTGGCCTGCCGCGGCCTCGCGGAGCCGGCGGAACGTGTGCGCGGTGACCCGGGGCATGTCGACGGCGAGGACGCCGAGCAGCCTCGGGGTGGCGTAGAGGGCGTCGCGGCCGGTGAGCAGCCCGGCGACGGGGCCGCCGCGGGGCGGGTCCTCGCGGGTGAACGTGACGGGACGCTCGGTCGACACCTGCTCGCCCACCACCACGATCTCGTCGGCATCGACGAGCGCATCGAGCGCGTAGGCCAGCAGGGTGCGCCCGGCGTGCTCGATCGCGGCCTTGTCCACGCCGTCCATCCGGGCGGCGGTGCCGCCGGCGAGGACGACGGCTGAGAAACCCTGGGCGCTGAGGTCGAAGTCCACCGGCGCAGTCTGTCACCCTGAGGGGATGAGCGACTCGCTGCGCATCGCGCTGGTCCAGGAGGCCTCCGGGCTCGACCCCGCCGAGAATCGCCGCAGGCTCGCCGCACTGGTGCCCGAGGACGCCGACCTGGTCGTGCTGCCCGAGGCGTGGGCGCGCGACTTCGGGCCGTCGGGCTCCGACGTGAGCCCGTTCGCCGAGCCGATGGACGGGCCGTTCGTGCGTGAGGTGGAGCGGGTGGCCGAGGAGCGCGGCACGACGATCGTGGCCGGCATGTTCGAGACCTCCGCCGACCCGGCGCGGCCCTGGAACACGCTGGTCGCGCGCGGGCCCGGCGTCGCCGCGTCGTACCGCAAGATCCACCTCTACGACTCGTTCGGCTACCGGGAATCCGACCGGCTGAGCGCCGGGACGACCGAGCCGGTGGTCGTCGACGTCGCGGGCTTCCGCGTCGGGCTGATGACCTGCTACGACCTGCGCTTCCCCGAGCTGGCCCGGGCGCTGGTGGACCGGGGAGCCGAGGTGCTGGTGGTGCCGGCGGCGTGGCTGGCCGGCCCCCTCAAGGTCGACCACTGGCGCACGCTCGCGCGCGCCCGGGCGATCGAGAACACCACCTGGGTGCTGGCGGTGGGCCAGCCGGCGCCTCGCTACACGGGCTGCTCCTTGGTCGTGGACCCGATGGGGGAGACGCTTGCCCAGGCCGGGCCCGAGCCCGGGGTGCTGCGGGCCACCCTGGAGCGTGAGGTGCTGGACCGGGCCCGGCGCACCAACCCGTCGCTGTCCAACCGGCGTCTGTAACCTTCCTCGTCGTGTCGTCCACCTCCAAGGGCCGTCGCGCGGCTCCGCGTCGTGCCGCCGCGCGACCCCCCTCGCGCCTGGCGCGTCTGCGTGCCCGCGGCGCCGGGATCGCGGCCGCGCCTCCGCACGCCGCGCAGCCGGCTCCGTCGAGCGAGGCGCCGACCGCCGAGCAGCCCGCGGTCACCGCGGCCGTGGCGCCGTTCCCCTCCGAGCCGATCACGATGGAGCAGCCCGCCGTCCGCCCCGCGGACCGGCGCGCCCACCGGAGCGAGGCGGCGCCGTCGCGCGGGACCGGGCGGCTCGGCGCCGGCGGCGCCGGCCGGTGGAGGAAGCCACCCGCGCCTCGTACCCGGCAGCTGCTGTGGGCCCTGGTCGTGCTGGTCGGCGTGGCTGGGATGATCGCCCCGATCGTGCCGGTCGGCCCGGCATGGCTGGGCGGGGCCGGCACCGTCACCCTCACGGCGGCGTACGTGTGGGGTCTGGCCGTGCGCACCGGCGGGCGGGCATTCGTCTTCACCCTGCTCGCCGTGGTCCTGGGGACCGGGGTCCTGGTGGTCGGCAACGAGCTGCTGCGCAGCGGTGCGGCGGTGCTGGTGTGCGTGGTGGCGGGCGTCTTCGCGGTGATGGCCACCGTGCCCGCCGTCACCTTCGCCCAGGCCGTGCGGGAGCTGCTGGTGGCGCTGGTCGTCGCTACCGGTGGCGGGCTGGCGGCGGTGGGCTACGAGCCCGTCGTGGTGCTGGACCGCTTCGAGTACGTCACGCTGGCGCTCGCCCTGGTGGCCTCGTTCGCCACGGTCTACCGCCTCGGTGCGGGTCTGCACGGGTTGGGCCGGCGCGGCTTCTTCGCGGTGCTCGTGGGCAGCCTGCTGCTGGCCGTCACGCTGGCGTACGCCGAGATGCTGCGCCGCTACGGCATGCCGGACGTGGTGGAGTCGGTGATGGAGGCGACGCGCTGGGCACGTGAGCACCTCGGCGGCGTGCCGCGCCCGATGATGGTGCTGCTCGGGGTGCCGGCCCTGGTCTGGGGATGTCACATGCGTGCGCGCCGCCGCCAGGGCTGGTGGTTCTGCGCCTTCGGCATCACCGCGACCGTGCCGCTGGTCCACATGATCGTCAACCCCGCGGCCTCGCTGGCCGAGGCGGGGCTCTCGGTCCTCTACAGCCTGTTGCTCGGCCTCTTGGTCGGCTACCTGGTGATCCGCCTCGACCTGGTCCTCACCGGGCCCAGGGGCGCCCGGGCCCGGCGCCTGGAGGAGGCCGCCGCGGTGCGCCCCGAGCCGGCCCGCAGCCAGCCGCTGCTCTAGCCATTCGGGGTACCTGCAAGTAACGACTACCGTCACGATCATGGCTCGCACCCAGCAGATCGAGATCGTGGCAGAGATGGTCGCGAACGTGATGGAGGTCCCGGTCGCGGCAGGCGACACGGTCGCACCGGGGGACACGGTCGTGCTGCTGGAGTCCATGAAGATGGAGATCCCGGTGCTGGTCGAGGTCGCCGGGCGAGTGGTCTCGGTCCGGGTCACCCCCGGGGACGTCGTCCAGGAGGGCGACGTGCTGGTCGTGCTCGACTGAGCTGCTGGCAGAGGGGGCGGGATTCGAACCCGCGGCTGACATCACTGCCAGCGACCGCTTTCAAGGCGGTTCCGATCGGCCACTCCGGCACCCCTCCTCGCCCGGCGCGAGCCACCTCGGCGGCGTCGTGACCGTGCGCGGAGCAGTCTAGGTGCCGTCCTCGGTGGCGAGCTCGCGCGGGCGCTGCAGGTGCTCGGAGATGTCGCCCAGCAGCCCCCGCAACTCCTCACGCAGCGCGCTCACGTCGCTGGCCTCGAGGACCTGCGGCATCATCCGGCTCAGGCGCAGCAGCAGCTCGTTGCGCTCGCGCAGGACGCTGCCCCCGTGTGCCGTCACCCAGCTCTCGCCCTCGTAGGCGCTCTCGTCGACGAGCATGTCGCGGACCGCCCGGATGCGCTGGCGCACCGTCCAACGCCAGTTTCCCAGCGCCACGTCGGCGGTCTGCGAGGTGCGGCCGCTCGGACGTGGGGCCGCGTCCAGGGCCTGCAGGACCCCCTGCAGGGCCGCGCTCGGCGTCGTACTCATCTGCGCCCTCCCGGCGTCCGGTGGGCGCGAAGATGGCGCGCCTCGGGCACAGAGTGTGGCGTGCCGCACCCGGCGATCACAACTGCGCCCCCGATGAGCAGGATGCGGGCCGGTCTTGCTTCAATCGTGTCGTGTCCGACTACCGACTCTCCGCCTCGCTGACCGCTCGCCTGCTGGGCTCGACGCTGGTCGTCGCGGGGGTGGCTGTGCTCCTCGCCCTGCTGCTCGTCGCGGTCGGGCTGCCCGGCTGGCTGCTGCCGGTGGTGGGTGTGGTGTGCCTGGTGGCGCTGGGTGCGCTCGGCGTCGTCGTGCTCACCCGCGGGTACGCCGTACGGCTGGGGGAGGAGGGCTACCAGGTCCGCCACGTGCGCGGCGCGGGCGTGACCCAGGCGCGGTGGAAGGACGTCGAGGACGCCGTCACCGCCAACGTCGGCGGAAGCCCCTGCGTGGTGATCCGGCTGAAGGACGGCAGGACGACGACGATCCCGGTCACCGTCCTGGCGGTCCAGCGTGAGGCCTTCGTGCGTGACCTCCAGGACCACCTCCAGCGCGGACAGGGCCTGCGTCGGCTCTGAGCCGGCGTCGCTGCGAGCCCCGAGGACGCGCCGGTCCCACCCCTGATTCGGCAAGAGCGCACGGTGCCTTGTAGCCTGTGACGGCTGTCGAGGAGGCGTCGCCTAGTCCGGTCTATGGCGCCCGCCTGCTAAGCGGGTTGAGGGTTGTGCCCTCTCGCGGGTTCAAATCCCGCCGCCTCCGCAGTGGGCTCACGACGAGAGTCGTGAGTCGGACCGACGTGAGTCGGTGCAGGAGCCGCCCCAGGCCCGGGAGACCGGGAACCGGGGCGGCTCTCGTCATTTCGGTCCCTTTCGGGTGCTTGCGGGTGATTCGGTGGCTTTCGGGTGGAGGTTTCCCCGGTCGGCCGGGGGAACCGACGCTCCTGGCTGCGGGCGTTCCGGGTGGGGCGGTGGCCCGGCAGCTCTCGAGACGTCGAGGTGGTGGAGGGTGCGCGGGGGCGTGGGCTGGGTTGGGCTTGGCCGTGGGCCCTTGTGCTGCGGGGGTGCGGCGTACGGCGGGGGGCGTCGTCAGTGGCTGGCAGGCGGGTGCGCGGGTCCTATCGGCGGTGGTGGTGTGACTCACGCGTCCGCTGAGGCGAGCCGCGCTGTCAACTACTGCACTTGTCGGGCGAAGTTTCGGCTGCCAAGTGCAGCGTTCCCCGGCCGACCGGGGAAGCCGACGCCCCTGCCCGCCCCGGTTCGAGCCGTGCCGGACCGGGACCGGGACCGGGACCGGTCGTACTAGAGCCCAGCTCAGCGACCCACCAACCAGACCCCGCCCGTCCCCACCTGGATGGCTGTCACAAGGCGACCGGCGGGTAACTGGAGGTTCCCGTGCACCTGGTGCGTGCGATCCACCAGTTACCTGCGGGTAGGCGGCGCGGAGGGTGCGGAGCGGGGCAGTTCCTGGACGTGTCAGGCGAAGTTTCGGCCGCCGAGTTCAGGGTTCCCCGGCCGACCGGGGAAGCCGACGCCCCGCCGCAAAAGCAGGCCCCGGGTTTGCAATTTGATGCAATGCAAGTTTGTGAGGCAGCGTTTCCGTGTAACTGCCTTCGAGTCCCAGCAGAATGCTTCCCAGGGAGGGTCGCCGGTGACCCTCGCAAGAAGGTGAGGTCACTATGAAGAACGTGCGTCGTTTCGGTGTTGCACTGGCGGCTGCGGTCATCAGCCTTACTGTTCTCGGGACCACGGTGCCTGCGCAGGCAGCTCCTGGTGGCAAGACGGACTCCTCGAAGGTAGTCCAGCTGCGTGACACCAGCTGGGGGTACTGACCCAGACCCCCGAACCCCACGATCCCTGAGACGCGGACCAACCAACCCCCACATGTTCGGTCCCTGAGCCATCCCCCCCGGCCCGTCTCAAGGCACAAGGGCAGTGACGGCAACGTCACTGCCCTTGTGATATTTCTGCACCAGGACGACCCGTCGCCCGCCTGAGCCGGCGCACGGCCGGCGGTGGCGGGTCCTGGCATCGCAGGTCAGGCGTCGTGGCTCTCGTGGCCCGAGATTCCCCGCTGGCCCATGGCGTAGCCGAGCTGGAATCGCGTCTGTGCCTCGTACTCCTCCTTGAGGTCGGAGATGTAGCCGGCGTATGTCCGTGGGCTGACGCCTAGCCGCTTCGCGCTGGCCGGATCGGCGTGACCCTCGATGAGCATCCGGATCGTCATCGCCCGCTGCTCCGCGGCGATGTCCTTCATCATCGACGTCTCGCGGTTCGTGAACGGCCGGGCACGCTCCCAGTGCCTCTCGAACATGTCGACGAGGTAGGCCACCAGCGAGGGGTCGCGGATCGCCAGGGCCACGTAGAGCCCCTCGTGGCCGGGGATGACCGCGATCCTGCGGTCGACGACGATGAGTCGGTTGAAGAACTCGTCGAGCGTGCGCACCTCGGCTCCCCGGGCGGTGACGGCCGAGACGTACTTGTGGGTGTCGGAGCTGCGTCGCGCCGCGTGCTGGTAGAGCGTGCGCATCTGTACTCCGCGATCGAGTGCCGCGATGTCGCGCTGCAGCGCCGTCTCCAGTGCGGCTGCCCGCCCGCTCTGTGGCTGGGCGGTGAGCAGCTCCGATTCCGCGTCGCGGACCAGCGAGGTGAGGAACGGGTTGATGGCCTCGGAGCGCAGCTCGGTGATCACGCCCTGGGCGGGGTGGGGTGCGCGGCGCCACACCTGGGAGAGGCTGGTGAAGGCCTCGGCCCATTGGGAGGACTCATGGAGCAACTCGGCCCCCTGCTGTCCCAGCGGAGTCACCACCCGCGACTGCACAGCCGACGGGTCGGTGGCCACGAGGTAGTCGGTGGCGGTGTCGAGGGTCAGGAGCCCAAGGTCGAGGAGGAGATCGCAGGCGCGCTTGAGCGGCCCGCCGTCGCCGAGGCGCGGATCCTCGATCTTGATGCCGCCGGTGCTCAACGCTTCCTCGTAGAGGTTGCTACCCGCAGTCTCGAAGAGCTCGCGTTCCTCTGGCCCGTACTGATCCACGCTGTCCCTTCCCTAGCCCCGTGCGCATTATCCATTCGATCGCGGTACGGCGCAGGGCCCCACCCGAAGTCATCGGATGGGGCCCTGGGACGGACTCGCTCCGCAGCGTGGGCCGCGGGGTCGAGGATCAGCCGTTGAGACGCTGCTTCAGGCCGTCCAGCTCACTCCACAGCACGGTCGGCAGGTCGTCGCCGAACTTCTCGAACCACTCCTGGATCTGCGGGATCTCGGCCTTCCACTCCTCCGGGTCGACCTTGAGGGCGGCCTCGAGGTCCTCGGCGGACATGTCCAGGCCGTCGACGTCGAGGGAGCCGGGAGCCGGGACGTGACCGATGGGGGTCTCGACCGCGGCCGCCTGGCCGTCGATGCGCTCGACGATCCACTTCAGCACGCGGCTGTTCTCACCGAACCCGGGCCACAGGAAGCCGCCGTCCTGGTCGCGACGGAACCAGTTGACGTAGAAGATCCGCGGCAGCTTCGCGGCGTCGTTGTCCTTGCCGACGTTGATCCAGTGGCTGAAGTAGTCACCGGCGTTGTACCCGATGAAGGGCAGCATCGCCATCGGGTCGCGGCGCACCACGCCGACCGCGCCCACCGCGGCGGCGGTGGTCTCCGAGGAGAGGGTGGCGCCCATGAAGGTGCCGTGGACCCAGTCGCGGGCCTCGGTCACCAACGGGATGGTCGTCTTGCGGCGACCGCCGAAGAGGATCGCGTCGATCGGCACGCCGCGCGGGTCGTCGTACTCGGCCGCGAGGATGTCGCACTGCTTGATCGGCGTGCAGTAGCGCGAGTTCGGGTGGCTGGACAGCTCGGTGGACTCCGGGGTCCACGGCTCGCCCTTCCAGGAGGTCGCCTTGGCCGGCGGGTTCTCCAGGCCCTCCCACCAGACGTCGCCGTTCTCGGTGAGCGCGACGTTGGTGAAGACCGAGTTGCCCTTGTCGATGGTCTTCATCGCGTTGGGGTTGGTGTCCTGGTTGGTGCCGGGGGCGACACCGAAGAAGCCGTACTCGGGGTTGACCGCCCACAGGCGACCGTCCTCCCCGATCCGCATCCAGGCGATGTCGTCGCCGAGCGTCTCGACCTTCCAGCCCGGGACGGTCGGCGCGAGCATCGCGAGGTTGGTCTTGCCACACGCCGAGGGGAACGCCGCGGCGATGTACTTGCGCACGCCCTCGGGGGAGGTGAGCTTGAGGATGAGCATGTGCTCGGCCAGCCAGCCCTCGTCGCGCGCCATCACGCTGGCGATGCGCAGCGCGTAGCACTTCTTGCCCAGCAGCGCGTTGCCGCCGTAGCCCGAGCCGAACGACCAGATCATCCGCTCCTCGGGGAACTGGACGATGTACTTGGTCTCGTTGCACGGCCAGGCGACGTCCGCCTCGCCCTCGGCCAGCGGGTGACCCACCGAGTGCAGCGCCGGCACCCAGTGCACGTCCTGACCGGAGGCCTGGAGCTCCTCCATGCGCCGCAGCACCGAGCTGCCCATGCGCGCCATCACCCGCATCGAGACGGTGACGTAGGCGGAGTCGGTGATCTCGACACCGAACATCGGCTTCTCGGCGTCGAGGTGGCCCATCACGAACGGGATGACGTACATCGTCCGGCCCTTCATGCAGCCGGCGTACAGCCCGCGCATGAGGTCCTTCATCTTGTTCGGGTCCATCCAGTTGTTGGTGGGCCCGCAGTCCTTCTCGTCCACCGAGCAGATGTAGGTGCGGTCCTCGACGCGCGCCACGTCGGTGGGGTCGGAGGCCGCGTGGAAGGAGTTCGGCTTGATCGCCGGGTTCAGCTGCGTGAAGGTGCCCGAGGCGACGAGGGCCTCGGTGAGCTGGGTCCACTCCTCGTCGGAGCCGGTGCACCAGTGGATGTTGTCGGGCTGGGTGAGCTCAGCGATCTCGTTGACCCAGGCGAGGATGCCCTCGTGGGTGGTGGGCACCTGGAGTTCGGCGGTCATGTCTTCGTTTCCCTCTCGCGCATCGCGAGGCCGCCCAGTAGGGTGCCGACCTCGCCCATCGAGCGTATCGATGGAGGTGTCGTGGAGTGTCTGTGTGATCGCGCGGCGTCGTTGTCGCGGCTGGTTAGCCATGAGGTGCGACAGGCTTGCCGCCGCGTCCTCTGGTGGGGTGAGGGTAACGTCCGGCCTGCGGGGTCACATATTGGATCGATCCACTAAAGAAACGGCGCGGGCCGGCGGGTCGTGCGCGGGGTGGGTTCAGTCGGCCTCGGCCTCGAGCGCGGCGGCCACCCGCCGGTGCGCCTCCCAGATCGCCTCGGGAAGCCGCGGGAACTGCTCCAGGTGGGCTTCGCGGAACCCGATCTCCTGGCGCCAGCGCGGCACGTCGATCGACAGCACCCGGTCCAGGTCGTGCGGGTCGATCTCGAGGCCGGTGAGGTCGAGCTCCTCCTTGGTCGGCAGGATCCCCACAGGGGTCTGGCGGCCCTGCGCCTCGCCGTTCTTGAGCTGCAGCAGCCACAGCAGCGGACGCAGGTTCTCGCGGTAGCCCGGCCACAGGAAGTGCCCGTCCTCGGGGTCGCGCTGGAACCAGTTGACGTGGGCGAAGATCGGCTGGTCCGTCGCGGCCCCCACGATGCGCAGGTAGTGGGCGGCGTAGTCGCCCTCGGCGTAGGCCATGAACGGGCGGTTGGACATCGGGTCGTAGCGCAGCTTGCCCTCCACGCCCTCCGCGGCGAAGGTCGCCTCCGCGCCCAGGGTCAGACCGTCGTAGACGCCTTCGGCGAGGTCGTGGATCGCCCGGATCAACGGCTCGCGGTCGCGCGTGCGCCCACCGAAGATGATCGCGTCGATGGGCACCCCCGGCGCCGCGTTGTAGTCGGGCGCGATGTTGGGCACGTGGTCCAGCTGGGTGGTGAATCGGCTGTTGGGGTGCGCCCACGGGCTGGTGTCGCCCGGCTCGCGCTCGGCGATCGGGGCGCCCAACCAGTCCAGCCAGCCGGTGGGGTCGGCGGGCGGCTGCGGGGTGCGGCCCTCCCACCAGACCTCCTGGGTCGTGGGGTTGTAGGCGACGTTGGTGAAGATGACCTGGGTGTCGTCGCCCACCGAGGCCAGCGCGGTGGGGTTCGTGCGCTCGTTGGTGTCCTTGGCGACGCCGAAGACCCCGTACTCGGGGTTCATGCCGTAGAGCTTGCCGCTCGCCTCGTCCACCCACAGCCACGCGATGTCGTCGCCGTAGAACCACACGTCGTAGCGGTCGCCCAGGGTGTCCGGCGGAAGCATCATCGCCAGGTTGGTCTTGCCCGACGCGCTCGGGAAGCCGCCGCAGACGTGGTAGGTCCGCCCGGTCTCCTTGTCGCGGATCCCGATCAGCATGTACTGCTCGGCGAGGAACAGCTTCGAGGTCCAGCCGTCGTACGCCGCCTGGCGCAGCGCGTGGGCGATCTTGCCCAGCAGCGCGTTGCCGCCGTAGGAGGAGCCGAAGTGCAGGATCGTGCGTCGGTCGGCGACGGTGACGAACCAGCGCTGGTCGTGCTCGGTGCCCTGGCCGAGGTGCTCCAGGTCGCCGGTGACATGGACCGCGCGGACGAACTGGCCGGGGTCGGCGAGGTCCTCGACGAACTCCACGCCGACCCGCGACATCCGGATCATGTGCAGCACGACGGTGCGCGCGTCGGTGAGCTCCACGCCCGTCGCGTACGGCGCGAGCGTGTTGCCGGGCGGCGCCATCAGGTAGGGGATGACGTACATCGTCTTGCCGGCCGAGGCGCCGCGCATCCGCTCCTCGAGCAGGGGCGTCATCTCCTCGGCGGGGTGCCAGTTGTTGTAGACGCCGCGATCCTCGGGGTTGCTCGTCGCGACCACGGTGCGCTCCTCGGAGCGGGCGGTGTCCTTGTGGTAGCTGCGCGAGTAGTAGCGCCCGGGCCCCGCCGGATGCAGCTCGCCGGCCTCGAGGGCCTCCTGGATCAGGCGTGCGTCGTCCGCGGCGCTGACCACCTCCACCCGGGCGGCACCGGTGAGGTCCGCCCAGTAGTGGACGTAGTCGCGAACCTCGGGATTCCTCAGCCCAGCCGCGTCCAGTGCTGCGTCAACGTCTGCCATCGTCAGCCAGCTCCTTCGATTCAGAACCGTGTCCGTGGCTGATGCTGCCCCAAAAGTCGGTCGCTGTCAGGGGATGGGCGGTCCGGAGGGGGGACTGATTTCGGGTTCTGCGACCGGGTCCGCTATTCTCATCCAGTCTTCGCGCCACGGTGCGGGACGGGCGCCTGTAGCTCAACGGATAGAGCATCTGACTACGGATCAGAAGGTTTGGGGTTCGAATCCCTACAGGCGCACAACACAAGAAGGCCCCTGACCTGGCGGTATGCCGGGGCGGGGGCTTTTCTGTTTCTGGCGTGGGCCGCGCGAACCGCTGGGCGAAGCGCCTAGGGGAGCCCTGCTTCGTACGCGGCGATCACGAGATGGACCCGGTCACGAGCGCCCATCTTCGCGAGGATGCGGCCCACGTGAGTCTTGGCGGTCAGCGGGCTGACGACCAGCTCGTCCGCGATCTCCTGGTTGCTTCGGCCCGCGGCGACCAGCCGAAGCACCTCGCGTTCGCGCGCCGTGAGGCTGGCCAGCCGCTCGGGCGCCGGCGCGTCCGGGCGACTCAGCGCACGGGTGATGACCGTCCTGGTCGCGCCGGGCGACAGCAGCGCCTCGCCCGCCGCGACGGTGCGGATGGCGTCCAGCAGCGCGTCCGGACGGGTGTCCTTGGGCAGGAATCCACACGCCCCCGCGCGAAGGCCGCGCAGTACGTTGGTGTCTGTCTCGAACGTGGTCAGGATCAGCACCTTGGGGCCGCTCGATCCATCGGCAGCGAAGATCTGTTGAGTCGCCTCGATGCCGTCGGTGCTCGGCATCCGGATGTCCATCAAGACGACGTCGGGGCGCAGGTCCAGGGTCAGCGTCACCGCCTCGTCGCCGGTGCCGGCCTCCCCGACCACCTCCATGTCCGCAGCGGACTCGACCAGCAGCGCGAACGCGCCGCGCACCAGAGTCTGGTCGTCGGCGAGCAGGACCCGGATCACGACGGCACCCGCCAGATCTCCGGTAGCGGCAGGCTGGCCAGTACCTCGAATCCTCCGGACTCGCCAGGCCCGGCGGACAGCTCACCGCCGACGGCCTGCGCCCGGCCTGTCATCCCGACGATCCCGAAGCCGGCCGATGTCACGGTCGAGTCCGGTCGCGCAGGCCCGTGATCGACGACCGCGATCCGCAGCCGGTGGCCGTCCTGGTCGAGCCGGACGATCGCGTGCTTGGCCATCGAGTGTCGAATGACATTGGTCAACGACTCCTGGATGATCCGATAGGCCACGACGGACACCGTCGACGGTAACTCGTCCGGCAGCCCGGCAGCCTCCACGTCGACCCGGACATCAGCCGCCTCGGCCATGTCCACCAGACGTTGCAGCTCGCCGAGTTGGGGCACTGGCTCGGTTGGCTCGGCCTCGCCACCGTGCAGGATGTCCAGAATGGCACGCAGCTCATGGAGCGTGGCTCGGCTCGTGTCCGACAGGTTGTGCAGTGTGCTGGACAGCTCCCGCAGCGGTGCATCGGCCCGACTCGGCAGCTGGTCGATCAGATGCGCAGCGACTGACGCCTGGACGTTCGCGACCGCGAGGCCGTGTGCCAGGACGTCGTGCAGTTCGGCGGCGATCAGTACCCGCTCTTCGGCGACCCGCCGCTCGACCTCGCCGGCACGCTCCTGTTCGAGCCGCGCGGTGACGGAGGCCTTCCAGGCTTGGTGGAAGCGGACCGCGAGCCCGGCGAAGAAGGCCATGAGCAGCCAGCCGACGCCGAGGAGAGCATCGCCAGGTGCCCCTGACGCCTCGTCGGCGACGACAGGCACGGTCACCGCACCCACCGCCACCAGGGCGGCGAGGGCCCGCCGCTGTGGCTCGCTGTAGCGCGCCGCCGTGAACGCCGCCACCAGCGAGGCCGGCATCGTGGCCTCATGGGGATAGTCGAGGAGGTGGTACGGCGTCGACACGGCGAGGACCGCGAGGACGACGAGGATCGGCCAGCGCCGGCGGACCAGCAAGGGAGCCGACATCGCGCCCAGGAGCGCGATCGCCCCCAGATCCACGCTTCGCTCGCCGTCGAAATCGACCGCCTCGAGCGTGATCGCGACGACGACGCCGAGCACGAACGCCGCCGCCGCCAGCAGCCAATCGACTACTGGCGGACGGAGCGGCCTCATGGTTCACACAGTGTCATCGACAGGGCCATCGACACAGTCCTATCCCGTGCGCCAGAGCTTGCTGGGCCACCAGATCCGCGGACCCAGCGACATCGTCAGTGCGGGAACCACGATGGACCGCACCAGCAAGGTGTCGATGAGCACGCCGACGGCGACCAGGATCCCAATCTCGACGAGCATGACGAGCGGCAGCGAGGCGAGCACCGCGAACGTCGCCGCCAGCACGATGCCGGCCGAGGTGATCACGCCACCTGTCACTGCGAGGCCACGCTTCGTGCCATCGACCGTGCCGTGCCGGACGGCTTCCTCACGCACCCGGGTCATCAAGAAGATGTTGTAGTCGACACCGAGCGCGACCAGGAAGAGGAACCCGATCAGGGGCACCGACGACTCCAACCCGGCGAATCCGAGCACATGGTCAAACAACAGGTTGCACAGTCCGAGGGCTCCGAAGTACGACACCACGACGGTGGCGACCAGCACCAGCGGAGCCACGATCGCCCGCAGCAGTAGCCCGAGGATGGCGAGCACCACCAGCAGGATCAGCGGCATCACCAGATTGCGGTCGGTCGTGTTGGTCTCGGCCTCGTCGAGCTTCTCGGCACTCGGACCGCCGACCAGCGCGGCCTCACCGGCGACCTTGCCCACGTTCTCCCGCAGTTGCTTGATCGTTGCCGTCTCACCCGCGCTTTCTGGAGAGTCGACCGGGAGCACGGAGATCTCGACCCAGTCGTCGCTGGCCCGGCCGATCTCGGCTTGGGCGACCCCCGGCGTACTCTCGACGGCGGCCAGCACCTCGCGGCTCTGGTCCGGCCGGCTCATCACGGTCAGCGGCTGACCGCTCTCGTCGGGGTAGCGCGCCTCGATCAGCTTCGCCCCGGTCACCGAGTCCGGTGTCGAACGGGCGAACTGGTCCAGCTGCGGAAGCGAGCCGCTGGCACCCACCGTGCCCAGCGCGAGACCGCCCAGGATCACCAGCGGCACCGCCCAGCTGACGACGCGGTGGCGCGCGACCAGCTCGCCGAGTCGAGCCCACCCAGAACGGGGCTTGTGTGCCTCACCCCCGAGTTGCGGAACGAACGGCCAGAAGACCCGGCGCCCGAGCACCACCAGCAGGGCCGGAAAAAGCGTCAGCATGACCAGCAATGCGGCCCCGATGCCCGCCGCACCCACCGGGCCGAGACTGCTGATGCTGTTGAGATCCGCGGCCAACAGGCACAGCAGGCCGGCGACCACCGTCGCCGCCGAAGCGAGGATGGCCGGGCCAGCCCCACGCAGCGCCGGCAGCATCGCGTCGATCGGCCGTTCGTGGCGGTGCAACTCCTCGCGGTAGCGAGACACGAGAAGCAAGGCATAGTCGGTGCCCGCGCCGAAGACCAGCACGATCAGCAGCGCTGAGCTCATGCTGGTGATGGTGAATCCGAAGATCTGGGTCAGCGCGTAAACGGCGCCCATCGACGTGAGCGCCGCGACCCCGACCGAGGCGAGAGGGACCAGCCACAGCAGCGGACTGCGGTACGTCAGGATCAGCAGGAGCGCCACCACCACCGCAGTAGCGAGCATCAACCTCGCGTCGACGGCATCGAAGACCTCGTCCATGTCGGCCCCCAGCGCGGTCGGACCGGTGACATAGGCGTTCAGGCCACTCGGCCGGTCGTCGAGCAGGGCACGCGCATCCGCGATGGCGCCGGCCTCCTCGGCGACCGCCTCACGGTCGAGCGGAAGCGCGTACAACAGGGCCGTGCCGTCGTCGGAGTCGACGATCTCGGGCAGTGCGTCGGTGTCGTTGCCGAATCGCTGCGCCAGCTCGGACTGGCCGCGTTCGACCGCCTCCCGATCGCCCGGCTGGAGGCCGCCCGGTCGTTCGTACACGACCATGAGCAGGCCGCTCTCGCCGCCGGGCAGGCCGGCCTCGGCCTGGAGCACCTTGGTCGACTGGGCGCTGGCCGGCAAGTAGTCGGCCTGCCCATCGCGGGTCACCGAGTCGAGCTTGCCGGCGAGTGAGTAGCCGCCCACCACCAGCGCGACCCACACGGCCACCATGAGCCAGGGCAGCAGGGTCTTGGTCCGTGATCTCTTCGGTCTCTTGTGGGCGCCGATGTGGTCGGGCGCCGCTAGTTCAGTGGTCATGGCGATCACGCTGCCAAGCAGGCGGGGCTGACGCGTCTGGCCACGGCAGACACTTCGCCGTACTCCGCACGGAGTACGGCGGGCGGCCGGCGCAGGCGGCGGGGCTAGGTGGTCGGTCTCAGGTGGAGGTCGCTCCCGAGGATGCCGGCCAGCCGGGCGGCCTCCTGCGCCAAGGCCTTCCCGGGGGCTCTCCGCTCGCCGAGCCAGGTCACCGTGAGCTCCTCGCCCTTGCGCGCCCACGTCCCGCAGACGACACCGCCGACGATCACCAGGTTGGCCTTGCGGGTGACCGGGCCCCGGTGCGACGGGGCAGTGATGTGGACGTCCTTGGTGCCGGGGCCCATCACCCATTGGTCGTGCCCGGGAAGCAGCCGCACCGCGTCCGAGGGCCGTGCGCCGCTCAGGGAGTCGACGTCGTCGCGCACGGCGTAGGCGGTGGTGCCCTCCACGTCCACCGCGACGAGCCGGTCGCCGAGCTGGGTCAGCCAACTGTCCAGCCGCCTGCGGCCGGCGCTCAGGCCGTCGCCGAGCCAGTAGTGGAGGTGCGCGAACGTCGCCGGCCCGTAGGTGCGCAGGTACGCCGTGATCGCCTGCGGGCCCGCGTCGTCGAGGTCCGGGAGGCCGCGCCACCGCGGGTTGGCGTCGAGGCGCTGGAAGGTGGGCCGGCCCTCGCGAGGCGACCCGAGGCTGATGTCTCCCTGCCAGGTCAGCGGCTTGACCAGGGTGCCCGCGCCCTCGTCGAAGACCGGTGCCAGGTGCCGGTAGGCGCGGTGCTCGCTCAGCGCCTCACCGAGCTCGGAGACGGTCAACGGGCCGCCGCTGAGCGCCTCGCGCACGGCCGCCCGGAAGTCCGGCCAGGCCGCCGCGGTGAGCCCGTAGTACTCCACCCAGCTGGGCAGCTCCCACTGTCGCGAGGCGCAGCGGAGCGCGAGGTAGATGCCGCCCTCCTCGGGCGAGAGGTAGTGCATCGACCCGCGGAACGCGAACGCCTTGATCACCGTCCCCTCCGCCAGCGCCTGCGCGAGCTCGCCGGGACCCGAACGTTGCCGGCGGGTCCGCACCGCGAGCTCGGCGAGCGACTCGTCCATCGACGGCACGGCGCCGAGCCGGGCCACCACGTCGGCCACCGAACCGGACCCGACGGGGTCGAGCAGGTGCCGCTCCAGTCGCCAGGCCAGTGCCTGGTCCCACGTCACCGAGACCTCGGTCGCCGTGCTCATGACGGCAGCATCGCACCGTAGGCACGGGTCCGCGACCTACGCCGCAGCGATGACCGCCGGGTCCTCGCAGGCCCGGGCGAACGCAGCGATCCGGGCCCGGATCTCGCGGTCCAGCAGCCACCGGCCGATCGGGTCGGCGAGCGGGCCCAGCCAGGCCGGGCGAGCGGACCAGGTGTACTTCCACACCGCCAGGGTCCCGGCCACCCCGTTCCGCTCCTCGGGGGTGAAGCGCCAGCCGCCGCCGAAGGTCGCGAAGAACCACGGCCCCTTCTCCATCGTCATACCGACCGAGGTGGGTGGGCGGTAGGAGACGTAGCGGCTGATCATCGTCGGCCCGACGCGGGCCTTGGTCAGCGTGCGGACACCCTTGCCGGGCCGGTCGGCGGAGTCCATCAGGTGTTGGTGGCGGATGAACGGGTCCCAGCCCAGCCTCACCTCGCCGGTCGTCTGTGACACCGCGAACGCCGTGTCCGGCTGAACCGCGACCCACGCCTGCGCTGTCACCTGGGGCATCGCCGCAGCATGCCACGGATCGCTCAGGTCCGGCGTGGCCGAGCGACCCTCCGAGCTCCGGGCCTCTGCTCAGGACACGTGGAGCAGCTCGTTGGTGAACCAGCCTCCGCGGCGCCCGCCCCGATCCCGGCTGCTGACCACGATCCCGACCTCCAGGTCGAGGGCGAGGTCGACGCCGTCGGGCAGCTCGCCGGGCTGCGCGGTCCATTCCTCGCCGTGCTCGAGTCGCTCGGAGACCTCGGAGAAGACCAGTGGGCAGCAGGCGCAGACCGGGTCGTAGCCGGGCACGGCGTGGGCGACGAACGCCAGCGCCGGCCGGCCGAAGAGTTCCTCGCGGCGTACCTCGGTGATCGTGACTGCCTCGGTCAGCTCGAAGGGGTCGAGCATCGCCGACCACTCGTAGTTGGTGGCGTAGGGCTCCAGCGGCCTCACCGCCCACGACGACGGCGGCGCACCGCGCTCCCGGATCCGCTGGCCGTCCGAGAGCCGTACGCCGTCGAGCTCGCCGTGCCGCAGCGTGGCCTGCACGTGGTCGAACCAGGCCGAGCGGTGCACGAGCTCCAGCTCGGTCCACCGCTCGGGCGCCGATCGCGCCAGCCGGCGCACGTCGTGGGGGGTCACCCGAGCCAGGCTAGCGACCGGGGCATGCGCCCAGCGTCTTCGGTGAACGCCTCCTGAGCCCGGTTTGGTCGAGTTTCGTGCTGTTGTCCTGTGCTGCCGCGCGACGTCCGTCGAGAGCCCGTGGGTGCGACGTGGGCACCCTTGAAGTCCCTGGGACAGAGGCGCATCGTGAGTGATCCACGTCACGTCTCGACGGATCGGTTCGTACCCATGAAAAGACCAATCGTCAGTGCGCTTACGTCTCTCGCCCTGTTGGCTGCGACCTTCGGGGCCACCGTCGGCATCCAGCAGCCGGCGGGCGCCCAGGAAGAGCTGCCCTGGATGGACACCAGCCTCCCGGCGCCACAGCGGACCGAGCTCCTGCTGGACGCGATGACGCTCGACCAGAAGCTGGAGCAGATCTTCAACCGCCCCGTCTGGAACGAGGACCTCGACGACGGGGACCCCGACAACGGCGTCGGCTGCGACTTCACCCTCATCGGCCGCCACATCGAGGGGATCCCGGCGCTGGCCATCCCCGACTTCCGGATGGCCAACGGAGGCACCGGGATCCGGGGCGGCGACTGCCTCCCCGAGCCCACCGCGACGGCGCTGCCGGCGCAGATCTCGTCCGCCGCCACGTTCGACCGCACCACGAACCTCGACTGGGGCCGGGTGCTCGACGTGGAGCTGCGGGCCTGGGCGCACCAGGTGCTGTGGGGGCCGGTGCTGAACCTGATCCGCACGCCGTACGGCGGACGCAACAACGAGTTCTTCAGTGAGGACCCGTACCTGACCGGCGCCCTGGGCTCGCAGATCATCCGCGGCATCCAGGAGCGCAGCGTGAGCCAGTCGACGGCCAAGCACTTCGTCGCCAACGACTCCGAGTTCCAGTTCGAGCGGTGGACCGCGGCCATCCGGGTCCCCGCACGGGCGATGCACGAGCTCTACCTGCTGCCCTTCGAGATGGCCGTCAAGGACGGCGACGTCTCCTCGGTGATGTGCGCCTACGGCTACGTGAACTTCAGCTACAACTGCGAGAGCCGGCCGCTGCTGCGCCAGACCCTGCGCCGGGACTGGGGCTTCGACGGCTACGTCTTCTCCGACCGTCGCGCCCAGCAGAGCACGGTGCCCTCGATCCTGGCCGGCACCGACGTCGAGGTCGACGAGGAGCCGGAGTGGTACCAGCCGGACCTGGTGAAGGCCGCGATCCGCGACGGCGAGGTCACCGAGGCCGACATCGACGACATGCTGCGTGAGCGCTACATCAAGATGTTCCAGTTCGGCGACTTCGACGACCCGCACACCGAGTTCACCTGGGACGAGCTCGAGGACGAGATGGTCCCGGGCGGCACCCACGCCCAGGTGGCCAAGGACGCGGCCTCGGAGAGCCTCGTGCTGCTGCGCAACGCGCGCCGCCAGCTGCCGATCAACGCGGGCGCCGTCGACTCGATCGCCCTGATCGGCGCGGAGTGGTTCGCCGGCGAGGCGACCCTGCCGCCGCGCAGCGGTGACCGGAGCAACAACGTCTCGGTCAACGCGCCGTACTCCGTCAGCCCGGAGGAGGGCCTGGAGAACGTCCTCGAGCAGCTCGGGTCCGACGCCACGGTCACCTACAACGACGGCACCGACATCGACAGCGCCGTTGAGCTGGCCGAGGGCTCCGACGTGACCATCCTGATGGCCGGCGACGTCGCCCGCGAGACGTGGGACAAGAACAGCAACTGGCAGGACGAGAACCCCGGCGGCAACCCCGCGGGCGCCGCGAACGAGGTCCCCGACCTCGACCTGCCGACCGTGGAGGGCACCAACCAGCAGGAGCTGATCCCGCAGGTGCTGGACGCCGTCCCGAACACGATCATGGTGCTGAAGACCCAGGGTCAGGTGAACATGCCGTGGATCGACAAGGTGAACACCCTGGTCGAGGCGTGGTACCCGGGCCAGGAGGACGGCAACGTCGTGGCCGAGGCGCTGTTCGGAGTCAACAACTTCTCCGGCAAGCTGCCGGTGACCTTCGGCAAGACCGACCGGGAGGCCGCCTACCAGACCCAGGAGCAGTACCCGGGCTACAAGGAGGACACCGGGGTGCCCGGTGGCATCGGCCGCGACCCCATCCCCGGCGAGCCGCAGCGGGTCGTCCGGTACACCGAGGGCCTGAAGATGGGCTACCGCTGGTACCAGGCGACCGGCACCGAGCCGCTCTTCCCGTTCGGCTACGGCCTGTCCTACACGACCTTCGACTACAGCGGCCTGCAGGTGACCAAGATCCGCCGGGGCCAGCGGCAGGCCGGTCTGCGGGTCAGCTACACCGTCACCAACACCGGCAACGTCGCCGGCAAGGAGGCCTCGCAGGTCTACCTGAGGCTGCCCCGAGCGGCCCGGGAGAACTTCAACCGCCTGGTGGGCTTCGAGAAGGTCAGCCTGGCTCCCGGTGAGAGCAAGCGCGTCACGGTGGTGCTCGACGCCAACGCCGCCAACCACCCGTTCTCCTACTTCGTCCCCGAGGACCCCGACGACCTCAGGGCCTGGGCGGACGGCGAGTGGACCACGGCGCCCGGCGACTACACCGTCAACGTGGGCGGGTCCTCTGCCGACATCGCGCTGCGGCAGACGGTGCCGTTGAGCATCGGTGCGGGCAAGACCGCCTCGCAGATCCTGAAGCCGACCGTGCGCCCGAAGCGGATCACTCCGTCGCGCCGGGCCCGCGTCACCTTCCGGGTGCTCTCGGGCGGGGAGCCCGCCGCGGGCTCGGTCGTGATCCGCGAGGGCAACAGGGTGCGAGGTCGCGACACCCTGAACGCGCGCGGCGTCGCGACCGTCCGGCTGCCCCGGCTGCGGGCCGGCACCCACCGGCTCCGGCTGATCTACACCGGCTCGGAGGACGCGCAGCGTGCCACCCGGACGCTGGTGATCCGGGTGCGGAGGAGGTAGCAGGGGCGCCGGCGGCCGAGTCGTCCACGGACGTGTCGGCCCCTCGGCGGTGCGGGATCGTCATCGTGCTGTTCGCGCTCTCCCTGAGCGCCTGCACCGGAGACGATCCCGCACCGCCGCGTGCCACGCCCGAGCCGAGCGTCGACGCGCGCGGTGCGTCGGCGGCCGGACTGGTGGCTCCCGACGGCTCGCGCGTCGAGGTCCGGGTGCCGCCCCCGCCGACCGGGGCCTCCCGCGACGTCACCGACGCGGGAGCGGACCCGGAGCCCGGCACCGGGGACGACGCCCCGGCCATCCGCGAGGCGCTGGCCGCGGCGCAGGAGGGCGACGAGGTCGTCCTGCCGGCGGGGGTCTACGACCTGCGCTCGGCCCATCCCGACGACGACGAGGCGAACCTGCTGCTCCCCGACGGGGTGCGGCTGCGCGGGGCCGGGAGCGGCGAGACCCTGCTGCGCACGTCGTTCGACGGGGAGGACGACAGCGCGGTGGTGCGCGCAGTGGGCGTCGAGGATGCTGCCGTCGTGGGGCTCACCATCACCTCCGAGCACGACGGAGACCTCGGCAGCGACCCGGACGAGGAGGGGCCCGGGGGCGGGCCGATGTACGGCGTGCAGATCGGCGAGGACGACGGCGAGGGCAGCCGGCGGGTGCTCGTCAAGGACGTCGCGGTGGAGCTGTTCCAGCGTCACGGGATCACGGTGAAGGCCAGCCGTGAGGTGACCGTGACACGCTGTCAGGTCGCCGACGCTACCAGCGTCGGCCCGGGCGGGTCGGGCTACGGGATCGTGGTCGAGGGCAAGGCGGACCAGCGCGATCCCGACGCCGACGACGACTCGCGCTACAACGTGGTGCTCGACAACCGCCTGGACGGCACGCACCTGCGCCACGGGATCCTGCTGCAGTTCCCCACCCACAACAACCTGATCGCCGACAACGTCATCGACTCCACCGTCCTGGACGCCATCGACCTGCACGGCGAGGGGGAGTACCTCAACGAGATCCGCGGCAACGCGGTCACCGGGGTGGGCGCCGCCGCCGTCGCGCTGGGCAACTCCGGCGGCGAGGAGAACCGGCACGACGCGAGCGGCAAGGGGAACTGGGTCCACGACAACCGGCTGGTCGCCAACGAGCAGGGCGTGCTCGTCATCCTCGGCACCCGCGACACCCTCATCGAGGCCAACGAGATCGTCGGGGGCGACGGCTCCACGGCCGGCGTCGAGCTGCGCAACGCGCCCGGGACGGTCGTGCGCGACAACACCGTCACCGGCACCGAAAGCGGCATCGGCGCCGGCGAGGGCTTCTGGGCCATCCTGGTGGCCGAGGACGCCGGTGCGGACGGGCGAGGCGCGGGCGCCGCCACCGACGTGCTCATCGCCGACAACCGGCTCGCCGGCGCGGCCAACGGCATCGCGGTCGAGGCCGGCCGGGGCATCGAGCTCACCGGCAACGAGGTCGACGTCGAGGGCACGCCGGTGCAGGTCGCGCAGGGAGCCGAGGTCGAGGGCGACGCCTCGCCGTGACCTGGCTCAGCGGATCCGCGCCGCCAGCGGGCCGCTGGCGAACGCCTCGTCCGCTGCCACGTGCACGGCCCCGGCCAGCGTCGCCTCGCTGCCGTTGTCGACGCGACTGATGGTGAGCGAGGCGGTGGTGGCCGGCAGGCACGAGGCGTAGACCATGGAGCGCAGCGCGGCCATGAACGTCGGCAGCGAGCTCACCGGTCCGGCCAGCACCAGCTCGGTCGGGTTGAAGAAGCTGATCACCGGGCTCAGCACACCGCCGATCCGCTCGCCGGCCTCGCGGACGAGCCCGGTGGCCAGCGGGTGGCCGTCGTCGACCATCCGGATCAGGTCCTCCACCGTGGTGGCGTCCGCTCCGGCCGCGGCCAGCGCCTCCAGCAGCGCGGAGCCGCTGGCGACGACGTCGAGGCAGGCGGTGTGCCCGCACGAGCAGGGCACCTCCGGGGCGCCCGGCACGGCGGTGTGGCTGATGTCGCCCGCCATCCCGGTGGCGCCGCGGAAGAGTCGCCCGTCCACCAGCACCCCGCAGCCGATGCCGGTGTCGACGCTCACCACCATCTTGGGGCCCGGTCCGGAGTCGCGCAGGTGGTCGCCGACCGCGACCAGGTTGGCGTCGTTCTCCAGCAGCGTCACCACGCCGAAGAGCTGCTTGCCCAGCGCGGCCACGTCGACGCCGTGCCAGCCGGGCATCCGGGCGGGGGCGACCACCTGGTCGCGGGTCGGCCCGACCGGTCCGGGAACGGCGACGCACGCCGCCATCAGGTCGGAGGCGCCGTCGAGGTCGCGCAGGGCCTCGGCCACCGCGCCGAGCACCGCGGTCGCGCCCCGGTCCAGGGAGATCGCGATCTCGGCGGTCGACAGCGGCTCGCCGGTGAGGTCGGCCACCCGGATCCGCGCGGCGTCGTGGCGCAGGTCGATGCCGGCGATGGTGCCCAGCCCGGGCCGCAGGGCCAGCAGCCGGGGGCGCCGGCCGGCGCGCGCCTCGGTGTGGGCGTGCTCCACCAGCAGCCCGCGGCGTACCAGGGCGTCCACCCGGGTCGAGGCGGTGGAGGCCGAGATCGACAGGACTCGGGCGACGTCGGCGCGAGACGTCGCCGTACCCAGGCGGACCAACTCGAGCACCTGCGCATGCGGGTCAGCCATGGGTTACTCCAAAGTTGTAGATTCATAGTCTGTATTCCTAGAAACAATCTTGCGTTAAGTTCGGCTTCACGCAACCCCCAGCACATCCCAGAACGTCAGGAGGCCGCAGGTGTCCGAGCAGAGCACGGTCCCGATGCTCGAGCTGTCGCACGTCGACAAGCACTTCGGCGAGCTGCACGTGCTGCGCGACGTCAGCCTGCAGGTGGCGCGCCAGGAGGTCGTGGTCGTCGTCGGCCCGTCCGGGTCGGGGAAGTCCACCCTGTGCCGCACCCTGAACGGGCTGGAGAGCATCGACTCGGGAAGCATCGCCATCGACGGCGTGCCGCTGCCCGTCGAGGGTCGCCCCCTGGCCCGGGTGCGTGCCGACGTCGGCATGGTCTTCCAGTCGTTCAACCTCTTCTCGCACCTCTCGGTGCTGGACAACGTGATGCTCGCCCCGACCCTGGTCCGCGGCCTGCGGAAGGCCGAGGCACGCCAGCGCGCGATGACCCTGCTCGAGCGGGTCGGTCTCGCGGAGAAGGCGGACCGTCGCCCGGCGCAGCTCTCCGGCGGCCAGCAGCAGCGCGTCGCGATCGCGCGGGCGCTGGCGATGCAGCCCAAGGCGATGCTCTTCGACGAGCCCACCTCGGCGCTGGACCCGGAGATGATCAACGAGGTGCTCGAGGTGATGACCGACCTCGCCCGCGACGGGATGACGATGGTCGTGGTCACCCACGAGATGGGCTTCGCCCGCCGGGCCGCCGACCGGATCGTCTTCATGGACGAGGGCCGGCTCGTCGAGGAAGCCACGCCCGAGACCTTCTTCACCAACGCCCGCACCGCCCGTGCGCGCGCGTTCCTCGACTCGGTCATGTCCCACTGAACCTGAAGCTCCGCACCGTGGAGCAACGCGAAAGGAACACCATGTCTGACATCCGACGCTGGAGGCGCCTGGGCACGGCCCTCGGTGCCGTGTCCGCGCTCTCCCTGGTACTCGCAGGCTGCGGCTCGGACAGCGAGGGCGACTCGGCCGGCAAACCCACCGGCATCTTCGCCGACGCGCCCGTCGCCGATGACAAGGTCATCGGCGAGGACACCACGATGGCCGAGATCAAGGAGCGCGGCGAGCTCGTCGTGGCTGCCGCGCTCGACGCGCCGCTGCTCTCCCAGCAGGACCCCACCAACCCCGACGACGTCGAGGGCTTCGACATCACGCTCGCCAAGCTGCTGGCCACCTACATCATCGGCGAGCCCAACGTGAAGATCGTGCCGCCCGCCTCGGAGACCCGCGAGGCGCTGCTGCAGAACGGCACCGTCGACGTCGTCTTCAACACCTACACCATCACCGAGGAGCGCGCCGAGCAGATCTCCTTCGCCGGCCCGTACTTCATGTCCGGTCTCGCGATCTCGGTGCAGGCCGACGAGGACGGCATCGAGAGCATCGAGGACCTCGACGGACGCAAGGTCATCGTCGGGGCCAACACCCCCGCCGTCGAGGCGGTGCCCGAGCACGCGCCCGACGCCGAGCTGGTCACCTTCGGCACCGACCCGCAGGCCGTCCAGGCGCTGATGCAGGGTCGCGGTGACGCCTACGTGCAGGACTTCCTGCTGCTGGCCACCAACGCCGCGTCCAACCCGGACCTGAAGGTCGTCGGCGACCCGTTCACCGAGGAGCCCTACGGCGTCGGCCTCCCGCCCGACGACGCCGACTTCAAGGCGTTCGTCAACGACTGGCTGCTCGAGATCCAGGAGGGCGGCCAGTGGGCCCAGGCCTTCGAGGACTCGATCGGCGAGGCCATCGGCAGCGACGCCCCGAACCCGCCGGCCATCGGCTCGGTCCCGGGTTCCTGATCCACCCCGTCGGCAGAGGGACGAGCTGAGGAAGCAGGATGGACGCACTCACGCAGAACGGCGACCTGGTCGTCGAGGCACTCGGCACCACGCTGATGATCGCCGGGCTCTCCTCGGTGGGCGCCCTGGTGATCGGGGTGCTGGTGACCGTGGCCAGGATCAGCCCCGTGCGGGTGCTGCGCGCGACCGCATTCTGCTACGTGCAGTACTTCCTCAACGTCCCTCTGCTGGCGCTGCTGCTGCTGGCCGTCTTTGCGCTGCCCGACGCCGGGCTGATGATGCCGCTGACGACCACCGTGATCGTGGTGCTGGCCCTCTACGAGGGGGCCTACGTCGCGGAGGCGGTGCGCAGCGGCGTCAACACCGTCGCACCCGGTGAGGTCGAGGCGGCGCGCGCCCTGGGCATGCGCTTCGACCAGGTGATGCGCAAGATCGTGGTCCCGCAGTCGCTGCGGGCGGTCGTCCAGCCCCTCGGCGGCGTGATGATCGCGCTGCTGATGAACACCGCCCTGGCCGCCACCGTCGGCGTCGTCGAGCTGACCAGCGCGGCCAACCGGATCAACAACGTGGTCGCCCAGCCGATCACCATCTACGTCGCGGTGGGCGCCGTCTACATGGCGATGGCCCTGTGTCTCGGGCTGCTGGCCGGTCGTGTCGAGAAGAAGGTGGCGGTCCAGCGATGAGTGCTCGAACCCACCAACTGGCCTACCTCTACGACAACCCCGGCCCGGCCGCCCGGCGGCGCAACCGGATCGCCTCGGTGCTCAGCCTGCTGGTGATCGCCGGTGTCGTCGGTGTCGGGCTCTTCAAGCTCCAGGAGTCCGGGCAGCTCGCCGCCGATCGATGGACGCCGCTGTTCTCCCCCGAGATCGCGGAGTACCTGCTGATCGGCCTGCGCGGCACCCTCCAGGCGGCCGCCGTGGTCGGGTTGCTGAGCCTGCCGTGCGGCGTACTGCTGGCCGTGGCCCGCACCAGCCGCAGTGCCGCGATCCGAGTGCCGGCGGTGGTCTTCGTCGAGCTGTTCCGCACCGTCCCGGTGCTGCTGCTGATCTACGTGATGCTCTTCGCGCTCCCGGCCTACGGCATCAACCCCCCGGTGCTGTGGAAGCTCGTCATCCCGCTGGCACTGGCCAACTCCGCCGCCATCGCCGAGATCGTCCGCGCCGGCATCCTCAGCCTCCCGCGCGGCCAGAGCGAGGCCGGGCTCAGCCTCGGCCTGCGCCGCGCGCAGGTGGTGCGCAAGGTCGTGCTGCCCCAGGCGCTGCGCCACGTCACGCCCTCCCTGGTCAGCCAGCTCGTCAGCCTGCTCAAGGACACCTCCCTGGGCTACGTGGTGGCGTTCACCGAGCTGCTCTACCGCGCCCAGGTGCTGACCTCCTACAACCGACTCCTCATCCAGACCTACGTCGTGGTGACCCTCATGTACCTGATCGTCAACGGCAGCCTGTCGTTCGTCGCCGCGCGGCTGCGTGCCCGCGCCGACGCACCCGTGCCGCCACCCGCCCTGGCCACCACCGGCCCGGTCGCCGCTACCGCCCTCGCCTCGGAAGGGGTCCGTCATGACTGAGCTTGCCGTCGTACGCCGCGGAGGCTTCGTGGAGAGCCGCCACGCCGGCCACCTGGTGGCCCTCGACCGCGACGGCGCCGTCGCCGTGGAGATCGGGTCGGCCGACGAGGTGATCCTGCCCCGCTCCACGGTGAAGCCGCTGCAGGCGCTGGCCTGCGTGCGCGCCGGCGCCCCGCTGGTCGACGAGGAGGTGGCGATCGCGGCCGGCAGCCACACCGGTGAGGACCGGCACGTGGAGGTGGTGCGCCGCCTGCTCGAGCGGGCCGGGGTCGACGAGGACGCCCTGGGCTGCCCGGTCGACCTGCCGGAGGACGAGCCCACCCGCCGGGCCCTGCTGGCCGCCGGCGCCGGGCCCGACCGGCTGCGGATGAACTGCTCGGGCAAGCACGCCGCGATGCTGCTCGCGTGCGCCACCCAGGGGTGGGACGTCGCGGGCTACCTCGACCCCGCCCACCCGCTGCAGCTGTTGGTGCGCGACGTCGTCGAGGAGCTGACCGGCGAGCCGGTGCGCCACGTGACCGTCGACGGCTGCGGTGCGCCGCTCTTCGGTGTCACCGTGCGCGGGCTCGCCACCTCGTTCCGCCGGCTCGTGCTCGCCGAGGACGGGTCCGCGCCCGCCACTGTCGCCGCGGCGATGCGGGCCCACCCCTTCTTCGTGGGCGGCCACCCGCACCAGAACTCCGACGCCATGACGCTGGTGCCCGGGCTGCTGGCCAAGGGCGGCGCCGAGGGCGTGATCGCGATGGCTGCCCCGACCGGCGAGGCGGTGGCGATGAAGGTCACCGACGGCAACCCCCGCGCCACGACCCTGGTGGGCCTGGCGGCCCTGCGCTCGCTCGGCGTGGACGTCTCGGCCGCCGCGCCGCTGATGGACCTGCCGCTGCTCGGCGGCGGCGTCCGGGTCGGCGAGATCGACCTGGGGGCCGACATGCTGGCCCTGGACGGCGCGCGATGACCGCGGTGGAGATCTGCGTCGACGACGTCGGGGGCGCTGCGGCGGCCTGCCGCGCCGGCGCCGACCGGGTCGAGCTGTGCGCCTCGCTGTCGGAGGGGGGCACCACCCCCACCATCGGCTTCTGCCTGCAGGCCGCCACCGTCGCCGGTGCCGCGGGAATCCAGGTGCTGATCCGGCCTCGCGGTGGCGACTTCGTGTACACCCGGGCCGAGCTGGACGTGATGCTCGTGGACATCGCCGCGATCCGCGCCGCCCTGGACGACGACGCGCGACTGGGCTTCACAGTGGGTGCGCTCGCCCCCGACGGCGGCCTCGACGAGTCGGCGCTGGCCGAGCTGATCGCGGCCTGCGACTCGTGCCCGGTGACCTTCCACAAGGCCTTCGACACCGCCCTCCTCGCCGGCGGTGACGCCGCGACGCTGCTGGACCGACTGGCGAGACTCGGCGTGTCCGCGGTGCTCACCTCCGGCGGCGACGGCGCCGCGATGGACCACCTCGACTCCCTCACCGAGCTGGTCGGCGCGGCCGGAGACCGGATCCGCGTCGTGGTGGCCGGCGGCGTCCGCCCCGGCAACGTCACCGCACTGCTCGAGGCCACCGGCTGCCGGGAGGTCCACCTGCGGGCCCCGGGCGTCGTGGAGTCGGCGAGCGCCGTCTCCTCCCGCCAGTACGACGCGGGCTCGCGCACCGTGACCAGCGAGCAGGTCGTCGCCGACGTGCTGGCGGCCGTACGCGCCTTCGAGGACGGGCGGTGAGCGCCCCGTCGGTCCTCGCCATCGACGTCGGCGGCACCACGGTGAAGGCCGCGCTGGTCGATGAGGGCGGCCACATCCGGGCGAGGCACTCAGTGACGACCGGGCGTGGACTGGCCGCGCAGGACGCCGTCCGCGACGTCGCCGCGCAGCTGGCCGCCCGGGCCGGTGGCCTGGACCTGCTGATCGTGGGCGCGGGGGTGGTCTCTCCCGGGGTGATCGACCCGGTGCTGGGCATCGTCCACTACGCCTCGAACCTCGGCTGGACCGACGTGGCACTGCGCTCGGTGGTCGAGTCCGTCGTCGACGTACCGGTGGCGGTGGGTCACGACGCGCGCGCCGCCGGCGAGGCCGAGTGGTCGCTGGGCGCCGCGCGCGGGTGCCGCAACTTCGTGCACGTCTCGGTGGGCACCGGCATCGCGGCCAGCCTGGTCGTCGGGGGGACGCCGGTCAGCGGGAGCGCCGGCGGCGCCGGGGAGCTGGGCCACACCCCGGTGCGTCCCGGCGGCGAGCAGTGCCCCTGCGGTCAGCGCGGCTGCCTGGAGGTCTACGCCTCCGGCGGCGGCGTGGCGCGGCGCTACCTGGCGCTGTCCGGGCGCGCGGCGAGCGCCAGCGAGGTGGCGGAGCGTCT
This sequence comes from Nocardioides sp. Z43_10, assembly GCF_059766615.1. Taxonomy (NCBI): domain Bacteria; kingdom Bacillati; phylum Actinomycetota; class Actinomycetes; order Propionibacteriales; family Nocardioidaceae; genus Nocardioides; species Nocardioides sp. Z43_10. The sequence goes on along the minus strand of NZ_JCBAJY010000001.1, from coordinate 293,658 downwards.
CGACACCGACCCGGTGGCGCGTCAGGTCTGGGACGAGGCGGTCTCGGCCTGGGTGACCAGCCTGGCCACCTGCACGCTGGTGCTGGAGCCCGAGCTCATCGTGATGGGCGGGGGCATGGCCCAAGCCGGCGAGGCGCTGCTCGGCCCGGTCCGCGCCGGCCTCGCCGAGGCGCTGACCTGGCGCCGGCCGCCGCAGGTGCGCGCCTCGGTGATCGGCACCGACGCCGCCACCCTCGGCGCCGCGCTGATGGCCGCGGAGATGGCCGGGGACCGGATGCCGGGCCGCCTCGGTCGAGAGGCCCTCGCGGGGACGCCTCCGCTGTGACCTCGCCGCAGCCAGACCCCTCGCGCTCCCGTCCCGACCAGGGCGACGGGACCCCTGCGGCGCCGCGCGTGAGCGCGGTCCGGGGGTCGGTCGTGGGCGAGGACTCGATCCTCGCCGACGGCGTCGTGGTGATCGTCGGGTCGCGCATCGACTGGGTCGGCCCGGCCGCGCAGTGCCCCGCCGACGTCCTCGCAGACGCCACCGAGGCCGCCTGGGTGGTCCCGGGCCTGGTGGACCTGCACAACCACGGCGGGGGCGGCTTCGGGTTCCCCGAGTCCGACGCGGCCGGCTGCCGCGCCGCGGTCCGCCACCATCGCGCGCACGGCACCACCACGATGCTGGCGAGCCTGGTCTCGGCGCCGATCGAGGTCCTGGAGCAGCGGCTCGCGGTCCTGGCCGACCTCGCCGAGGCCGGGGAGATCGCCGGCGTGCACCTGGAGGGCCCGTTCCTCTCCACCGACCAGTGCGGCGCACAGGACCCGGCGACGCTGATCGCCGGGGACCGCCACCTCGTGCAGCGGTTGGTGGAGGCGGGGCGCGGGTCGCTGCGCTCGATGACCGTCGCGCCCGAGGTGCCGGGCTTCGCCGAGGTCGCCCAGACCCTGCGCCAGCACCGGGTGCTGCCCAGCCTGGGCCACACCGCGGCGACCGCGGCCGTCACCCGCGGCGCCATCCGCGTCGCCGGCGCCGGCCCCCTCAGCGCCACCCACCTGTTCAACGCCATGTCGCCCTGGCAGCACCGCGACCCCGGCGCCGTCCCCGCCTGCCTGGCGGCCGCGGCCCGCGGCGACCTCGTCGTCGAGCTGATCGGCGACGGCGTCCACCTGTCCGACGAGACCGTCCGGATGGTCTTCGAGCTGGTCGGCCCCGAGCGGATCGCGCTGGTCTCCGATGCGATGGCCGCCGCGGGGATGCCGGACGGGCGCTACCGCCTGGGGTCGATGGACGTCCAGGTCACCGGGAGCGTCGCCCGGATCGCCGACGGCGGCGCCGGCGGCTCGATCGCCGGCGGCACCTCGAGCCTGGCGTCGATCCTGCGCCGGGCCGTGCGCGCCGGCGTACCGATGCGCGACGCGGTCCGGTCCGCCACCGCGGTGCCGGCCGGCCTGCTCGGGCTGGGCGACAGCGTCGGCCGGCTCATCGCGGGGCTGGACGCCGACCTGCTGGCCCTCGACGACGACCTGGCGCCGGTCGGCGTGATGCGACATGGCGCCTGGCTCCCACGGCCTCCACACCCATCACCGAGCACGCACCCGGAAGGACCCTGACCATGGAGATCGTCATCGCCGCGGACGCCGACCAGGCGGCAGTGCAGGTCGCCGACCTGATCACCGCAGCCATCGGCGACGGCGCCCGGGTGCTCGGCCTGGCCACCGGCTCCTCGCCGCTGGCCGTGTACGCCGAGCTGATCCGGCGCCACCGGGAGGGCCTCAGCTTCGCCGGCCTCGCCGCCTTCCTGCTCGACGAGTACGTCGGCCTCGAGCCGCAGCACCCGGCCTCCTACCACCGCGTGATCCGCGACGTGTTCACCGACCACGTCGACCTCGACCCGAGTCGGGTGCACAGCCCCGACTCGATGGCGCCCGACCCGGCCGCGGCCGCGGCGGCGTACGACGAGCTGATCGGCGCCGAGGGCCCGGTCGACGTCCAGCTCCTCGGCATCGGCACCAACGGGCACATCGGCTTCAACGAGCCCACCTCCTCGCTCACCTCGCGGGCCCGGGTCAAGACGCTGACCGCGCAGACCCGCCGCGACAACGCCCGCTTCTTCGCCACCCCCGACGACGTCCCGCTGCACGTGATCACCCAGGGACTGGGCACCATCACCGGCGCGCGGCAGCTGGTGCTGATCGCCACCGGGGAGCACAAGGCCGCCGCCGTCGCCGCGGCGGTCGAGGGCCCGCTCTCCGCGCGCTGCCCCGCGTCGGTGCTCCAGCTGCACCCCCGCGCCACCGTCGTCGTGGACGAGGCGGCCGCCTCCCGCCTCGAGCTCGTCGACTACTACCGGCAGGTGATGACGCACAAGGGGAGGGTCGCGGGCCCCTCGGCTTTCACGAGTTAACTCGTGAAACCCGTACTTCCCACGTGAAGGAACACGTGGGAAGTACGGGTTTCGTGTGGCCAGTGGCCGCCGGGGTGACGCTCAGGGTCCGGGGAAGAAGCCGGCCCGGCCGAGCTGCGCCGGGGCCTGCGGGAGGCCGAGCAGGTCGCTCACCCAGGTGCCGGTGTCCGCCAGCGACGCGGCGTCCAGCCCGGTCCTCATGCCGGAGCGGTGCAGCAGGTAGAGCAGGTCCTCGGTCGCGATGTTGCCGGTGGCGCCGGGCGCGAAGGGACACCCGCCGATGCCGCCCGCGGAGGCGTCCAGGACGCTGACACCCGCCTCGACCGCGGCCAGTGCGTTGGCGTATCCGGTGTTGCGGGTGTTGTGGAAGTGCGCGCGCAACGGGATGTCCGCGTCGAGGCGGCGCAGGCCCGCGACCAGCGAGCGGACCTGGGCCGGTACGCCGACGCCGATGGTGTCCGCGATCGCCAGCTCGTCGGGGCCGCCGTCGAGTACGCCGCGGGCCACCTCCAGCACCCGCGCGGTCGACACCTCGCCGTCGAAGGGGCAGCCGAACGCCGCCGCCAGGATCACCGTGGTGGCCAGCCCCGCGGACCGGGCGTCGGCGGCCATCGCCTGCCAGGCGGCCACCTGGGCGGCCGCGTCGACACCCTGGTTGCGCACCGCCAGCCCGTCGGAGACCACCACCACCACGGTCACCTCGTCGCAGCCGGCGGCGATGGCGCGGTCGAGTCCCCGGCGGTTGAGGACCAGGCCGATCGAGCGCAGCCGCGGGTCGTCGCGGACCTCGGCCATCACCGCCTCCGCGTCCGCCATCTGCGGCACCCGCTCGGGGTGGGCGAAGGCGGTGACCTCGATCCGCCGGGCGCCGGCGTCGAGACACCGTCGTACCAGCGCGGCCTTGTCCGCGGTGGAGATCAGGCGCGACTCGTTCTGCAACCCGTCGCGCGGGGACACCTCGACGATCTGGACCTGACTCACTCTCAAAGACTATCGGATATATGATCCGATCATGACGATCGCATCGAGCGGCCCCCTCGCGGGCGTCCGCGTCATCGAGGCCGGCCAGCTGCTGGCCGGTCCGTTCGCCGGGCAGCTCATGGGGGACATGGGCGCCGACGTGATCAAGGTCGAGCCCCCGGGCGTGGGGGACCCGATGCGTCAGTGGGGCCGCGAGAAGGCCGACGGCAGCTCGCTGTGGTGGCCGGTGGTCGGGCGCAACAAGCGCTCGGTCACCCTCAACCTGCGCGAGGCCCCCGGCCAGCGCCTCTTCGAGCAACTGGTCGCCGAGGCCGACATCGTGGTGGAGAACTTCCGTCCCGGCACCCTGGAGAAGTGGAACCTCGGCTACGACCGGCTCCGCGAGATCAATCCGCGCCTGGTCCTGGTCCGGGTCAGCGGCTACGGCCAGACCGGGCCGTACTCCTCGCGCGCCGGCTACGGCTCGATCGGCGAGGCGATGGGCGGCCTGCGCTACATCACCGGCGAGCCGGACCGTCAGCCCTCGCGCACCGGCATCTCGATCGGCGATGCGCTGGCCGCGATGCACGCCACGATCGGCGCCCTCTCCGCGCTGCGCCACCGCGACCTCACCGGCCAGGGGCAGGTCGTCGACAGCGCGATCTACGAGTCCGTGCTCGCCATGATGGAGAGCACCGTCACCGAGTGGGACGTCCAGGGCTACCAGCGTGAGCGCACCGGCGCGGTCCTGCCGAACGTCGCCCCCAGCAACGTCTACCCGACCTCCGACGGGCAGCTGATCCTGATCGCCGCCAACCAGGACTCGGTGTTCCGCCGGCTGGCCGCGCTGATGGACGAGCCCGAGCTCGCCGAGCCCGGCAGTCGGTACGGCGACCACTCCGGGCGCGGCGAGCGTCAGCAGGAGCTCGACGACCACATCGCGGTCTGGACCGCCAAGCACGACTCCGAGGAGCTGCTCGCCAAGCTCCACGAGGGCGGGGTGCCGGCCGGCCGGATCTTCAAGGCCGCCGACATGATCAGCGACCCGCACTTCCAGGCGCGCGACGCCATCGTCCGGGTGCCCGACGCGCGGTTCGGCGAGCTGGCCATGCAGAACGTCGTCCCCAAGCTCTCCGCCACACCCGGCAGCATCCGGTGGACCGGGCCCGACCTCGGCCAGCACAACGACGAGGTCTACGGCGACCTGCTCGGCCTCGGCGCCGAGGAGCGGGTGGCGCTCGCCGCGGACGGCGTGATCTGAGGATGGACCGCGCGGCCGACTACGAGGCGGTGGGCTTCCGCGGCCGGATCGGGTTCGGCACCCGGCCGGCCGTCCTGGTCGTCGACGTCGTCCGCGCCTACCTGGACGGTCCGCTGACCGACGCCGGCGGGCGCTTCGAGGCCGCCCGCGCGAGCGCCGCGCGGGTGGTCGACGCGGCCCGCGCCGCCGGCCACCCGGTGCTGTTCACCCAGGTGGTGCTGGCCGCGGGCGGCGCCGACGCCGGCTGGTTCGCGGTCAAGGTCCCGGGCCTGTCGGTCTTCGAGCCGGACTCGCCGTACGGCGCCTTCCCGGCCGCCCCGGCGCCGCAGCCCGGCGAGCTGGTGGTGAGCAAGCAGTACGCGTCGTCGTTCTTCGGCACCAGCCTCGCCGCCACCCTGACCGCGGCCCGCGTGGACACCGTCGTCGTCACCGGCTTCTCCACCAGCGGCTGTGTGCGGGCCTCGGCGCTCGACGCGCTGCAGCACGGCTTCCGCCCGGTCGTGGTGGCCGAGGCGTGCGGTGACCGCGACGCCGCGACGCACGAGCAGAACCTCTTCGACCTCGACTCCAAGTACGCCGACGTGCTGTCCGAGGCCGAGGTCGTCGCCCACCTCGTCGCCCACCCGGCACCCCAGACCCAGACCCGACCCTAGGAGCACCACGATGACCGTTCTCGACCTCGACGCCCCCGACCTCGACTGGCGCGACCACCAGATCGCGGGTGCGCAGAAGCCGGCCCGGATGGTGCTCCTGCACGCCGACGCGGAGCGGGGTACCCGCACCGTGATGGTGCAGTTCCCCGACGGCTGGCGCCGTGACGCGGTCGGCCACCAGCCGGCGGGCGAGGAGATGGTGATCCTCTCCGGGGCGCTCAGCATCAGCGGTCTCACCGCCGGACTGGGCGACCTCCTGGTCGTCGAGCCGCGCGCGACCCGCTCGGCGACCTCGGTGGCCGACGGCACCCGCGCCCTGGTCTGGTTCTCCGGGCCGGGCGGCGGCTGGACCGACGGCCCCGCCGCCGACGCCGGCACCGCGCAGGTGGCGCCCCTGGCGGTGGGGGAGCAGCGGGGCGCGCACGACGAGCTCGTCGGCACCCTCAGCGTCCACGACGACCTGGCCGAGCAGGCCTTCGAGACCGACGTGGACGTGCTATGGCTCGACGAGCCGAGCTGGGTGCACGCCCCGGCCGGCACCACGGTGCCCGCCCGGCCCGGCCGTGCGGTCGTGCGCCACTACGGCTGACCGCGCCGGCGCGCCGCTACGGCTGACCGCGCCGGCGCGCCGCCCTCAGGTCGCGGCGAGCGCCCTGGCGGCGTCCTCGTCGTAGGTGTGGCGGATCCGCGCGGCCATGCCGATGCAGACGAACAGCGGGGGCAGCAGGGTCAGCATCGCGTACTGCAGCGAGTCGGCCTTGCTGAGCTCGAAGCTGTCGCGCAGCATGGTCGAGACGAAGCCGATCAGCAGTGGGCCGGCGGAGCCGCCCAGGGTGACCAGGAACGTGAGCACCGCGAAGCCCATGCCGCGACCGTTGGCCGGCAGTACGTCGGCGTTGGCGGCCGTCATGTTCGGGATCGCCGCGGCGAAGCCGATGCAGGCGAGCGCGATCATCGCGCTGCGCACCTCCACGCCGGGCAGCAGGACGGTCCCGGTGAGCCCCAGCGCGCCGACGAGGAGGAAGGCGGCGGAGACGTTGATCCGCCAGCCCTTGCGGATGCCGTGGTACCGGTCGCCGAACCGCGAGCCCAGCACGATGCCGATCACGATGCCGGTGCCGCCGACCGCCCCAGAGAGCGCGGACCCGGTCGACTCGCTGACGCCCTCGACGCGGACCAGGAAGGTGGGGACCCAGTAGAAGAGGCCGGCGACGCCCAGCGACAGCATGGCCAGGGAGACCGTCACCCCGCGCAGGGTGGGGATGCGCAGCAGGTCGGCGGTCTGCGCCCAGATCGTCCGGTCGTCGACCACGTGCAGCGCGTGCGCGGCGTCCTTGTCGCCGGCCCTGGTCTGGGCGAGGCGGTCGCCGAGGCCGCGCAGCGGGTCCTTGACGGTGAGGACCAGGAGGGCGACGAGCAGGCCGGGCACGGCGGCGACGAAGAAGACCGTGCGCCAGTCGTAGGCGTCGGCCACCGCGCCGCCCAGGATCACCCCGCAGGGCAGGCCCATGTAGTAGCCCGCGCGCTCGAAGCCGTAGGCCTTCGCCCGGCTGCGCGCCGGGTAGTAGTCGGCCAGCAGCGAGGAGGCCGGCGGGTTGTAGAGCTGGCCGGCGCCGCCGATGGCGATCCGGACGATGAAGAACATCAGGAAGCTGGTCGCCAGGCCGCTCGCCACCGAGCACAGGGACCAGATCAGCACGACCAGCGAGATCGTCACCACCCGCGGTGCCCGGTCTGCCAGCCGACCGGCCGGCAGCACCAGCAGGGCTCCGGCGACCGAGGCGGCCGTGGGGATGGCGCCGGCCCAGGCGTCGCTGAAGCCGAAGTGGTCCTGGATCTGGGGCAGCGCGCCCGCGATCAGGTTGACCTCGACCCGGTCGATGAAGGCCACCAGGGCGATCAACACGGCCGGCCACCACCCGAAGGGGGCGGCCTTGGCCAGGTCGACGCTGACCGGTGGCCTGCCGGCGAAGGCCTGGACCTGCACCGTGTCCGACCCAGCGACTGTCTCGTTGGCGGTCTTCGACATGCCTCATGCTCCTGTCACCGGGATACTCTGAGCAGGCTATCGGTAATCGTAGAAGATATATAGGAGCCTCTTGTGACCGTCGTCCGCGTCGCCGCCGTCCAGTTCGCCGTGTCCGAGGACATCGAGGAGAACCTCGCCACCGCGCTGCGGATGACCGACGAGGCCGCCGCCCGGGGTGCGCGGATCGTGGTGCTCCCGGAGTTCACCCACCACGTCTCCTGGTACGCCGACCGCGCGCACGCGCGTCGGATGGCGGTGACGCTGGAGAGCCGGTTCGTCACCGAGCTGGCGCAGCGCGCGGGCCGCCACGGCATCTACCTGATGGCCAACTGCGTCGTGGCCCGTGAGGACGGCCGCGCCACCGGGACCAACATCCTCTTCGGCCCCGACGCCACGATCGTCGCCACCGCGGACAAGCAGGTGCTGATGGGCAGCGAGCGCGACCACCTCGACCCCGCCACCGAGGCCTCGGCGGTCGTCGACACGCCGTACGGGCGGATCGGGCTGTACTCCTGCATGGACGGCGTCATCAACGAGACGCCGCGGCTGCTGGCGCTGGGCGGCGCCCAGATCCTGCTCAACAGCCTGAACTCGTTCGCGCTCGACGAGGCCTCGCTGCACGTCCCGGTCCGGGCCGTCGAGAACCGGGTCTGGGTGGTGGCCGCCAACAAGGTCGGCCCGCTCGTGCCCGCGCACAGCATCGCGACCGTCTTCGAGCGCACCGGCGTGCCCGAGTCGCTGCTGCACGGGGCGGGGGAGAGCCAGATCGTCGCCCCGGACGGGTCGGTGCTGGCGATCGCTCCGCGCGCCGGCGAGGCGGTCGTGGTCGCCGACATCGAGGTCGAGCGCGCCGACGACAAGCGCCGCGCGGACGGCACCGACGTGTTCGCCTCGCGTCGCCCGGAGCTCTACGGGCCGATCGTGGCGCCGCCGGTGGGTCGCCTCGCGCCCGCCGGCGCCGAGGCGGTGGTCGCGGCGGTGGTGACCCCGCCGCCCGGCGCCGACATGGTCGCGCTGGTCGGCGAGGCGCTGGCACAGGGTGCCGAGCTGGTCGTGCTGCCCGAGCTGGCCGGCCCCTCGGTCGAGGAGCTGGTCGCGCTGCTCGAGGACACCGACGCCCTCGTCGTGACCAGCCTCGCCGAGGGCCAAGCGCACGTCGGGCTCGTCGTCGGCGCCGGCGGCATCCGGCTGCGCCAGCCGCAGCTGCACCGCTGCGAGCGGCACGCCGGCTGGGCGACGGCGCTCGGCGACCGCGTCGAGGTGTACGACGCGCCCTGGGGCCGCCTGGCGGTGGTGGTCGGCGACGACGCGCTCTACCCGGAGACGTTCCGGCTAGCGGCCCTGCAGGACGTGGACGTGGTCGCCGTGCCGTTCACCGTGGGGGCGGCCCACGACCTGGACCTGCTGCTGCTCGAGCGCGCGGCGGAGAACCGGCTCAATCTGGCGGTGGCCAGCCGGCCCGGCGAGCTCGGGGCCGGCGCGCTGGTGCCGCTCTCTCCCGACTTCACGCTCTGGACGCCGTGGCAGACGCCGTTCGCGGGCGTCATCAGCCGGCCGGACCCGGTGCCGGCCGACGGACCGGTGACCCTCGCGACGCTGCGCCCGGCCTGCGCGGTCAACCGGTTCGTCACCCGCGGTACCGACCTGGTCGACGGCCGGCCGTGGGCGCTGGCCGGCGCGCTGCTGGCCGACGCGCTGGTGAGCAGAGCCTGAGGCTCAGGCCTCGAGCGGGACCGCGCGCCCCTCGAGGGCCGCGCGCAGCGCCTGCTCGCTCGCGTCGAGGTGGGCGACCCAGGCGTCACGGGTCTCGTCGGCCTTGCGGGCGCGGGCCAGGTCGAGGATCCTGCGATGCTCCTCGATCCGGTGCTCCTGGGTCTCGGGTGCGACGTCGAGGTCGTTCATCAGCAGGTGCAGGTAGCGGTCGGCGGTGTGCCAGAGCAGCTCGAGGACTCGCAGGTCGGTCGCGCCCATCACGTCCTCGAGCAGGACGGCGTGGAAGTGGTGGTGCGCCACGGCGAGCGAGGCGGGCTCGCGCTCGATGGTGATGTAGTCCTCGAGCGCCTCCTCGGCCTCGGCGATCCGCTCGTCGGTCATCTTCGCCACCGCCCGCTCCACGAGGTCGCCCTCGATGATGCGCCGCAGCCGGTAGATGTCGGTGAGGTCCTGCACACTGAGGGACGCCACGAGCGCGGACCGGCCGGGGCGCAGGCTGACGATGCCCTCGCTCTCCAGGCGCCGCAGGGCCTCGCGGACCGGGATGTGGCTGACGTCGAACTGCTCGCACAGCTCGACGATGGAGATCGCGGACCCGGGCAGGATGTCGCCGACCAGGATCGCGCGACGCAGCTCGTCGGTCACCCGGTCCACCAGGGACAGGTGCTCGATCGGTCGGACGGTCGACGTCGACCGGACTCGTCGGGCCATGGCACGGGCTCCTCAGTTGGTGTGGCGGGGGTGACGCTGAGTAGATCCTAGATCTTCGCCACCTCCGGTGAGGGATCGGACTTCCTCGCCGCGCTTGCCTTCCGCTATCGAAGATATTGTATATTATCTACACACAACGGAGGGGAGGCCCACATGGTCGAAGCGGCTGCGTTCCGCGACATGTTGTCGCAGTGGCCCAGCGGGGTCACGATCGTGACCACGCTGGTCGACGGAGTCCGGCACGGGATGACCGCGAGCTCGTTCTCCAGCGTCAGCCTGTCGCCGCCCCTGGTGTCCATCTGCCTGGACCGCTCGCTCTACACCCACGCCCTGATCTCGGGCAGCGGGGTGTTCGGGGTCAGCGTGCTGGCCAAGGACCAGGCCGAGGTCGCCCGCCGCTTCGCCGGCATGGTGCCCGGCGTCACCGACCGCTTCGCCGGTGAGAGCTGGTCGACCGCGACCACCGGCGTCCCGCTCCTCGACTCCGGGCTCGGCTGGGTGGACTGCCGCGTCGTCCACGAGCACCCGGGCGGGGACCACACCATCTTCGTGGGCGAGGTGACCGCGGCGCACCGGGCGCGACGCACCGCGCCGCTGCTGTTCCACTCGCGCGGCTGGGGCCAGTTCGCCGACGTCCTGCCCGACGTCGCGGCGCTCTCCGACAGCGGCCTGGTCGCCGCGCTCCTGGCGCGCGGCGAGGACGCCGCCTGGAGCGCGGAGACCGCGGCCCGGGTCGGCGCGGCCGGCATCCGGGTCCGGGTGCTCGACCTCACCGGCGGGGCGACCCCGCCCGTCGCGCTCCCCGGCGTGGCCACCGGCTCGGCCCTCGTCGCGAGCGCCGAGCAGGCGCGCATCGCCGTGGACCTCGGGGTCGAGACCCTCGAGCTGGCCCTGACCGCGGCCGACCCGCGCCAGGTGGCGCAGGCGGTCCAGAAGCTGGGGCCGCTGGCCGCGCGCACCTCGGTGATCCTGCGCGGGGCGTTCGCCGCCGAGCGCGCCGACGACGTCCTCGCCGCCGTGCACGTGCTCGCCGAGAGCGGTGTCCTCGAGATCTGTCTCGACGACACCGCCGGCGCGGCCACCCCGCTGCAGATCCGGGCCGTGCTGCAGGAGGCGGTGGGGGTGGCCCGGCCGGTGCCGCTGCGGGTGCGCCTGGAGGACCGCGACCGCCTCGGCCTGGTCAAGGCGCTCACGGCGCTCAAGAGCGGCGTCACCAACTTCGACGCCACCCTGGCCGGACTCGACGGTGCTCTCGCCACCGAGGACCTGATCCGCCTGCTCGGCACGATCGACGTGCACACCCCCGTCGACGGTGCCGCCCTGACCCAGCTGGCCGCGCTCGCGCGCCAGCGCCTCGCCGACCGGGCGGACCTGCCCGCGAGGCGCCACGACGCCACTCCACTCACCGCCGACCACGTAGGAGCCGCAGGATGACGGCACAACTGACCGCTGAGCTGCTTCTTCCCGACCTCACCGAGGCCGAGAGGGAGCGCGCCGCCCGTGTCGAGTCGGTGCTGCCGACGATCCGCGCCGCCGCCGCCGAGGCGGACGCCCGCGGTGAGTTCCCCAAGAGCCACGTCGCGCTGCTGGCCGATGCCGGGCTGCTCGGCCTCGTCGTCCCCACCGAGTACGGCGGCCTGGGCGGCGGTCTGCGCGACCTCGCGGCCACGACGTACGCCCTGGGCACCGCGTGCGGCTCGACGGCGCTGGCGTTCTTCTTCCACTGCTCGGCCTCCTCGCGGGGCCTGCTGCCGCTCGCGGCGATCGAGGCCGGGCTGTACGCCGAGGAGGAGCGCGAGGAGGTGCGCGCGTTCGCCGAGCAGGTGCTGCACCTGATGGGCCGCGACCAGCGGTGCCTGGCGAACTTCGCGAGCGAGGCGGTCAAGGCCAGCAACGCCAACGTGCTGATCAGCACCCTGGCCACCGCCACCGAGGGCGGCTGGCTGCTCAACGGCGAGAAGTCGTTCGGCTGCCTCTCGGGCACCGCGGACTACTACCTGGTGACGGCGCGCCGCGAGGACGTCGACGGCCTCGACGCGCTCAGCCTCTTCCTGGTCGCCCGCGACTCCGTGGGCGTGCGCCCGCGCCAGCAGTGGAACGGGCTGGGGATGCGGGCCTCCGACAACCACGGCCTGGTGATGGAGGACTGCTTCGTCCCCGCAGACAAGGCGCTGACCGTGCCCGGCGGGTTCGGCCGGGCCACCGAGATGTCGCGCGGGTCGTGGGTGGGCAACCAGATCGCCATCGCCGCCATCTACGCCGGGATCGCGCGCGGCGCCTGGGAGTACGCCTTCGACCGCACCATGAAGGCCACCTTCGCCGACACCGGCAAGCCGATCGCCTCGAGCCCCATGCACCAGGTGCTCGTCGGCGACGGCGAGCAGCAGCTCACCGAGGCGCACCTGTGGCTGCGCCGCCAGATCGAGCTCGAGGCCAGCGACCCGCCGATCCTGCCCAAGGCCGAGGTAGTGCAGAGCTGGAAGCTCGCCAAGGGCGCCATCTGCGAGCGCGCGTTCGGCGTGGCCATCGGCGCGCTCAAGATGTGCGGCACCTCCGGCGCGCTGCTCGACAACGTGGTGGGCCGGGCCGTGCGCGACACCGCGATGGGCCTGGTCCAGGCATTTCCTGCCGAACGTGGACGCCTGGACCTGGCGCGGATGCTGGTCGAGAAGGAATCATGGGCCGGGCTGACCACCAGCGACTCCTTCGACAAGCCGCCGGCCCCCCAGCCGGCCCTGGCAGGACAGGCTGACGGGTGACGACGACGTCGTACGGCGCGGGCCGGCTGCGCATCGAGCTGCCCGAGGTCGCCCAGCTCGTCGCCGGGCGCTGGTCGGTGCCGACCGAGCGCCTCGACCTGGTCCTGGAGGACCCGTTCCTGGCGACCCCGCTCGGCGCCGCCGTGGCCACCTCCGCCGCCGACTGCGAGGCCGCGGCCGCCGCGGCCGCCACGGCGTACGAGTCCGGCGCCTGGGCGCGGATGTCGCCCGACGCGCGCGCCGACGTGCTGGACGCGATCGCCGGCGAGCTCGAGGCGGACCTGCCCCGGCTGGCCGCGCTCGAGGCGTTCGCCACCGGGGTGCCGGTGCGCCAGACCGCCATCGCCGCGGTGATCGTGCCCGGCGCCTTCCGCCTCGCGGCGCAGATGCTGCGCGACGGCGCCCTTCTCGAGCGGCTCGAGGGCCCGACCGGTCACCCTGTCGAGGTGCACCGGCTGCCGCTGGGCCCGGCCCTGTGCCTGGTGCCGTGGAACGCGCCGGCGCCGATGGCCGCCCACAAGGTCGCCAGCTCGCTGGCCGCCGGCTGCCCGACGATCCTCAAGCCCAGCGAGTACGCGCCCTACGCCACCACCGAGCTGGCGCGCGTGGTCTCCCGGGTGCTCGCCGAGGCCGGCCTCGACGCCGGGCCCGACGCCGGCACCTTCCAGCTCGTCCAGGGCGGACCCGCCGTCGGCGGCGCGCTGGTGCGCGACCCGCGGGTGCGGGCGGTCTCGTTCACCGGCGGTCTGGAGGGCGGTCGCGCGATCGCGCTGGCCTGCGCCCCCGACTTCACCGCCACCCAGCTCGAGCTCGGCGGCAACAACGCCCTGGTGGTGCTGCCCGACGCCGACCACGGCGACGCCGCGCGCGCGGTCGTCGACCTGCTCACCACCCTGAACGGGCAGTGGTGCCGGGCCCTGGGCCGGCTGGTGCTGCCCGCCGAGTCGGCGGAGGCCATCGTGGCGCTCGCCCTGGAGCGGCTCGCCGAGCTGCGCGCCGGGGACCCGCTCGACGAGGCGACCGACCTCGGGCCGGTCGTGCACTCGCTCCACCTGGCCCGGCTGCGCGCGGCCGTCGAGGAGAAGGTGGCCCGCGGTGGCGTGGCCGCGGCGAGCACGCCGCTGCCCGAGCGGGGCCACTTCCTCACCCCGACGCTGCTCACCGCGGTGGCCTCCGAGGACGCGCTGCACGAGGTGTTCGGCCCGGTCGCGACCGTGCACCCCTACCGCGACCTCGCCCACGCCCTCGAGCTGGCCAACGCCACGCCGTACGGGCTGGAGGGCTACGTGCTCGGCGCCGACACCGAGCAGGCGCTGGACTTCGCCCGCGGGGTGCGCGCCGGCGAGGTCAAGGTCAACGGCTCGAGCATGATGAGCCTGCACCTGATGACGCCGCGGCCCGCCTGGGGGCTGTCCGGACTCGGCGAGGAGGGCACCCTGGAGACGATCCGGGTGTTCACCGGCGCCCGGGTCGTCGGCGTCGAGAGTGGCTTCGCGCTGCACTCGCGGTGAGCGCGGTGACTCCCCACGACCGTGCGCCGGCGCGCCTGCGCGCGCTGCTGGCCGGGCCCGACCTGGTCCACCTCCCCGGCGTGTACGACGCGGTCACCGCGCTGCTGGCCGCCCGGGCCGGCGCGCGCGCCGTGTGCCTGTCCGGCGCCGCGACCTCGGCGGTGGCGCTGGGCCTGCCCGACCTGGGACACGTGCACGCCACCGACATCGCGGCCCGCGCGGCGCAGCTCGCCGCCGTCCTGGACGGGCTGCCGCTCCTGGCCGACGCCGACACCGGCTACGGCAACGCCCTCCAGGCGCGTCGCACCACCCGGCTCTACGCCGCCGCGGGGGTGGCCGGGCTGCACCTGGAGGACCAGGCCTCGCCCAAGCGGTGCGGCCACCTGGCCGGCAAGGCGGTGGTCGACGTCGCCGAGGCCGCCGGGCGGGTCCGCGCCGCGGCCGAGGCCGGGACCGACCTGGTCATCGTCGCGCGCACCGACGCGCTGTCGGTCGAGGGCCTGGACTCGGTGGTCGAGCGCGCGATCGCCTACGCCCGGGCCGGCGCCGACGCGATCTTCGTCGAGGGCGCCGACCTGGCCGCCCTCACCGCGGTCAGCGGCGCCCTGGAGCGCGCCGTCGGCCGGGTCCCGCTGGTGCACAACCGCTCGGAGGCGGGCGGGCCGGTCGAGGCCGGGCCCCGCGACGCCCAGCTGAGCGGTCTCGGGGTGCGCCTGGTGATCCACCCGGTCTCCGCGCTGCTCGCCGCCGCCGACGCGGCCGCCGCGGTGTATGCCGCGATCGTCCGCGACGGCCACGCGGGCACCACCCGACGCCTGGAGTGGGCCGAACTCACGCAGCTGCTCGGGCTGGACGACCAGCTCGAGCTCGACCGACGCTACGCCGCTTCCCTGGAGGACTCATGAGCAACGTGGTCATCGTCGTGGGGGCCGGGCCGGTCGGCCTGACCACCGCGCTCACCCTGGTCCGCCGCGGGCTGGAGGTGGTCGTCCTGGAGGCGGGCCCCGGTCTCGCGGCCGAGTCGCGCGCCTCGACGTACCACCCGCCGAGCCTGGAGATGCTGGCCGAGCTGGGGGTCCTGGAGCCGTTGATGCAGCGGGGCATCGTCTCCACCACCTTCCAGTACCGCGACCGGGTCACCGGCCCGATCGCCGAGCTCGACCTGGGCATCCTCGCCGCGGACACCGCCTACCCGTTCCGGGTGCAGTGCGAGCAGAGCAAGCTCACCCCGATCCTGCTCGAGGCGCTGCGCCAGAGCGGGGCCTGCGCCGTGCACTTCGACCAGGAGGTCACCGCGGTCGAGGCGGACGAGCGGGGCGCGGTGGTGCGCACCGGCGCCGGCCGGGAGTGGCGCGCCGACTGGGTGGTCGGTGCGGACGGGGCGAGCTCCGCGGTCCGCAAGAGCATCGGCGCGGCGTTCGAGGGCATCACCTACCCCGAGCGCTTCCTGGTGGTCTCCACCACCGAGGACCTCACCGTGGCGCTGCCGGGGATCGCGGCCGTGAACTACGTCTTCGAC
Organism: Nocardioides sp. Z43_10; assembly: GCF_059766615.1. NCBI lineage: Bacteria > Bacillati > Actinomycetota > Actinomycetes > Propionibacteriales > Nocardioidaceae > Nocardioides > Nocardioides sp. Z43_10. The sequence goes on along the minus strand of NZ_JCBAJY010000001.1, from coordinate 278,155 downwards.
CCCGAGGAGTGGCTGGTCCTCCTGCAGACCCCGGAGCACTGGCGGATCCTGTTCCCGACCGACCCCGACACCCCGGACGCGACCGAGACCGACGCCGCGCGGGTCCAGCAGCGGCTGCGGGGGGTGGCCGACCTCGGGCGCGAGTGGGGGCTGCTGCACGCCTCGCTCTACCGCGTGCACCAGCGGGTCGCCGACCGGTTCCGCGTCGGGCGGGTGCTGCTGGTGGGCGACGCCGCCCACGTCAACAACCCGCTCGGCGGGATGGGCATGAACAGCGGCCTGCACGACGCCTGCCTGGCCGGTGCCGCGCTGGCCGACGTGGTCGGCGGGGCCGATGTGGCGCTCCTTGACGAGGTGCTGGACCGGCGCCGCGACGTCGCGCTGTCCTACGTGCGCACCGTCACCCACGACAACTGGCAGGAGCTGCGCGAGCGCGACCCCGAGGTCCGCCGCGCGCACCACGACCGGCTCCGGGCGCTCGCGGCCGACCCCGCCGCGGCCCGCGCCCACCTGATGCGGACCTCGATGCTGGACTCGCTGCGCGAGCCCCGGACCGTGCTCGGGCAGGCCCGGTGAGCGCGTCGACGACCGCGCCGCGGCTGCGGGTCGACGAGATCGCCCGCGAGAACCCGGCGCGCCGCGACGAGCTGGTCGGGACCTTCCGGGTCGCCACGACCGCCCACGTCGACCAGGTCGTGGCACAGGCGCAGGACGCGCAGCGTGGCTGGTCGCGCCTGCCCGTGCCGGCGCGTGCCGGCGCCCTGCGTGCGGCGACGACGGCGCTCGAGCCGGTCCTCGACGAGCTGGCCGAGCTGATGGCCCGGGAGACGGGCAAGGTGCTTTCGGACAGCCGGGGCGAGGTCGGGTTCGCGCTCAGCGTGCTGTGCTGGGCCGCCGACCGTGCCGAGGCGCTGCTGGTCGACCGGGAGATCGACGACGCCCAGGGCAGGCTCCTGGTCCGACACCGCCCGTTCGGGGTGGTCGGCGCGGTCACGCCCTGGAACGCGCCGGTGGTGCTGGCGGCGCTGAAGGTCGGCCCGGCGCTGGTCGCGGGGAACGCGGTGGTGGTGAAGCCGTCCCCGCTGGCGCCGTTCGCGGTGCAGCGCTTCCTCGAGGTGCTCGCCGCGAGCCTGCCGGACGGGCTGCTGCGGGTGGTGCAGGGAGACGCCGAGACCGCCGCCGCGCTGGTCGGCAGCCGGCAGGTCGACCGGGTGGCCTTCACCGGCGGCGAGGCCGCCGGGCGGGCGATCGGCGCCCTCGCGGGCCGCGCGCTCACCCCGGCGCTGCTCGAGCTCGGCGGCAACGACCCGGCCGTGCTCCTCGACGACGTGGTCCTCGACGACGCCGGCGCCGAGCGGCTGGTGATGGCGGCCTTCGCCACCAGCGGCCAGGTGTGCATGGCGGTGAAGCGGCTCTACGTCCACCGCTCGCGCTACGACGAGACCGTCGAGGCGCTGCGCGCCGCGGCCGCTCGGGTGCTCTGCGTGGGCGACCCGCTGCACCCCGGCGTGTCGATGGGCCCGGTGGTCAGCGCCGCCTCGGCGGACCGGGTCGCCGGCCTGGTCGGCGCCGCCGTGCACCGCGGCGCCCGGGCCCTGATGCTCGGCACCGTCGACCCGGGCACCGATCTGGGCCGTGGCTACTACGTGCGCCCGACGCTGGTGCTGGGCGCGGCCGACGCGGATCCCCTGGTCGCCGCCGAGCAGTTCGGCCCGACGCTGCCGGTGCTCGCCTTCGACGCCGAGGACGAGGCGCTGGCCCGCGCCAACGCCGGGGAGCTGGGACTCGGCGCGTCGGTGTGGTCGGCCGACGAGGACCGGGCGTTCGCCCTCGCGGCTCGCCTGGAGGCCGGCTTCACGTTCGTCAACACCCACAACCGCACCGGCCTGGCGCTGCGGGCGCCGTTCGGCGGGGTCAAGCGCTCCGGCTGGGGACGCGAGTACGGAGACGAGGGAGTCCTCGAGTACGTCCAGCCCTGCGTCGTGCACGCCCCGGCCGCCTTCCGGGCCGGCGGCGGGGGGCTCGGCGCGGCGGCCTATCCCACCGGCTGAGCCGGGTTGCCGGATTCGCCCCCGGGAGAGCGGCGGTCAGCCCAAGATGGAGGCGCGACGGCGGGAAGAGCCCTTGTTCTACATCTAGATCATATATAGTCTCATATCTAGACCTCACCACAGGGAGCGCGCGCGCATGAGTCAGAACCTGAAGTCCGTGCAGGAGCACTTCGACGAGGCGGCCCCGACCGACGTCTCGGAGACCTTCGGCGCGTGGCTCGCGCTCGTCGACCGGCTGCAGGCCCGCCTGGCGCAGCGCTTCGACCTGACCCGCGACCCGTCCTCCGAGAAGCTCGAGGCGTTCGGCGCGGACGGCGGTCCCACCGGTCGGGTGCGCACCTACGCCGGCCCGGAGATCGACTGGATGGTGCACTCCCACATGGAGAACGCCGCCCTCGGGTTCTGCAACGTCCACCTCACCGTCTGGCTCGGCCCGCAGGTCCGGGTGCCGCACTTCGGGATGGCGCTCGGCGCCTTCCCGCAGGGCTGGGTCTACCTCGACTCCGTGCCGCGCTCCTACCTGATGACCGACACCGACGCCTACGACCGCTACTACGGCCCGGTCAACGCCCGGTGGGAGCAGATCCGCACCGAGAACCCCTTCCTGGAGCCGTTCGTCAGCCGCAGCGCCTTCGTCCGCGCCGGCCTCTCGCCCACGGCGCACTGTTACATGGCACCGCCGGACCGGCGCACCACCGACCTGGTCGCCGAGATCACCGAGGAGCACCTCGAGCGGTGGATCGGCTGGGTCGACGAGGCCGAGCGGGTGCCGGCCGACGAGCAGGCCGCGCTGGCCGCGAGCGACGAGCTGATCCGCCGCAACATCGCCGAGCGTGACCCGGCCAACGAGATGGGCGACCGCTTCTTCGGCCCCGACATGACCTCCACCCTGGTCCGCGCCCTGTGGGGCGGCGACCGGGTCCTGCCACGCGCGCACGAGCAGGACTGACCCATGTCGGTCCTGGTCCGCGCGCTACGCACGGCCTGCCGGGTGCCTGGCGCCCAGGCGCCGTACGACACCGTGCACCTGGCCGTGCGCTACCCGGCGCTGCCGGCGCGCGACGACGCCGAGCGGATGAGCGGCAGGCTCGCTGCGGACACCGACGGTGCGCCGTACCCGGTGGTGGTCCTGCTGCCCGGCGTGAACTGTCCCGCCGAGGCCTACCGCTGGCTGGCGCTGCGGCTGGTCGAGGCCGGCCTCGTCGTCGTCGGCTACGACTGGGTGGGGGAGCTCTTCCCCGGCGAGCCCGGGCTGACCCCCGGTGTCGACGTGGTCGCCGCCGGCCCGCAGCACTACGGCCAGCGGCCGACGACCCCCGCGCTGCGACCGGTGCTCGACGCGCTGGCCGGGCTGGCTGAGAGCGGACCCCTCGCGGGCCTGCTCGACCTGGACAGGGTCGGCGTGTTCGGGCACTCGGCCGGTGGCACCGTCGCCCTGCAGTCGGCGAGCCCGTCCTGGTTCCCCGAGATCCGCGCCGTGGTCACCTACGGCGCGCACACGATGGCCTCGCAGATGCTCGGCCACCCGCCCGAGACGCTGCTGCCGGCGCCGGTCGAGGCGCCCACGATGCTGATCGCGGGCACCGACGACGGGGTCGTCGCCGCGAGCGCGATCCGGTACGGCGCGGCGCCGGGGGCACCCGGTCACGACCCGGTCGCGCGCACCTGGCGCGAGGGGGTCGCCGCGACGACCGAGTGCTGGCTGGTCCACCTCGCCGGCGCCGGGCACATGCTCGCCGCGCACCCCGAGGACCCGTCCACCGCCCGGGGCTTCCTCGAGACCCCGACCGACGCCGACCACGACCGCCTCCGCGCGGTGCTCGCCGACGTCGTCACCGCCTTCATGAGCGCCCACCTGAGCAGCAGTCCGTCCGCGAAGTCCCAGCTCGAGCTGCTCGCCGAGCAGTCCCCGCCCGAGATCGCCGCCGTCCGGCGACGCTAGGAGAAGACCATGTTCAAGAACTTCTGGTACGCCGTCGAGTTCAGCACGGACGTCAAGCCCGGGGAGCCCAAGAAGATCAAGCTGCTGGGCCAGCAGCTGGTCCTCTACCGCAAGACCAGCGACAACTCGGTGGTCTGCATGTCCGACCTCTGCGTGCACCGCGGCGCGGCACTGTCCGGCGGCGAGATCAAGGGCGACTGCATCGTCTGCCCCTACCACGGCTGGGAGTACAAGCCCGACGGCCAGGTGCAGACGATCCCGGCGCACCCCGACAAGGGCATCCCGCGCAAGGCCCGCGTCGACTCCTACCCGGTCGTCGAGAAGTACATGTTCGTCTGGGTGTACATGGGCGACCTGCCCGAGGAGGAGCGCCCGCCGATCCCCGACTGGTCCGACATCGACGACACCGAGAAGTACCGGGCGGTCACCGGCGAGTTCCTGTGGAAGTCCAACTACGAGCGGATCCTCGAGAACGGCGTCGACGTCGCGCACACGCCGTTCGTGCACGGCGGCGTGTTCGGCAACCGCGAGAAGCCGGAGGTGCCGGACTTCGAGGTGGAGAGCGGGCCGTGGCACTGCAAGGTCTCGGTGGTCCTGAACCCGCCGCGCTCCAAGGGCCTGTGGGGCGCCATCAACCCGAACAAGCAGTCCCTGGCCGAGCGGCCCCCGGTCCCGGTCTCCACGACCTGGTGGCTGCCCAACATGATCCTGCTGCACATCCAGACGCCGATGGGCGACCTGAAGATCTTCGACGTCAACATCCCGATCGACGAGGAGACCACGATGGTCAAGTTCGTCGCGCTGCGGACGTTCTTCAAGGGCAAGTGGGCCGACCGCGACGCCCGGCGCCGCGTCTTCAAGGTGCTCTACGAGGACCAGACCATCGTCGACAACGTGCGGCCCGAGCTGCTGCCCTTCGACCTGTCCGACGAGCTGCACGTCAAGAGCGACCTCAACGCCGTGCTGTACCGCCGCCGGCGCCAGGAGCTCATCGAGATGGGCTGGTCCGTCGAGGGCAACACGATCGCCGGCGAGGGCCCGGCACGGGTCGAGGCGCGGGTGATCCCCTCGCCGGTGCGCCGCGAGGTGCCCGAGCTCGCCAGCGCGTGGAACTTCAAGGAGGTCCGCAGCAAGGAGATCCTCAGCGGCAACGCCGAGCGCGCGGCGCGTGGCGATGTGCCGCGCACCGGCCCGCCCGCCCCCGAGGCCCCGACCAGCACCGAGGAGGTCCCCGCATGAGCGCCGACGTCAGCCTGCCCGCGGCCCTGTGCCACGGCGCCCTGGACGCGCTCGTCGAGCGCGCCGAGCTCACCGAGGTGGCCGGCCCGGACGGGGCGCCGTACCTGCCGCTGACCTCGGCCGCCTTCGGGCCGCCGATGTCGGTCGGCGAGGCACGGATCTTCACCGGTCCGCGCGTCGCCAAGGTCGTCTACGTCGGCATCGTGGTCCCGCAGATCCAGATGGACAGCCACATGGTGTTCGCCTTCACCCCCGAGACCAGCCCGGTCCCGCACTTCACGCTGGACTCGGTGCACGCGGGCGGACACCACGCCTTCCACCTCGACCTGATCCAGCGCGTCGACGCCGGCACCCACATGGCCTACAACGACTGGGCGCACTCGCCGCTGACCGAGACCTACCTGGGGGTGTGCGCCGAGGAGGGCTTCACCCCGGCCGCGCTGGAGCCGCGGCAGCTGACGGTGATGTCCTCGTGGATGCTCGCCTTCCGCTCCACCGTGGAGGCCTTCGCCGGCCTCGACGTCGCGGTGCGGTCCTACCTGGACCACTGGTTCACGCTGCTCGAGGGCGAGGTGCCCGCGGAGGTCGCCGCCGACATCGCCGACACCGACCTGGCTGCGCGCGACGCCCGCAACCGGGCCCTGCTGTTCAGCCCGCAGGTCGACAAGGTGTGGGCGCAGATCTCCCGGCTGCTGGGCGAGGAGCAGGCGGAGGCGGTCCGGGCGCTGCTGGTGGACAACGCGATCCCCGCGGAGCAGCCCGCGTGAGCACGGTGTCGCCGGCCGTCGACGCCGACGAGCAGGCCACCAGCGAGTGGCAGAAGCGCATCGAGGGGGAGTGGCACGGCCGCCCCGGCCTCTTCGACGCGACCGGCAACCATGTCGGCTTCGAGCGGGTGGACCGGGCCAGCGTGATCGAGGACGGCGTCGCCCGGTACTGGATGAACACCCGCCTCGAGGCGAGCGGCCCGCTGCGCAACCGCTTCGAGCTCGGTGCCCAGTTCGACTTCGGGATCGTCGACTCCGACGAGAACCGCGTCTACTGCGGGCCGGACTTCTACGGCACCGGGCAGCCCTACGGGCTGTTCGTGGACGCCCACTACTACTCGCCCGGCTGGCAGGCCGACCTGCGCACCTGGAACCAGGTCCTGCCCGACGGCGAGACCCAGGTCTACTCCTCGGTGCTGCACGACGGCTGGGCGGTCTGCGCGGTCTTCAACGGCATCTACCGGCGCACCTTCGACCACGAGACCAACCCCGAGACGCAGCGCTTCGTCGAGGACTGGATCGCGCTGGAGACCCGGCGCGGCTCGGTCCCGCAGGTGCTGCCGACCAAGGAGCGCGGGACCTGGAGCGGGAGCCTGTTCGTGAACGCGGCCGACCAGAGCTCGCTCGGCGAGGTGGAGGTCGTCATCGAGCACACGCCGCTCTCGCTGCGCCGGACCCACCAGCAGGTCACCTGGTCGGGCGCGCTGGAGCGCAGCTACGGCTTCGAGCGGGTCCGCGACGGCGCCCGCACCCAGTACGAGGGACCGGAGGTGTTCGGCAACGCCACGTCCTACGGCCGGGCCCTGTTCACCAGCCAGCACCTGGTCGGCCCCGAGGCCCGCGGCGTCGAGAAGATCAGGGGCCGCGAGGTGCTGATCGACACCGAGACCCGGGACCTGGCCGTGGTGTGGCAGCTGTTCCGCGGGGACACCACGACCCACTTCGTGCACGGCCTGCTCACCTGGCAGCCCACGTGAGGGCTGCCGAGGGACGCGTCGTGGTGGTCACCGGCGGCACCCGCGGGATCGGCCTCGGCCTGGCCCGCGAGCTGCTCGCCCGCGACTGCCGGGTCGTGGTGTGCGGCCGCTCCGCGAGCAGCGTCGAGGCAGCTGTCGGCGAGCTGGCGCGAGGCGCCGGCGCGCACCGGGTCACCGGTCTGGCCACCGACGTCGCTTCCCGAACGCAGGTCCAGGCGCTGTGGGACCACGCCGTCGCGACCTTCGGGCGCGTCGACGTCTGGATCAACAACGCCGGGCTGTCCGCCCCGCGCCGTCCGCTGCCCGAGATCCCCGAGGAGACCGTCGCCGAGGTGCTCTCGGTGAACGTCGCGGGCGTCGTCAACGGCTGCACGGTCGCCCTGGCCGGCCTCGAGGCGCAGCCCGGCGGCGGGTGGATCTGGAACATGGAGGGCTTCGGCTCCAACGGCCAGCACCAGCCCGGCCTGGCGACGTACGGCGCCTCCAAGCGTGCGGTGACCTACCTGACCGAGTCGCTGGTCAAGGAGACCAAGGGCGGCCGGGTCAAGGTCGGGTTCCTGTCGCCGGGCATCGTCGCCACCGACCTGCTCACCGACGACTACGACGGCCAGCCCGAGGCGTTCGAGAAGGCCCGCCGGATCTTCAACATCCTGGGCGACCGGGTCGAGACCGTCACCCCCTGGCTGGCCGAGCGGCTGCTGGCCGCCCACCGCAGCGGAGCCCGCGTCGCGTGGCTGACCACGCCGAAGGCGATGGGACGGTTCCTCACCGCCGGCCTGCGCAAGCGCGACATCTTCGCGTCCGAGACGCCCGACTCCGCCACGGTGGCGTGATGGCGATCGATCCGTGCACCGAGTACGGGCTCGCGCTCGCGGTGGAGGACTTCGTGCCCGTGCTGCTGGCCGGCGCCGGCACCGTGGTGATGGCGCTCGCCGCGGGCCGGGTGCTGCCCTCCGTGCGCGTGCCGGCCCTCCTCGCCGGAGCCCTGGTCACCCTCGGCGGCCTGGCGAAGGCGGTGTGGAAGCTGCTGGTCGCGGCCGAGCCGTGCCGCAACTACCCGATCCTGGAGAACCTGCTCTTCCCGTGCCTGGCGTTCGGCTTCGCCGGCATCGCCTGCGCGCTGGTCGGGGTGTGGCGCCGCGAGCCGGCACCGTGGTGGCCCTTCCTGGTCATCCCGGGCGTCGGCGCGCTGATGGCGCTGCAGACCTCGGACACCTGGCCCCTGCTGGTGGTCTCGGCCATCGGCGCGGTCTTCGTGGGGATCCTCGGGATCCGCCTCTCCCGCCGCGAGGGGCACTCCCTCGGAGTCGTGTTCTTCGTCGTCTACATCGTCGGCACCCTCGTGCTGCCGCCGCTGGCCGCCCGGCCCCACCAGTCAGCAGAGCTGCAGTGGGCCGAGCAGCTGACCAACTCCGTGGTGCAGCTGTGCTTCCTGCTCGGGGCCTTCGGGCTCCGCAGGCACGTGCCGGCCACCGAGACCTCCCCCCGAACCGTAGGAGTTCCCCAGTGACCGACCGCCTCGGCTGGCGCCGCAAGTTCGGCGTGATCGCCCCCAGCACCAACACGATCGTGCAGCCCGAGTTCGACGCGATGCGCGTGCCCGGCGTGACCTCGCACTACGGGCGGATCCTGATCCGCGACGGCCGGATCGCCGACGACGAGGGCATGCAGAACCTGCTGGTGCAGATCCGGGCCGCGATGGCCGACTGCGTCGAGGGCGTGATGACCATGGAGCCGGACTACATGGTGATGGGGATGAGCGCCGAGACCTTCTGGGACGGCGTCGAGGGCAACCGCCAGTTCGTGCAGCAGATCAAGGAGCTCTCCGGAGGTCTCGGGGTCGCCACCGGAGCCGAGGCCTGCGAGCGGGCCCTGAACCTCTACGGCGCGCGCAAGATCGGCATCGTGACGCCGTACACCCCGATCGGCGACGAGAACGTGCGCAAGTTCTTCACCGAGCTCGGCTTCGAGGTCGGTGAGATCCGGGGGCTGAGCTGCCCCACCGCCGTGTCCATCGCCCACGTCAGCGAGCAGACGCTGCGCGAGTCGCTGCTCGCGGTGAACGACGACGTCGACGCGATCGTGCAGTGCGGCACCAACCTGTGCATGTCCGAGCTCGCCGACGAGGCGGAGCGGTGGCTCGACAAGCCGGTGATCGCGATCAACGCCGCCACCTGGTGGATGGCGCTGCGCGAGAACGGCATCGAGGACCGGATCCAGGGCTACGGCTCGCTGCTGCGCGAGCACTAGGCTGCCCGTCGTGTACGCCGTCCTCTGGCGCCTGCTGCCCGGGCCGACACCGCTGAAGGCGCTTCAGGCGCTGGCGCTGCTCGCGCTGGTGGTCTGGGCGCTGCTCGGCTGGGTGTTCCCGGCCGTCGAGCCGCACCTGCCCTTCGACCAGATCACCGTCGGGGAGTAGCGCCGGCGGATCAGCCCAGCACCGCGGGCGGCCCGGCGTCGGCCTTGCGCCGCTCGACGAGCTGGGCGCCGACCACGAGCCGCTCGGTGGAGCTCCACCGCGGGTGGCAGGTCACCAGCGTCAGGGTCCGGTGGACGGCCTTCTCGCCGGGGTGCCCGGCCACGGGGGCGAGCACCTCGGTGGCGGTGGGGGTCAGGATCCGCACCCAGGTGACCTCGTAGACCAGCCACCCGTCGACGGTCTCCACGACGATCGGGTCGCCCTCGGTGAGCCGGTCCAGCTCGGCGAACGGCTCGCCGTGCGTGGCGCGGTGCCCGGCCACGGCGAAGTTGCCGACCTCGCCGGGCAGCGCGGTCTCGGGGAAGTGTCCGGGCCCGCGGGCGAGGTCGTCGTCGTCGACCCCCTCGACCACCACCCAGCTCCAGTCGCCCAGGGCCGGGATGTGCAGGATGCCGAAGCCCTCGCCCGACTCGGGTGCGGCCCTCTTCTGGGTCCTGTCGCGGCCCTCGCGCTGCTGGACCTGGAAGTCGCGGAGCAGGTCGTCCTGCTCCCCGGCGGTGCGGTGGTTGGTCCAGACGAGGACGTAGAAGACGAACACGGTGAGGACCAGCCCCGCGGTGATCGCGAGCTCCGCGAATGCCCGCACTATGAATCTGGTCACAGAAATCCGCCGCAGGTCCACCAAATGAATATATCATCGCCGAATCGTCGATCGACGTCCGTTCACGGGGGTGAGGCAATGAGATCAGGGGCTCGCGCGCTCGCCGCGCTGATGATCGCCGGCGCCACCTCCTCGTTCGGAGTCGTCGCCGCCCAGGCCGACGAGCTCGCGCCCCAGGCGCTGCTGCCGCCGTCCGGCGGGTGCTGGTCCTACGCGCCCAGCGCCGCCGCGCTGGACTCCCCGCCTGCGCTCGACCACTCCACCGAGCTCGGCCCGTGGCTGTCCTCGCTCGTGGGCGAGGTCAAGCTGGAGAGCGCCGGCGCCACCGCCGCCGGAGGCACCCGCACCGCCACCATGACCATCACCGACGGCCCCGTCGTCTCGGAGACCGCCGACCTCGCAGGCACCGCGTCGTTCCTGTTCTCGCTGGGCGAGGTGCCGCTGGCCGAGCCGGTCGTCGTGCCGTTCGAGGTCGCGGCCGGGGAGCCGGTCTCGGACCTGGTGGCCCAGGCCGAGATCGCGATCCCCGCCGCCGGTGAGCAGGTGGTCCGGCTCGACGCCGTGTACTTCGACGCCCCGAGCGCCGGGCTCCGGGTCGCCTGCAACGGCCAGGAGTCGGGCACGCCGGGCGGACCCAACCCGGCCACCGATCCCGTGCCCACCGACGTCACCACCGACTTCGCCGCGGTGGCGTCCTCCTCGGCCACCGTCACCTCGGTGACGGACCAGGACGTGCTCGACGCGGCCCGTCCCGGGGACGAGGTCACCGCCGCCCTCGCCGGCCTCGCCTCGGCGGCGCCGGTCGCCCTGCAGCTGTGCACCGCGGCCGGGGTCTGCACGGCCGTCGGCGGCGTGGTCACCGAGCCGGACGGCACGGCGACGGCGCGGTTCACGGTGCCGGGGTTCGCCGGCGTGGGGGCCGGCACGCTGCGCGTCGCGGATGGCGCCAGCCGGGTCGACGTCGGCTTCACCGTGCTCGAGGTGCAGCGCGTGGCTGCAGCCGAGAAGCTCACCCGCGACTCCACGCTCGTCACCCTGACCGGCACCGGGTGGGACCCGCTGCGCCAGGTCACCATCCGCGGCCACGCCGGCCCCGACAGCTCCGCGCCGGCGACCTCCGACCCCCGCGTGGTCGTCGAGGTCGACGCCGCCGGGCAGTTCACCGCGACGTTCGAGGTGGCCGATGCGGACACCGGGACCGTCGTGGTGGACCAGGCGCGCGCGAGCGGCCACATCGGCGCCGAGTACCTGATCTCCGGGGTGATCGGCGGCGCGGGCGAGCCGGGTGGCGAGGAGACTCCCGCCGGGCCGGAGGAGCCGGCCGGTGGCACCGGGGGAGACGAGGCCGAGCCGCCGAGCTCCGCCGGCGGCAGCACCACCCCCTCGGCCGGCACCCCGACCGCGAGCACCCCGACCGCGAGCACCCCGACGGCGAGCGCGCCGTCGGCGGCCGCCCCGACGGCGGCCGACATCCCACTGCCGGGCAACCTCCCGGTGGTCGAGCCGGTCGCCCCGCCGGCGACGCCCTCGGACGCCGCGGTGGCCGAGGAGCTCGTGGTCTCCGAGGTGCGTCTCGACGGCCGGGCCACGCCTACGGAGCTGTTCGGCGGCTCGCCGCGGCGCAACCTGATCTTCCTGGTGCGCAACGTCGGCGAGGCGGCCGTCTCGAATCCGGTCGTGCGGGTGGCGGTCGGTCGCTCCGAGGACGTCGAGCCGCTGCTGGTCGATGCCGAGGTGGGTGACCTCGAGCCGGGTGAGCAGACCGTGGTGACCGTCCCGCTGCAGCTGCCGATCGCGGCGTTCGGGAAGTACCGGGTCGTCGGCCAGGTGGGCGACGCCGAGACCGGCGCGTTCGAGGTCGACTGGACGACGTACCCCGCCGGGCTCTTCGTGCTCAACGCGGGCGCGCTGGGGCTGCTCGGCTGGGGCCTGTGGCACCGCCTCGCCCCGCACCGCCGGAAGGCGGTGGCGGCCCTCGCGCTGCCCGGGACCGAGGACGCGGTGGTCGACCTGGCCGCGGCCGACCGCTGGTGGGCAGCCGCCGGTGCGGCCGGCCGAGGAGCCCCGGGCGAGGCCCAGGGCGGCGAGGCGATCATCGACCTCGAGGCGGCCGAGAAATGGTGGGGCAGGTCTTCTCGTGCATCTTAATATCGTATATTCTCTATTCCGACGTGACGACACGGGTCGAGTCGCGTGAGCCGATCCCGAGCGAGCGGAGTGACGTCCAAAGTGCTGCCCCCCAGGAGATGGACCCGCGACCGGTCGACCCAGGTGCGCGTCGCCGGTGTCGGCGCGGCGCTCGCGCTCGCGCTGGCCGGCTGCGGCACGCTGATGCCGGGTGGCAACACCGGCGGCACGGACCTCGCCGCCGCGGCCGCGGCCGGACCGGGCCCGGGCGTGACGGACGACTCCGTGAAGGTGGTCTTCGTCGCCGTCGACCTCGACGCGGTCAAGAAGATGACCGGCTTCGAGACCGCCTCCGTCGGTGACCAGGAGGCGCAGGTCCAGGCGCTCGAGGACTGGGTCAACGACAACGGCGGGCTGGGCGGCAAGAAGCTGGACGCCGTCTTCCACGTCTACGACGCGCAGACCGACTCGCCGGCGGCCGAAGAGCAGCTGTGCAACAAGATCACCCAGGACGACAAGGCCTTCGCGGTGGTGATGACCGGGCAGTACCAGGTCAACGCCCGGCCCTGCTACGCCAAGCGCAGCACGCTGGTCCTCGACGCCTCGCTCTACGCCGCCAGCACGTCGTACCACGAGGAGCTCGCGCCGTACCTGTGGACGGCCAGCTTCCCGGAGTACGACGCCTTCGTCCGCACCTACCTGCGGGTGCTCGGCGAGCAGAAGTTCTTCGAGGGCGAGAAGGGCGTCGGCGTGGTCGTCGCCGACTCGCCGGTCAACCAGGACACGGTCAAGCGGCTCGCGGTGCCGCTCCTGGAGAAGCAGGGCCTCGACCCGGAGGTCGCCTGGGTGGACACCACCGACACCGGCACCCTCTTCCAGGGCCTCGAGCAGGCCGCGGTCGCGTTCCGGAGCAAGGACGTCCACCGGGTGATGTTCCTGGGCGGCTCCCGGCTCGCGTCGGTCTTCGCCACGGTCGCCGGCTCGCAGGACGGCTTCTCGGCCCGCTACGCGATCTCCAGCTTCGACAACCCGTCGTTCTTCGTCACCAACCCCGACACCATCCCCGCCGACACCCTCGAGGGCATGGTCGGGATCGGGTTCCACCCACCCCAGGACGTCCCCGACTCGGTGATGGAGTTCCCCACCGGCGAGGCGGAGAACGAGTGCATCGGCGTCTACGAGGACGCCGGCATCACGTTCGAGAGCCGCGAGGCCGCGCGCGTCGCGCTGCCCTACTGCGACGCCGTCCGGCTGCTGAAGATCGGGGCCGACGGCATCGACGGCGACCTCAACGCCGCGGCCTGGGCGGAGATCGTGCACCGCGACGGCTCGACCTTCCAGACCTCGTCCGGCTTCGGCAACGCGCTCGGCGGGGGAGGGCACGCGGCGGTCGGCAGCTACCGGGTGCTGCGCTACGACAAGGAAGTCGGCACGTTCGTCTACGAGGGCCCCGAGGTGCCCTTCGATGACGAGTGAGGCGCCGCGCCGGCCGAGCCCGAGCCCGGGCAGCGCGCCGGCACTGGCCTGCCACGGCATCCGGGCCTCCTACGGCCCCGTGCAGGTGCTCTTCGACGCCGGCCTGGTGGTCGAGGAGGGCGAGATGGTCGCCCTGCTCGGACCGAACGGCGTCGGCAAGAGCACGCTGCTCAAGGTGATCGGCGGGCTGCTGCGTCCCGACGAGGGCACGGTCAGCCTCCGGGGCGTCGACGTCACCCTGGTCTCCACCCGCAAGCGCGTGGACCTGGGGCTGTGCCAGGTCGTCGGCCAGGCCACCTTCCCCTCGCTCAGCGTCGCCGAGAACCTGGCGATGCACACCTACCCGAGCGGCAGCCGGCGCCGGACCAAGGAGGCCGTCGAGGCCGCGCTCGCGGTCTTCCCGCGCCTGCACGCGCGCCGCGACCAGCCCGCCTCGCACCTGTCCGGCGGGGAGCGGCAGATGCTGGCGCTCGCCAAGGCCGTGGTGGCGGAGCCGAAGGTGCTGGTGATCGACGAGTTCTCCCTCGGCCTCGCCCCGGTCGTCGTCGGGGGACTGGTCCAGCTGGTGCGCCGCATCAACGAGCGCGGGACCTCGGTGCTGCTGGTCGAGCAGTCCGTCAACGTCGCGCTCTCGCTGGTGGACCGCGTCTACATGATGGAGAAGGGCGAGATCATCGCCGAGGAGGCCGCGGCCACCCTGGCGGCCGACCCCGAGCGGGTCCGCTCCCTGATGCTCGGCGGCCACGCGGCGGTGGCCGGATGAGCGGCTTCGACTTCGGCGTCGACCGGTTGGTCATCGGCCTCTTCACCGGCGTGACCTACGGCCTGCTCGCCGCCGGCCTGGTCCTGGTCTACCGCTCCAGCCGGTTCGTCAACTTCGCCTACGGCTCGGTGGGCGCGTTCGGGGCCTCGATCCTGGCCCTGCTCGTCGTCGACTGGGGCGCGCCGTACTGGCTGGCCTTCGTGGTCGCCATCGTCTTCGCGGGGCTGTTGTCCGGGCTGATCGAGATCGTGGTGATCCGGCGCCTCGAGGGCCGGCCCAACCTGGTCGGGATGATCGCGACGCTGGGGCTCTCCCAGCTCATCCTGGTGCTGTCGCTGCTGATCAACTCCGACGGCGTCAGCGGGTTCACCTACCCCCGGCCGACCCACCTGCCCACCTTCGACATCGGGTCGCTGCCGATCGGCACGCCGTACGTCGCGATGCTGGTGCTGGCGCCGGTGCTGCTGGTCGGGCTGGGCTGGTTCCTGCGCCACCACCGGATGGGGATGGCGATCCGGGCCGCCGCCGACGACGCCGACGTCGCCCTCCTCGAGGGCATCCCGGCCCGCTGGATGGCTACCCTGGCCTGGTCGATCGCGGGCTGCATCGCGGCCTTCTCGGCGATCCTGGTCACCCCCACCACCGCCGGCGCGGGGATGGAGGGCCTGGGGCCGGACCTGCTGCTCAAGGGTCTGGCCGGCGCCGTGATCGCGCGGATGTCCTCGATCCCGATCGCGATCGCCGCCTCGCTCGGCATCGGCGTGATCGAGCAGGTGCTGCTCTCCAACCCCGACACCCGTGGGCTGGTGACCGTCGTCATCGCCCTGGTCATCGTCACCGCTCTGCTGCGTCAGCCGCAGCTCGGGCGCTCCAGCCACGACAAGGGGCTGTGGCGCCGGGTGGTGCTGCCGCCGATGCCCGCGGCCTACCGCAACGTGCGCAGCATCGTCTGGCTGCCGCGGGTGCTGGCCGTCGCCGGCGTCGTCCTCTCGATCGGCCTCGCCTACGTCGTCAGCAACGACACCGCCTCGGTGCTCACCCTGGTCGCCGGCTACACGCTGGTCGGCCTGAGCGTCGGCCTGCTGACCGGGGTCTCCGGCCAGCTCTCGCTCGGCCAGTTCGCCTACGCCGGCATCGCCGCGGCCGCCTCGGTGCATGTGGCGCAGTCCACCGGCAACTTCCTCTTCGGCGTGCTGTGCGGTGTGGTCTCGGCGGCGCTCGCCTCCGCGCTGGTCGGCATCCCGGCGATGAAGCTGCGCGGGCTGGCGCTCGCCGTGTCGACGCTGGCGTTCGCGCTGGCCACCTCGACCTGGCTGCTGCGCCAGGGCCTCTTCCTCGGCGACGGCATCGCCCCGGCGAAGCCCACCTGGTGGAACTACCCGCTCTCCTTCGCCGTCGACTACTACCTCTTCGCGCTGCTGGTGCTGTGCGTCGGGGTGTGGGTCACCAACAACCTGCGGCACGGCGGCTTCGGCCGGATGGTGCAGGCGCTGCGCGACAACGAGTCCGCGGCACGCGCCTACACGGTGCCGCACCGGATGCGGATGATGCAGCTCTACGCCGTCTCCGGCGCCCTCGCGGGCCTCGGCGGCATCGTGATCGGCCACAGCCAGTCGCAGCTGACGGTGAACTCGTTCCCGGCCGACGCCAGCATCGACGTCGTCGCGGTGACCGTCATCGGCGGTCTCACCGTCACCCTCGGCCCGCTGATCGGCGCCCTGCTGATCGTCGGCCTCCCCGCGCTCACCGGGATGGGGATGGTCGGCCAGGCGGTGCTGGCCGTGGGCTGGCTGCTGGTGGTCATCTTCCTGCCCGACGGACTCGGCGGCGTGCTGGGCCGCGGCCGCGACCTGGTCTACGACGCCCTCGCCCGACGGCACGGGATCGACCCGCTGCGCGAGCGGCACGGGGTGGTCGACCCGAGCGGGCACACGTCGTCGCCGCTGCACGAGAAGCCGCGGCTGGAGGGGCTCGTGCCCCGGGTCGCAGCCCAGAGCGCCACCGCCGGCCCGGTCCTCACCGTCGACGGCGTCTCGCGCCGCTTCGGTGGGGTGGTCGCGGTGGACCACGTCTCCTTCGAGGTGGCGCCCGGCGAGATCCTCGGCGTGATCGGGCCGAACGGGGCGGGCAAGACGACCTGCTTCGAGATCGTCGCCGGCTTCACCCGCCCCGACCGGGGCCGGGTCCTCTTCGACGGCATCGACGTCACGACCGCGAGTCCCGAGGAGCGGGCCCGCGAGGGGCTGGTCCGCTCGTTCCAGGACGCCGCACTGTTCCCGACGCTGACCGTGCACGAGACGCTGATGGTGGCCCAGGAGCGCGCCGATCCCACCCGGCTGTGGACCTCCGCGCTCGGCATCCGGACCGCGGAGAAGGACAAGGCCCTGGCCGCCGACGAGGTGCTCGAGCGGATGCGGCTGACCCGCTACGCGCGCCTTCCCGTCGGCTCCCTGTCGACCGGCACCCGCCGCGTCGTCGAGCTGGCCTGCCTGCTCACCCTCGAGCCGCGCGTGCTGCTGCTCGACGAGCCGTCGGCCGGCATCGCGCAGAGCGAGAGCGAGGCGCTCGGCGACCTGCTGCTCGCCATCCGCCAGGAGGTCGGCACCACGATGATCGTGATCGAGCACGACCTCCCGCTGCTCTCGCGGCTCTCCGACCGGATGCTCGCGATGAGCCTCGGCCGGGTCATCGCGACCGGCACCCCTGACGAGGTGCGCAACGACCCGGCTGTCGTCACGTCGTACCTCGGCGCCGACCAGGCCGCCATCCACCGCTCGGGCCTGCGCCTGGCCAGCGGTCCCGACCAGCCCACGCCTGACCCGCTGGTGACGCGGGCACAACCCGTGCCCACCAGCTGACCAACCGAGGAGACCGACGTGAGAAGACGAGTGACCCTGCTGCTTC
Organism: Nocardioides sp. Z43_10; assembly: GCF_059766615.1. Taxonomy (NCBI): domain Bacteria; kingdom Bacillati; phylum Actinomycetota; class Actinomycetes; order Propionibacteriales; family Nocardioidaceae; genus Nocardioides; species Nocardioides sp. Z43_10. Next base: position 260,829 of record NZ_JCBAJY010000001.1, on the reverse strand, counting down.
GAGGCCTGGGCGCCGCACTGGTGATGGTGCTGCTGACCGCCCCTCCTGGCTTCGCCGCCCCGACGCTCACCGTCAGTGCCTCCGAGGGGCTCGAGGACGGTCAGACCGTGACGATCTCGGGGACCGGCTTCGACGCCAACATGGCCGGCATCGCCATCGGTCAGTGCCTGGAGGGCTACGTCGGGCCGGCCGACTGCAACCTGCAGGGCGGTGCGGTGTTCCGCGACGCCGACGCGAGCGGCAACGTGGCCAGCTTCACGATCGTGGTCAAGGAGAAGTTCGGCAGCATCGACTGCACCACGCAGCAGTGCGTGATCGCGGCCGGTCCGCTGCCGACCGCGATCGACCAGGCCACGGTCGACGCGAACACCCACGTGATCCCGATCAGCTTCGCCAGCGCGGCTCCCGCCGCCGCCGCGGCGCCGCCGGCCGAGACGACCGCGGCACCGCCGGCGGCTGCCGCCCCCGACGCCCTGCCGAAGACCGGTGCCGGCGACTCCCTCCCGGTGCTCGGGCTGGGTGCCTCCGCCCTGCTCGCGGCGGGCGTCGGCGTGATGCTGCTGGTGCCCGGTCGCCGTCGTGAGGTGAGCGCACGATGAGGGCGGCTCGCGGCGGTCTCGCCCGACTGCGCCATCAGGCCGCGGCGGCGCTGGGGGTCGCCGGGATCGTGATCGGGGCGGTCGCGGCGGTCAGCTCCCCGGCGACGGCGGCCGATGCCGGGCTGGTCGGCACCACCAAGTTCACCTGCGCGCTGGGCGAGTTCCCCGCCTACGACTGGTCCGGCGAGATCAGCCTGACCGCGGTACGACCGGCTGGCTCGACGACCGTCACGGTCACCGCGAGCCTCTCGCAGATGGACGGCGTGGCCCCGGTCAAGATGAACAACTACGACTTCACCAACAGCCTCGACCTCACCCTCGGGGGTACGGCCGTCACGCTGAAGGGCAGCGGGAAGGTGACGAACTCCGGCGGCAACCAGCCCTTCGAGATGCCGGACCTGCAGGGCACCTTCACCTCGAGCGCCGCCGACGTGGCGGTGGTGGTGACCGGCTACAAGTTCACGGTGACGGCGTTCGCCATGAGCGGAGTCTGCACGCCCACGGCGGGCGAGAAGCTCGGCACGCTGCCGCTGACCGAGGGCACCGTGCCCACGGCGAGCCCCACCCCGACCACCACCACGAGCGCCACGAGCACGCCGACGGCGAGCCCCACCGTGCCCCCCTCGACCACGCCGCCGGCCTCCGCGGCGGGCAAGCCCGCGAAGGGCAAGGCCAGCTTCGCCTGCACGCTGTCGATCGGTAGCAAGTTCGACTACGACGCGAACATCACGGTCAGCGGCTACCGCGTCAATGAGGGCGACGACGTCTCCCTGGTGGCCACGATGAGCGACCTGCCGGGCATCGCCCCGGTGCCCATCGACGGCTCGATGGAGTACACCCTCGAGGCGGAGGTGGGCGGCAAGGCCACCACGTTGACCAGCACCGCGAACGTGAAGGCGGCGCCGAACGAGGAGGTCGCCGTGAGCGACCTGTCGGGCAGCGTCGCCGCCGAGGGCGACGTGCACGAGGTCGCGGTCTCGACCTTCGCCTTCGACTTCCCCTCGGCCGGCATCAGCGCCGAGTGCGTGGCCGCGCGCACCGTGCTGGGGGAGATGACCGTCGGCTCGGAGAAGATCGAGCCCGTCTCCGACGCCAACCCCGGCGGCAGTGCAGGCGGGGCCGGCGGCGCCGCGTCCACCGGGGCCTCGACGGCCTCGCTGCCCAAGACCGGCGGCGGTGACTCACTGCCGGTGATCGGCCTGTGGGCGCTGGCGCTGACCCTGCTCGGCGCCGCCGGGCTGCTGTGCGTGCCGCAGCGTCGCCGCGCACGCTGACGCCGTACGACGAGGGGCCCCCGCCGGTTGCGGCGGGGGCCCCTCGTCGTCGGGTGCCGCTCAGTCCTCGGCGGCTGCCGTCGTGGTGGCGGCCGTCAGGGCGGCGCCGTCGTAGGAGCGGTGCGCCACGAAGCCGGACGCGGTGAGCCGGTCCACCGAGATCGGCCGGGTCGGGGACGCGATCTCGTTGCGGTAGGCCAGCGGCGGGAGCCCCTGGGCGGCGCAGATCGCGTCGAACAGGGCCGCGTTGGTCGGCGGCGTCTGCGGGTGGGTGAGGTTGTGGACCCCCAGCAGCCGGGACTCGAGGGCGTGCACGATGGCGTCGGCCGCGTCCTGCACCGCGAGCCGGTAGAACAGCGCGTCCGCGGAGAACGGCACCGACCCGCCGAGGTACTGGTGGGCCATCGCGATCTTGGCCTCGATGGGCGGGTCCTCGGCGCCGAAGATGTCGCCGCAACGGAAGACGCACGAGCGGTCGCCGGCCCGCTCGCGGTAGACCTTCTCCATGGCCAGGAACATGGTCGGGCTCGGATCGGTCGAGTCGGTCACCGGCGAGTCCTCCGCGACCGCCTCGAGATGATCGGCGGCGGTGCCGTAGACCGAGAGCGAGGAGAGCGCGACCAGGTACGGCGCGTCGTCGTCGGCGGCGGCCACCACCGACTCGGCGGTCTCCACCAGGATCTCCCGGTAGGTGACCGCCCGTTGCTCCGGCGTCATCGAGGTCTGGGCCGACGGGCCCGCCGCCACGACGACCGCGTCCCGGCCGGCCATCGCGGCCTCGACCGCCTCGGCGTCGCTGCCGCGCAGCACCAGCACCTCCTCGAAGCGCTCGCAGAGCCCCTCCACCTTGCCGGGGGTCGTGGTGGTGACCGCGACGTCGTGGCCGAGCTCGCGCAGCCGGGCGCCGGCGGCCGAGCCGACCAGCCCTGCTCCGATGATCAGGACCTTCATGCGTTGCCTCCGTGTTCGTGGGTCTGTCGTTGGTGGATCTGTCCGAGACCGGCGCGGATCGCCACCAGCTCCTCGACGCGCTCGGCGCCCAGGAACCTCTTGGACAGCTCGTTCATGGGGTCGAGTGTGTAGCCATAGGTGCGCACCAGGTGGTCGCGCTCGCGCAGCGCGTCGCGCTGGGCCGCCGGGACCGGTGCCGCGTCGCGGACCCAGCCGAGCCAGGTGTCGACCCGCTCGCGGACGACGGCGCGCAGGGTCTCCACGACGTCGTCGGTGCGCTCGGCGACGTAGGAGTGGCCGACGGGGGACAGGAACGCGCGCATGTAGCTGCCGTGGCTCACCGACCAGGTGAACCGGTCGTCGCCGCGCAGGCTCAGGAACGCGTCGTTGAGCGGCTCGTAGTAGCGCCCCAGGTGGTCCGTGTCGACCATCAGGTCGCGGCGGGGGACCAGGTCGGTGAAGAAGAAGACCTGCGGGACGGTCCCGAACACGATGATCAGGTGCGGGACGTCGATGTGCGGGCCGAGCCAGACCTGCAGGTTCATGTCGAGGATGGAGGCCTTGCGGTTGCCGATCCAGGAGTGGACCAGCCACTCGACGCCCTCGTCGGGGTCCCCGACGAACGGGCTCAGCGAACCCTCGTAGCTGCCGTCGTCGGTCGTCCAGTACTCCAGGCCCGTGCCGGACGGGTGCGCCTGCACCGGCAGCTCGGCGGTGATCCGGTCCTTGGCCTCGCTCAGGATCTCCCAGAACGCGGCCCACAGCTCGGAGCTGTCGACGTCGGGCGCCTCGGCGAGGAACTCGTGGATCGTCTTGGTCTGCGCACTGCTGCTCATGCCACCACGCTACAGATATATGATCTATGTTGTCATTGATTGTGTCCGTGCCCTGCCGAGCGACGAGGAGGTCGAGCGATGTTCGTCGTCGTCAGCCAGGCCTGGACCAAGCCCGGGGAGGAGCACGCCGCGGCGTACGTCGCGCTCTCCGGCGAGTTCGGTCGGTTCTTCACCGACCACCCCGGCTACCGCGGCCGGCGCCTGGTCCGCGGCGTCGAGGACCGCACGCACTTCACCCACCTGCGCTACTTCGAGACCGTCGCGGACTACGAGGAGTGCACGCGCCGACCGGGCTACACCGAGCATCTCGTCGCGATGTACGAGCACCTGCAGCCCTACGACTCCTACCCGCGCGAGTACCTCGAGGTCGTCCTGGACGAGCCCGGCTACCGCGAGGGCGCGCGATGAGCACCTTCGTGCTGGTCCACGGAGCGTTCCGCGAGGGCTGGGCCTGGTCCCGGGTGGTGCCGCGCCTGCTCGCCGCCGGCCACGCGGCGCACGCGCCCACGCTGGACCCCGCGGCCACCGCGCTGGCGACCTGGACCGACCAGGTCGTCGGGCTCCTCGAGGGCCACGACCTGCGCGACGTCGTGCTGGTGGGCCACAGCCAGGGCGGTGTGGTGGTCCGCGAGGTCGCCGTGCACTCCCCGCGCCGGCTGCGTCGCCTGGTCTACCTGGACGCCGCGGTGCCCGACCCGGGCGAGCGTGCGGTCGACGTCGCGCCGGCGCCCGCCGACGACGCCCTGCTGCCGGCCCGCGACGCGCTGATCATGCCCCGGCCCGAGCCCGCGCGAGGCGACCTCGACGCGGCCACCGCGGCGTGGCTCGAGCAGCGGCTGGTGCCCACCCCGTTCGCCCCGTCGCTGGACCGCGCCTCGGGCGAGGAGCCGATGGTCCCGGCGACCTACGTCTTCTTCACCGACACACCCCCGGCCTACCCCTGCGGCACCACCCGGCGCCGCCTCGACGCGCGCGGCACGCCGTACCAGGTCCTCGACGCCGGGCACGACGCGCCGCTGACCCGGCCCGACCTGGTCGCGGACCTGCTGCTGCGCAGCGCAGCACCACACCTGGAGGTCGCCTCAGCCGACCTCCGTGACAGCCCGACGAGAGGATCACAGTGAGCGTGCAGCCCGGCTGGCGGGGACGGTTCTTCGAGGACTTCACCATCGGCGACATCTACCGCCATCCGCTCGGGCGGACCGTGACCGAGGCGGACAACATCCAGTTCTCGCTGCTGACGATGAACACCAACCAGATGCACTTCAACAGCGCGTACGCCGCGAAGTCGGAGTTCGGAAAGCCGCTGGTCGTCTCGACCCTGACCGTCGCCATCGCGGTCGGCCAGAGCGTCACCGACCTCACCCAGAACGCCTTCGCGAACCTGGGCTGGGACGACATCAAGATGACCCACCCGGTCTTCGCCGGCGACACCCTCTTCAGCGAGTCGGTGGTGCTGGAGAAGCGCGAGTCGGCCACGCGCCCGCACGCCGGCATCGTCACGGTCAAGACCCGCACCCTGAACCAGGACGGCGACGAGGTCTGCTCGTTCCGCCGGATGTTCTACGTCTACAAGCAGGGGGCCGAGCAGCTCGAGGGCATCTTCCCCGAGGGCAAGCGGGACCTCCTCGACGGCACCGCGCTGGCCGAGGCCTGAGCGCGTTGACGATGCGGATCACCTTCGCGCCCTGGGGCGAGACGCTCGCCGAGCTGGCCGACGCCGCCCGCCGGGCCGAGCTGGCCGGTGCCGAGGCGGTGTGGGTTCCCGAGCTGCACCGCAGTGCCACCGTCGCGGCAGCGGCCGTGGCACAGGCCACCACCACCGCCCAGGTCGGCACCGCGATCGCGCTGGCGTTCACCCGCAGCCCGATGGTGACCGCGCTGGAGGCCCTCGACCTCGACGAGCTGTCCGGCGGACGGTTCGTGCTGGGCCTGGGCACCGGCGTGCAGCGCCTCAACGAGGACTGGCACCACGCCCGCTGGGGCCGGCCGGTCACCCACCTGAGCGAGACGGTGCGCAACATCCGGCACTTCGTCGCCGGCGCCACCACCGGGGAGGAGATCGACCTGGCCGGCGACTTCGAGCCGATGCGGATCCGGGGCTACCAGCGCCCCTACCCGGTGCAGCGCAGCGAGATCCCCCTCTACCTCGCCGCGATGGGCCCGGCGATGACCCGGCTGGCCGCCCGCATCGGCGACGGCTGGATCAGCCACGAGCTGTGCTCCCCGGCGTACCTGGAGAAGCGGATCCTGCCCGAGATCGAGGCCGGCCTGGCCCAGGTCGAGGGCCGCCGCCGCGAGGACGTCGAGCTGGTGGTCTCGGCCTGCTGCTCGGTCGACGCCGACCCCGCCAAGGCGTTGGAGCGGGTCCGCGGGCACGTCGGCTTCTACGCCAGCGTCCGCACCTACGCCGACTTCTTCGCCTTCCACGGCCTGGGCGAGGCCCAGCAGTCGGTGATCGACGCGTTCCGCGCAGGCCGGGGCGCCGAGCACCTCGCCGAGGCGGTGACCCCCACCATGGTCGATGCGCTGACCCTCAACGGCGACCGGGACCGGGTCGCCGAGCAGCTCGCGGCCTACCACGGGCTCGCCGACGCGGTGAAGCTCTCCGCGCCCACCCACGGGCTGAGCCCGGCGCAGATCCGCGCCGGGCAGGACGAGGTCATCGGCCTCATCGAGACCCTCACAGGAGGTCGGCCGTGAAGCCGCTTCAGGACGTCCGCATCATCTCCCTCGAGCAGTACGGCGCCGGTCCGTTCGGCAGCGTGCACCTCGCCGACCTCGGAGCCGAGGTGATCAAGATCGAGGACCCGGGCGTCGGCGGCGACGTCGGGCGCTACGTGCCGCCGTACTTCAGCGGCGAGGACTCGCTGTTCTTCGAGACGTTCAACCGCAACAAGAAGTCGCTCTCGCTGGACATCAGGACCGCCGCCGGCCGGGAGGTCTTCGAGGACCTGGTCCGCAACGCGGACGCGGTCTACTCCAACCTGCGCGGAGACGTGCCGGAGAAGATCGGCATCACCTACGACCAGCTCAAGCACCTGAACCCGGCGATCGTGTGCTGCTCGCTGACCGGCTTCGGGATGACCGGTCCGCGCAAGCAGGAGCCCGGCTACGACTACGTGCTCCAGGGGCTGGCCGGCTGGATGGAGCTCACCGGCGAGCCGGACGGGCCGCCGACCAAGTCGGGGCTCTCGCTGGTCGACTTCTCCGGTGGCTACGTCGCCGCGCTGTCGCTGCTGGCCGGACTGCACTCCGCGCGCCGCGACGGGGTCGGGATGGACTGCGACGTCAGCCTCTACGACACGGCCATGTCGATGCTGACCTACCCGGCCACCTGGCACATGAACGCCGGCTACACGCCGCGGCGGATCAGCCACTCCGCGCACCCCTCGCTGGTGCCGTTCCAGGCCTTCGAGGCCTCCGACGGCTGGTTCATCGTGGGCTGCGCCAAGGAGAAGTTCTGGGTGCGGCTGGCCGAGGTCATCGGCCACCCCGAGTGGGCCGCCCCCGACTCCAGGTTCGCGACCTTCTCGCTGCGCCAGCAGAACCAGGACGAGCTGACCGGCCTGCTCGAGGAGATCTTCCGCGCCGAGTCCGTCGACCACTGGCTGGCACGGCTCTATCCGGCCTCGATCCCGTGCGGGCCGATCAACGACGTGGAGGCGGCGCTCAAGGAGCCGCACACGATCGAGCGCAACCTGATCGTCGAGACCGAGCACCCGCACTACGGCACCGTGCGTCAGCTCGCCTCGCCGGTCCGGGTCGGCGACGCGCCGCCCGACTACGTGCGGGCCCCACAGCGCAACGAGCACTTCGACGAGGTGCTGCGCGAGGTCGCCGGCTACGACCCGGCCCGGATCGCCGAGCTGAAGGCGGCCGGGGCCTTCGGGGCCGAGACGTGACGATCGCCCCCGCCCTGGCCGGCTGGGCGGTCGGCCCGGTCGACATCCCGGCCGAGGTCGAGCAGGCCGCCCTGCGCCACCTGCTCGACGGGCTCGGCGCCGCGGTCGCCGGCCAGCGCGCCGGCGCCGCGGCCCCGGCCGTCGCCGTCGCCACCGGCCTCGGCGGACCCCCGGAGGCGACCGTGCTCGGGGCGCGGACCCGGCTCTCGGCGCCCGCCGCCGCCCTGGCCAACGGCACCCTGGTGCACGCCCTCGACTTCGACGACACCCACGCCGCAGGGCTGGTGCACGCGACCGCGGTCGTGCTGCCGGCTGCCTTCGCGGTGGGGGAGCAGGTCCGCGCCGGCGGCCGGGAGATCCTCCAGGCGGCCGTCGTCGGCTACGAGGTCGCCTGCCGGGTCGCGGCGGCCGCGCCGAACGGCTTCCACGCCGGTGGCCTGCACGCCACCATGGTCGCCGGGGTCTTCTCCTCGGCCGCCGTCGCCGCCCGGCTGATGGGGCTCGACGCGGCGACGACCACCCACGCGCTCGGCATCGCCGGCAGCCAGGCCGGCGGCCTGCTCGCCTTCCTCGCCACCGGCGCCAGCACCAAGCAGCTGCACCCGGGCTTCGCCTCGCAGTCCGGCATCCTCGCCGCGCGCCTCGCGGCCGCCGGGGCGACCGGGCCGCACACCGTCTTCGACGGCCCGCACGGCCTCTACGACGCGCTCGCCCCCGCCGCGCTCGCCGCCGGCACGGTCGACACCGGGGTCATCCTGCGCGACCTGGGCGGCGACGCCCCGCAGGACTGGGAGACCACCCGGATCGGGATCAAGCCCTGGCCCACCTGCCAGCTCGCCCACGTCACCATGGCCGCCGCCCGGCTCGCCCTGGACCGGTCCGGCGCGGACGCCGGCGAGATCGTCGGCCTGCACGCCCGGGTGCACCCGGACTCCGCCTCCGTGGTCTGCGCGAGCGGGCGCGACCTGGCCCGTCCGGCGAGCCCGTACGCCGCCAAGTTCAGCCTGCCGTGGAGCGTCGCGGCACTGCTGCTCGACGGCCGCGTCAGCATCGAGACCTACACCGCGGCCAACCTCGAACGCCCCGAGATCGGCGCGCTGGCACAGCGGGTCACCTGGGACGTCAGCCCCACCGAGGACGTGGCCGGGGTCGCTGCCGCCGACGCCGCCGGCGACGTGGTGCTGAGCCTCGCCGACGGGCGCCGGGTCGCCGCCCACCTCGAGCGCAGCCCCGGCGGCGGCGCCCACCCCCTCTCCGAGGACGCCCTGCTCGCCAAGCTCGAGGGCAACGTCGGGGCACTCGCCGGTGAGCTCGCCGCGGCCGTGCGCGCGCTGGGCGATGCCCCCGACCTCACCGAGATCCTCACCCTGGCCGCGGCCGCCGCCGCCGAGCCGACCCCCACCCGCCAGGAGGCCCCCGCATGACCCTGTCCGCCATCAGGCCCGCCGAGTTCGCGTGGCTGCCCGAGGAGGGCTTCACCTTCTCCCTGGGGCTCAGCGAGGGAGACAGCGCCTGGACCTCGGGGCACACCTCGGCGCGCCTCGACGACGCGCTCGGCAAGATGACCGTCCAGGGCACGATGCAGCAGCAGGCGCGGATCGCCTATGCCAAGTGCCTGGAGATCCTGGCCACCGCCGGCCTCGGCCCCGAGGACGTCACCCGGGTCAGCGAGAACGTCACCGTCGCCGGCCTGCCCGCCTACGAGGACGCCGCCGGCGTACGCCGCGAGCTGCTCGGCGAGCGCCCCACCGTGCGCACCGTCGTCGTCGAGCGCCTGGTGCGTCGCGCCGCGCTGATCGAGGTCGAGCTGCACGCGGTCAAGGGCGGCGGGCGGCAGCTGCGGGTCGCCTCCGAGACGCGCGAGGCAGGCACCTGGCAGGCCTCCTCGATCACCGAGGGACAGGACGGCGTGGTCTACCTGCCGACCGTGACCCCGATCGACGCGCACGGCGACGTGGTCGCCCCCGGCGACTTCGTGGCGCAGTACCGCTACGTGCTCGAGCGGGCCGGCGCGATGCTGGAGGCCGTCGGCCTGAGCCTCGGCCACGCGGTCACCACCTACGACTACTCCACGCCGGAGACCCGGGCGGTCTACCGCGGCACCCACCGGGTCCGCAAGGAGCTGCTCGGCAACAACGAGGGCGGCGTCTACCCCGGCGCCGGTGGCATCCTGATGAGCCGGCTGCACGCGCCGGGTGCGCTGGTCGCCATCGACGTCACCGCGTCGCGGCACCCGCTCGAGATCGTCAACCCCGGCTGGAGCCGCTACGACACCCTGACCTACGCGCCCGGCGTCAAGGCCGGGCGGACCCTGTTCATGTCCGGCTTCGCGGCCCTCGACATGGAGACCCAGCAGGCCCTGCACGCCGACGACCTCGGCGCCCAGGCCGAGACGACGTACGGCGCGATCCTGCAGCTGCTCGAGCACGCCGGCCTCGGCGCCGCCGACCTGCTGGAGACCACCGAGTACTGCGTGGCCTCCGCCGTCGGCGACTACCGGGAGGTCGCCGAGGTCCGCCGGCGCCTCCTCGGCCCGCCGTGGCCGGCCTCGACCGGCGCGCTGTGCCACAGCCTGCTGCGCCCGGAGTTCCTGCTCGAGGTCTTCCCGACCGCGCTCTACCCCGAGGACCGCGCATGACGCTGCTCACCGACCAGGTCCGCGCCCTCGAGGGCCGCACCGCCGTCTACACCGCGCCCGAGCCGCTCGGCGCCGCCGCCGGGCGCTACTTCGGCCTCGCGATCGGCGACGACAACCCGCTCTACAGCGACCCGGCCTACGCCCGGTCCCAGGGGCTGAGCGGGGTGACCGCGCCGCTGACCCTGGTCTGCGAGACCAACCAGTACGCCGCGCTGCCGATGGACCACGAGGGCTACGCCGGGCACACCTGGGGCCTCGAGATCCCCGGCACCCGGCAGGTCCGCGGGGGCAACGCCTACACCTTCCACCGCCGGATCCGCCCCGACGACGTGATCACCGCGACCTGGCGGATCACCTCGGTGACCGAGAAGGTCACCGGCTCGGGCAACGAGATGCTCGTCGTCGCCTCGACCGCGGCGTACACCAACCAGGACGGCGAGCTGCTCGCCGAGAACGCCGAGACGATCATCTTCGTGGGTCTGGAGAAGCAACCATGAGCGACACCCTCCCGAGCCGGGCCGCCGACCACGCCGCGATCGCGGTGGGCGACGCCGTGCCGGTGCTCGAGCGCACCCTCGCCCTGACCGACATGGTCGCCTACGCCGGCGCCACCTGGGACTGGCACAAGCTGCACTACGACACGGCGTACGTCGCCGAGAAGGGCCTGCCTGGCCCGATCGTCGACGGCCAGGTCTACGGCGCGCTGCTGGTCGAGATGCTCCAGGACTGGCTCGGCCCGCAGTCCTTCGTGCACGAGCTCGGCTTCACGTTCCGCAACCTGGTCTTCGCCGGGGAGCGGCTGCGCTGCTCGGGCACCGTCACCGAGGTGGGCGAGGACCGGATCGTCGTGGAGATGCGGGTCGTCGTGGTGGCCGAGGACGGCACCGACGCCCGGGCGGCGGCGGCGCCGTGCCGCGCGGTGGTGCTGCTCGGCACCCCCGACGGGCCGGGGGCCCGGTGAGCACCGGTGTCGCGATCGTCGGCGCCGCGGAGTGCGACCTGGGCGTCACCGGCTCCTCGATCCTCACCCTGCAGACCCAGGCGGTCACCCGCGCGCTGGCCGACGCGGGGCTGAGCCTGGCCGACGTCGACGGCATCGCCACCAACGGCATCTCGCGGTTCTCCGCGACCCAGCTGGCCGACTACCTCGGCGTGGTGCCCACCTGGACCGACTCGACGTTCGCCGGCGGCAGCGCGTTCGAGATGTACCTCGCCCGCGCCACCCAGGCGATCCAGGCCGGGCAGGCCGACGTCGTGGTGATCTCCTTCGCCTCCAACCAGCGCTCGGCCCGCTCGCGCCGCCTCGGCGGCGTGCACGAGCCGTGGGTCCCCGAGGCGCAGTTCGAGGAGCCCTACGACATGCTCTACCCGCTGTCGTACTACGCGATGGCGGCCCAGGCCTACCTGCACCGCTACGGCGGCACCCGCGAGCAGCTCGCCGAGATCGCGATCGCGGCCCGGGAGTGGGCGCTGCTGAACCCCAAGGCGTTCCGACACGGCAAGGGCTCGCTCAGCGTCTCCGACGTCGTGGACTCCACGATGATCTCTTCGCCGCTGACCGCTGCCGACTGCTGCCTGGTCACCGACGGCGGGGGAGCGGTGGTGGTGACCTCGCTGGAGCGGGCCCGCGACCTGGCCAGGCAGCCGGTCGAGGTGCTCGGCTACGGCGAGCGCACCACGAACTCCTCGTTCACCGCGGTGGCCGACCTGGCCGTGCCGGGTGCCCGCGGCGCCGTGCGGGACGCCTACGCGCGGGCCGGGATCGGCGCCGCCGACGTGGACGTGGCCGAGGTCTACGACTCCTTCACGATCACCGCGGCCCTGAGCGTCGAGGCGCTCGGGCTCTGCGGGGAGGGCGAGGCGCTGGACTTCATCCAGGGCGGCACGATCCGCCCCGGCGGCAGCCACCCGCTGAACACCAACGGCGGCGGGCTGTCGTACTGCCACCCGGGCCAGTACGGCGTGCTGCTGCTCGTCGAGGCGGTCCGCCAGTTGCGCGGCGAGTGCGGCGCGCGTCAGGTCCCCGGGGCCGAGATCGCGGTCGCCCACGGCACCGGCGGCATCCTCTCGACGCACGCCACCGTGGTCCTGGGGGTCGACCGATGAGCGCGGAGTGGGTGCCCGGCGAGGTGCCGCCCGCCGACGAGACGAGCGCGGACTACTGGGCCGCCACCGGCGAGCACCGGCTCACCGTGCAGTCGTGCACCGGCTGCGGCGGGGTCCAGCACCCGCCGCGCGCGCTGTGCACCGGCTGCGGCTCGATGGCGCACCTGAGCCAGGTCGACGCCGCCGGCACCGGGACCGTCGACACCTTCACCGTCGTGCACCGGGCGCCACGCCCGGGGCTGACGACGCCGTACACGCTCGCGCGGGTGCGGCTGAGCGAAGGGCCGGTCGTGCTGACCCGGCTCGAGCCGGCCGTCCCGGGTGAGGCCGGCTGGCGGATCGGCGACGCGGTCACCGTCGCCTGGGTCGACCTCCCTGACGGCCGCGCCCTGCCGTACTACACCCCCGACACCACCGAGGAGCACTGATGCACTTCACGCTCGACGAGGACCAGCGCGAGTTCAAGGCGCTGCTGCGCCAGTTCGTCGACAAGGAGATCGTCCCGGTCGCCCGCGAGTGGGAGCAGGCCGGGCGCTACCCGACCGAGATCGTCGAGGGCATGAAGGAGATGGGCCTGTTCGGCATCACCGTCCCCGAGGAGTACGGCGGCCTCGACCTCGACCCGGTCGCCTTCGCGCTGGTCTTCGAGGAGATCGCGCGCGGCTGGATGGGCATCGCCGGCATCCTCGGCAGCCACTCGCTGTCCTGCCGGCTGATCTCGATGCACGGCACCGAGGAGCAGAAGCAGAAGTACCTGCCCGACCTAGCCACCGGCAAGCGCCGTACCGGCATCGGCCTCACCGAGCCCGACGCCGGCACCGACCTGCAGGGCATCCGCACCACCGCGCGCCTGGAGGGCGACCACTACGTCGTCAACGGCACCAAGATGTGGATCACCAACGCCCGCTACGCCGACCCGCTGCCGGTGCTGGTCAAGACCGACCCGAGCGCCTCGCCGGCCCACAAGGGCATGAGCGTGCTGCTGATCGAGGCCGGCACCCCCGGCTTCGAGGTCACCAAGGACATCCCCAAGCTCGGCTACAAGGGCACCGAGTCCTGCGAGATCCTGCTCGACAACGTCGAGGTGCCGGTCTCCCAGCTCGTCGGCGGCGTCGAGGGCCGCGGCATGCAGCAGGTGCTCTCCGCGCTGGAGTGGGGCCGGGTCAACATCGCGGCCCGCTCGGTCGGCATCGCCCAGCGCGCGCACGACGAGGCGCTCGCCTACGCCCAGGAGCGCAAGGCCTTCGGCAAGCCGATCTCGGACTTCCAGGCGATCCAGCTCAAGCTCGGCGAGCTCGGCACCCAGGTCCAGGCCGCCCGGCTGATGGCCTACTGGGCCGCGGACGCCGTGCGCGCGGGTCGCGCCGACGGCGCCACCGCGATGGCGAAGATCTTCTGCTCCGAGGTGGCGCTCCAGGCCGCGATCGACTCGATGAAGGTGCACGGCGGCTACGGCTACTCCACCGAGTTCGAGGTCGAGCGGCTCTACCGGGACTCGATCCTGATGAGCATCGGCGAGGGCACCAACGACATCCTGCGCACCGTCGTGGCGAAGTCGCTGATCAAGGGGGAGACCCGTGTCGGCTGAGCACCGCGACTTCCTGGCCCGCTCGGCGCTCTACGTGCCCGGCCACGCCGAGGACAAGCTGGAGCGGATCCTGGAGCGTGGCGCCGACGAGGTCATCGTCGACCTCGAGGACGCCGTCGCGCCCAAGGACAAGGACCGGGCCCGCGACCTCACCCGGATCTGGCTGCACGACCTGCCGGTGCTGCAGAACGTCGGGGTCTGGGTGCGGGTCAACCCCGGTGCGCTGCGCGAGGCGGACGTGCGGGCGATGGCGGGCGCCCCGGCGCTGACCGGGTTCCTCCTCGCCAAGACCGAGAGCGTCGAGGAGCTGGTCGACCTCGACCGGCTGCTGGCCTCGCTCGGCTCGACCGCGGGGGTGGTGCCGCTGCTGGAGAGCGCCCGGGCGGTCCTGCGCGCCGGCGAGATCGGGCTGGCACCGCGGGTACAGCGTCTCCAGGTCGGCGAGGCCGACCTGCGTGCCGACGTCGGGATCACCCCCGGACCCGATGAGCGGGAGCTGCTCTACACCCGCTCGCACGTCGTCCTGGCCTCCGCGGCTGCGGGGATCAAGCCGCCGATCGCACCGGTCTCCACGAACTTCCGCGATCTCGACGCCTTCCGGGCCTCGACGGTCGAGCTGGCCCGCCTCGGCTTCGTCGGCCGGGCGTGCATCCACCCCGGGCAGGTGGCCGTCGCCAACGAGGTCTTCACGCCGTCGGCCGAGGAGGTCGACGCGGCCTGCCGCCTGGTGGAGCGGTGGGAGCTCGCGGGCTCGGGTGGCGCGGTCGACGACGACGGCCGCTTCATCGACGAGGCCGTGGTCCGGCAGGCGCGCCTGATCCTGGCGCGGGTGCGGAGCTGACCGGCGGCGCGTCCGCGGCGTACGGCCTGCGGGCGGCTCGGGCGGTGTCGGTTTCCCCGGTCGGCCGGGGAAGCCTGATGTTGTCGGCCGAAGCTTCGCCCGACCACATCAGTAGTTGACGGCGGGCCTTACCTCAGGGGCACCACGAGGCTGCTTTTGTCCCGGGAGTACGGCGCGCGCTGCGCTGGCGCCTGCCTACGGCCACCCACGGCCGTCACGTCCGCCCGCGCCGCCGGCGACGTACGCCTGCGGGGCCCGGCGTCGGTACCAACCCATCCGACGCGGCGAATTAACACAGACGTTCCCGGAAACGCTGGACAAGCCCTCGATATCGTATATCTTCCCATGAGACGTAGATCACGCCTTGTGGTGGTGTGGTCGCCCCGAGGAGGATTAATGCGTTTTCGCAAGCTTGCCGGCCTGTCTGCCGGAGCCCTGACCCTGGGCGTGCTCTCGGTACCGGCCCTCATGGCCCCCGCCAACGCTGTCGTCACGTCGACAACGACCGCCAACTTCAGCTGTGGCACCGGCGTGCAGACCTCGACCTACAACGCGAACATCACCCTCACGCTCGCGCACAGCAACGGCGGAGCGCAGCTGAGTGCCAAGCTCAGCGACATGCCCAACGGCGCGCCGGCGCAGTTCGTGAACTTCCCGGGGGCGACGATCTCGAACAAGCTCACCGTGGCGGCCAACGAGACCGACGTCGTTCTCACCGGCTCGCACAAGGCCGACTTCATCGGCGGCACGCCGACGAAGATGCCGGAGGCCAAGGGCTCTCTCGCTTCGCGCCCGAGCAGCATCAGCATCAAGAGCTACTCCTACCAGGTCGACAAGGCGGCGGGTGGCTCGGCAGCCGCTCAGGACTGCTCGCTGACCGCTCCGGTCGAGGTCTCCTTCGCCGACGAGCTGCAGCTCGCCGACATGAACGCGGTCTGCACCATCGACATGAGCGAGAGCGGCTTCGGCGGCAAGGGCTCCTACCCGGCCAAGCTGGAGACGACCGCGACGACACCCGCGACCGGCACGGTCGGTACCGCGCTGAGCATCCCGGTCAGCACCACGCTCACCATGGGCCGTGAGTTCTCCGACTACCTGCAGACCTCGCCGGTGAAGAAGGTCACCGGCAAGGTGACGCCGGCGATCACCGTGGGCTCGGCCGCTGCCACGGGCGACGTCCAGCTCAGCACGTGGGAGCGCACCCTGGCGCCCGGGAATGCCATCGGGCAGCCCGTGCCTGGGTTCGTCACCATCAACGGCACGGGCACCGCGGCCGTCACCCCGGCTGCCGCCGGCAACCACGCCGCCAGCATGTCGGGGGCCAAGGGTTCCGCGACCCTGACGGTCACCTTCGGCGACGCGGAGATGGCTGTTCCGATCGACTGCGCGCTCACCTCCGCCCAGGCCATGGGCACCGTCCAGGTCGGACCCTCGGCAGCCTGCACCACCGCCGAGGCCAACGTGAAGTCCGCCCTGGCCAAGGTCAAGGCTGCCGAGACCAAGGTCAAGAGCACCCAGGCCGTGGTCAAGAACGCCCAGGCCAAGGTCAAGAAGGCGAACCAGGCCGTCAAGAAGGCCAAGAAGAAGGCCGCCAAGGCCAAGGCCAAGAAGCAGCTCAAGGCCGCCAAGACCGCGCTGAAGAAGGCGCAGTCCGGCGCGAAGGCCGCTTCGAAGACGCTGGCGTCGGAGAAGGCGAAGCACGCGGCCGCGGTCAAGGCGGCCAAGGCGGCCTGCTGACCCGCTGAACCACTGATCCGCTGACGGTGCCCCGGTCCTTCCTCGAAGGGCCGGGGCACCGTCTCGTCCGAGTAGCCCAGGAGGACCGTATGACCACCTCGTCGACGAACGCCGTCGTCACCGGCAGCACCAAGGGGATCGGCTTCGCGCTGTCACGCGAGCTGCTCCGCCGAGGCCACCACGTCGCCGTCTCCGGTCGCAGTCAGCAGGCCGTGGACGAGGCGGTCGGCAAGCTGCAGCCCGAGGCCGCCGGCAACGCACGGGTCATCGGCGTCCCCACCGACGTGACCGACCCCGCCGCCGTACAGGCGCTGTGGGACGCGGCGACCGCCGCGTTCGGGGCCGTCGACCTGTGGGTCAACAACGCCGGCGTCGCCTACACGATGCGCACCATCGTGGAGACCACCCCCGACGAGGTCGCGACGATGGTCGGCACCAACATGATCGGCACCATCAACGGCGCCCAGGTCGCCGTCCGCGAGATGACGGCCGCCGGCGGCGGTCGGGTCTTCAACGTCCTCGGCGGCGGCAGCGACGGCTCGCTGCGGCCCGGGATGGGTGTCTACTCCGCGACCAAGCGCGGGCTGGACATGTTCACCAAGGCCCTGGTCAAGGAGGTGCGGGGTACGACGGTGCGTGTGGGGCAGGTGCGCCCCGGCATCCTGCTCACCGACGGCTGGCTGCGCGAGGCCGCCACCAGCCCCGAGTCGGTCTCCAGCCAGCGCAAGATGCTCAACATCCTCACCGACCACGTGGACGACGTCGCGCCGTACCTGGTCGACCGGATGCTGGCCAGCACCAAGAACGGGGACGAGATCTCCTGGCTGACCACCGCCCGGATGGCCCGCAAGTTCGCCCGCGGCGCCAAGGACGACAAGCTCGCCCGCTACGGGCTCTAGCTCACGTCGACGAGGACCTTGCCGACGTTGCGCCCGCTCATCAGTCGGGCGAACGCCTCGGGCGCTCGCTCGAGCCCGGCGTAACGGTCCTCGACGCTGACCAGCTCGCCGCTCGCGAGCAGGGCGCCGACCCGCGCGGCATGCTCGGGCGCGAGGTCGGCGTGGTCGTAGACGACCATGCCGCGCACCTCCGCCCGCGCCGCCATCACCGCCCCCGCGCGGAGCCGGGTCGGCGCGCTGCCGTTGGTCTGGTCCATCAGCCCGCACAGCGACACCCGGGACCCGACGACGAGCCGCTCCATCACCACGTCGAGGGTGGCCTGGTCACCGAGGTGCAGGTAGGCGTCGATCCCGTCCGGGCAGGCGCGCGTGAGCTCGTCGTCCAGGCCCGGCCCGCGCCGGACGGCGGCGGTGTAGCCCAGGCGTGAGGTGGCGAGCTCGGCCTTCTCCGCGGAGCCGACGATGCCGACCACGCGGGCGCCCGCGAGCCGCGCCAGCGCGCCGGCGACGGCGCCGACCCCGCCGGTCGCGGAGCCGATCACGACGGTCTCGCCGGCGCGCGGGCGCAGGTGCCGCACGTGCGCGGCGTACGCGGTGAGGCCCGGCATGCCCAGCGCGCCCAGCGCGTGCGACGGCGCCACGTCGGGGGGCAGCGCCACCGGTGTCGCGGCGGTGCCGGGCACCACCGCCTCGGCGCGCCAGCCGGTCTCGGCGAGCACCAGCGCACCCAGCGCGAGCCCCGGGTGCCGCGACTCGACGACCTCACCCAGCGCGCGGCCGCCCGGGACGTCGCCCGGTCCGACCGCGGCGTCACCGAGGTGCCGGCCGCCCAGCGTCGAGCGTTGGTAGGGGTCCAGGGACAGGCACCGGACCGCGATCCGCACCTCGCCGTCGCTCAGCGGCGAGCGGGGCAGGCGCACCAGCCGGAAGTCCTCCGGCACGGGCGCGCCGTCCGGGATCCGGGCGAGCGCGACGGCAGCCACGTCGGTCTGGGACACGAGTGCTCCCTCAGGCCGTCGGCCGGCGCAGGTAGCGCCCGACCGGGTCGCCGCCGACCACGCCCGCGGCCATCACCTGGTGGCCGCGCACGAAGGTGTCGGTGACCTTGGCGGTGAGCTCGGCGCCCTCGAACGGGGTGTACTCCTGGGTCGACTCCGACTCCTCGGCGCGCACGGTCCAGGTGACGGTGGTGTCGACCAGCGCGATGTCGGCGTCCTTGCCGACGGCGAGGGCGCCCTTGGTGGCGCCGAGCCCGTAGCGGGTCGCGGGGTTGGTCGCGGTGAGCTCGGCGATCCTGCCCAGCGGCACGCCGCGCCTGGAGCCCTCCGAGACCATCCCGGCGAGCAGGTACTCCGCGCCGCCGAACCCGGACTTGGCCAGGAAGACGTCGTCGCGGGGCTCGCCGAACTTCAGCTCCTCGCGGCAGCAGGCGTGGTCGGAGACCACCCAGTCGATCTTGCCGTCGATCAGGTAGGCCCACAGCGCCTCGACGTCCTCGCGGGGGCGCAGCGGCGGGTTCACCTTGCCGCCCACCCCGTGCGCGGTGTCGCAGTCGGCGAGCAGGTGCCCCACGGTGACCTCGCGGCGGAAGTCGATGTGCGGGAACGCGTCGGCCATCAGCAGCGCGGCCTCGACGGCCTTGCGCGAGGTCAGGTGCAGCAGGTTGATCGTGGGCAGCTGGGTCTCGTGGGCCAGGTACGACGCGATCGTGACCGCCAGGCCCTCCGAGTGCGGCGGGCGGGAGGCGCTGTAGGCGGGCAGGCCGCTCAGCGTGCCGTCCTCCTCCACGAGCCGGGTGTAGGCCGTCATGATCTCGGCCGTCTCGCAGTGCAGGGACAGCGAGATCTGGTCGGCGATCTCGGGGAACTTCTCCCGCGCGGCCTGGATGCCGCGCATCACGAACTCGAAGTGCGCGTAGTCGTAGCGCTCGCCCTCGGGTGTCATCAGGAAGGAGCTCTGGTCGGTGCTGCGCCCGTGCAGCCCGTGCCCGCCGTAGAACATGAAGATCTTGAACGACGTCACGCCGTGCTCGCCGACCAGGTCGGGGATCTCCTCGATGTGCTCGCGGCTCATCGGCGCCAGGTGGTAGGCGTAGTCGACCATCGCCCGGCCCTCGGTCAGCGCGAGGACCTCGGGGAAGAAGTCGGCGTAGGCGCCGCCCTTGTTCAGGTAGTACTGCCCGGTGCGCATGTAGGTCAGCGCGGTGGTCACGCCTCCCTGGGCGCAGGCGCGGCTCTCGCTGGCCGCGTCCTCGGCGAGCGGGTTGTAGATGCCCCAGTGCTGGTGGGCGTCGACCACCCCGGGGAAGGCCACCTTGCCGCCGCCGTCCAGCACGCGGGCGGCCCGGTCCCCGGACGCCGCGGCGAGGCCGGCCTCGAGCCGGACGATCGTGCCGTCCTTGACGCCGATGTCGAGCGGCTGCGGGTCGGCCTGGCCGGGGACGACCACCGAGACGTTGGTGATGATCAGGTCGAGCTCGCTCATAGGTGCTCCTCGGGAGTGGAGAGGGTGGACAGCGGGGTCAGCAGGGCGGACAGGTCGCGCGCGGTGCGCAGGGCGAGGACGCCGCGGCGAACCGCGTCGGCCGCTTCCGGGGCGAGCCGCCCGGCGACGTTGTCGGTGAACTTGCGGGACAGCTCGTCGTCGCTCAGCGGGCGGGCCGGGCCGCCGCGGTTGGCGAACACCTCCTCGACGAGCACTTCGCCCGAGACGGTGCGCAGCGTGACCACGGCCGGGAACTGGTGCGGGTAGATCGCCGCGCACCGCTCGTCGGGGACCACGCTGACGCGCGCCATCACGGCCCGGCGGGCCGGATCCTGGGCGAGCGCGTCGGTGAAGTCGTCGAGGCCGAGGCCGAGGCCGCCGCCCCCGAACAGCCCCGCCGTCACCGCGTACGGCGCGCTGAACTGCGCCTGGTACCCGGTCTGGGGTGCGCGCTTGACCTCGATCGGCTCCCCGATGGTGCGGATCACCGAGGGGGCCACCCCGACGACGATCGACTCGACGTCCTGCGGCGCGACGCCCCGGGCCCGCAGCGCCAGACCGGCGTCGATCACCGCGTGCGTGAAGTGGTTGGCCGGGTAGGGCTTGAAGAAGATGCCCGGCACCGACCAGTCGCTGCCCAGGCCGTCGGTGACCGCGCCGGCGCGGTACTGCCCGTGCAGCCACGCCTCGAAGAAGCCGAAGCGGCCCTCGAGCACGGTCGGCGGCCCGGTGAACCCGCGGCGCACCAGCTGGGCGGCGGTGACCCCGGACTGCGCGGCCAGGCCGCAGTGCAGCCGCTTCACGGTGCCGCCGGTGCGGTTGGCCTCGATGATCCCCGAGGCCATCGAGGCGGTCAGCCCGAGCGCGTCGAGCACGCCGGCGCGGTCGGCCCCGTAGACCAGCGAGGCAGCGACCGCGGCGCCCATCGCGCCGGTGATCGAGGTGGCGTGCTGGCCGTGCTCGAAGTAGACCGAGTTGCCGAGCTCCTCGTCGTACCCGGCCATCCCGAGACGGACGGCGACCTCGAGCCCGGCCGCGATCGCCCGGACGACCTGCTCGCCGGAGGCGCCGCAGTGCTCGGCCGCCGCCAGCGCGGCGGGGACGACCCCGGCGCTCGGGTGCAGCACCGAGGGGAGATGGGTGTCGTCGTAGTCCAGGGAGTGCGCGAGCACGCCGTTGGCGAGCGCCGCCTGGGCGGCCGTGACCCGCCCGCTCAGCCCGACGGCGGTCGCCTGGGGGTGCCCGCCCTGGTCGGTGACGTGGCCGAGGATCGCGGCGCTGGTCGGCAGCCGGTGCGCGGCGACGCAGAGGCCGAGGACGTCCAGGACGCGCTGCTGCACGCTGGCCGACACGGCGTCGGGGACTCCCTGGGTGGCCGCGGTCACCGCGAAGTCGGCAACCCGCTCGCCCAGCGTCTGCGCGCTCACCGGGACACCACCGCGAGCGGCCGGGCCGGCGAGCCGGTCGCGCCGACGAGCGGCAGCGGGGAGAGCACGAAGAGGAACTCGTGGACGCCCTCGCGGGCGAGCTCCTCGAGATCCATCGTCTCGATGATGTAGATGCCGTGCTCGACCAGCAGCACGCGGTGCGCGGGCAGCAGGCCGTGCCCGGCGCCCGGCGCGAGCCGCTCGAAGGCGATGGTGTCCGCGCCGGCGGCGTGCACGCCCTGGCCGGCCAGCCAGGTCGCCCCGGCCTCGCCGACACCGGGGACGCCCGAGCGCTGCCCCATGAAGAGCTCGTGGTCCCCGGTGTCGAAGTGCTGGCCCCAGCCGCTGCGCACCAGGACCACGTCCCCGGCGCCGATCCGGCTGGCCTGCGCGGCGACGGTGGCCTCGAGGTCGGCCACGGTGATCTCCCGCCCCGCCTCGAGCCGGCCGACGCCCAGGGCGCCGGGCACGTCGAGCAGCACGCCGCGGCGCACCATCGGCTCGATCGTCTGGGCGCCGAGCCCGACGTAGCGCCCGCCCTGCAGGGCATCCCGGGCGTCCAGCCCGCCGTGCAGCCGGCCGTCCTGGGAGACGTGCACCAGCGCGTCGACGTGAGTGCCGACGTGGGTGCCCATCGAGATCATGTCGTTGGCCGCCGAGCCGCCGTCGGCGCGCACCATGTCGCCGTGCCGGCGCGGGTGCGCGTGCCAGTACGCCGGGTGGTTGGGCGACTGCGGCATCCCGACGGTGAGCGGGCGGCCGAGGTCGATCAGCCGCAGCCCGGCCGCGGCCAGGTCGAGGAGCTGGGAGGTGGTCATCGGATCGTCTCCTGGTCGCGTAGGCGGGTGAGCTCCTCGGCGCTGAGGCCCAGCTCGGTGAGGACGGCGTCGGTGTCCTCGCCGAGCGCGCGTCCGGGGAAGCGGATCTGGCCGGGGGTGCGCGACATCCGCCACATCACGTTGTGCTGCAGCACCGGGCCCAGCGCCGGGTCGTCGACCTCGGTGAGCATCCGGGTGGCGCGCACGTGCTCGTCCTCGACGACGTCGCGGGCGCTGTAGACGGGGGCGACGGCGGCGCCCGCCTCGGTGAACGCGGTGACCACCTCGTCGCGGGTGCGGGCGGCGATCCAGTCGCCGACGTAGCCGTCGAGGAGGTCGGCGTGCAGGGCGCGGGTGTGGCCGGAGGCGAACCAGGCCTCCTCGATGACCTCGGGGTGCCCGACCAGGTGCATCACCAGCTCGGCGATGGCCTGGGCGCTGGTCGACACCGCGACCCAGTGGCCGTCGCTGGTGCGGTAGGCGTTGCGGGGGGCGTTGTTGGTGGAGCGGTTGCCGTGGCGGGTGCCGACCTCGCCGGTGAGCCCGTAGACCGAGGGCCCGGGGCCGACCGCGGCCATGATCGGCTCCAGCAGGCTCAGGTCGATCACCTGGCCGAGCCCGCCGTTGTTCGCGCGCTCGAGCAGCGCCATCGAGACCGCGGAGGAGGCCGCGATGCCGGCGATCGAGTCGGCCAGGCCGAACGCCGGCAGCGTCGGCGGCCCCTGGGCGTCGCCGGTCAGGTGCGCGAACCCGCTCATCGCCTCGGCGAGCGTGCCGAAGCCCGCCCGCCCGGCGTACGGGCCGCTCTGACCGAAGCCGGTCACCCGCAGCAGCACCAGGCCGGGGTTCGCCGCGTGGAGCTCCTCGGGCCCGACCCCCCAGCGCTCGAGCGTGCCGGGCCGGAAGTTCTCCACCACCACGTCGGCGCTCGCGGCCAGCCGCAGGAACAGTGCGGCGCCCTCGGGCCGGGAGAGGCTGAGCCCGATCGCCCGCTTGTTGCGCGAGATCTCCGACCACCAGATCGGGCTGCCGTCCAGCGAGGGCCCGTGCCCGCGCATCCCGTCCCCGGCCACCGGATGCTCGATCTTGATCACCTCGGCGCCGAAGTCGCCGAGGATCTGGCAGGCCAGCGGCCCGGCCAGGATCGTCGAGGCGTCGATGACCCGGATCCCGGCGAGCGGGCCGGTGGCCGGGCCGGGCGTGGGGGAGGGCGGGGCGGGCAGGCTGCTCATCCCAAAGATCATATATGATCTAGGGATGACGGTTGAACGGTATGACCTGGTGGTCGTCGGCGCCGGCCCGGCCGGACTGTCCTGCGCGACGCGCGCCGCCCGCGGTGGCGCCCGCGTGCTGCTGCTCGAGAAGGACCGGCGCATCGGGGGCACGCTGCACCTCAGCGGCGGGCACCTCTCCGCGGGCGGGACCAGCCTGCAGCGTGCGCGTGGCATCGACGACGACCCGGCCCGGCACCTGGCCGACATCGACCGGATCAGCCGCCGTACCGGGCGTCGCGACCTGATCCGCCTGGTGACCGAGCACGCGCCCGAGGTCGTCGAGTGGCTGGTCGCGCGCGGGATGCCCTTCGACCCCGAGACGCCGCGGCTGGTCTACGGCCACGAGCCCTACGAGATCGCGCGCACCGTCTACGGCGTCGAGGGCGGGCTCTCGGTGCTGCACGTGCTCGAGGCCGAGCTCGAGGCGGTCCGGGCGTCCTACGACCTGACGCTGTGGACCCAGGCCCCGGTCACCGGGCTGGTCACCGACGGCGCGGGGCGCGTCGGCGGCGTCGAGGTCTACCGGGACGGCGCCGAGCACGAGGTCACTGCCGAGGCGGTGGTCCTGGCCACCGGCGGGTACGGCGCCGACCCCGAGCTGTTCGCCGAGCGGCACGGCGTCGCCCTGGTCACCGTCGCCTCACGCACCTCCACCGGCGACGGCATCCACCTCGGCCGCGCCGTGGGGGCCGCCCTGCAGGGAGCGGGCACCTACCTGCCGACGTTCGGCGGGATGCCCGACCCGCAGACGCCGCATCGCGCCAACTGGGCGGAGCGGGTGCTGCTCACCACCGAGCGGGCGCCGCGCGAGATCTACGTGGACCGCGCCGGGCGCCGTTGGATCGCCGAGGACGAGCCGTCGATCGACGCCAAGGAGCGGGCGCTGACCGACCTGCCGGACCAGGTCTTCTGGACCGTCTTCGACGACGACACCGTCGCCCGCTCCGGGGCCGGGCAGCCCCCGATCGTGGTGGGGTGGCAACCCGACGACCTGCGTCGGCACGCGAACGCGCGCCCCGGCGTGCACGCCGCAGACACCCTCGAGGAGCTGGCCGCGCTCGCCGGCATCGACGCCGAGGGCCTGGTGGAGTCCGTCGCGGCGTACAACCGTGCGGTGGCCACCGGCGTCGACCCCGAGCACGGGCGCACCCACCTGCCCGCCCCGATCGCCGTCGCGCCGTTCTACGCGCTGCTCAACCAGGGCATCGCCGTGGTCACCTTCGACGGTCTCGACATCGACGACACCTTCGCCGTGCGCGACCAGGCCGGGGAGGTCATCCCCGGCCTGTTCGCGATCGGTGAGGTGATCGGCGCCGGCGCCACCTGCGGCAACAGCTTCTGCTCCGGGATGCTGCTTACCCCGGCGCTGGTCTTCGGGCGGCTGCTCGGTGACCGGTGGGGCCGGTCTCAGAAGGCCGACGAGCCGGGCTTGATGACGCCGAGCGCGGCGGCGAGCAGCACCAGCGCCCAGATCCCGTAGACCCACGGCTCGCACCGGCGGATCGAGGCGCTGATCGCCCGCTCCACCTCCGGGGTGGAGCCGGAGGTGACCAGCTGTCCGAACGCCGGGCCGAAGGGCAGCAGCCGGCGCCGGATCATCACGCCGCAGAAGATGCACAGCGCGTAGGCCACCACCTTCGCGCCCAGCCACTTGGGGTTCGTGTCGACACCGAACGGGTCGGTGGCGACCATCGCGTAGAGCCCGGCCGCGCCCAGCCCGGCGCTGAGCCCGTAGCGCACCAGCAGGTCGGCGCGCTGCGAGAACCGGGCGATCGGGGTGTCCCCGCCGCGGTAGTCGATCACCGAGACCGCGAGCCAGGCCAGGGTGGCGACCCACACCAGCGCCAGCAGCCAGCCCTGCACGAAGAACTCCTCGCCGAGCGGGCCCCAGGCCATCAGCGTGATGCCGCTGGGCAGGATCAGCACCAGCGAGACCCGCGGCGCGATGTCGACGCCGTGCATGATCTTCGTCGACACCGCGCGGGCCTCCGGCCCGAGGTCGGACTTGAGGATGTAGCGGCTCGCGTAGTAGACGCCGACGTCGCCGCCGAGCCAGTACGCGAACAGCGCGATGTGCAGGAGGACCGCGAAGCTGTGTCCGTTGAACCCGTGGACGGCCTCCATCACATCCCGTCGCCGTCCCAGCGGCCGCGCGAGCGGCTGCGGACCGGCAGGCTCGAGAGGATCGGCGCCGGGATCGGGTCGCCCTTCTTCCAGGGGCGGCCCTCGGCCCAGTTGTGGCTGGAGCGCTCGTCGGCGTGCTCGGTCTCGCGCCCGCTCCAGCCCCAGTCGAGTCCGGCGGCCTCGGGGGAGTGCGCGTC
The DNA here is from genome assembly GCF_059766615.1 of Nocardioides sp. Z43_10. Taxonomy (NCBI): domain Bacteria; kingdom Bacillati; phylum Actinomycetota; class Actinomycetes; order Propionibacteriales; family Nocardioidaceae; genus Nocardioides; species Nocardioides sp. Z43_10. The sequence goes on along the minus strand of NZ_JCBAJY010000001.1, from coordinate 235,131 downwards.
ACCGTGCTCGTGGGCGTCACCGTGCTCGTGGGAGTGGTCGTGGTCGTGGGAGTGCGTGTGCTCGCCGCCGCCGTGCCCGCCCTGGAGGTTGAAGGCGTCGAGCGCCTTGGCGATCGCGATGTCGGCCTTGTTGGCGCCCGAGCCGTGGTGGGCGACCGGCGCGTCGTGCTGTCCCTGGTCGCGCTGGAACTGCCATGAGGCGGTGAGCTGGCGCATGTCCTCCTCGGTGCGCCACGGCTGGGCCATCTCGTGGGTGGAGTGCGCCCACCGGGCGGCGGGGTGCGGCGCCTCGTCGAGGCCGTCGGGGCCGTAGTTCACGCCCTCGCCGCCCCAGCGGACCCACTCGTTCTGGGTGTACCAGTTGGCCAGCTCCCCGTCGGAGCGCAGCAGCCAGGTGGCGCCGCCCTCCATCGTGGTGAAGTGGCCGTGCTTGACCCGCGCGGGGCGGAAGAAGTAGGTGCCGAGGTCGAGGGTGCCGAAGTTGTACTCCATGTGGCCCTGGGTCGTGTAGGCCTCCTCGTAGCAGGGGTGGTGGGCCAGGCGGTGGTCCGACCAGCCCTCCTGCGCGTGCACCAGGCGGGTGTAGAAGCCGCTGACCGGGTCGACGTGGAGGTACTTGATGAACAGGCCGGGCATCGGCCCCGGGTTCGGCACCGCGTCCCACTTCATCGCCTCGGAGTCGATGACGATGAGGTCCTCGCGGGCGTCGGCCCAGCGGGAGGCGCCGGCCAGCGAGTCGACCGGGTCGAAGCCCGCGTCGCCGTACTCGCGGTAGTGCAGGATCTTGGTGCCCTCGGCAGCCTTGAGGTAGTCGATCGGGACGCCCTTGGGGGCGTAGACGTAGCCGCCCTTGCCGATCCGCCGCCCGCCGTAGTCGATCTCGCCCTCGAGCACGTAGTACTCGGTGTTGGCGTGGTGGATGCCGGGACCGCGGCCCCAGTCGGTGTGGAAGTCGACGCGCAGCGACGACGAGCCGTCCTCCTCGTCGACCGAGAGCCGGCGCTCGCTCGCGCGGCCCTCGCCGCCGGGCAGCTCGGCGCCGTGCCAGACGTAGTCGTCTTCCTGGATGAGCTCGACATGGGGTCGCACAGGTGCTCCTCGTTTCGGGTGGTGGGGTGGGTCGGTGGTGTGCTCAGTCGCCCGCGACGAGGCTGTCGCGCAGCTCGCGCTTGAGGACCTTGCCGCCGGCGTTGCGGGGGAGCGCCGCCAGCGCGCTCCAGTGCCGGGGCGTCTTGTAGCCGGCGAGCCGCTCGCGGCAGTGCGCCACCAGCTCCTCGCGGCAGGCGTCGTCGAGGTCGCCGCGCAGCACGACGTAGGCCGCGACCTCCTCGCCCCAGGTGCTGCTCGGGACGCCGACGACCGCGACGTCGAGGACCGCGGGGTGCTCGCGCAGGACGTCCTCGACCTCGCGCGGGTAGACGTTCAGGCCGCCGGAGATGATCAGGTCCTTGAGGCGGTCGACGATGTGCACGTAGCCGTCCTCGTCGCGGACCACCACGTCGCCACAGGTGACGAAGCCGTCCGCGGTGGTGCAGGCGGCCGTCGCCTCGGGATCGTCGTGGTAGCCGTTCATCAGGAACGGCGAGCGGCTGAAGAGCTCGCCCGGCTCCCCGGGCCCGACCGGCTCGCCCTGGGCGTCGACGACCCGGAGGTCGGTGAGGAACCAGGCGTGGCCGACCGAGCCGGGCCGGGTGTGCTGGTCGACCGGGCGCAGGTTGGTGATGATGCCCGCCTCGGTCGAGCCGTAGAGCTCGTGGATGCCGCACTGGGGGAACTGCGCCATCACCCACTGCTTCAGCGTCCACGGCAGCGCGGCCGCGTTGAAGTAGAGCGTGTCGAGCGCGCTCAGGTCGTGGCGCGCGACCGCGCCCTCGCCCAGGCCCTGCAGCATCTGCGCGTGGGTCGGGACCAGGAACGTCGACTGCACGCGGTCCCGTTCGGCCAGGGCGAGGAACTCCTCGGGATCCCACGCGCGCAGCATCGACACCGTGCCCCCGGCGAAGACCGGCGCGTAGCCGAACGCGAAGCCGGCGCCGTGGTACATCGGCGCGACGGCGGCCGACCTGCGGCCCGGGCCGAGGCCCCACTCCAGCGCGCTCAGGTAGAAGGTCAGCGCCCGGCTGCGGTGCGAGATCAGCACGCCCTTGGGGCGGCCGGTGGTGCCGGAGGTGTAGGCGATGCAGAACGGGTCCAGCTCGCCGACCGCGACCAGCGGGTCGGCGGCGCGCGCGGTGGCCAGCGCGTCCTCGTACGACGGGCCCAGCCCGGTGCCGTCGAGGCAGAGGGCGACCAGCCCGGTCTCGGCGACGGCGTCGCCGACCACGTGCGCCAGCGCGTCGTCGAGGACCACCGCGCGGGCCCCGGAGTGCTCGAGGATGAAGCGCGCCTCGGGGGCGGTCAGCCGCGGGTTGAGCGGCACCATCACCAGCCCGGCCTTGGCGATCCCGGCCGCCAGCTCGGGGTACTCCAGGCGGTTGCCGAGCAGTACGGCGACGCGCTCGCCGGGCGCGAGCCCGCGGGCGAGCAGCGCCTGGGCGAGCCGGCTGGAGCGCTCGCCGAGGGCCGCGAAGCTCAGGGTGCGGTCGCCGTCGATCACGGCGGTGGCGTGCGGCGTGGCGCGAGCGAACTCGCGCACGCCGGCGGCGATCGACAGACCGGCGCCACCGGGTTGGATCGGCATGCCGGCTCCCTTCACGATCAGGTGTTTCCTACACAATATACGATATTGAATCGGTGTCGAGAGGGTCTGACCACGGCCGATCGGCCCAGGGTCCCCTTTTCCACGGGGTCCAAGGTCCCGTGCGGTGGGGCCCAATCGCAGGTCCCTACGCGGCGCCGAAAGGGGAAGGTTCTCTCGGCGGTCGTCTCCTTTCCTGGAGGACGCCGTGGCCCGGCGCCACGACCCGCCACCCTCACCCCCCGAGAAGGAGCCGTCCTCGTGCGCCATGGAGAACCCCGCCCCGCCGCGTCGGCCAGTACCGACCACGTGCCAGGGACGGGCCCGCTGCTGGCCGCCCGACGCTTCCTCACCCGCGACACGGTGGGCGACTCCGGGCGCACCCTGCACCACATCGAGGGCGTCGACGGCTCGGCGTGGGAGTCCTTCTACCGCGACCGCTGGAGCTACGACAAGGTCGTCCGCTCCACCCACGGGGTCAACTGCACCGGCTCCTGCTCGTGGAACGTCTTCGTCAAGGACGACCTGATCACCTGGGAGCACCAGGCCACCGACTACCCGACGACCGGACCCGACTCCCCGGACTACGAGCCCCGCGGCTGCCCGCGCGGCGCGTCGTTCTCCTGGTACGAGTACTCCCCGTCGCGGGTGCGTCACCCCTACGTGCGCGGCGCGCTCGCGCAGATGTACCGCGAGTCGCTGGCGCGCCTGGGCGACCCGGTGCTCGCCTGGGCCGACATCGTCGAGAACCCGATCAAGACCCACATCTACAAGAGCCAGCGCGGCCGCGGCGGCTTCGTCCGGATGGACTGGGACGAGGTGACCACGATGATCGCGGCCGCCCACGTGCACACCACGAAGAAGTACGGGCCGGACCGGGTCGTCGGCTTCTCCCCGATCCCGGCGATGTCGATGGCCTCGTTCGCCGCCGGCACCCGCTACCACGCGCTGATGGGCGGCACCCTGCTCAGCTTCTACGACTGGTACGCCGACCTGCCGATCGCGTCCCCGCAGGTGTGGGGCGACCAGACCGACGTCCCCGAGGCCGGCGACTGGTGGAACTCCACCTACCTGGTGATGTGGGGCTCCAACATCCCGGTGACCCGCACGCCCGACGCGCACTTCCTCGCCGAGGCCCGCTACCGCGGCACCAAGGTGGTCGCGGTCAGCCCCGACTACGCCGACAACGTGAAGTTCGCCGACGACTGGCTGGCCCCGCACCCCGGCACCGACGGCGCGCTGGCGATGGCGATGGGCCACGTCGTGCTCGCGGAGTTCTTCCGCGACCGCCAGGTCCCCTACTTCACCGACTACGTCCGCAAGTTCACCGACCTGCCGTTCCTGGTGACGCTGCGCGAGCGCGACGGCGCCTGGACCTCCGACCGGTTCCTGACCGCCGCCGACCTCGGCGACACCGAGGAGGGCGCGGCCCACAAGACCGTGCTCGTCGACGACCGCAACGGCGACCTGGTCGTGCCCAACGGCTCGCTGGGCTTCCGCTGGAACGACTCCGGCATGGGCAAGTGGAACCTCGACCTCGAGGACGTCGTGCCCGCGGTCGGCCTGGCCGGCCACGAGAGCGGCGCGGTCGAGGTCGACCTGGCCCGCTTCGACATCGGCGACACCGAGGGCGGCACCACGATGCGCCGCGGCGTACCGGTCCGTCAGATCGGCGAGCACCTGGTCACCACCGTCTTCGACCTGCTGATGGCCCAGTACGGCGTCAAGCGCGGCGACCTGCCCGGCACCTGGCCCACCGGCTACGACGACGCCTCCGAGCCCAACACCCCGGCCTGGCAGGAGACGATCACCGGCGTCCCCGCCACCATGGCCGCCAAGATCGGCCGCGAGTTCGCCCGCAACGCCGAGCGCAGCAAGGGCCGCTCGCTGATCGCGATGGGCGCCGGCGCCAACCAGTGGTTCCACTCCGACATGACCTACCGCGCCTTCATCGCGCTGGTCACCCTGACCGGCTGCCAGGGCGTGAACGGCGGCGGCTGGGCGCACTACGTGGGTCAGGAGAAGGCCCGTCCGATCACCGGACAGCAGCACATGTCCTTCGCCTTCGACTGGCAGCGCCCGATGCGCCACCAGGCGAGCACCCCGTTCTGGTACCTGCACACCGACCAGTGGCGCTACGAGCGGGTCCCGGCCGACGAGCTGTCCTCGCCGCTGGGCACCGGTCGCCTGGACGGGATGTCCTTCGCCGACACCGTCGCCGCCGCGCAGCGGATGGGCTGGTCCCCGGGCCACCCGGCGTTCAACCGCAACCCGCTCGACCTCACCGACGAGGCGGCCGCCGCCGGCGTCCCGGTCGCGCAGCACATCGTCTCCGAGCTGCAGGCGGGAAGGCTCAAGGCCACCGCCGACGACCCCGACGACCCGGCCAACTTCCCGCGCTGCCTCACCCTGTGGCGGGCCAACCTGCTCGGCTCCTCGGGCAAGGGCAACGAGTACTTCATGCGCCACCTGCTCGGCGTCGACTCCCTGGCCAGCGCTGAGGAGTGCGGCGAGGGCGAGCGCCCGCGCGACCTCACCTGGCGTCCGGACGCGCCCACCGGCAAGCTCGACCTGCTCACCACGATCGACTTCCGGATGACCAACACCGGCCTGCACAGCGACGTGGTGCTGCCGGCCGCCACCTGGTACGAGAAGCACGACATCTCGACCACCGACATGCACCCGTTCGTGCACTCGTTCAGCCCCGCGGTGCCGCCGCCGGCCGACGCGCACACCGACTACGACGCGTTCCTGGCGATCGCCGACCGGTTCAGCGAGCTGGCCGTCACCCACCTCGGCGTGCGCCGCGACGTGCTCGCCGCGCCGCTGCAGCACGACACCGCCGACGAGCTGGCCACCCCGGGCGGCCGGGTCCGCGACTGGAAGGCCCGCCCGGGCCACCCGGCCGAGTGCGACCCGATCCCCGGCGTGACGATGCCCAAGCTGGTCGAGATCGAGCGCGACTACACGCTGATCGGTGCGAAGATGCGCGCGGTCGGGCCGCTGCTCGACAAGCTCGGCACCACCACCAAGGCGATCACCGTCGACGTCACCGCCGAGCTGGAGTACCTGCGCCGCGAGAACGGCGTGGTCGCCGACGGCCCCTTCGCGGGACGCCCGTCGCTGGCCACCGCGGACCGGATGTGCGAGGCGATCCTGGCGCTGTCGGGCACCACCAACGGCCGGGTCGCCGAGGAGGGCTTCCGTCGTCTCGAGGAGCGCACCGGCCAGCCGTTCGTCGACCTGATCGAGGGCCACGAGCGCGACCAGATCTCCTACCCCGACACCCAGCGCGCGCCGCAGCCGGTCTTCACCAGCCCGGAGTGGTCGGGCTCGGAGAAGGGCGGGCGCCGCTACTCGCCGTTCACGCTGAACGTCGAGCGCTCCAAGCCGTGGCACACGCTGACCGGGCGCCAGCACTTCTTCGTCGAGCACGACTGGGTCGCCGAGCTCGGCGAGCACCTGCCGGCGTTCCGTCCGCCGCTCAACATGGCGCGCCACTTCGGGCCGCCCGGTGAGCTGGTCGACGGCGGGGTGACCGTGCGGTTCCTGACGCCGCACGCGAAGTGGTCGATCCACTCGATGTACCACGACAACGAGCTGATGCTGGCGCTCTCGCGCGGTGGCCCGGTGGTCTGGATGAGCGTCGAGGACGCCGCCAAGATCGGGGTCGCCGACAACGACTGGATCGAGGCGGTCAACCGCAACGGCGTCATCGTGGCCCGCGCCGTGGTCAGCCACCGGATGCCGGAGGGCACCAGCTTCCAGTACCACTCTCCCGAGCGCACGGTGAACGTGCCGAAGACCGAGGAGAGCGGTCGCCGCGGCGGCTACCACAACTCGATGACCCGGCTCCTGATCAAGCCGACCCACCTGGCCGGTGGTCACGCCCAGCTGACCTACGCCTTCAACTACTACGGCCCCATCGGGAGCCAGCGCGACGAGATCACGGTCATCCGCCGTCGCGCGCAGGAGGTGCAGTACTGATGAAGCTTCGCGCGCAGGTCGCCATGGTGATGAACCTGGACAAGTGCATCGGCTGCCACACGTGCTCGGTCACGTGCAAGCAGACGTGGACCAACCGGGAGGGCACCGAGTACGTCTGGTTCAACAACGTCGAGACCAAGCCCGGCATCGGCTACCCCAAGCACTACGAGGACCAGGACAAGTGGCACGGCGGCTGGATGCTGGACCGCAAGGGCCGGCTCACGCTGCGCTCGGGCACCCGCACCAAGCGGCTCAGCCGGATCTTCGCCAACCCCGACCTCCCCGCCCTGGAGGACTACTACGAGCCCGCGACGTTCGACAAGGACGTGCTGGTCAACGCGCCGGCCGGGCTCAAGGACACCCCGGTCAAGCAGCCGCGCTCGGCGCTCACCGGCAAGCCGATGTCGCTGGAGTGGGGCGCCAACTGGGAGGACAGCCTCGGCGGTGCGCACGAGCGCGCCGACCAGGACCCCAACATCGTGAAGATGGACCCCGCGGTGGTGGCGGAGAAGGTCAAGTTCGAGTTCGAGAAGACCTTCATGTTCCACCTGCCGCGGATCTGCGAGCACTGCCTCAACCCCGCCTGCGTCTCGGCCTGCCCCTCGGGCGCGATGTACAAGCGCGAGGAGGACGGCATCGTCCTGGTGGACCAGGACAAGTGCCGTGGCTGGCGGATGTGCGTCTCGTCGTGCCCCTACAAGAAGGTCTACGTCAACCACGCCACCGGCAAGGCGGAGAAGTGCACGTTCTGCTTCCCGCGCATCGAGGCCGGCCAGCCGACGATCTGCTCGGAGACCTGCGTGGGTCGGCTGCGCTACCTGGGCATCGTGTTCTACGACGAGGACGCGGTGCTCGCCGCGGCCTCGGTCGAGGACGAGCACGACCTGCTCGACGCCCAGCGCGACGTGTTCCTCGACCCGCACGACCCGGCCGTCCAGCAGGCCGCGCGTGAGGAGGGCATGCCGCAGGAGTGGCTCGACGCGGCGATGGCCTCGCCGGTGTGGAAGCTGATCAGCGAGTACCGCATCGCGCTGCCGCTGCACCCGGAGTACCGCACGCTGCCGATGGTCTGGTACGTCCCGCCGCTCTCGCCGGTGCTCGACGCGGTGGGTCAGGCCGGGCGCGACGACACCGACGCCGACGACGTCTTCCACACCATCCGCGACCTGCGGATCCCGGTGGAGTACCTCGCCGAGCTGTTCACCGCCGGTGACGCCGACGCGGTCGCCGGCGTGCTGATGAAGCTCGCCGCGATGCGCTCCTACATGCGGGTGCGCACCCTCGACGGCACCGTCGCCGAGGAGCTCCTCGAGGGCATCGGGATGACCGCGGACCAGGTGGAGGCGATGTACCGCCTGCTCGCCATCGCCAAGTACGACGAGCGCTACGTGATCCCGGTGGCCTACAGCAAGGACGCCGCCGCGCTCGAGGCGCAGGCGGCCGCCCAGAACGACTGCTCGCTGGACTGCGAAGGTGGGCCGGGTATGGGCGGCGAAGGTGCCGCCGTCGGCGCGTCGGTGGAGAGCTTCCACCTCGTCGAGTCCGACGACGACGTCCGGATCGGCGGCAAGGGTCTCTCCTTCCGCCGCAAGGACGGCCGTCCCGGGCTGTCGATCGAGCCGGCCGGAGGCCTGGCGTGAGGGGCGTCTCGAGCGTCGAGCCGGCCGACCGCGTCCGGGTCTTCGAGCTGGCCGCGCTGCTGTTGACCTACCCCGACGACGAGCTGCTCGCGGCCCGCGACGGGCTGGCCGCGGCCGCCGCCGCGATCGAGCACGACGAGGCGCGCGAGGGTCTCCAGGCCTTCCTCGCCTGGCTGAGCGAGACCGAGCTCGGCGCCGTCCAGCGCCACTACGTCGCGACGTTCGACCTGCAGCGCAAGTCGGGGCTCTACCTGACCTACTACCTGCACGGCGACACCCGCAAGCGCGGCGTCGCGCTGCTCACCCTCAAGCAGCGCTACCGGGCACGCGGGCTGAAGCTGGCCGACGGCGAGCTGCCGGACCTGCTCCCGGTGGTGCTGGAGTTCGCGGCGATGGTCGGCCCCGGTGACGGGGAGGCCCCGCTGCGCCAGCACCGGCGCGGGCTGGAGCTGCTCCGCGCGGCGCTGGACTCCACCGGCTCGCCGTACCTGCACGTGCTGGACACCATCACCCTCTCCCTGCCGCCGCTGACCGCCGCCGACATCGAGGCGATCGCCGCGCTCGCGGTGGACGGCCCGCCGGTGGAGTCGGTCGGCCTGGACCCCTACGGCTCCGACCTGAACGGACCGGACCTGAACGGTCCGGACGAGCTCGCCCGGATCGGCGTCGCCCCCTATCCCACCTGCCCCTCGTCGGAGGTCTCGGCATGAACCACTTCCTCTGGGTCGTCGTGCCCTACCTGTGCCTCACCGTCTTCCTGGTCGGCCACGTGTGGCGCTGGCGCCACGACCAGTTCGGCTGGACCACGCACACCAGCCAGCTCCTCGAAGGCCGGATCCTGCGTCTCGGCTCGCCGCTGTTCCACCTCGGCGCCCTCGGCGTGATCGCCGGGCACGTGATGGGCCTGCTGGTGCCCGCCTCGTGGACCGAGGCGCTCGGCATCTCCGAGCACGCCTACCACGTGGTCGCGGTCGGTGGCGGCACCGTCACCGGCATCATGCTGGTGATCGGCTTGATCCTGCTGCTCGCCCGCCGGGTGCTGCACGGGCGGGTGCGGATGACGACCACGATGTCGGACCGGGTGCTCTACGCCGCCCTGGTGCTGATGATCGGGCTCGGGATGATCTCGGTGCTCAGCCAGTACGTCGGGCACGGCTACGACTACCGCGAGAGCATCTCGGTGTGGTTCCGCGGGGTCTTCTGGTTCCGTCCCGAGTCCGCGCTGATGGTCGAGGCCCCGCTGGCCTACCAGCTGCACGCCCTGGGCGGGTTCCTGTTCATGGCGATGTGGCCCTTCACCCGGCTGGTCCACGTCTGGTCCGCGCCGCTGGCCTACCTGTGGCGCCCCTACGTGGTCTACCGCGGCCGCAGCGGCGCGGTGCCGACCGCGTCGATGTCGCCCTCGCTGACCCGGGACGCGGCGCTGCCGCCGCTGGACCCCGCCGCGCTCGAGGCGCTGCGCCGGGAGTCGGTGAACTGACGTTCCCTTCACTGCGGGGGGTGTGCCCGGTGGGGCCGGCCAGGCATGATCGAGAGCCGGCCCCTTCGTCGCTGCGGCGCCTGGCTCGCAGCCTCCCGGAGTTGAAGGAGAGCGCATGTTCACCACGTCCGACCTGACCCGACTGGCCGCCGTCGAGACCCCGTTCGCGGTGTCGCTCTTCCTGCCGACCCATGTCGCCGGGGCCGATGCCCGCCAGGACCAGATCCGTCTGAAGAACCTCGTGGGCCGGGCCCGCGAGGGACTGGTGGAGGCGGGCCTGCCCGCCGGTGAGGCGGACGCGACGCTGAGGCCGGCGCTCGCCCTGCTCGACGACGAGTTCTTCTGGCAGCACCGCGACGCCGGGCTCGCCCTCTTCCTCGATCGCGAGGAGATGCGCTCCTACCGGGTACCCCTCGAGCTGGAGGAGGGGGTCACCGTGGGACCGGGCTTCCACGCCAAGCCGCTGCTGCCGCTGCTGGCCGCCGACGGCGGCTTCCGGGTGCTCGCGCTGGCGGCGCGCCACGTCACCCTCTACACCGCCTCCCGGTTCGCCCTGGTCGAGAACCGGGCGGCACAGATGCCGCACGGCATCCAGGACGACGCGGCCGAGTCCGACTACCAGAACCCGGTCCAGGCCTCGCCCGCCGCGCGCGGTGTCGGCACCGGCGGGAGCATCGCCAACTCCCAGGTGTACGGCGACAGCCCGCCGGAATGGCGCAAGGGCCAGCTCGTCGACTTCGCCCACAAGGTGGCCGCGGTGATGGACGCGGTCACCGCGCACCGCAAGCTGCCCGTCGTACTCGTGGCGGATGCGGAGCTCGGCGGCCACTTCCGCAAGGCCAGCGGCCTGGGGGCGCTGCTCGAGGCCGTCATCGACACCCACCCCGACTCGCTGGACCGCGCCCGCCTGCACGAGGTCGCCTACGAGGCGGCTCGCCCCCGGCTCGACGCCACCCGGCGCGACGCGGTCGCGCGCTTCGCCGCGCTCAAGGGCAAGCACGATCCCAAGGTCGCCTGGGGCCTGGAGCACCTGGTGAAGTCCGCGCACCGCGGCCAGGTCGAGACGCTGATGCTCCGGATGGACCCGACCGTGTGGGGCACCTTCGACGCCGAGGCCGGCACGATCACGATCAGCGAGACCCCCGACCCCAGCTGCCAGGACCTGGTCGAGCGCGCCGCCGCGATGACGCTCGCCCACGGCGGCGCCGTACACGTCCTCGCCGAGGAGGACCTTCCCGAGATCGAGTACGCCGCCGCGATCCTCCGGTTCTGAGGGGGCGACGCGCACTCGCTGCGCGCGCCTCGCAGCCGCCGCCCAGGCTCGGTCGTGTGCCTGAGCACGCGCTGCGGCGCGGCGTCGGGCACACGACGCGGGCGCGGGCCAGCGAGGACCGGCGTACGGCGTACTGGGCACACGAAACCCGCGCTTCTCACGTGTTCCTTCGTGTGGGGCGTGCGGGTTTCACACGTTAACTCGTGAATCCCGGGGAGGGTGGGGCCAGCGGGGCGCGGCGCACTCGCTGTGCGCGCCTGCCAGCCGGCCAGGCTCGGTCGTGTGCCTGAGCACGCGCTGCGGCGCGTCGTCGGGCACACGACGCGGGGGCGGGCTAGCGAGGTGCGGCGTACGGCGTACTGGCCACACGAAACTGGCGCTTCCCACGTGTTCCTTCGTGTGGGAGGTGCGGGTTTCACACGTTAACTCGTGAACGCCGGGGAGGGTGAGGCCAGTGGGACGTTGCCCCCAACCCCAGCCCAGCCCAGCCCTCAGCCGGCCCAGGCGGCCGGCACGTACGCGCAGGCCGGGTCGGAGGCGAGCGGGTCCCCGGTGACGGCGTACGCGCGGCCGCGCTGGCCGCCGCAGACGTCGCGGAACTCGCACACGCCGCACTTGCCGGTGAGGGCCTCGGGGTCGCGCAGGGCCCGGAACAGCTCGTGGTTGCGGTAGACGTCGACGACGTCGTCGGTGCGCACGTTGCCCACGGAGATCGGCAGGAAGCCCGAGGGCATGATCTCGCCGAGGTGGGAGATGAACAGGAAGCCGCGGCCGTCGTTCACTCCGTGCTTGGGCCGCGCGAGGCCGTCGCCGAACGCGAACCCGGCACCGGAGACGCCCTGGCCGCCGCGGGTGGCCGCGATGCGTCGGTACATCGGTGCGGCGGTCGCCTTGACGTCGAAGTCGCCGGCCAGGGACAGCTCGAAGAGCCAGTTGAGCACCCGCTCGTGCTCCTCGGGGGTGATCATCGACAGCTCCTGGCCCCGGCCCATCGGCACCAGGAAGAACACGCTCCACTGCACCGCCCCGACCTCGCGGACGAACTCCACCATCTGCGGCAGCAGGTGCAGGTTGTGGGTGGTCACGGTGGTGTTGATCTGGGCACTGAGCCCGATCTCGTGGGCGTTGTGGAGGATGTCCATCGTCCGCTGCCAGGAGCCCTTGACCTGGCGGAACTCGTCGTGCACCTCCGGCGTGGGCGCGTCCAGGCTCAACGCGATGCGCCGTACGCCGGCCTCCTGGGCCCGCTTGAGTCGGGCGGTCGTCGGCAGCGCCGTCGCGGTCGGGGTGAGCGAGCAGCGCAGCCCCGCCTCGGTGGAGTACTCGATCAGGTCGAAGAGGTCCTTGCGCATCATCGGGTCGCCGCCGGTGAAGACCATGATCGGCGAGCCGAACTCGGCGAGCCGGTCGATCAGGGCGTAGCCCTCCTCGGTGCTCAGCTCGTTCGGGTTGCGCCGGTGCTGGGCGTCGGCGCGGCAGTGCACGCAGGAGAAGGCGCAGGCCCGGGTCACCTCCCAGGCGATCGTGAACGGCGCCTGGTCGAAGTCGACCTCGGCCATCCACCCGTTGCGCAGGCTGCGCTCGAGCTGGTGGGTGGCGCTCATCGCGGGAGACTGGTGGCGAGCTGGATCTGCCCGGCCTCCGGCCCCGGTTGCTGCCGGGCGCCGGACTCGGGGAGCCCTGCCTCGCCAGCCCGACAACCGCAGCCGCCGCCTCCGCAGCCGCCGGTGGCTCGGACTTCCGTGATTCCCAGATCGTGCGTCACTGCGCGCTCCCTCGACATGCCTGTGATGGGGCGCCTTCGGCCCATGCCGTCAGGCTATGCCTGGCGCAGGGTCGCCCGAGCGGGTTTGGCTGGTTGCAGGACCAACGTCCCGAAGGGCCCTTCCTCGGTTCACCGTGGCCGATGTCATGGCCGAGGCCCGGGAGGCACGACGGCGAGCCGGTTACCGTGGGGAGGATGCTCAGCCACCCGATCACCGCCCTCGTGCAGCACCCGCGCGTGCACGTCGCGCTCAAGGCCGCGGTAGCCGCCGCGCTGGCCTGGCTCGCCATGCTGCCGCTGGGCGGCGTGGCCGACGAGTACCCCTACTACGCGCCGCTCGGCGCGGTGATCTGCGTGTCGACCACCGTCGCCAGCACGCTGCGCACGGCGCTGCAGGCGGGAGTCGCGATCCTGCTCGGGGCGGGCCTGGCGATGATGGCGCGCGCGGTCGACGTGCCCGCGGTGATCGCCCTGGGGTTCGTGGTGGCGATCGGCACGCTGATCGGCGGGTGGAGACGGATCTCGGCGATGGCGAGCTACGTGCCGGTGGCCGGCCTGTTCGTGCTGATCCTCGGCGGCAGCGATCCCTGGCACTACGTGTTCGGTTACCTGGGGCTGACCGTGTTCGGCGGAGTGATCGGCGTCGTCATCAACGCCGCCTTCCCCTCGCTCCCGCTCTCCTCGACCCGGCACACCCAGGACTCCCTGCGACGGACGCTGGCCGACCAGCTCGACGACCTCGCCGAGGGCCTCGAGCAGGAGCGACTGCTCAGCCCTGAGGAGTGGAGGGGGCGGCAGTGGGCGATCTCGCCACGCGCCCAGCAGATGCAGCAGATGGTGCAGGAGGCCACCGAGTCGCGTCGCGCGAACTGGCGTGCGCGCCGCTGGGCCGAGGAGGCGGACCGGATCTATGAGCAGGCCCGCGCCCTGGAGCAGCTCGCGTTCCTGGTCGAGGACATCACGGTCCTGGTGACCCGCGTCGAGCACTCCGACCGCGACGAGGTGGCGCTGGGCGCGTCGCTGCGCCCGCCCGCCGCGCATGCGCTGCGCCGTACGGCGGTGGCGCTGCGCTCGATCGACGGTCCCGAGATGGAGCCGGCGGCGCGCGGCGAGGCCGAGGACGCGATCCGTCAGCTCGCCGAGGCCGTCATCGCCGCACGCGCCGGGACCGACGACGAGCTCTTCGCGGCGGGCACGGTGGTCACCGCCCTGCGCCGGGCCCTGGATGCGCTCACCCCCGACGCGCAGCAGCTGATGGGGAGCTGACGGCCCCCGCCGCCGGGCCAGCACCGCGGCGATGAGTCGGCTGCGGGCGGCCGGTCTGTCCTGTCGATCCTCACCGACGACAAGGAGCTACGCCATGGTCCGCCTCACGCCCTCCCTCTGGTTCGAGAACGACCTCGAGGAGGCGATCGACTTCTACACCCGGGTGTTCCCCGACAGCGCGGTCGGCGCCGTCCAGCGTCTCGAGCCCGAGGCGCCCGGAGAGCAGGGCAGCATGCTGGCCGCCGAGCTCACCCTCGCCGGCACGAGCTTCGTCTGCCTCAACGGCCGCTCCGGGTCCGCGTTCACCGAGGCGGTCTCGTTCTCCGTCGGGTGCGCCGACCAGAGCGAGATCGACCACTACTGGCAGGCGCTCACCGCCGACGGCGGGCAGGAGTCGATGTGCGGTTGGCTCAAGGACCGGTTCGGCCTGAGCTGGCAGGTGGTGCCTGCCGACCTCCCCGCTCTGCTGAGCGGGCCCGAGGCCGTGCAGGCGATGCTGCGGATGGGCAAGATCGTGATCGCCGACCTCCAGGCGGCCGGGGACGCGCAGCCCGCCGTGCCGAGCAGCTGAGCGGTGACCGGCCGGGCGCCGGGGCTGCCGGCGCGGCGTTTGTCGCTGGTGGAGCCGGGTACCCAGCAAGCGTCCTGTTCATCGAAAGTCAGGAGTGATCACGTGAGCGTCAAGTACACCGTGCCCGGACTGACCGCCAAGGACAGCAACAAGGCGATCGCGGTCCTGCAGGGACGGCTCAGTGCCTACAACGACCTGCACCTGACGCTGAAGCACATCCACTGGAACGTCGTCGGCCCGCACTTCATCGCCGTCCACGAGATGATCGACCCGCAGGTGGAGCTGGTGCGCGGCTACGCCGACGAGGTCGCCGAGCGGATCGCGACGATGGGTGGCTCCCCGCGGGGCACCGTCGGCGCGGTCGTGGCCGACCGGACCTGGGACGACTACTCGCTGGGGCGCGACACCGTGCTCGCCCACCTCGGCGCGCTGGACCAGGTCTACAACGGCCTGATCGAGGAGAGCCGCAAGGCGATCGAGATCGTCGGCGAGCTCGACCCGGTCACCGAGGACGTGCTGATCGGCCACACCGCCGAGCTGGAGAAGTTCCAGTGGTTCGTGCGCGCCCACCTGGAGAGCGTCTCGGGCAAGCTCTCGACCGCGGGGGCGGAGACCGAGAAGGCGGCCGCGGACAAGAGTCGCACCGACTGAGGGACTCGGTCGGTCGGGGCGCGGGGGATCCCGACCGGCCGGCACCCTGGTCCAGACCAGATTTCTGGTTTACCGTCGAACCACCTGGGAATGGTGATGTCGGTCGGCTCGGGCGACGACGTTCGTCCCGGGTCCGTGACACCCCACCTGCTGAAGACACCGGCGGGCATGGCGCAAGTTCCCCCACCAGGACGACCGCATGCAGCACACCCTGACCACAGCTCTTCCCCTCGACCTCGACGAGGGGGATCTCGCCGGGACCGCCCTCGCCACGCAGGACGACCAGGGCGCCGCCGACGCCGAGGAGCAGCCTCTGCGCGCGGAGGACCTCGACGAGGCGCTCGACGTGGCCGACCGCCTCGGCGATGACCGGCTCTCGCGGGCACGCCGCCAACAGCTGACGGCGCTGCTCCTGCAGCGGGCCGCCGAGGCCGACGACGAACGGGTCCGCGACGAGGCGCTCGGGCGGGTCGTGGTCCTCAACATGGTGGTCGCTCGCTCGATGGCCTCGCGGCACCGGGACAAGGGCATCCCCCTCGAGGACCTCGAGCAGGTCGCCTATGTCGCGCTGATCCGGGCGACGCGCCAGTTCGATGCCTCACGGGACCACAACTTCCTCTCCTACGCGGTGCCGACGATCCGCGGGGAGCTGCGCAAGTACTTCCGCGATCTCGGCTGGACCGTGCGACCGCCTCGGCGGGTGCAGGAGATCCAGTCCCGGGTGGTCGCCGCCCGTGCCACCCTCGCCCAGGGCGGGGGTCCGGCGCCCACCGTCGCCGAGATCGCCCTCAGCCTCGACGAGGACGAGAAGTCCGTGGCCGAGGCCCTGGCCGCGGAGGGCTGCTTCTTCCCGACGTCGCTGGACCGCCCGGTCGGCGAGGACTCCTCGATGACGGTCGGGGACGGGCTGGTGCACGACGACGAGAGCGAGCGCGAGGCCGCCGAGGCGCGCGTCGTGCTGCGCCCCGTCGTACGCCGGCTGCGCCCGCGCGATCGCCGGATCCTGCAGCTGCGGTACTTCGAGGGCTGTACCCAGCAGGAGATCGCCGACGAGATCGGGGTGACCCAGATGCAGGTCTCGCGCCTGCTCACCCGGATCCTGCGCGACCTCGGGACCTGGCTCGGCGAGGACCAGGGCAAGCTCACGGCGCGCTGAGCCGCCAACTCAGAGTGGGGCAGCGGGTGACGCGGCCCACCTGCGCCGCCCCGCGGTGTCAGCATGACTGCCCGCCGGGACGGGTATAGGGATCCACGTGTCACACCCCGGAAGGACAGACGAACGATGAAGCCCCCCACCCCGCGCGGTCCCCTGAGCGAGCGCGTGCTGCTCGCCCTCCAGGACGGTCCGGCAGTCGTCGACCTGGACGGCGACGAGCTGCACGCCGGCTGGCGGTCGGCTGCGGCCGCCGGGAGTCTGGTCGCCGACGAGGACGCCCAGCTCACGCTGTGGGTGCTCTACGAGCTGCACTACCGCGGCTTCGACGGGGTGGACCCGGCCCTGGAGTGGGACCCGGAGCTGATCCGGCTGCGGCTGCGGCTGGAGGAGGCCTTCGAGGCCGAGCTCCGCGCGCGCACCGGCGCCGAGGTGCAGGCCGCGCTGGACGACGACCGGCCCTCGGCCGATCAGCTCTTCGGGCTGATCGAGGCCATGGACGGCGGCAGCCTGGCGTCGTACCTGCAGCGCGAGGCCGACCTGTCCCAGGTGCGCGAGTTCCTCCGGCTGCGCAGCATCTACCACCTCAAGGAGTCCGACCCCCAGGCCTTCCAGATGGCGCGCCTGGACGGCGCCGCCAAGGTGGCGCTGGCCGAGCTGCAGTACGACGAGTTCGGAGGCGGGCGCCCGGAACGGCTGCACGCCCGGCTCTACGCCGACGCCCTGCGCGCGGCCGACCTGGACGACGGCTACGGCGCCTACATCGACGAGGTCAGCGCACTGACCCTCGCGGTCAACAACGTGATGTCCCTGTTCGGGCTGCACCGCCGGCTGCGGGGGGCCTCGATGGGCCACCTCGCGGCCTTCGAGGCGACCAGCTCGGTGCCCTGCCGCCGGATCGCGTCCGGGATCGAGCGGGTCGGTCTGCCGGCGCCCGTGTCGGCCTACTTCCACGAGCACGTGGAGGCCGACGCCGTGCACGAGCAGGTCGCCGTACGCGACATCTGCGGCAGCCTGGTGGCCGCCGAGCCCGAGCTCGCGCGCGACGTGCTCTTCGGGGCGGCCGCCTGCCTGGCCCTGGACGCGCTGGCCGGTCAGGAGCTCGTCGACCGCTGGCAGCCCCAGGCGAGCGAGTCGCTGGACGCGGCGTCGTGACCGGCGAGCGCAGCGTCCAGGTCCGCACCACCAGCCCCGGCGGTCCGCTGCTGGTCCGCGGCGCGGACACGATCCGCGACGAGCAGGGAGTCGAGCACCCGGTCACCCGCCCGGTGGTCGCGGTGTGCGCCTGCGACCGCTCGCAGCGCAAGCCGTGGTGCGACGGCACGCACAAGTTCGTCCGCGCCCAGCGCTGAGCACGCTGAGCGCGCGGACCCGGCGGACCCGATCCTGGGCCGCGCTCAGGTCTCCCGGGTCCGGTAGGGCAGTGCGACCAACTCCAGGACGTGCTGGGCGGGAGAGCCGGCAGCGGCGATCAGGTTGACCTGGACCCCGTGCTCGGCGGCGCGCCGGACGGCCTCGAACAGCTCGCGGACGGCGACGCCGGCCAGCATCGTGGCGCCACTGAGGTCCACCGTGAACGACGACGTGCCCGCCCGCCCGGCGTGCAGGAGCGCGAAGCGCAGCCGCTCGTTGGCCTCGCGGTCCAGCGGGCCCTGGACCCGGACCCGTCCGGGCAGGCGCTGGATCTCGGTCTCGGGGACACCCTCGCGTCCGGCCTGGCGGTGCGGAGCCTCGGAGGTCTCCAGCAGCGTCACCTGACGCATCGGACGGTGCTCGATGCGCACGGTGGTGCCCTGCTCGGAGCGCTTCACGGTGAGCTGGTCGACGAGGCCGGCGGCCAGCATCAGGCCGAGGCCCTCGGCGCCGGGATCCGGCTCACGCCAGCGCCCCTGGTCCTCGACGGTGACGGTGAGCAGCCCGTCGTCGCCGAGCGAGGCGTGCACGGAGAGCGCGCCGTTCGCGCCGTCGTCGTAGGCGTGCTGGGCGGCATTGCTGACCGCCTCGTGACAGGCCTGCAGGATCGCCGACCGGTCCAGGCGGCGTACCCCCAGCCAGTCCAGCCAGTCGCCGAGCTGGTGGCGCACCGTGCTCAGCTCGGCCGGGTCGGCGGGGAGCTTGATCTCCAGCGCCTCGGCCGGCGCGGTGCGCTGGGCGAGCAGCAGGGTCGCATCGTCGTCGAGGCCCGACTGGGCGACCATCCGGGCGAGCACCTGGGAGCCGACCTCGCTCAGGGCGCCACGCCGGGGCAGTGAGGCGTGGGCGACGCCGGCGATCCGGGCCAGCTCCACGGTGCTCTCGGAGGTCGGTCGTCCGGGCCGCTCGATCAGGCCGTCGGAGTAGAGCGCGAGCAGCATCCCCGGCTCGAGCCGGTCGAAGGTCGGGGTGTAGGCGCACCGGGTGCCGAGCGGGCCGTGGCGCGAGGGGGCGAGGTAGCGGAAGTCGCCGTGCGCCCCGACCAGCAACGGCGGCGGGTGACCGGCCGAGCAGTACTCCAGCTCGCCGGTGCGCGAGTCGATGACGACCACGCACACGGTGGTGCCCGGGGCGTCCGGCTGGCCCAGCGCGAAGCGGTCCAGGCTGGACATCGTCTCTGCCGTCGAGGCGCCGCTCTCCAGGCGCTCGTGGGCGACCGCCTGGAGCCGGGCCATCACCGCCGAGGCCTCCGCGCCGTGACCGATCACATCGCCGACGACCAGCGCGAAGCGCCCGTCGGGCAGCAGCACGGTGTCGAACCAGTCGCCGCCGGCGTCGCTGCCGGGCGAGGCGAACAGGTAGCCGGCGGCGATCGAGAGCCGCGGCAGCACCGGGACCCCGGAGGGCAGCAGCGCGTCCTGCATCTCGGTCACCAGGTCCACCGGCTCGACGGCGGCCGCGGCCATCGCGCCCTCCCGGGCGGCTGCCATCAGGTCCTCCCCGAAGGCCGCCACGCCGATCACCGCGCCGGAGGCGTCGCGCCACGGGTGCAGGGTGAGGTCGAGCTCGACCTCGCGCGTCCCCGCCGGCTCCGGCACGGTGACGCTCCAACCGCGTCCCCGGGCCGGCTGGCCGGTGCGCAGGACCTGGTCGAACAGGTCCCAGCGGCCCAGCCCGGCCAGCGCGTCGCGGGCCGGGCGGCCCACGGCGTCGTGGGCGGCGAGCATGGTGCGGGCGGCGGCGTTGATGGCGGCCACCTCGAGGGCCCCCGCGCGCAGCAGGAAGACCGGCTGAGGGTGGTGCTCGAACGCCCAGGATGTCGCCGTGGGATCCCCTGAGATGCTTGCGTCCTGCTCCACGTGGTGCAGCTCCCCTCGTCAGACTTGTGCCGGTGTCCGTACCTTCCAGCGGCGGTGCTGGTCCGAGATGGCTGAGGACCTCGAGGGCGGGGTCGACGCGCGTTGCTCGTGGCACGGGTCGCAGTCGCCGTCCCAGCCCGGACAAGGCAGTACCCAGCCCTCCTGATTCGACTCATCCTGCCCGGTGCGCCCGGAGACTCGCGCGGCGGGCCGGTTGAGGGGACCCCCGGTGGGTACCCCTCCCTCATGAGTACGACGCGACGAGTGATGCGGTGCACTCCCGAGCACGTGTGGGCGGTGCTGACGGACGGCTGGGTGTACGGGCAGTGGGTGGTGGGCGCCTGCCGCATCCGGGACGTGGACGAGAACTGGCCCGAGCTCGGCAGCCGGATCCACCACTCGGTGGGTTTGTGGCCGCTGCTCCTCGACGACTACACCGAGGTGCTCGAGGTGCACCCGGGTCGCCGCCTGGACCTGAGGGCGCGCGCCTGGCCCGCGGGGGTGGCGGTGGTCAGCCTGCGGATCGAGGACCACCAGGAGGGCTGCCTGGTGACGATGCTCGAGCGTGCCACCGAGGGCCTCGGCGCGATCACCCCGGCGCCGGTGCAGGACGTGCTGCTCCATCCCCGCAACCGGGAGTCGCTGCAGCGCATCGCCTACCTGGCGGAGGGCCGTGAAGCGGGGATGAAGACCAGCTGATGCCCGCCTACGACGCGATCGTGGTCGGCGCCGGGCCGAACGGGCTGACGGCCGCCAACCTGCTCGTCGACGCCGGGTGGCACGTGCTCCTGCTCGAGGCCTCCGCCGGCGTGGGCGGCGCCGTGCACAGCAGCCGGGACCTCGATCCCCGCTTCGTCACCGACACCGCCAGCGCCTTCTACCCGCTGGGAGCCGCGAGCCCGGTCATCTCCGGGCTGGGTCTCGAGGAGCACGGACTGCGCTGGCGGCACGCGCCGGCACCGCTGGGCCACGCCTTCAGCGACGGCGGGTGGGCGCTGCTGCACCGCTCGGCCGAGGACACCGCGGCCGGGCTCGAGGAGGACCATCGCGGGGACGGCCAGGCCTGGCTCGACATGTACGCGACGTTCGCGCGGATCGCCGACGACGTGGTCGGGACGCTGCTGGGCCCGTTCCCGCCGGTGCGGGCGGCGCTCCCGCTGGCCGCGAAGCTGCCCCGGGTCGGCGGCCTGGACCTGGTGCGCACGCTGCTGAGCCCGGCGGTCGAGCTGGTGCGGGAGAGCTTCGGCGGCCGTTCGGCCCGGATGCTGATCGCCGGCAACGCGCTGCACGCCGACATCCCGCTGGTGGGGGCGGGCTCGGGTGGCTTCGGCTGGTTGATGACCATGCTCGCCCAGCATGTCGGGTTCCCGGTGCCCGAGGGCGGCGCCGGCCAGCTGACCGCGGCGATGGCGCGGCGCTTCGAGGCCCGGGGAGGCGAGCTGCGCTGCGCGAGTCGCGTGGAGCGGGTGCTCGTCCACGAGGGACGCGCCACCGGCGTCCGGGTGGCCGGCGGCGAGGAGTACCACGCCACCCGGGCGGTGCTCGCCGACGTCGCCGCGACCTCGCTGTACGGCGCGCTGGTGCCGTGGGCCGACCTCCCCGAGCGGCTGCGCCGCCGGATGGGCCGCTTCACCTGGGACCCGGGCACGGTCAAGATCGACTGGGCGCTGGACCGACCGGTGCCCTGGGGGGTGGCCCCGTCGGTGGCGCCGGGCACGGTGCACGTCGGCGACTCCCTGGAGGAGATGGTCCGCTACGAGGCCGGGCTGCGCAACGGGGCTCAGGCCGGTCAGCTCTCGGATCGCCCGTTCCTGCTCACCGGGCAGATGACCACCAGCGACGCGACCCGGTCGCCGGCCGGCACGGAGTCCTTCTGGGCCTACACCCACCTCCCGCACGGAGCCGACGACCTGGTGGTGCGCCGTACCGTCGACGCGATGGAACGCCGCCTCGAGGAGCTGGCGCCGGGCTTCGCCGACGCGACCCTCGTGCGCCGGGTGCTGGGGCCACGCGAGCTCGAGGCGCACGACGCCAACCTGGTCGGCGGCTCGGTCAACGGCGGCACCGCCCAGCTCCAGCAGCAGCTGGTCTTCCGCCCCGTGCCCGGCACCGGGCGGCCCACCACGCCGATCGCGGGCCTCTACCTCGCCTCGGCCGCCGCCCACCCCGGCGGCGGCGTCCACGGCGCCTGCGGGGCGAACGCCGCCCGGGCCGCGCTCGGCTCGGCCCCCCGGCGCGCCGTACGCCGGCTGCGCCCGCGCCCCACCCCGCCCCCGCCGCCCGCGGCCCCGACTCCGCTGTAACGCGGGGTTATGCCCACTACCGCAGCGTCACGACGCTGTGGTGGCGGGCATAACCCCGCGTTACATGGAGCCTGGGCGGGTACCGCAGGTGGCGCACCCCCATTCGACAGCCGAGGAGTTCGCAGTGAAGGCAGTGACCTGGCAAGGCGTCCACGACATCCGCGTGATCGAGGTCCCCGACCCGCGCATCGAGGAGCCCACCGACGCGATCATCAAGGTGACCTCGACCGGCCTGTGCGGCTCAGACCTGCACCTGTACGAGACGCTGGCCCCGTTCATGGAGCCCGGCGACGTGGTCGGCCACGAGCCGATGGGCATCGTGGCCGAGGTCGGCTCCTCGATCACGAACCTGCGCGTGGGCGACCGGGTGGTGATCCCGTTCAACGTCTGCTGCGGCACCTGCTGGATGTGCGAGCGCAACCTGATGAGCCAGTGCGAGACCACCCAGAACCACGAGCACGGCACCGGCGCGAGCTTCTACGGCTACAGCAAGCTCTACGGCCAGGTGCCCGGCGGGCAGGCCGAGTACCTGCGCGTCCCGTACGCGGACTTCGCCGCGATGAAGGTGCCCGAGGGCCCCGCCGACGACCGCTTCCTGTTCCTCTCCGACGTGCTCCCGACCGCCTGGCAGGGCCTGAAGTACGCCGACGTGCCCGACGGCGGCACGCTGCTGGTGCTGGGCGCCGGGCCGATCGGGGACATGGCCGCCCGGATGGGTGCCAGGGCCGGGCACCGGGTGATCTCGGTGGACCGCATCCCCGAGCGACTGGCACGTCTGGAGCGCTTCGGGGTGGAGACCCTCGACTTCGACGAGGCCCACAAGGTGGGCGGCGTCGGCTCGGTGGTGCGCGAGCTGACCGGCGGCCGCGGGCCCGACTCGGTCATCGACGCGGTCGGCATGGAGGCGCACGGCTCGCCGATCGCGTCCGCGGTGCAGAAGATCACCGGGATGCTGCCCGACGCGATCTCCGAACGGCTGATGAAGACCGCCGGCGTCGACCGGATGACCGCGCTGCACACCGCCTTCGACGCCGTCCGGCGCGGGGGCACCGTGTCCATCTCCGGCGTCTACGGCGGCGCGATGGACCCGATCCCGATGATGCAGCTCTTCGACAAGCAGGTGCAGATCCGGATGGGGCAGGCCAACGTCCGCGCCTGGACCGACGAGCTGATGCCGCTGCTCACCGACGACGACCCGCTGGGCGTCGACGCCTTCGCCACCCACCACCTGCCGCTCGAGGAGGCCCCGTCGGCCTACGCGCACTTCCAGAAGAAGGAGGAGGGCATGGTGAAGGTGGTGTTCCAGCCCTGACAAGGGTTTCGCGGGAATTTCTCGCTCTACAGCGCATGTGATCCCCCAGAACGGGTACTGAGGGGTCCAGATGCCAACCGCCCCCGGGGCTCCCTCACGCAGCGGAGAACCACCGGGGGCGGTTTCTGTCTGGACGGGCAAGGTCGATCCCGAGGGTCGGACGAAGGAGAAGACATGAGGCCCCACGCTCGAGGCACCCGACTGCGTGCCGCGCTCACCGCGCTGGCGACGGTCCCCGCCACGCTGGTGGCCCTGACCGTCGGTGGTCCCGCCGCAGGGGCCGCGACCGCCACGCTCACGGACCCGGCCGGCGACCCGGGCGCCGACATCACCCGGGTCCGCGTCAACCACGCCACCGCCCTCAACGTCACCGTCGCCCACGCCCGCCGGCTCTCCCTCGAGGACCGCTACACCTTCTGGATCCACACCCGCCGCGACTCCGGGGCGCCGAGCCACCGGGTCACCGTGATCCCCAACTCCGGGGGCATCCGCCTCGACCGCGTCCAGGGGTACGCCGGGCGGGGGCGTCAGGTCGCCTGCCCGCGGCTCAGTGCCCGGGCCGACGTCTACGCCGACACCGACGTCGCCATCCGCGTGCCCCGCGCCTGCCTGGGCGAGCCGCGCACCGTGGCGGTGACCGTGCGGATGCGCCGGGCCGGCGTCGGCCAGGACTGGGCGCCGGGAGTCCGCACCCCCTCGCCGTGGGTCCGGCACGGCTGAGGCCGAGCCGAGGGTAGGGCGGCGGGTGTCGGCGGCGCGTGCGATGCTGCCGCGGTGACTCTGCGGATCCACCGCGCACCGCGCACCGACCAGCTCGCCGACGCGCTCGGCGACCTGCTGGCGCGGCCGCTGTCGGATCCGTTCGCCGAGGAAGTCGTGGTCGTGCCGGCCCGCGGCGTCGAGCGCTGGCTCACCCAGCGGCTCTCGCACCGGCTCGGGGCCGGACCCGGCGGCGGCGACGGCGTCTGCGCGGGGGTGCGCTTCCTCACCCCGCACTCGCTGGTGGCGCTGCTGCTCGGGGTGGACCGCGACGACCCCTGGGACCCCGAACGGCTGGTCTGGCCGGTGCTCGAGGCAATCGACGCGAGCCTCGGCGAGCCATGGTGCTCCACGCTGGCGGCCCACCTCGGCCACGGACTGGACGGGGAGGAGGCCGCCCTGCGCCGCAACCGGCGGTGGTCGGTGGCGCGCCGCCTGGCCGGCCTCTTCGCGTCGTACGCCGTGCAGCGCCCGGGTCTGGTCGCCGCCTGGCGTGCCGGGGACGACACCGACGCGGCCGGCGGCCGCCTCGACCACGACCTCGCCTGGCAGCCCGAGCTCCTGCGCCGGGTCCTCGAGCGGGTCGACGCCGACCCGCCCGACGTGCGCCACGCCCGCACCCTGGACCGGCTCCGCGCCGGCGGCGACGGACTGGACCTGCCGCCTCGGCTCTCGCTCTTCGGGCACACCCGGCTCCCGGCCACCGAGGTCGAGCTGCTCGACGCCCTGGGTGCCCTGCGCGACGTGCACCTCTGGCTGCCGCAGGCCTCGACCACCCTGTGGGAGGAGCTGGCGCCGGTCCTCGCCGGCGCGCCGGGGTCCGTGCCGCGCCACGACGACGACACCGTCGAGGCCGTGCGGCACCCGCTGCTGGCCTCGCTGGGCCGCGACGCCCGCGAGCTGCAGCGTGCCCTGGCCGCGACCGGCGCGAGCGACGAGCCGGTGGCGCGCAGCGCCACCGAGCCGGCGACGCTGCTGGGCTGGCTGCAGGGGGACCTGCGCGCCAACCGGCTTCCCGACGCGCGCACCCGCGCCGGCCGGGTGGTGGCCCCCGAGGACCGCTCGGTGCAGGTGCACGCCTGCCACGGCTCCGCGCGCCAGATCGACGTGCTGCGCGAGGTGCTGGTCGGGCTGCTCGCCGACGACCCGACGCTGGAGCCGCGCGACATCCTGGTGATGTGCCCCGACATCGAGACCTACGCGCCGCTGGTGCAGGCCGGGTTCGGGCTCGGCGACGTGGTGGCCGGCAGTGCGGGCCACCCCGCTCACCGGCTGCGGGTGCGGCTGGCCGACCGCGCCCTGACCAGCACGAACCCGCTGCTCTCGGTCGCCGGACGGCTCGTCGAGCTCGCCGGCGGCCGGGTCACCGCCACCGAGGTCCTCGACCTGGCGGCGGCCGAGCCGGTGCGGCGCCGGTTCGGCTTCGACGACGACGAGCTGGCCCGGCTGGGCCGCTGGGTCGAGCAGGCCGGGGTCCGCTGGGGCCTCGACGCGACCCACCGTGGCGCCTTCCGGCTCGCCCGGTTCGGGCAGAACACCTGGCGCGCCGGGCTGGACCGGGTGCTGCTCGGCGTCGCCATGGCCGAGGACGAGCACCGCTGGCTCGCGAGCGCGCTGCCGGTCGACGACGTGGCCAGCAACGACATCGACCTGGCCGGCCGGTTCGCGGAGATGATCGACCGGCTCGACGCCGCGCTGCGCCGGCTGCTGGCCTCCGGACCGGTCACCGAGTGGATGACCGCGCTCGGCGAGGCCGTGGCGGGGCTCACCGACGTGCCGCCCGACGACCGCTGGCAGGTCACCCAACTCGAGCGCGAGCTCGCGCGCACCGCCGAAGCCGCCCGGGCGCACGGCGGCGGCGCAGACGGCTCCGGTGCCACCCTGGGCCTGGCCGATGTGCGCGCCCTGCTCGAGCGGCGGCTGGCGGGGCGCCCCACCCGGGCGAACTTCCGCACCGGCACCCTCACCGTCTGCACGATGGTGCCGATGCGCTCGGTGCCGCACCGGGTGGTCTGCCTGGTCGGGCTCGACGACGGGGTCTTCCCGCGCACCGGCGCCGTCGACGGCGACGACGTGCTGGGGCGCCGGCCCCTGACCGGGGAGCGCGACGCCCGCAGCGAGGACCGCCAGCTCCTCCTCGACGCGGTGATGGCCGCCACCGACCGGCTCGTGGTCACCTACACCGGGGCCAACGAGCACAGCGGGGCGCGCCGGCCGCCCGCCGTACCGCTCGGGGAGCTCGTCGACGCCGTCCACGCCACGGCCGTCTCCGGCACCGGGACGCCGCTCGACGTGGTGGTCCGCCACCCCCTGCAGCCCTTCGACCCGCGCAACCTGGTGCCCGGGGCGCTCGGCACCCCCGAGCCGTTCAGCTTCGACCGCGCCGCCTGCGCGGGGGCCGAGGCGTCGCGACGACCGCGCATCGAGGTCGGCCCGCTGCTGAGCGAGCCGCTGCCCGCCCGCGCGCCCGGCGACGTCGCACTGGCCGACCTGCAGCGCTTCCTGGCCCATCCGGTGCGCGCGTTCCTGCGCAGCCGCCTGGAGATCACCGCGCCGCTGGAGGCCGAGGAGGTCCACGACGCCATCCCGATCGCGCTGGACGGCCTGGAGCGCTGGGCGGTGGGCGACCGGCTGCTCGCCGACATCCTGGCCGGCATGGATCCCCGCTCCAGCATGCAGGCCGAGCAGCTGCGCGGACTGCTCCCGCCGGGCCAGCTGGGCGCGCGCACGCTCGGCGAGGTGGGCACCGAGGTCCGCAAGCTCGTCGAGCAGACCGAGCACCTGCGTGCCGGCACGCCGCGCACCCTCGACGTCGACGTCGACCTCGGGGACGGGCGCCGGCTGACCGGCACCGTCGGCTCGGTGATCGGCAACCGGCGGGTGGTCGTCAGCTACTCCTCACTGCGCGCCAAGCAGCGCCTCACCTCGTGGGTCGACCTGCTCGCGCTCAGCGCCGGGCACCCCGACGAGAGCTGGACCGGACACGCCGTGGGCCGCGGCCGGGCCGGGCCGTCGCGGGCGCTGTCCGGGCCGCTCGACGAGCGGGCGCTGACCTGGCTGCGCGAGCTCGTCGACGTCTACGACCGCGGGATGCGCGAGCCGCTGCCGCTGCCGCTGCGCACCGCGGCGGCGTACGCCGAGGGGGTGCGGCGCCAGCGGATGGGCGACGACGCCGACCCGGTCGCGCTCGCCGCCCGGGAGTGGGACAGCAGCGACCGCAGCCCGGTCCCCGGCGAGCAGGACGACCCGCCGCACGTCCAGGTGTGGGGCGAGCGGGCGCCGCTGCGCTGCCTGCTCGACCCGCCGGGTGCCGAGGAGCGCTGGAACGACGAGCCCAGCCGGCTGGGCCAGTACGCCTGGCGCATCTGGGGACCGCTGATGGAGGGCGGCGAACGGGTGGGACCGCTGTGAGCGGGCGGACCCTAGGCTGTCGTCATGGCAGCAGGGGAGACGCAGGACGGGTTGACGGCCGACACGCGCTACGAGGTGACTCTCGAGGCCCACGTGCGCCAGGGACTGCGCCGGGTGACCACGCTGGGCTGGCTGGCGCTCAGCAGCTTGACCGGAGGATTCCTCGGCCTGCCCAGCATCGGGGAGCTCGTCGTGCGGCGCCGCACGGACCGCGCCGAGGTGCTGCGGATGGACGCCGAGTCCGAGGAGAGCGCGGCCCAACTGCTCGAGCACGTGCGCGAGCAGCTGCGCACGCT
Organism: Nocardioides sp. Z43_10; assembly: GCF_059766615.1. Lineage (NCBI taxonomy): Bacteria > Bacillati > Actinomycetota > Actinomycetes > Propionibacteriales > Nocardioidaceae > Nocardioides > Nocardioides sp. Z43_10. The sequence continues at coordinate 207,315 of NZ_JCBAJY010000001.1, read as the reverse complement.
GAGCCCCGCGGAGTTCGTCGAGCGCTGGGGGATCACCGATGAGCCCGGAGTCGCCTAGCTCGGAGCCGCCCAGCCCGGAGCCGCCCAGCCCGGAGCCGCCCAGCCCCGCCGGCCCCGGCACGTTCTCGATCACCGACCCCCTGCCGCGCGTCGGCACCACGCTGCTGGAGGCCAGCGCCGGCACCGGCAAGACCTGGACCATCGGCGCCCTGGTCGCCCGGTTCGTCGCCGAGGGCGCGGCCCGGCTCGAGGAGATGCTGGTGGTGACCTTCGGGCGCGCCGCCAGCCAGGAGCTGCGCGAGCGGGTCCGCGACCAGCTCGTCGAGCTCGAGCAGGCGCTGTCCGCGCGGCTGCACCCCGAGCTCGGGGCGCCCGCGCAGACCCGTCCGAGCGCGGTCGTGGAGCTGCTGCTCGACGCCGAGGCCGACGAGCTGGACAGCCGGCTGCGCCGGGTGCGCGAGGCGCTGGCCTCCTTCGACGCCGCCACCATCGCCACCACCCACCAGTTCTGCCAGCTGGTCCTGCGCAGCCTCGGCGTCGCCGGCGACACCGACGCCGGCGCCCGGCTGGTTGAGGACCTCGACGAGCTGCTGGTCGAGGTGGTCGACGACCTCTACCTGCGCGGGTTCGCCGACGACGACTCGCCCGCGTTCACCCGCGCCGAGGGACTGGCGCTGGCCCGCGCGGCGGTCGCCGACCCGCAGGCCGAGCTGGCCCCGGCCGCCGAGGCGCCCGACACCGTGGCCGGGCGGCGGGTGGCCTTCGTGCGCGCCGTGCGCGCGGAGATGGAGCGCCGCAAGCGCCGCCTGGGCGTGCTCAGCTACGACGACCTGCTCTCCCAGCTCGCCGTCGCGCTGCACGAGCAGGACGCGCCGGCGCGCGAGCGGATGCGGCAGCGCTGGAAGGTGGTGCTGGTCGACGAGTTCCAGGACACCGACCCGGTGCAGTGGCAGGTCCTGGACCGGGCCTTCACCGGGCACGCCGCGATGGTGCTGATCGGCGACCCCAAGCAGGCGATCTACGCCTTCCGCGGCGGCGACGTGGTGACCTACCTGGCCGCGGCCGCTTCGGCGTCGACCCGCAAGACGCTGGCCACCAACTGGCGCTCGGACCAGCCGCTGGTCGACTCCCTGCAGGTCGTGCTGCGCGGCGCGGCGCTGGGCGACGAGGACATCGTGGTGCGCCCGGTGGACGCCGAGAACGCCGGCTCGCGGCTCACCGGCGCGCCGGTCGCCGCCCCGTTCCGGCTGCGCGTCGTACGTCGCGAGCAGCTGGGCCGCCGGGGACGCAGCGCGCTGCGGATGCCCGAGGTCCGCGAGCTGATCGGCCGCGACGTCGCCCATGACATCAAGCGACTGCTGACCTCCGGGGCGAGGTTCGAGGGCAGGGCGCTGTGCCCGCGCGACGTGGCGGTGCTGGCCCACACCGGCCGCAACCTGGCCGTGGTGCGCGAGGCCCTCGCGGCGGTGGGCGTGCCGGCCGTGGTCGCCGGCGGCGGCAGCGTCTTCACCACCCCCGCGGCGACCGAGTGGCTGCGCCTGCTCGAGGCGATGGAGCAGCCGCACCGCGCGGTGCGGGTCCGCAGCGCGGCGCTCACCTCGTTCGTGGGTCACCGCGCCGTCGAGCTCGACGCCGAGGGGGACGCCCTGACCGACCGGGTGGCCTCCACCATGCGCGAGTGGGCGGTGCTGCTGGGCCTGCGCGGGGTCGCCGCGGTGCTGGAGACGGCGGTCGCCGAGGGGCTGACCGCCCGGGTGCTGAGCCGCGTCGACGGCGAGCGCCACCTCACCGACCTGCGCCACGTCGGCCAGGCGCTGCACGAGGCCGCGCTGGCGCAGCGGATGGGGCTGGTCGCACTGCTGACCTGGCTGCGCGAGCAGATGGCCGAGGACCGTGTCCTGGTCGCCTCCGAGCGGACCCGGCGTCTCGACAGCGACGCCGAGGCCGTCCAGCTGGTCACGATCCACGGCAGCAAGGGCCTGCAGTACCCGGTCGTCTACCTGCCCTTCGTCGGCGACCGCTGGGTCAGCGAGCCGGCGGTCCCGCTCTTCCACCTGCCGAGCACCGACGGCGGCTCCGCCCGGCGCGCCATCGACGTGGGCGGGCCCACCGGTCGCGGCTGGCGTGAGGCGCTGGCCAGGCACCGCGACGAGGACGCCGGAGAGTCGCTGCGGCTGCTGTACGTCGCGCTGACGCGCGCGCAGTCGCAGGTGGTGGCCTGGTGGGCGCCGGCCACGAACGCCAAGGCCTCGGCGCTGCACCGGCTCCTGCTCGGTCGCGGCCCCGGGGTGGCCGAGGTCCCCGAGGCGCACGACCTTCCCGACGACGACACCGCGGCGACCTGGTTCGCGGCCTGGGAGCGCAACGGCGGGCCGGTCTTCGAGACCGCGGAGCCGGCACCGCTGCCCGCCGCCGAGCTCACCGCCGACACCAGCCCGCTGGCCGCGCGCACCTTCGGGCGCGAGGTCGACGTCCGCTGGCGACGCACCTCCTACTCCGCCCTGTCCGCGGCCGCTGCGGCAGCCGCCGAGGGGCGGACGGAGGCCCCCTTGGCCGGCGTGGGCAGCGAGCCCGAGGAGATGCCCCGCCAGGACGACGAGCCCGCCTCGCCGCGCGAGGTGCCGGCCGCCGAGCCGCAGGCCGCCGACCCGCCCGGTGCCGAGGGCCTGGACCTGGTCTCGCCGATGGCGGCGCTGCCGGTCGGGGCGACGTTCGGCTCACTGGTGCACGCGGTCCTCGAGCACGCCGATCCCGACGCCGCGGACCTGCGTGCCGAGCTGCTCGGCCACGTCGAGGAGCAGCTGGTCCGTTGGCCGGTCGACGTCGACCGCGAGGCGCTGGCCGATGCGCTGGTCGCGGTCTGCGAGAGCCCGCTGGGACCGCTCGCCGGTGACGCGACGCTGCGCTCGGTGCCCCTGCGCGACCGACTGCGCGAGATGGAGTTCGAGCTGCCGCTCGCAGGCGGGGACCTGCCCGGCTCCGAGCGCGCGGCCCGGGTCCGGCTCGGTGACATCGCGCCGCTGCTGCGTCGCCACCTCGCCGCCGACGACCCGCTGCTGCCGTACGCCGACGCGCTCGCCGACGAGGCGCTCGGGGGCCAGGACCTGCGCGGGTACCTGACCGGCTCCGTGGACGTCGTGCTGCGCCTGGGCGCGGGTGAGGACCTGCGGTTCCTCGTGGTCGACTACAAGACCAACTGGCTCGGCCCGCCGATCGGCGACGCGAGCGCGCCGGCGCTGAGCGCCGGCGACTACGCCCCGGACCGCCTGGCCGCGGCGATGGGGCACTCCGACTACCCCCTCCAGGCCCTGCTCTACGCGGTGGTCCTGCACCGCTACCTGCGCTGGCGCCTGGCCGACTACGAGCCCGCGCAGCACCTCGGCGGGGTGCTCTACCTGTACCTGCGCGGGATGTGCGGTCCGAAGACCCCGAAGGTCGGCGAGCACCCCTGTGGGGTGTTCTCCTGGCGCCCGCCGCTGGCCCTCGTCGAGGAGCTCTCCGACCTGCTCGACGGCCGCCTCGGCGGGTCAGCCACGGGAGGCCACCGATGACCGAGCTGTTCGAGCCGGTCGACGCCCACGACCGCCGGCTCGCGTTGGGCACCCCCGACGGGCTCCTGGCGCGCTTCAACCATGCCGGGGTGCTGACCGCCGCCGACGTCCACGTCGCCCGACGGCTCTGCCTGCTCGCCGGGGAGGCCGACGAGCGCGTCCAGCTGGCGCTGGCGCTGGCCACCCGCGCGGTGCGGCACGGCTCGGTGTGCGTGCGTCTGGACCTCGTCACCGACCTGGTCCCGGTACTGCCCGAGGGGCTCACCTGGCCCGACCCGCAGGAGTGGGACGCCGCGATCGAGCGCAGCCCGCTGGTGGCCACCGGGGTGCTGCGCCACGAGTTCGGCCTGCTCTACCTCGACCGCTACCACCAGCAGGAGTCCACGCTCGCCGCCGACCTCGCCGCGCGCCTGGTGCAGCCGCCGCCCGCGGTCGACGAGCCGGTGCTGACCCAGGGCCTGGCGAGGATCTTCCCGCACGAGAGCGACACCGAGCAGCGCGCCGCCTCCCAGCAGGCGGCCAGACGGTGGACGACGGTCCTCACCGGCGGCCCGGGCACCGGCAAGACGACCACCGTGGCTAGGCTCCTGGCGCTGCTCGCCGAGCAGGCCGAGACCGGGGCCGGGTCGGGCGGGCACGGCAGCCGCCGGATGCGGGTGGCGCTGACCGCGCCCACCGGCAAGGCCGCGGCCCGCCTGCAGGAGGCCGTGGCGTACGCCGCCGCAGGGCTGCCGGCGGCGGACCGTGAGCGGCTGCGCGCCAGCGCCTCCGCGGACGGCACGCTGCGGGCCACCACCATGCACCGGCTGCTGGGCACCCTGCCCGACAACGGCACCCGCTTCCGCCACCACCGCGGCAACCGGCTGCCGCACGACGTGGTCGTGGTCGACGAGGCCTCCATGGTGTCGCTGACCCTGATGGCCCGGCTGGTCGAGGCGGTGCGGCCCGACGCGCGGCTGGTGGTGGTGGGCGACCCCGACCAGCTCGCGTCGGTGGAGGCCGGCGCGGTCCTCGCCGACCTGGTCGGCGGGCTGCGCCGCCGCGGCGCCGGGAGCGTGACCGCGCTGACCACCGCGCACCGCTTCGGCAGCGACATCGGCCGGCTCGCCTCGGCGCTGCGCTCGGGCGACGCCGACCTCGTCCTGGAGGTGCTGCGGGCCGGGGGCGAGGGCGTCGAGTTCCTGGAGACCGCCGAGCCGGCCGAGCCGCTGCACCGGGTGCTGCTGGGGCCGGCGCTGGCGCTGCGGGCCGCCGCCGAGGCCGGGGACGCGCCGGCCGCGCTGGCCGCGCTCGCCGGGCACCGGTTCCTGTGCGCGCACCGGCACGGCCCCTCCGGGGTGCAGACCTGGAACCGGCGCGTCGAGCAGTGGATCAGCGAGGCGACCGGTGACCCGCTGCGCGCCCCGATGTACCTCGGTCGGCCGCTGCTGGTCACCGCCAACGACCACGCGCTCGACGTCTACAACGGCGACACCGGCGTCGTCCTGCGGGGCGCGGACGGCACCCCCCGGGTCCTGGTCTCCGCGCCGGCCGGGGCCCTCGACCTGGCGCCCACCCGGCTCGGTGACGTCGAGACCATGCACGCGATGACGATCCACAAGAGCCAGGGCAGCCAGGCCCGCGAGGTGACGGTGCTGCTGCCCGACGCCGACTCGCGGCTGCTGACCCGCGAGCTGCTCTACACGGCCGTGACCCGGGCCGAGCAGAAGGTGCGCGTGGTCGGCACCGAGGCCGACGTGCGTGCCGCGGTCGGGCGCCAGGTGCAGCGGGCCAGCGGGCTGGCCCAGCGGCTCGCATCGTCCTGAGTCCACGCGCTCGGTCAAAGCCCGTCTCCGGGCCCCGGGATTTGGCATAGTGGGCCGTGGGGTCGAGCAGGCGGCGGTTCCCGTGGACCGAAACCTGCGGGCAACACGCGCCCGCTAGTGTCGGCCCTCCTCGACCAAGGAGCCAATGCCCATGCCCTTCCTGTTGCGGGTGGAGCTCCCCGACGTCCCCGGCTCGCTGGGCCGCGTCGCCTCGGCGATCGGCGAGGCCGGAGGCGACATCGACGCCATCGAGATCGTCGAGCACCGCCACGACGAGGGCACCGCCGTCGACGACGTGCTGCTCGAGATCGCCCAGGGCACGATGCCCGACTCGATCGTGTCCGCCTGCAACGCCCTCGACGGCGTCCAGGTGCTCTGGATCAGCCGCTACGCGGCCGGGAGCAACCTCTTCCTCGACCTCGAGGCGGTCGAGGAGCTCACCGCGCACCCCGACCAGGCGCTGGACCGGGTCGTCGACCTGCTGCCGGTGACCTTCCGCGCCGACTGGGGGGCACGGGTGCGTCGCCAGGCCGGCGCGGACGGGACCGAGCGCGGCACGATCGTGCATGCCACCGGGGCGGCTCCCGAGGACCTGGGCTGGATCAGCGTCGAGCGGGCCGCTCGGCTGGAGTCGATCGACGACGTCACCGAGCTCGTCGCGGTGCCGGTGACCGGTGGGGAGATCGTCGTCGTGGGTCGTCGGGGCGGACCGGAGTTCCTCGACTCCGAGCTCGCGCGCCTCGACCACCTGGTCGCGCTCGCGCTCTCGATCAGCCGCGCCTCGGACACCGCCGGCGCCTAAGGGCACAATGTCCCGCATGAGTGAGCCCACCCCCAAGATCCGTGTCTTCCTTCTCGACGACCACGAAGTGGTGCGCCGGGGCCTGCGTGACCTGCTGGAGGACTCCGGCGACATCGAGGTGGTGGGGGAGTCGGGCCTCGCCGTGGAGGCCACCAGCCGGATCCCCGCGCTGCGCCCGGACGTCGCGATCCTCGACGGCCGGCTGCCCGACGGCAGCGGGATCGACGTGTGTCGCGACATCCGGTCGGTGGACCCCACCATCCGCGCGCTGATCCTGACGTCGTACGACGACGACGACGCGCTTTTCGCCGCGATCGTGGCCGGCGCCTCCGGCTACGTCCTCAAGCAGGTCGGCGGCAACGCCCTGGTCGACAGCATCCGTCGGGTCGCCGCCGGGCAGTCGCTGATCGACCCCAGCCTGATGGCGCGCGTGCTCGACCGCGTCCGCAACGGGGCGCCCGAGGCCAGCGAGCTCGCGGGGCTGACCGCCCGCGAGCGGGAGATCCTCGCCCTGATCGCCGAGGGGATGACCAACCGCCAGATCGGCGAGCGCCTCTTCCTGGCCGAGAAGACCGTCAAGAACTACGTCTCCAGCCTGCTCACCAAGCTGGGACTGGAGAGGCGCACCCAGGCGGCCGTGCTCGCGGCCAAGCTCCTGCGCTGATCCGGGCGGGGGGTCCTTGGGCCGCCCGGGCACCAGGACCTTCGGCCCGTGGGGACGCGACCCTTAGCCCTGCGGCGTGATCCGCGTCTCGTTGATGGTGGTGGTGAAGACACTCAACGAGGAGTTGATCCGGATGTCCGCCATCCACAGTCAGAAGGGGACCGCGACGACCACCGAGGCCGAAGCCGCCCACCGCTCCACCCACACCGAGCTCGAGCCCGGTACGCCGATCGCCCGACGCGTCCTGGCGACGCTGCGGATCATGTTCGGCCTGACGTTCCTGTGGGCCTTCGTCGACAAGGTGTTCGCGCTCGGCTTCCACACCGGCTACAGCACCGACCCGGCCACCGGGGCCGAGACCCTCGACCGCTTCGGTGACGCCGCCTGGATCAACGGCGCAAGCCCCACCGAGGGCTTCCTCAAGTTCGGTGCCGACGGCCCGTTCAAGGAGTTCTACAACAGCATCGCCGGCGCCGCCTGGGCGGACTGGCTGTTCATGCTCGGCCTGGCCGGCATCGGCCTGGCCCTCACCCTCGGGATCGGCATGCGCTTCGCGGCCGCGGCCGGGGCCCTGCTCTACGTGATGATGTGGAGCGTCGTCCTGCCCCCCGAGAACCACCCCTTCCTCGACGAGCACCTGCTCAGTGCCGTCACACTGGTGGTGCTGGCCCTGTTCCACGCGGACCGGACCTGGGGACTCGGCCGCATCTGGGGCGAGCTGCCCGTCGTGAAGAACACCTCCATCCTGAAGTGAGGCACCGATGAGCGCGACACCGAACACCCCTGAGGACTCGACAGAGCTGCCCGCGGTGGTGGTCGGGGTCGACGGCTCGATCCGCAACAAGGCGGCGGTGGTCTGGGCGCGAGCCGAGGCCGCCGCCACCGGCCGTCCGCTGGACCTGCTCGCCGTGCTCGACACGACCGGCTTCCCGGTGCCCTGGTACGGCGCGATCCCCGACGACGAGCCGGCCTGGAGCGTGCTCGACGACATCGCCCAGGAGGTGAGTCGCGAGCTGCCGGGCACCACGGCGCGTCGCGACGTCGTCACCGGTCCCGCCGCCCACGTGCTGCTGGAGAGCGCGAAGGGCCAGGAGCTCCTGGTCGTCGGCAAGCGCGGCAAGGGCACCTTCGCCCGCGCCCTGGTCGGCTCGACCTCGATCGCGGTGGCGGGGCGCTCGAGCGTCCCGGTGGTGGTGGTCCCCGACGAGTGGGAGCCCGACCAGCACACCGGCGGGGCCGTGGTGGTGGGCGTCGCCCCCGACGACCTGCACCCCGACACCATCGAACGCGCCATCAGCGAGGCGCGGCGCCGTGGCGTCGAGCTCGTCGTGGTGCACGGCTGGGAGGTTCCCTCGGTGCTCGCCTGGGACGCGGACCTGGTCCGCGAGACCTACCAGCGGGCGCAGGCCGACCACACCGAGGCGCTCGAGGCCGTGGTCGCGCCGTACCGGGCGGCTCACGAGGACGTCGCCGTCCGCGCCGTGAGCAGGCGCGCGCACCCCGCGAACGCGCTGCTCGACGTCGCCGAGGAGTGCCACGCCCAGCTGCTGGTGCTGGGACGCCACGACGTCAGCCGACTGGGCGGGTTCCCGCTCGGAGCGGTCCCGCGAGCCGTCCTGCACTACGCGCACATGCCGGTGATGGTGGTCCCGGGTGAGCAGCCGAGATCGGCCGGCACCCCCGACTAGTACGTCTTCAGCGGGACCCGCCAGGTGAGGACCGTGCCGTGCGGGATCCGGGTGCCTAGGCCGAGCGACCCGCCCAGCGCCTGGGCGCGGTTGCGCGCGTTGCGCAGCCCGCTCTCCACCCGCTCCGGCGCCACGCCCACCCCGTCGTCGCTGACGATCAGGGCGACCTCGCCGGGCTTGGCCTCGATCTCGATGGTTGCCGAGGTGGCGCCGGAGTGGCGGGCGATGTTGGAGATCGCCTCGCGCAGCACCGCGAGCAGGTGATCGCCGACCTGCTCGGGGACCGCGGAGTCCACCGGCCCCGCGGTCCGCAGCGCCGGGCGGAAGCGCAGCACCGTCTCGTACTCCTCGAGCAGCCCGAGCACCTCGGTGCGCAGGGTGCGGCGGTTGCTGTTCTGGAGCTCGAAGATCGTGGTGCGGATGTCGCGGATCGTCGCGTCGAGGTCGGTCACCGCCCGCTCCAGGCGCTCGCGGACCTGGGGGGTGGAGGCCTTGGGGATCACGCCCTGCAACTGCAGGCCGGTGGCGAAGAGTCGTTGGATCACCAGGTCGTGGAGGTCGCGGGCGATCCGGTCACGGTCCGAGACGATCGCGAGCTCCTCGCGCTGCGCCATCGCCTGGATCCGGTCGAGGGCCAGCGCGGCATGGGCGGCGAAGGTGCCGAGCAGGTCGGTCTGCTTGGGGGCGAGGTCGTCGACCGGGCCGGGCAGCACCGCGACCAGCACGGCGTCTCCGGAGAGGTGGCCGTGCAGCGGTACGACGAGAGCCCGCTCGCCGCCGGGGAGGAGGACCTCCTCGGGCCCCGAGCGCTTCTCCACCCCCAGCAGCCGGTCGGTGAGCGACTCGACGATCTCGGGGAGCCGGTCGATGTTGCGCCCGTCCGCGGCGACGATCTGCCAGCCCAGGGAGTCGTTGCGGCGCACGATGCCGACGGCGGTGGCGCGGGCCACCGATCGGGTCTGGACGGCGATCTGCTGCATCGCGCTCTCGAGGTCGACCGGCGGCTGCAGGGCGTCGTCGAGGCGTGCGGCAGCCTCCAGCCAGGTGCGCTGCAGCTCGCTGAGGGCGTAGGCGCGGGCGTTCTCGATGACGAAGCCGGCCGCGCTGGCGAGCACCTGGATCAGCTGCTCGTCGGAGTCGCTGAACTCTGCGCCCCCCGCCTTCTCGGTGAGGTAGAGGTTGCCGAAGACGACGCCGCGGATGCGCACCGGGACGCCGAGGAACGAGCTCATCGGCGGGTGGTTGGCCGGGAAGCCGAACGAGTCGGGATGGGTCTGCAGCGTCTGCAGCCGGATCGGCACCGGGTGGTGGATCAGCAGGCCCAGGATGCCCCGCCCGTGCGGCAGGTCGCCGATCTGGGCGTGGGTGTCGTCGTCGACGCCGTGGGTGATGAACTCCGACAGGTCGCCGTCGCTGCCGACCACGCCGAGAGCGCCGTACCGCGCCCCGGTCAGGGTGCACGCCGACTGCACGATTCGGCGCAGCACGTTGTGCATGTCGAGGTCCGTGCTGATCGCGATGACCGCATCGAGGAGTGCCTGGGCGCCGGGCGGCAGGTCACTGCCCATACCCTCATGCTCCTGCTGCGTCATGGGCCCATCCTGTCAGGAGGCCTCACACGGTGGGACGCGGGTTACACCACCCGGCGCACGGCCATGTTCTGCACGGCCGACCAGCCGCCTCCCAGCCGACGCCCGGTGAGGGCGTCCCACTGCAGGCGCACGTACATCGGACGCGCCCCGTCGGCCCACGGCCGCGGGTCCCAGGTCGAGGTGATGCCGGACAGCTCCTCCGGCGAGTCGACCAACCTGCCGCGGCCGGTCGCGACCACGCTCCAGCCGTGCTGGTTCTCGTAGTCGAGCTGGTCGACCTCGAAGGCCAGCAGGTTGTTCCAGGCGTAGGTGCCCACGACGCTGTACGGGGCCGTGCGGAAGACGATGGAGTCGTCGATCACCGCGTAGTTGACGGGGACGATGTGCGGGCCCGCAGGTGTGCTCATCGCGACCCGGCCCACGACGCTGCCGGTGAGCAGCTCGTGGCACTCCTGGTAGGAGAGTTCGGTGGTCTGTGTCATCTCGGGGATCACCTCCTTATGTCCTCTCATCGTCGTCCGGGGCCCCGTACAGCCGGATGAGTCATTGGTCCTGACTGGCAGGGTCCTCAGCCGCGCTCCAGGACGAAGACCGGGATCTGCCGGTCGGTCTTCTTCTGATACTCCGCGTACGCCGGCCACACGGCGACGGCGCGGTCCCACCACAGCCGGCGCTCCTCGCCCTCGACGCGGCGGGCGACGTACTCGTGCGGCTCCGGGCCGTCCTGGAGCAGCACGTGCGGGTCGGCGACGAAGTTGTGGAACCACGCCGGGTGCTCGGGCGCGCCGCCCTGGGAGGCGACCGCGGCATAGACGCCGTCGTGCTCCACGCGCATCACCGGGTTCTTGCGCAGGGCGCCCGACTTCGCGCCCCGGGAGGTGATCACGACGATCGGCACCCCCTCGACGGTGTTGGCGCGGGCGCCGCCGGAGGCCTCGTACTCGGCGACCTGGTCGCGGACCCACTTGCTCGGGCTGGGCTGGTACTCGGGGTTGTCGGTCATGGGTCGAGAACACCACGTGACGGCGCTGTGTTCCAGTGTCGGTAGCCTGCCCGCATGAGCGCCATCGACGGGGTGTCGGAGATCTTCGACGCCGAGGCCTGGGACACCGTGCCCGGCTTCGAGGACCTGACCGACCTGACCTACCACCGGGCCAAGGCCCACGGCACCGTCCGGGTGGCCTTCGACCGGCCGGACGTGCTCAACGCGTTCCGCCCGCACACGGTCGACGAGCTGCTGCGCGTCCTCGAGCACGCGCGCACCTCCAGCGACGTCGGCTGCGTGCTGCTGACCGGCAACGGGCCCGGCGAGCGGCACGGCAAGTGGGCGTTCTGCACCGGCGGCGACCAGCGCATCCGCGGCCGCTCGGGCTACCAGTACGAGGCGGGCACCGAGGGCGGGGTCAACGACGCGCGCACCCCGGCCGACCAGGCCCGGCTGGGGCGACTGCACATCCTCGAGGTGCAGCGCCTGATCCGGTTCATGCCCAAGGTGGTCATCTGCGTCGTCAACGGCTGGGCGGCCGGCGGCGGGCACAGCCTGCACGTGGTCTGCGACCTGACCCTGGCCAGCGCGGAGCATGCGCGCTTCAAGCAGACCGACGCCGACGTGGGCTCCTTCGACGGCGGCTTCGGCTCGGCGTACCTGGCCCGGCAGGTGGGCCAGAAGTTCGCCCGCGAGATCTTCTTCCTCGGCGACGAGTACTCCGCCGAGGACATGCACCAGATGGGCGCGGTCAACAAGGTGGTGCCGCACGCCGAGCTGGAGAAGGTGGCGCTGGAGTGGGGCGCGAAGATCAACGGCAAGTCGCCCACCGCCCAGCGGATGCTGAAGTACTCCTTCAACCTCATCGACGACGGGCTCGTCGGCCAGCAGCTCTTCGCGGGCGAGACCACCCGGTTGGCCTACATGACCGACGAGGCCGTCGAGGGACGCGACCAGTTCCTGGAGAAGCGCGACCCCGACTGGTCGCCGTTCCCTTGGTACTACTGAGACGATGGGGCCATGTCGCCCCACACCCGCGCCGGCCGCGTCCTGGTCGTCCCGCTGGTGCTCCTCGCGGTGGCCGGGTGCGCGGAGAGCGCCGTCACGCAGCGCGACCTCGAGGGGCAGATCGACGAGCTCTTCACCGAGGAGACCGGGCAGGAGGCCGAGAAGGTGACCTGCGAGGACAACCTCAAGGCCGAGGAGGGCGCCACCCAACGCTGCACGATCACGACCGCGGCCGGCTCGATCGACGTCGACGCCGAGGTCACCTCCGTCAAGGGCGAGACGGTGAGCTTCGACATCACCGAGGTCGCGCAGTAGCGCTGCCGCGCGTCACCGCCCGCAGCAGGGGTCCTATCCTCGAGGGGTGAGGATCGTGGTGCTGACCGGCGCGGGCATCTCCGCCGAGAGCGGCGTGCCCACCTTCCGCGACGGCGACGGGCTCTGGGCCGGCCACCGGGTGGAGGACGTCGCGACGCCGGAGGCCTTCGCGCACCAGCCCGAGGTCGTCAACGGCTTCTACGACGCCAGGCGCCAGGCGCTGCAGGTGGTGGAGCCGAACCTCGCCCACCGGGCGCTGGCGCGCCTCGAGCAGCACCTCGACGGGGACCTGCTGGTGGTGACCCAGAACGTCGACGACCTGCACGAGCGCGCCGGGAGCCGCCGGGTCGTGCACATGCACGGCGAGCTGCACTCGGCGCGGTGCCTGGCCTGCGACGGACGGCACCGGTGGGCCGAGGACCTCGCCCACCGCCCGCCGTGCCCGGACTGCGGGCTCTCCGAGCTGCGTCCCGACATCGTGTGGTTCGGCGAGATCCCCTACGACCTCGACCTGATCGAGGAGGCGCTCTCGGACGCCGAGCTGTTCGTCTCGATCGGGACCTCCGGCGCGGTCTACCCGGCAGCCGGTTTCGTCCGGGTCGCGCGCGAGTACGGCGCTCGGACCCTCGAGCTGAACCTCGAGCCGAGCGAGGGCACCCACCTCTTCGACGAGGCCCGTCACGGCCCCGCCGGGTTGTTGGTGCCGGCCTGGGTGGACGAGGTGCTGGCGGGCTGATCCCCGCCGGCACCTCGCCACCCGTGGCGGTGCCTGTGCTTGCGGCGGCTCAGACGCCGCGGGCGACGGCTGCGGCCGCAGCCAGCCAGGCGCGCTGGGTCTCGGCGCGCAGGGCCCCGAAGTGGATCACGCCCGACTTCAGCGCGGGGTCGAACGGGATCCGCACGACCTCGCGCACCAGCGGCGCGAAGTCACGGGCGATCCGGTCCATGTTGGGGTCTCGCCCCGGGGTGCGCTGGGAGACGATCAGCACGGCGTTCTGCGCCAGCCGACGGCAGTGGTCGTCGCGGCTCGCCAGCGCCTCGAGCATCAGCGCTCCGGCCTCGGGGGTGTCCTCCACGTTGGTGCACGGGACGACCAGGGTGTCGGCGTGCTTCATCATCGTGCGCCAGTTGGGCGCCCGCTCGCTGTTGCCCGAGTCCATCACCACCAGCCGGTAGTAGCGCGAGGCCACCCGGTAGATGTCGTCGACGTCCTGGGCGGAGACCACGTGGTCCCCGGCCACCGACTGGTCCGACCAGAGCACGTCGTACTTGTCGTCGGGCTGGTGGTGGGTGAAGTAGCTCATCTCCGCCGACTGGGCCGTCGTGGAGAGCAGGTCGTCGACCCGGGGCAGCAGGTCCAGGACGGTCGCCTCGTGGTTGGCGCGCTGGGTGCGCCAGGCCAGCGACCCGCGCGTCTCGTTGTTGTCCCAGGCCAGCACGCCCGCGCCGCCGTAGCGGGCGAAGACGGCGGAGAGCATCACGGTGGTGGGCGTCTTGTTGGCCGACCCCTTGCCGTTGGCCACCGCGATCACCCGCGGGCCGGGCCAGTGCTGGGAGACCGCGGCGACGTCGTCGCGGAAGGCCTGCTCCTTGGGGCCCGGCTCGAGTCGCATGCCCACCCGGTTCAGGGCGCCGCGCCAGCCCTGGGCCGCCGGCTGGACGGCCGGTCCGGCGGTGATGAACGACGGCCGGGTGGAGCGGTGCACGCTCCCCACGGACCCCGCTGCCGGCAGCTCGGCGCGCCGCTGGCCGGGCTCCTGGACGGCCAGCGGGACGGCTTCCTGGGCGGCCTGTGGGGCTGCGTGCTGCGCGGGCTGGACGGGCTGCGGGTTCGGCGGGGGCGCGGGCTGCGGGGCGGGCTGCGGGGCAGGCTGTGATGCGGGCTGGGGCACCGGCTCGGGTGCCCGCTCGGGTGCCGCGGGCCGCTCGGTCGGCGGCGTCGGGGCGGGGTCTCCCAGCGGGTCGGTGAGCGGGTCGCCGAGCGGGTCGGGCACCGGCTCCGGCGGGGTCTGGCTCAGCCGGGGAACGGGCCAGTTCGTGTCCGGGGTCCGCTCGTCGTAGTACCAGCCGTCGGGGGTCACCACCAGGGAGGTGGGCAGACCGTCGGGGCCGGTGGTGCGCACGCGGAACGGCTGGGCGGAGTCGGGGCTTCCGGCCAGGTCCCACAGGAAGTTGAGCGCCTTGTCCCGGGCGTCGGCCAGCCCGGGGGTGTTGGCGAAGACGTGCTGGGCGCCGCGCGCCTGCACCTCGACGCTTCCGTCGGCCCGGAAGGCCGCGGAGACGTGCTCGTTCTCGGTGTTCAACTCGGTCATCTGCGCTCCTTGTTCAGCGACGGCTCATGACCGTCCGCGGAGGTTCTTCCCTCGGGGCACCGATGTATGCGTGCCCCTAAACTCGCGGCATGCTCAGCCGGCAGCGGGTGACCACGGTCGTCTTCATCTCGATGGGAGCGGCTCTGCTGGCGTTCTCCCTGCGGCTCGAGCCCGGGGACTGGTGGTTCTACCCGTCCACGCTGGCCCTCGCGGTGCTCTGGACGGTGGGCTCGTTCGCCGCCGGGCCGGTGCATCTGGGCAGGATGGGCAACGAGCCCTCCGGGCGCCGGCCGGTGGTGCTGCCGCTGCTGACCGGGCTCGGCCTGGTCGTGCTGTTCGTGCTGGGCGCGCTCGTGGTGCGCGAGGTCGACTTCCTCAGCGACGCGGTCGGCGACGTCGTCGAGCACGCCGAGCAGGGCTCGCTGACGGTGCTGCTGGTGATCACGCTGCTCAGCGGCCTGGCCGAGGAGCTGTTCTTCCGCGGTGCGGTCTACGACGCGGTGCCCCGGCACCGGGTGCTGGTGACCACCGTCGTCTACTCGGTGGTCACGCTGCTGACCGGCAACGTCATGCTCGCCTTCGCGGCGGTGCTGCTCGGCGCCGTGGCCGGCTGGCAGCGGGAGCGGACCGGAGGGGTGCTGGCGCCGATGATCACCCACGTGACGTGGTCGGTCAGCATGCTCTACGCGCTGCCGCTGCTCTTCCCCTGATCCTCCCCGCCGCGGGTGGCCGCCTCCTGGGCGACGTCGCGCCCGGTGGCCTCGGCGCGGCGGTCGGCGAGCGCCCGTCGTACCGCCTCGGCGTAGGACTGGGTGGGCCCGGGCACGACGTCGCGGATCGAGGGGTCGTGCACGATCACCTCGGTGTCCATCGAGTCGATCAGGTTGCGCCCGGTGGTGACGTCGACGTCGGTGACCAGCGCCAGCCAGTACGACGAGAGCCGGGGGGTGAGCACCGGGACCGGCACGATCGGCACCGAGGTGCCCCTCTCGGCGCGGGCGGCCACGCGGAGCATCTCGAGGTACGACATCTGCTCGTCGCCGCCGATCTCGAAGACCCGGTCCAGCGCGTCGGGGTTGTCGAGCACGCCGATCAGGTAGCGCACCACGTCGTCGAGGGCGATCGGCTGGGTGCGGGTCCGGGCCCAGCGCGGCACGACCATCGCGGGCAGGTTCTTCACCAGCTGGCGGGTGATCTCCCAGGAGATGCCGCCGTGACCGACGATGATCGCCGCCCGCAGCACGGTCACCGGGACGCCGGCCTCGCCGAGCAGCTGCTCCACCACGCGCCGCGAGCGCAGGTGCGCGGAGAGGGCCTGGTCCTCGTCGCCGAGGCCGCCGAGGTAGACGATCTGGCGCACGCCGTACGCGCTCGCCGCCTCGCCGAAGGCCCGCGCGGCGGCGGCGTCGCGCTCCTCGAAGTCGGGGGAGTCCAGCGAGTGCACCAGGTAGAAGGCGAGGTCGGCGTCGGCGAGCGCCTCCGCCAGCGTGGCAGGGTCGTCGACGTCGCCGTACACGGCGGTGCCGGCCCCGGCGTAGGCCTCCGGGCGGCGCGTCATCGCGCGGACGTCGTAGCCCTGAGCGGTCAGGGCGGGGGCCAGGCGGCGCCCGATGAACCCGGACGCTCCCGTGAGCAGGACGCGCTTCGCTGAGTCGGCCATGGCCTACCTGTTGCCCAACGGGGGTCACCTCATGTGCACGACGGCGACGGCGATGGCGCGGCCGGCACCCTGGACGGCCCTGCGGGCACCTGTGATCTCATGAGTGGACCGACCCAGGAGGAATGACGTGACGTACAACAGGCGCACCAGGCTCGCCGCAGCCGTGGCTGGAGCCGTGATGCTGACCGCGACCGCGGGCTGCGGTGGCGACGACGACGGCGGCAAGGGCACGTCGGGCGAGTCCTCGGCCGACGGCTTCGCCGACAAGTCGGTCGACGAGATCCAGAAGGCCGCGCTGAAGGACATGGGCGCGCTCGAGTCGGTACGGATGGCCGGCGACATCACCAACGACGGTGGCGAGATGTCGCTGGACCTCCAGCTCAACACCGACGGGGACTGCTCGGGCACGATCGCGATGGACGGTGCCGAGGCCGAGATCATCGGCGTCGGGACGGACTCCTACCTGAAGGGGACCAAGGAGTTCTGGTCGCTGAGCATGGGCGGGGGCAACGACGAGCAGGCCGCCGCCATCGTCCAGATGATCGGCGACAAGTGGGCGAAGGTCCCCGACGGCGGGTTCACCGAGGTCTGTGACCTCGACGCGTTCCTGGACAACCTCGAGGACGGCGAGGAGTCCGACTCCGCCGACGACAAGGGCGAGGTCGTCGGCGAGACCGACGTCGACGGCACCCCCGCGGTGGAGATCAAGTCCGAGGAGGACGGCGAGACCACCACCGTCTGGGTCGGCAGCGAGGAGAACAAGCACTACATCCTCAAGATGGAGGTGACCGGCGGCGACGAGCCGGGCGAGTTCACCTTCTCGGAGTTCGACGAGCCCATCGACGTCGAGGCCCCCGCGGACGACCAGGTCGTCGACCTGGCCAACATGGGCGGCTGAGGACCCCACCAGCTCCCACGACCGACGCGAGCGGCTCAGCCCCGACGGGCTGAGCCGCTCGCGTGCTTTCGCTGGCTCAGGGGTGCAGCACGATCTTGGTGCAGTCGTCGCGCTTGTGCTTGAACATGTCGTAGGCCCTCGGCGCCTCGGCGAGCGGCATGTGGTGGCTGATGATGTACGTCGGGTCGATCCGGCCCTCGCGGATGTGGCCGAGCAGCGGCTCGAGGTAGCGGTGCACGTGGCACTGGCCGGTCTTCAAGGTGAGCGAGCGGTTCATGACCGAGCCGATCGGGAACTTGTCCATGAAGCCGCCGTAGACGCCCATCACCGAAACGGTCCCGCCGTTGGCGCAGGCCAGGATCGCCTCGCGCAGCGCCTGCGGACGCTCGGTCTGGGTCTTGGTGAGCTGCTTGGCCTTGTCGTAGACGTGCACGGCGGTGAGGTCGGTGTGGGCCTCCATGCCGACCGCCTCGATGCAGTGGTCGGGGCCGCGGCCGCCGGTCAGCTCGCGCAGCTCCTCCAGGACGGAGGTCTCCTCGTAGTTCAGCGGGTGGGCCCCGGTCCGCTCCGCGGCGAGGCGCAGCCGCTCGGGGATCCGGTCGATGGTGATCACCTTCGACGCCCCGAGCAGGTAGGCGCTCATGGTCGCGAACTGGCCGACCGGGCCGGCGCCCCACACCGCCACCACGTCGCCGGGTTGGATGCCGCACAGCTCGGCGCCCATGTAGCCGGTGGGCAGGATGTCGCTGAGGAACAGGACCTGCTCGTCGGTCAGGTCGTCGTCGATCCGGATCGGGCCGACGTCGGCGAACGGCACCCGCACGTACTCGGCCTGGCCGCCCGCGTAGCCGCCGAGCATGTGGGAGTAGCCGAAGATCCCCGAGGGGGAGTGGCCGAGCATCTTCTCGGCCATCCCGGCGTTGGGGTTGGAGTTCTCGCAGATCGAGGTCATCCCGCGCCGGCACGGGGCACAGGCGCCGCAGGCGATCGGGAACGGCACCACCACGCGGTGGCCCGGGCGCAGGTTGGTGATGCCGCGGCCGACCTCGACGACCTCGCCCATGAACTCGTGGCCCAGGATGTCGCCGGGCTCCACCGTGGGGATGTAGCCGTCGTAGAGGTGCAGGTCGGAACCGCAGATGGCGGTCGAGGTCACTCGTACGATCGCGTCGCGGTCGCTGAGGATCTGCGGGTCGGGCACCTCGCGCACGTCGACGCGGGCGGGTGCTGTCCAGGTGACTGCCTTCATCGGTGAGCCTCCGTCGCGCAGCAGGTCGAGGGGTTCTTGAGAGGCTGGGCCGGTCGCTGGCCGACCTGGTGGCGGGCGTCGGTGCCGTGCGGGAGTCCGTCGGAGCGGACCACGTCGCCGGTCTCCAGGACCTGCTTGAGACGGCGCAGGTCGTCGCGGACCTGCTGCTCGGGCTCCTCGCCGAGGAGCTTGGCCACCATCCTGCCGACGGCGCCGCCGGGGACGTCGTAGTGCAGCTGCACGCGCACCTCGGTGCCGCGGTCGCCGGGCGCGGGCGCGAAGTGGACGGTGCCGGAGTTGTCGATGTCGGCCTTCTTCAGCGACTTCCACGCGATCCGGCGGGGCGGCTCCTCGCTGGTGATCTCGGCGTCCCAGCTGACGGACTTCTTGATCGGGGCGGCCGCCACCCAGTGCGACCTGCGGCCGTCACCGTCGACCTGGACTTCGAGCAGGTGACGCATGAAGGTCGGCAGGTTCTCCAGGTCGCGCCAATAGGCGTAGACCTCCTCGATCGGCCGGTTCACGGTGACCGTGGCCTTCACCGAGAGCGGGCCCGGGCGGCCCGGGCCGTGCTGGCGGCGGCTGCGCGTGGCCCGGCGGGCGGCGTACAGGTCCAGGGCGGCGATCCCGGCGACCGCCGACGTGGCGACCAGCACGCGCGTACGTCGGGCGCCGGTGCGCGCGGAGGCGGCGTGGCCGAGGACGGCGAGGTCGAGGGCGTCGCCCGCCACCCGGGTCCACACCATGCCGGGGGGACCGAGCAGCAGCGCGGCGGCGTGGGTCAGCTCGCGGTAGCCGACCATCCGCATCACCTCGGGCGCGGTCCGGGAGTCGTCGATGCCGACCAAGCGCGCCATCGTGTCCGTGGAGGTGAGCATCGGTACGCCGAGTCCGATGCTCGCGAGGCCCAGGAAGCGGGTGAGCCTCCGCGTCGAACGGTCGGGACGGTCGGTCATGGCGAACCTCCTGGGCCGGTCGATGGTGGGCGCTGGTACCCGCCGAACCGGGGTGGCATGCCATCGCGGTGGGGTGCCCTGGGGTGGTGGGTTTGGTGGGTGGGGTCCGTCGGGCAGGGGCCAGACGTGCCGCGGGTTGGCGGGGGTTGGCGGGGGCTGTGTGCCCCGGACGTGCCGCTGGCCCCGCCGGGTGGTGCCTGGGCGGGGTGTGGGGCGGGGCAACTACCGGTCGGGTGGAGGCAGGTCCGACGCGGCCGGGATGGGGTGCGGATTGTCGCGTCGGCGGTCTCGGGAGACGTCGAGGGTGCCGGTGTGGTCGCGCAGGTACTGGTAGCCCTGGGGGCTGGTCCACAGGTAGGTGCCCGGGTCGAGGTGCGTGTAGGTCCAGGGGCTGTGGGTCTTGTGGCGGTGATGTCGTCGGCACAGCGGGGCGAGGTTGCATGAGCAGGTGGTGCCGCTGGTGGCGTGCTCGCGGATGTGGTCGCAGTCGGCGCGATGGCCGTCGGGGGTGAGTCGTCGGGCGGGTCGGGTGCACCAGGGGAAGACGCAGGTGTGCTCGATGAGTGCCAGGCGTTCCACGAGCCGGTCGGGGGTCTCGTAGGCGTTGACGTGGACGTGGTCCTCCAGGTCGATCACCGGCTTCACGATCACCTGGGTGTCGGGGGTGGCGCACCAGTCGCGGACCTGGTCGACCGAGACGAAGGAGGCGGTGTTTTCCACCCGCGCCAGGTGTACGGCGCGGGGGGCGTCGGTGTCGGCGCCGCAGTCGGGGTGGGCGCCGGTGTCGTCGAGGCCTCGGGCGCGGAGCGCGTCGTGGGAGAGGTGGACGTAGAGCACCACCTGACGCGGTCGCCGGGCCTTGCCGGTGTCGCCGTGTGCGGCAGTGTGCGGTTGATCGGAAGCACCTGGTGCGTCGGATCCACCGCACTGACCGGTGCCCGACCCCTCGCCAGAGCTCAGGTCGAGGGCAAGCTGACGCCGCGCGACCTCCCCGGCGGCCTTCGCCGCCGCACCCCGAGCGGGTCCACCGATCCGAGCGCCTGCTGCTGCGCGGCCCCGGCCGCGACGGCGGCGTCGAGGTCCAACGCGTCGGCGAGGTCGAGCTCGCCGCGCACGGTCATGGTGCCGTCGTAGGAGACCTGGTCGGTGTCGATGTCGAAGCACCGCCCGTCCGCAGCCGCGCGGCGCCGCGCCTCAGCCTCCTCGGGCTGGAACCGGACCCGCGCCTCTTCGATGAGCCGGTCCAGGGCGGCGAGGCCGATCTTGTGCGCCACTGCGGCGACGTGGGTGTCCACGAACCCCGCACCCGCCGGGACGAGGCTCATCGTCGCGTCCGCGATGCGCCGGGCCTTCCACGCCACGAGATCACCGCTGACGACCCGCGCCCAGACCCTTGGCAACCGGTGGCGCAGCTCCAGGGCCTGCCCCACATACCGCCGTCCGGCCTCGGTGGACATCCCGATGGCGAGGGCGAACTCGGTGACCGCGAACTCCGCCACCAACGGCGCTCCAGGTCCGGCGACCGGGATCCCGTGGTCGCCGTACGGCCCGTGGATGACCGCGGCCGCTTCCAGGGACTCCACCGAGTGCATCGCCGCCCAGTCCACCGCGAGTTGGAGCTGCTCGGCTTCCGCGCGGTCCGCGGTCGTGCGTCGTACCCGCGCGGCAGCCAGCACCGCACGAGCGGTGTCGGGAGTCGCGGTCCGGGTCATGGATCCACTCAAGCAGGCGCCACCGACAGTCCTGCCCCCAGAAACCGCCCCGACACGCGGGCTGTGGAGAACTCATCCGAGGTGGTTCCCGAGCCGCTCGCCTGCGCTCGCTGCGCCCACCCACCACCATCTTCTGCTCGCCCAGGCGGCCGCTGTCGCCGGCCCGTCGCCGCGCTCACCGGGGCGGGAAGCCGGCGGCCCGTGACGAGCACCCGGCCGCGCGCTACCGCCGGGTGCGCTAGCCACCCGCCCGGGGCCGGCCTCAGACGACCGCGACCAGCGCCCCCTGATGGCTCGGCACCTTGAGCACCTCGCCGTCCAGGGCGACCGTTTCCTCGGTCGAGAAGAGCAGGCTGTGCGGACCGTCGGGCGCCACCGTCGCCGGCGACGAGCCGAAGTTGACCACCATCAGCACGTCCCCGCGCTGCATCGTGAAGACCCGGCTCTCCTCGTCCACCGTGCAGCTCACCGAGCCGAACGACGGGTCGGTCAGCTCCGGGCGGGCGCGCCGTACGGCGGCCAGTCGCCGGTAGACGTCGAGGATCCGGGCGTGGCGCCCGCCCTCGAGCTCGGACCAGTCGAGCTTGGAGCGCTCGAAGGTGCCCGGGTCCTGGGGGTCGGGGACGACGGCAGGGTCCCAGCCCATCCGTTCGAACTCGTGGATGCGCCCCTCGGCGGTCGCCTTGCCCAGCTCGGGCTCGGGGTGCGAGGTGAAGAACTGGAACGGCGTGGAGGCCGCCCACTCCTCACCCTGGAACAGCATCGGCGTGAAGGGCCCGGCCAGGGTGAGCAGCGCGGCGCAGGCCAACTGGCCGTCGTCGAGGTGGCCGGGGGTGGGGTCGGAGAGCCGGTCGCCGCGGGCCCGGTTGCCGACCTGGTCGTGGTTCTGGTTGCACACCACCAGACGCCAGGTGGGCATGTGCGCGGTGTCCACCGGGGCCCCGTGGTCGCGGCCGCGGAACGAGGAGAACGTGCCGTCGTGGAAGAACCCCTTCTCGCACACCTTCGCGAGCGCGGTGAGGGGCTCGAAGTCGGCGTAGTAGCCCTCGGTCTCCCCGCTCAGCGCGACGTGCACGGCGTGGTGGAAGTCGTCGCTCCACTGCGCGTCGAGCCCGTAGCCGCCGGCCTCGCGGGGGCGCACCAGCAGGGTGTCGTTGAGGTCGGACTCCGCGATCAGCGTCATCGGCCGGTTGCGGTACGCCGACAGCGCGGCCACCTCGATCGCCATCTCCTCCAGCAGGTGGGTCGGCGAGCTGTCCGAGAGCGCGTGCACGGCGTCGAGCCGCAGCGCGTCGACGTGGTAGTCGTCGAGCCACATCAGCGCGTTGTCGAGGATCAGCCGGCGCACCTCGTGGCTGCCGTCGGCGTCGAGGTTCACCATCGAGCCCCAGGTGTTGGCGTCCTCGTGCTTGAGGTACGGCCCGAACTCCGGCAGGTAGTTGCCCGAGGGCCCGAGGTGGTTGTAGACGACGTCCTGCACCACGCCCAGCCCGGCACGGTGGCAGGCGTCGACGAAGCGCTGGTAGGCCTCGGGGCCGCCGTACCCCTCGTGCACCGTCGACCACAGCACGCCGTCGTAGCCCCAGTTGTGGGTGCCGTTGAACCCGTTGACCGGCATCAGCTCGACGAAGTCGACGCCGATCGAGCGCAGGTGGTCGAGCCGGGAGAGCGCGGCGTCCAGCGTCCCCTCGGGAGTGAACGTCCCCACGTGCAGCTCGTAGATCACCGCACCGGCCAGCTGACGGCCCGTCCAGGCGCCGTCGCCCCAGGCGTACGACGACGGGTCGTAGGTCTGCGACCGGGCGTGTACGCCGTGGGGCTGGCGCCGCGATCGCGGGTCGGGCAGCGGGGTCTCGCGGTCGTCGAGGAGGTAGCCGTAGTCGACCCCGGACCCGGCGTACTCGCTGACGTCCTCGGCGGGCGTCCACCAGTGGTCGGGGCCGCAGGTCATCGGCACCACCCGGTCGCCCACGCTGAGCGCGATCCGCTCGGGGATCGGCGCCCAGACGTCGAAGACGGTCCCGCTGCGACGGGTCCGGGTCGTGGGTGCGCTCATCTCAGGCATCCTTCTCACGCACCAGCAGTGCGACGGGGTAGGTGGACAGCACCTCGGCGAGGCGTACGTCGCGGGTCACGGCCCGGCCGGTGACGGCGTCGACCCAGGTGCCCGGGGGCAGGGGGAGCCGGGTGTCGTCCCAGCCCCCGCGGGCGGCCAGCCCGACCGGCAGGCGGGTGGCGACGGTGATGGCGCCGCCCCGGTCGAAGGCGACCGCGTGATCGGCGGCCGGGCCCTGGGCGGAGAGCGGGGCGTAGCCGGCGAACAGGTCGGGACAGTCGCGACGCAGCGTCAGCGCCACCTTGGTGACCAGCAGCTTGGCGTCGCCCGGGTCGTCGGGCCCGGTCGGCATCGGCGGCCGCACGCCGCTGCGCACCTGGGCGAGCACGTGCTTGCGCTGCTCGAAGTCCACCGGGCGGCGGTTGTCGGGGTCCACCAGGCTCTGCTCCCACAGCTCGCTGCCCTGGTAGACGTCCGGGACGCCAGGCATGGTGAGCGCGAGCATCTTGGCCGACAGCGCGTTCACCCAGCCCGGGGCGGCGACGCGGTGCACGAACTCCTCGATCGTGCGACGGACCTTCGCGTCGTCGAAGGCGGCGTCGACTCCCGCGTGCACGGCGGCCTCGTAGGCCTCGTCGGGCTCGGTCCAGGTGGTGTGGTCGCCGGCCTCGCGCATCGCCTTCTCGGCGTAGGCGTGCAACCGGTCGCGGCTCGCCGGCCAGGACCCCACCACGGCCTGCCAGAGCAGGTTGGCGAAGCCCGCGTCCGGCATCGGCGCCAGCTCGAGCAGCCGGGTAAGCGTCGCGTCCCACTCTTCGGGGAGCTCCGCGATGGTGCTGATCCGCGACCGGACGTCCTCGCCGCGCTTGGTGTCGTGCGTCGAGAGCGCCGTCATCGCCATCGGCCAGGTGGCCTGTCGCTCGGCCATCGCCTCGTGGAAGACGTCCGGCGCCACCGCGAAGACGCTGGGGTCGCCGCCGACCTCGTTGAGCGAGGTGAGCCGCGACCAGCGGTAGAAGGCGCAGTCCTCGACCCCCTTGGCCATCACCATCCCGCTGGTCTGCTGGAAGCGCAGGGCGGGCCGGTTCTGGGCGTCGGTGAGCACCGGGGCCAGCACGTCCAGCACCGGCTCGAGGTCCGGGCGGTGCCGGCGGGCCAGGGCGAGCGCCTCCTCGAAGTGCTCGAGGCCCTCGGGCAGGTAGGAGCGGTAGACCGGGAAGCAGGCGAGCAGCTCGGCCACCGCGTCCACGATCTCCTCGGTGCCGGGGCTCGGCGCGGCCGGATCGGCGCCCGCGGTGGCCTCGAGCACCTGCTCGATCTCGCGGGTGATCCGGCGCACCTCGGAGTTCAGGATGCCGTCCGCGACCGCGCGCTTGGTGTCGTGGATCATCCGGTGCCAGTCGACCGGCTCCCCGCGCAACCGCGTCTCGAGCGCGTCCAGCGGGCCCTCGCCGGAGGGGTCGGTGAGGATGCGGTCGATCAGCGCCAACGCGTCGTAGCCGGTGGTGCCGGCGGTGTCCCACTCGGTGAGCAGGCTCTCGCCCGGCTCCAGGATCTTCTCGACCAGCACGTAGGCGTTGCCGGTCAGTCCGGCGAGGTCGCGCAGGTAGCCGCCCGGGTGGCGCAGCCCGTCGGGGTGGTCGACGCGCAGGCCGTCGACCAGGCCCTCGTCGAACCAGCGCCGGATCTCGACGTGCGACTCCTCGAAGACGTCGCGGTCCTCGACCCGCACGCCGGCGAGCTCGTTGACGGCGAAGAACCGGCGGTAGTTGAGCTCGTCGTCGGCCATCCGCCAGCTCACCAGCTCGTAGTGCTGGCGGTCGTGCACGGCGTTGGGGTCCAGGCCGCCGGGCAGCGACTCGTCGTCGGAGCCGGGGGCGATCGGGAACCGCTTGTCGTGGTAGCGCAGCTCGCCGCCGACGACGGCCAGGTTGGCGATCGGGCCGCCGGGCTCGTCCTGGTCGTCGTCGCCGACCACCGGGATCCGGATCCGTCCGTCGCCGGCGGCCCAGTCGATGTCGAAGGCGTTCGCGCGCATCGAGTCGCGGCCCCGGGCGAGCAGGTCCCACCACCAGGCGCCCTGGTGCGGCGTGGCCACCCCGACGTGGTTGGGGACGATGTCGACGAGCACGCCCATGCCGAGGCGACGTGCCTCCTCGGACACGGCGGCCAGCCCCGCCGCGCCGCCGCGGGCGGGGTCGATGTCGTCGTGGCTCACCACGTCGTAGCCGTGGTCGCTGCCGGGCTCCGAGGCGAGCAGCGGGGAGAGGTAGACCCAGTCGGCGCCGAGACCGTGCAGGTACTCCAGCAGGTCGCGGGCCGCGTAGAGGTCGAACTCCTCGGTGATCTGCAGGCGGTAGGTGCTCACCGGCGCCCGCTCGGGAACGGCCCGGGTCACCGGCTCGGTCTCGCTCATCGCGCGGTCTCGGCCTGGGCGGCCACGGACGCGGCGACGGAGTGGTCGACGTCGGCCTCGGGCTCGGTGTACTCGCGCAGGACCAGCATGCTGCGGGTCTCCAGGTCGACGATGCTCCCCGCGGCGCACGGGCCGCGGTCGTCGGCCACCCCGCCGGTGTCGATGACCACCTCCCACATCTCGGCGTACTCCGCGGGGGGCAGGGTGACCTGGGCCGGGCCGTCGGCGTTGAAGTAGAGCAGGAAGTGGTCGTCGATGATCTGCTGGCCGCGCGCGTCGGCACCGGCGATGCCGTGGCCGTTGAGGTACATCCCGATCGCCTTGGCGCCGTCGTTCCAGTCGCCGTCCTCCATCGGGCGCCCGTCCAGGTGCAGCCAGACGATGTCGTTGAGGCGCTCGCCGTCACCGGTGCGCACGGTGCCGCCGGTGAAGAAGCGCTTGCGGCGGAACGTCGGGTGGTCGTGGCGCAGCCGGGAGACCGCCGAGGTGAACTCCACCAGCGGCTGGTCGACGCGGTCCCAGTGCACCCAGCTCAGCTCGGAGTCCTGGGCGTAGGTGTTGTTGTTGCCGTCCTGGGTGCGGCCCAGCTCGTCGCCGTGCGCGATCATCGGCACGCCCTGGCTCAGCAGCAGCGTGGCCAGGAAGTTGCGCTGCTCACGGGCCCGGGCCAGCTGGATCTCGGGGTCGTCGGTCGGTCCCTCGACGCCGTGGTTCCAGGACCGGTTGTGGTTCTCGCCGTCGTTGTTGTCCTCGCCGTTGGCCTCGTTGTGCTTCTCGTTGTAGGAGACCAGGTCGCGCAGCGTGAAGCCGTCGTGTGCGGTGACGAAGTTGATGCTCGCCACCGGCCGGCGCCCGGAGTGCTCGTAGAGGTCCGAGGAGCCGGCGATCCGGCTGGCGAACTCGCCGAGCGAGGGCTCGCCGCGCCAGAAGTCGCGCACGGTGTCGCGGTAGGCGCCGTTCCACTCGGTCCACTGGGGCGGGAACCCGCCCACCTGGTATCCGCCCGGGCCGACGTCCCAGGGCTCGGCGATCAGCTTGACCTGGCTGACCACCGGGTCCTGCTGGACGAGCTCGAAGAAGGTCGCCAGCCGGTCCACGTCGTAGAACTCGCGCGCCAGCGTGGAGGCGAGGTCGAAGCGGAAGCCGTCCACGTGCATCTCGGTGACCCAGTAGCGCAGCGAGTCCATCAGCAGCTGCAGCGAGTGCGGGTGGCGCACGTTGAGGGAGTTGCCGGTGCCGGTGTAGTCCATGTAGTACTGCTCGTCGTTCTCGACGAGGCGGTAGTAGGCCGGGTTGTCGATGCCCTTGAAGCTCAGCGTGGGCCCGAGGTGGTTGCCCTCGGCGGTGTGGTTGTAGACCACGTCGAGGATGACCTCGATGCCGGCCGCGTGCATCGCCTTGACCATCGCCTTGAACTCCTGGACCTGCTGGCCCTGGCCCTGCTGGCTGCGCGCGGTGGCGGCGTAGTCGGCGTGCGGGGCGAAGAAGCCCAGGGTGTTGTAGCCCCAGTAGTTGCGCAGGCCCTTCTCCAGCAGCGTGTTGTCCTGCACGAACTGGTGGACCGGCATCAGCTCGAGCGCGGTCACCCCGAGCTTGGTCAGGTGCTCGGTGACAGCCGGGTGGGCGAGCCCGGCGTAGGTGCCGCGGATCTCCTCGGGGATGTCCGGGTGGAGCTGGGTGAGCCCCTTGACGTGCGCCTCGTAGATGACGCTCTCGTTGTAGGGGATGCCGAGCAGGCGGTCGCCCTCCCAGTCGAAGAACGGGTTGATCACGACGCCGAGGGTCATGTGCTGCGCGGAGTCGTCGTCGTTGCGCGAGGAGGGGTCGCCGAAGTTGTACCCGAACAGCGACTGGTCCCAGTCGATCTCGCCGCTGGTCGCCTTGGCGTAGGGGTCGAGGAGCAGCTTGTTGGGGTTGCAGCGCAGCCCGCGCGAGGGGTCCCAGGGGCCGTGCACGCGGTAGCCGTAGCGCTGCCCGGGCTGGATCTGGGGCAGGTAGCAGTGCCACACGTGGGCATCCACCTCCCGGACCTCCACCCGCGTCTCGGTGCGGGTGCCGTCAGGTGCCTCGTCGAAGAGGCAGAGCTCGACTCGGTCGGCGGCTTCACTGAACAGTGCGAAGTTGGTGCCGCTGCCGTCGAAGGTCGCGCCGAGCGGGTATGCCGCTCCCGGCCAGGTCTCCATCAGTGATGCCTCTCTCCCCTCCGGCACGGTGCCGAAGTTGGAACGTTCAAAGCTCGGGGTGGTGTCCGTGCCGGAGGAGATGTGCCCGCTCTGGGGAGCTCCTACACCTGGGTGTGAGGGGCGTCCCTGTCCGGGGCGCAGTCCGGCCCCGAGCCCCTCTCGGAGAGGGGGGGCAGAGAGGGGGGAGAGGTGTGACTCAGCTCGAGCGAGGACTCACCTGGTCGGCGAGGTTCTCGGGCATCGGCTCGTAGTGGGCGAAGGCGCGGGTGAAGGTGCCGGTGCCGTGGGTCGCCGAGCGCAGGTCGACGGCGTAGCGGACCAGCTCCAGGGCCGGCACGTGGGCGCGGATCACGCTGTGCCGGTCCTCGGTCTGCTCGCTGCCGAGCGGGCGCCCGCGACGCGCGGCGAGGTCGCTCATCACCGCGCCCACCTGGTCGTCGGGCACCCGCACCAGCACCTCGTCGTACGGCTCCAGGACGGCGACACCGGCCGCGGCCGCGGCGTCGCGCAGGGCCAGCGCGCCGGCGCTCTGGAAGGCCATGTCGGAGGAGTCGACGCTGTGCGACTTGCCGTCGGTGAGGGTGACCCGCAGGTCGACGACCGGGTAGCCGTTGAGGACGCCGCGCTCCATCTGGGCGCGCACGCCCTTCTCGACGCTGGGGATGTACTGGCGCGGCACCGCGCCACCGACCACCTTGTCGACGAACTCGAAGCCGCTGCCGGCCGGGAGCGGCTCGACCTCGATGTCGCACACGGCGTACTGCCCGTGGCCGCCGGACTGCTTGACGTGGCGGCCGTGCCCCACGCCCTTGCCGCGGAAGGTCTCGCGCAGCGGCACCAGCACGTCGCGCTGCTCCACGCTGACCCCGAAGCGGTCGTGCAGCCGGTCCAGGGCGAGCTCGGCGTGCGCCTCGCCCATCACCCACAGCACCAGCTGGCGGGTCTCGGCGTTCTGCTCGATGCGCAGCGACGGGTCCTCGGCGCTGAGCCGCGAGAGCGCGACCGAGAGCTTGTCCTCGTCGGACTTGGTGGCCGCCTCGATGGCGATCGGCAGCAGCGGGGCCGGCATCGCCCAGGGCCTCAGCACGCACGGCCGGTCGACGGCCGAGAGCGTGTCGCCGGTCTCGGCGCCGCCGAGGCGGCCGATCGCGGCGATGTCACCGGCGACGACCCGCTTGGCCGGCACCTGCAGGCGGCCGAAGGGGTGGCCCAGCGCGCCGATCCGCTCGTCGTCGTCGTGGTCCTCGTGTCCCGAGCCCTCCCCGTAGAACGAGGTGAAGTGTCCCGAGACGTGCACCGCGGCGTCCGCCTCGAGCGTCCCGGAGAACACCCGGACCAGGCTGACCCGGCCCAGGTAGGGGTCGCTGGTGGTCTTGACGACCTCGGCGACCAGCGGGGCGTCGGGGTCGCAGGTCAGCGCCTCGGCGGGCCGGCCGGCGGTGGTGAACGCCTCCGGGGCCGGATGCTCGGCGGGCGAGGGGAAGCCGCGCACCATCAGCTCCAGCAGCTCGGTGCAGCCTGCACCGGTGGTGGCGCAGACCGCCACCACCGGGTGCAGTGCGGCTCCGGCCACGGCACGCTCGAGGTCGGCGACCAGCGTCTGCTCGGAGATCTCCTCGCCGGCGAGGTAGCGCTCCATCAGGCTCTCGTCCTCGGACTCCTCGATGACCGCCTCGATCAGCGCGGCGCGGCGCGGGTCCATCTCGGCGCCCGCGACCGCCGGGCCGCCGCGCAGCAGCGACGCCGTACCGGCGCCGTCGGGCACCAGGACCGGGAGCACCTTGTCGCCGAACGCCGCCTGGGCGGCGGTGAGGACGGCGGCGAAGTCGGCGCGGGCGTGGTCGAGCTTGGTGACCACCACGGCGCGCGGCATCCCCACCTCGGCGCACTCGGCCCACAGCTGGGCGGCGGCGTGGTCGACGCCCTCGTTGGCGGCGAGCACGAACAGCGCACAGTCGGCCGCGCGCAGACCGGCTCGCAGCTCGCCGACGAAGTCGGCGTAGCCGGGGGTGTCGAGGAGGTTGACCTTGACGTCGCGGTGCAACAGGGGCGCGACCGCCAGGGAGGACGAGCGGCCGTGTGCCTGCTCGGTCTCCTCGAAGTCCGAGACCGTGGTGCCGTCGGCGACCGAGCCCGGGCGGTTCAGCGCGCCGGCCTGGACCAGCAGCGCCTCGACCAGTGAGGTCTTGCCTGACGAGGCCGGCCCCACCAGGACCACGTTGCGGATCTGGTCGGGCCGGGTGAGCTCGAGGCTCTGCGCGGCATTTCTGCGGTTGCCCTTGTCTGCCATGGGGCCAGCCAACGCCTGCGGTGCGGGACAGGCAAGGGACCCAAGGCCCTCTTCGGTCTCGGACCTGCGGGACGGCGTGGTTACCCGCGGGTACGCTTCCCTCATGACGCGCGAGATCTATGACGAGGACCACGAGGCATTCCGGGCATCGGTCAAGGAGTTCCTCGACCGCCAGGTGGTGCCGCACATGGAGGAGTACGCCGGCAACCACGGCCTGCCCCGTGAGTTCTGGCTCGAGGCCGGCAAGCAGGGCTACCTCGGCCTGGAGGTGCCCGAGCAGTACGGCGGCTCCGAGGCCGGCGACTACCGCTTCAACGCGGTCCTCACCGAGGAGCTGGCCAAGGTCAACATGACGCTGCCCTCGTGCGTGGGCATCCACGCCGACATCGTCGCGCCGTACCTGGTGCACCTGACCAACGACGAGCAGAAGCAGCGCTGGCTGCCCAAGTTCTGCAGCGGCGAGCTGCTCACCGCGATCGGGATGACCGAGCCCGGCGGCGGCTCGGACCTGGCCAACCTCAAGACCACCGCCGTTCGCGACGGCGACGACTGGATCCTCAACGGGTCCAAGACCTTCATCACCAACGGCGGCAGCGCCGACCTGGTGGTGGTGGCCGCGCGCACCAGCCCGGAGAAGAAGGCCAAGGGCATCTCGCTGTTCGGCGTCGACACCAGCCTGCCGGGCTTCTCGGTGGGCCGGGTGCTCGACAAGGTGGGCCAGGACGAGTCCGACACCGCCGAGCTCGCCTTCGAGGACGTCCGGGTCAGCAACGCCGACCTGATCGGCCCGCTCGACACCGGCTTCATCTCGATGATGCAGTTCCTCCCGCAGGAGCGCCTCGGCTCGGCGGTCACCAACCTCGCCCACGCCGCGCAGATCCTCGAGGAGACGATCCAGTACGCCAAGGACCGCAAGGCCTTCGGCCAGCCGATCGGCAACTTCCAGCACAACCAGTTCCTGCTGGCCGAGCTGGTCACCCAGATCGAGGTCACCCAGGCGTTCGTCGACCAGTGCGTGATGAAGCACACCCGGGGCAAGCTGAGCCCGGTGGACGCCGCCAAGGCGAAGTGGTGGACCTCGCAGGTGCAGAACGACGTGCTCGACCACTGCGTGCAGCTGCACGGCGGTTACGGCTACATGAACGAGTACCGCGTGGCCCGCGCCTGGCGCGACGCCCGCGTCACCAAGATCTGGGCCGGCTCCAACGAGATCATGAAGATGCTGATCGGCCGCGACCTGGGCCTCTGAGGCTGGGTGCTGGGGTGGGTGCTGCCGCGTCAGGTTTCCCCGGTCGACCGGGGAAACCGACAGGCCCCTCAGTCCGCCAGGCGCGGCGGGAAGCCCCCGGTGGCGATCGGGCCCCAGCGCGTCGGGGTGATCCGCAGCAGCGACTTGCCCTGGCGGCGCATGGCGGCGCGGTACTCGTCCCAGTCGGGATGCTCGCCGGCGATGGAACGGTAGTAGGAGACCAGCGGCTCGACCGACTCCGGAGGGTCGACGACCTCGCAGTCGCCGTCGACCTGGACCCAGGCGTCGTTGAACTCCGTGGAGAGGACGACCACGCTGACCTCTGGGCGCTGGCGGGCATTGGCGGTCTTCGCGCGCTCGGGGTAGGTCGAGATCACGATGCGCCCCTCGGCGTCCACGCCGCCGGTGACCGGCGAGGCCTGCGGGCGCCCGTCCGCGCGGGTGGTGATCAGGACCATCTGGTGGCGGTCGCGCACGAAGTCCAGCAGGGCTGCGCGGTCGACCTCGGTCGTGGTGGCGATCTTCGGTGACATGTCCCCACCCTGCGTCATGGCTGGTCGCCGAGTCGACTGGCCGGCCGCCGCGGCTGGCTAGCCTGACGCCATGCGGATGTTCGTGGCGGTGGTGCCACCTCCCGAGGCCCTCGACGATCTCGACGCCTTCCTGGAGCCGCGCCGCGTGGCGGCGGACTTCCGGTGGACCGCGATCGATCAGGTGCACTGCACGCTGGCCTTTTTGGCCGACGTGCCGGACCGGGCCCTCGAGGACCTCGTCGAGCGGCTCGAGCGCGCCGGGCAGCGACGTACGCCGTTCGGCACCCGGATCGCCGGCGGCGGAGCCTTCCCGAACGCCGCGCGGGCGCGGGTGCTGTGGGCGGGCCTGGACCTCGACGAGGACGGCGAGCGGGAGCTGGACCGGCTGGCGACCGGGGCCCGCGCGGCAGCCGGCCGTGCCGGCGCCCCCGCCGACGGCAAGCGGTTCCGTCCGCACCTGACCGTCGCCCGGCTGGGCCTCCCGGGCGAGGTGAGCAACTGGGTGAAGCTGCTGGACGGCTATGCCGGCCCCGGGTGGGAGGTGGACGAGATGGTCCTGGTCGCCTCGCACCTCGGGGAGGGACCCCGGCGACGCCCGCGCTACGAGGAGGTCGCCCGTTTCCCGCTCGGCTGAGCCGGTCGAGGGGCAGTCCGTCGCCCGCGACCCGGTGTGCCGCACCCGCCGCACCGCCGCGACTGCCCTAGGTTGCAGGAGATGAGAATCACGGTAGCCCGGGAGAGCCGGGCCACAGAGACCCGCGTCGCACTGGTCCCCGAGCTGGTCGGGAAGCTGACCGCGCTCGGCTATGAGGTCGCCGTCCAGCCCGGCGCGGGTGCGCAGGCCCTGATCGCGGACGAGGAGTACGTCGCGGCAGGCGCGCTGCTCGACGACGCCGCGCTCGACTCCGCCGACCTCGTGGTCTCGGTGCAGCCGCTCGACGTCGCCTCGGTGCGACGCCTGCGGCGCGGCGCCGCCACGATCTCGTTCCTGCCGACGGGGCAGGTGCCCGACGTGGTCGCCGGCCTGCGCGACTGCGGGGTCGACTCCTGGGCGATGGAGCTGGTGCCGCGCATCTCGCGGGCACAGTCGATGGATGCGCTGTCGTCGCAGTCGCTGGTCTCCGGCTACCGCTGCGCGATCGTCGCGGCCGGGCTGCTGCGCCGGTTCTTCCCGTTGAACATGACCGCCGCCGGCACCGTCGCGCCGGCCGAGGTCGTGGTCCTCGGCGCCGGCGTGGCCGGTCTGCAGGCGATCGCCACCGCACGGCGGCTCGGCGCGGTCGTCAAGGCCTACGACGTGCGCGCCGCCGCCGCGGAGGAGATCCGCTCGGTGGGTGCCCAGGCGATCGAGCTGGACCTCGAGACGCTGGACGGCGCGGGCGGCTACGCGCGGGAGATGAGCGAGGACCGCGCAACCCGCCAGCGCGAGCTGCTCGCGCCGTACATCGCCGCCGCGGACGCGCTGATCACCACCGCCGCGGTCCCCGGCCGCCGCGCGCCGGTGCTGGTCACCTCGGCGATGGTCGAGCAGATGTCTCCCGGCTCCGTCGTCGTCGACCTCGCCGCCGACAGCGGCGGCAACGTCGAGGGCTCGGTGCCCGGCGAGATCGTCCGGATCGGGCACGCGCAGGTGTGGGGCGGACAGAACGTGCCCGCGCAGATGCCGGCGCCCGCGTCGCGGCTCTACGCGCAGAACATCGTCAGCCTGATCACGCTGATGACCCGCGACGGCGTCTTCGACCCCGACCACGACGACGAGATCGTCGCCGGCGCCTGCGTCACCCGCGGGGGCGCGATCGTGCATGGACCATCGCGGGAGCTGGTCGAGGGGCCGGTCCCGCCCGAGGAGCAGGAGGTGGGCCGGTGAGCGAGTCCATGGTCTGGTTGACGATCTTCGTGCTGAGCGTGTTCGTCGGCATCGAGGTCATCGCCAAGGTCTCCTCGACGCTGCACACCCCGCTGATGTCGGGGGCCAACGCGATCCACGGCGTCATCCTGCTCGGCGCCATCCTCGTCACCGGCACCACCGACAGCACCGTGGCCCTGGTCGTCGGACTGGTCGCCATCGTGCTGGCGGCGGTCAACATGGTCGGCGGCTTCGTGGTGACCGACCGGATGCTGCAGATGTTCACCCGGCGCAAGCCCGCCGCCGGTGCCCCGGCCGCAGGGAAGGGCGGCAAGTGATGCCGACCTGGGTCCAGCTGGTGTACCTGCTCTGCGCGGTCGGGTTCATTCTCGCCCTCAAGGGGCTGGCCGGGCCGCGTACGGCGCGGCTGGGCAACCTGGTGGGGGCGGGCGCCGCGGTGGTGGCCTGCGGGGTGCCGTTCCTCTACCTCGATCTCGACCACGTGCCGCTGATCCTCGGCGCGGTCGCGATCGGCTCGGTGGGCGGCTTCCTGGGCGCCCAGCGGGTCCAGATGACCCAGATGCCGCAGATGGTGGCGCTGTTCAACGGCGTCGGCGGCGGCGCCGCGGCGCTGGTCGCGCTGCTGGAGCTCACCGAGATGGCCCACCTCGCCGAGCTGGGCGTCGAGACCGACTGGTTCCCGCTGGCCGCCACCGCGTTCACGATCCTGGTGGGGTCGGTCTCCTTCGCCGGCTCGGTGATCACCTTCGCCAAGCTCCAGGAGCTGATGACCTCACGCCCGGTGGTCTTCCCCGGTCTGCCGGTCGCCTTCGCCGCCGGCTTCCTCGCGGCCGTGGTCCTCTCGGTGCTGGTGGTCGGCGAGCCCACCGTGTGGATCGGCGTCGTGCTGGCGCTGCTCGGCCTGGTGCTCGGGGTGCTGCTGGTGCTGCCGGTGGGCGGTGCCGACGTGCCCATCGTGATCTCGCTGCTCAACGCCTTCACCGGGCTGACGGTCGCCGCGGGCGGCTACGTGCTGGGCAACACGGTCCTGCTGGTGGCCGGCACGCTCGTGGGTGCGGCGGGCACGTACCTGACCCTGCTGATGGCGCGCGCCATGGGCCGCTCGGTGGCCAGCATCCTCTTCGGCGCGCTGCGCGGCGGCTCCACGCTGGGCGCCGGCGTGGCCTCGGACCGCCCGGTCCGCTCGGCCGCCCCCGACGACGTCGCGATCCTGCTCGGCTACGCCGACCGGGTGATCATCGTCCCCGGGTACGGCCTCGCCGTCGCCCAGGCCCAGCACACCCTGCGCGAGCTGGTCGACGTGCTCACCGGGCGTGGCACGCGCGTCGACTACGCCATCCACCCGGTGGCCGGCCGGATGCCCGGGCACATGAACGTGCTGCTCGCCGAGGCCCAGGTGCCCTACGAGCAGCTCGTCGAGATGGACGACATCAACGGCGAGTTCAAGCACACCGACGTGGTTCTGGTCGTCGGCGCCAACGACGTGGTCAACCCCGCCGCCCGGACCAGTCCGGAGGCCCCCATCTACGGCATGCCGATCCTCAACGCCGACGAGGGCCGGCAGGTCGTGTTCCTCAAGCGCTCCATGCGCCCCGGGTTCGCCGGCATCGAGAACGAGCTGCTCTTCGATCCCACGACCACGCTGCTCTTCGGGGACGCGAAGGAGACCTTGAGCAAGGTGCTGGCGGCCGTCAAGGCGCTGTAGCGCCGCCGTACGCCCCCGGCCGCCGTACGCCCCCGGCCGCCGTACTTCCCCTGCCGTTTGGTCCCCAACGGCGACGATTCCGGGCGTACAGGGTCCGTCTCTGACCAATCGGCGCGCACGCCACCCCAGTACGGCGCACCGAAGGCCCAGCCCGGTCTCAGGCCCCGACCGGGCCGTACGACGCGCGTCAGCGCGGGAGCGCGTTGGTCCTCAGCGCGTGAGCGCCTCAGTCCTCAGCGCCTCAGTGCGCGACCCCGTAGAGGCGGTCGCCGGCGTCGCCCAGCCCGGGCACGATGTAGCCCTTCTCGTTGAGGCGCTCGTCCATCGCGGCGGTGACGACCGTGATCGGGATGCTCAGGTCGGACAGGTCGCGCTCCAGGCGCTCGCAGCCCTCGGGGGCGGCCAGCAGGCAGATCGCGGTGATGTGGTCGGCGCCGCGGTCGGTGAGGAACCGGATCGCCGCGGCGAGCGTGCCGCCGGTGGCCAGCATCGGGTCCAGCACGTAGCACTGGCGACCGGAGAGGTCGTCGGGCAGCCGCTCGGCGTAGGTGGAGACGTCCAGCGTCTCCTCGTTGCGGACCATGCCGAGGAAGCCGACCTCGGCGGTGGGCAGCAGCCGCATCATCCCGTCGAGCATGCCCAGCCCGGCGCGCAGGATCGGGACGACGAGGGGCTTGGGGGTGGCGAGCTTGACCCCGGTCGTGGCCGAGACGGGGGTCTCGATGTCCACGTCGCACACCCGCACGTCGCGCGTCGCCTCGTAGGCGAGCAGGGTGACCAGCTCGTCGGCCAGCCGGCGGAACGTCGGGGAGTCGGTCCCCTTGTCGCGGAGGGTGGTGAGCTTGTGGGACACGAGGGGGTGGTCAACGACGTGGGTGCGCATGTGCCGAACCCTAGTCGCTGTGCCGTCCGGGGACAGGGCCGAAGGGGGTTGGCCGCGACACTCGGCGTCTGTCAGGCTGGGTAGGTCCGAGTCGGGCCGAGGGTGCGCCCGCGCCGGGATCGCTGATCGGAGGAGTCAGGAGATGACGGACCAGCTGGACGGCGTGGACTTCGCGCTGGCCGCCTACCGTGAGGAAGGCGTGTGGCAGCTCGTCGAGCTGGCCCCCAGTGTCGTCGTCGACGTGGACTCCCTGACCGCGGCGCTGCGCCGCTTCCCCGGCGACGGGGGAGCGCTGGGGATGATCGCCATCGACGAGGACTTCTTCGTGCTGGTCCGGGTGGCGGGGGTCGACGTCAGGCTGCTCCTGTCCGACGTGACCGCGGCCGACGAGTGGCAGCTGGCGCTCTCCGTCGTCGAGCACCTCGGGCTGCCGTTGCCCGAGGAGGACGACGAGCCGCTGCCGGCCGGTGACCTCGACATCTGCGGCGATCTGGGGATGCACCCGATGGACATGGGCGTGCTGCTCGACGACTACGAGCTCTTCCCCGACGAGATGCTCTCCGACATCGCCGGTCGGCTGGGCTTCGGCACCCTCTTCGACGAGGCAGTCGGCCTGGCGTCTGCATGAGCACGTCGCTCTACGCCCTGTGGGCACCGGCCATGGAGCTCGCCCTCGACGAGGCGCGAGGCGCACTGGCGACCGGTGACGTCCCGATCGGTGCGGTGGTGCTCGACCCGATCGGCGAGGTGATCGGCCGCGGCCGCAACGTGCGCGAGGCCCTGGCCGACCCGACCGGCCACGCCGAGGTGGTGGCGCTGCGCCAGGCGGCCCGTACCCGCGGCGAATGGCGCCTGGAGGGCTGCACGCTGGTGGTGACCCTCGAGCCGTGCACGATGTGCGCCGGCGCCGCGGTGCTGAGCCGGGTCGCCCGCGTCGTCTTCGGGGCGTACGACGACAAGGCGGGCGCCGTGGGCAGCCTGTGGGACGTGGTGCGCGACCGGCGGCTCAACCACCGCCCGGAGGTGCTCGCCGGGGTCCTGGCCGGCGAGTCGACGGCGCTCCTCGACGCGTTCTTCCGCGACCACCGCGCCGAGCGCGGCCTGGATGTCTGAGTCCCCGCCCCGGCCGCCCGACGGGGCCCGAATTCCGTAGCAGCGTCCCGGTCGGGTACATTCTCCGGCGGTGGCGTGTCCGAGCGGCCTAAGGAGAACGCCTCGAAAGCGTTTGTGGGTGCAAGTCCACCGAGGGTTCAAATCCCTCCGCCACCGCCAGAGGCCAGAGACGGATCCTTCCTCGTGAAGGAGACGTGAGGCCCAGCAGGACCCCGCACCACCTCCGGGTGGTGCGGGGTTCTGTCGTTTCGTAGGACGAGTTGGCGTACCC
The DNA here is from genome assembly GCF_059766615.1 of Nocardioides sp. Z43_10. Classification (NCBI taxonomy): domain Bacteria; kingdom Bacillati; phylum Actinomycetota; class Actinomycetes; order Propionibacteriales; family Nocardioidaceae; genus Nocardioides; species Nocardioides sp. Z43_10. The sequence goes on along the minus strand of NZ_JCBAJY010000001.1, from coordinate 169,552 downwards.
GGCGCCCCTGACGCCCTGGCATGCCGGGTGGGTGATGGTGCCGTAGTGGCGTCTTGGCCGGTGCGGGCTGCGCGCTCCATGACACCTGCCTGCGGTTCGACCTCTACAGTCGTCCTCGGCGCGCTCAAGCGCGGTCAGATGGCTTCCCAGCAGTCACGCTCGTCGTAACCCGAACCGCGCTGGTGCAGAACACAGAGGAAGAACAGCCTCTCCCCTTCGACGCAGACCAGGGCTGAACGGCAGACAATCCGTACCCACCGTTCTCGTCGGCTACATCAAAGCGTCTCCCCACAGGCGCGAGTAAACAACGCCGCATGGTGTTCACCCTGATTCACCGGGCTCTTGGCCTGGGGCCGGCATCCATCGACATGGAACTCTTCGAGGTAGCCATTGCGCGGGGCGCAGAAGAGACTGATGACGGTTTCGAATGTGAGCGGACGTCCGTGAGCACCCCTGACTTGTCGGCATCAGTCCTAGAGTTAGCGAGGTCGCTGTTTGCTGCAAAGGTAAGTAACGTGGTCAGCCTGCCGATAGCGGTCAGAGATGCCACGGTGACGACGGGGGAAGCACACATGGGGCGGCAGCCGAAGCAGGGGTTCCGAGAGACGTTGGCACTTCTCTTCCGGGCACGCTTCCCAATCCTGTACATCGAGTCCTTCGAGGAGCACCGAGTCCTTGACGACGTGCAAGCCGTCGCGACGGACCAGACGGTCATGCGCACCGTCCGACCTGTCTACGTGTGGAGCACGGTCCGAGGCTTCGTTGGCCCCGAGGGGAAGGCAGAGAGCGGCACCACGGATCCGAAGAAGGCTTTGGACTGGATGCTGCGACAGCAAAACCCGGGCGTCTTCGTCATGCTCGACCTCCACGCTCACCTGGGGGAAGACCATCGACCGGCTGATCCGACCGTCGTGCGGCTCCTGCGTGAGGTTTCGGCGACGTTCCAAAGCGGCGCGACGGCACGCGCGCTCATCATCGTGGCTCCACTTCGGCGGATCCCGCCTGAGCTGGAGAAGGACGTCACCCTCGTTGACTTCCCGCTACCGGGCGAGACGGAGATCCGGGCTGTCCTCGACAGCATGATCGCTGCCAACAGTTCCGCCGACAGCCGCATTCGTATCGAGGTCGATTCGGTGGGGCGGGAACGGCTCGCGAAGGCAGCGATGGGGTTGACGCTCCACGAGGCGACTAACGCGTTTGCTCGCGCCATGGTGGATGACGGTGTGCTTCGCAACGAGGACGTGCAGGTCGTCCTGGAAGAGAAGAAGCAGACCATCCGCAAGTCTGGTCTCTTGGAGTTCATCACGGTCGACATCGACCTCGATGACGTCGGCGGGCTACAGAATCTCAAGCGGTGGCTCACCAAGCGCAACAACTCGTGGATGGACGAAGCCGCTGAATACGGCCTTCCGGCCCCCAAGGGTGTCCTTATGACAGGTATTCCCGGCTGTGGGAAGTCGCTGACAGCCAAGGCCATTGCTGCTGCTTGGGAGCTGCCGCTACTGCGCCTCGACATCGGCAAGGTGTTCGCCGGAATCGTGGGGTCGAGCGAGCAGAACATGCGCCAGGCGATTCGCTCAGCCGAGGCTACTGCGCCATGTGTCCTGTGGATCGACGAGATTGAGAAGGGCTTCTCCGGAGTCTCGGGCGAGGGTGGTGACGGCGGCACATCGAGTCGTGTCTTCGGCTCCTTCCTCACCTGGATGCAGGAGAAGACGGCACCGGTCTTCGTCATTGCGACAGCCAACAAAGTCGACGGACTCCCGCCCGAATTCCTTCGCAAGGGGCGCTTCGACGAGATCTTCTTCATCGACCTCCCTACGCGTGCCGAACGGCGCGATGTGTGGAGCCTCCACGTGACCAAACGACTCAAGACGAGCCGCGCGGCTGGTGGCATTACCGTCACCGACGACCTGCTCGACAGGCTGGCCGACGCAAGCGAGGGCTACTCCGGGGCCGAGATTGAACAAGCAGTCGTCGCCGCCCTCTTCGATGCATTCGCAGACCGCCGCGCCCTGAGCGAGGACGACCTGTTCCGGGCGCTCAAGAACATGGTCCCCCTCAGCGTCACGCAAGCGGAACAGATCGCCTCGGTGCGTGCCTGGGCCGCCACCCGCGCGGTCGCCGCAACCGCCACCGAAGACCGCTCCGGATATGAACTCACCGGCGAAACGGCAGCACCCGCTCCGACTGCGCCGACGGCGGCAGCAGCTGCGACTGCGACAGACACCACCAATGGTCTCGCCCGTGGTGGAAGGCTGGTGGACTTCTGATGAGCATCGAGATCGTCCTCATTCCCATGGCAGTCGCAGCCATCTCCGCCTGGCAGGCCAACCGCAAGATCGGAGATGACGGCCAGGCCCAGGTTGCAGTGAGCACCCGCATGAGAAACGCCGAGTTGCTCGCCCACTCTCTGCGGGACCTGAACGCTGTCGTTCAGACGTACCCGGATGCAATCACCGCCACCTGGCCTGCGATTCAGGCCCGGTTCATTCGTAACCATGAAGGCGTGTGGGCTGCTCACTTCGGTGGAGACGTCACAGTCGAAGCAGCCACCACCGTAGTGCGGAACCTGGACAAGGCCTACGGTCTCCGCGTGCAGGAGGCCGTGCTCGAACGCGTACGCGCCCGGGCGCCCCAAGCGGGCATGGCCGTCGAATCCGAGACGGTTGAGGAAGACCGCACGGTGACGCTCGTCCTGAACGTAGGCCGATGACATGACCCAGCAGCGAATCGTGGTTCGCGTTGCGCCCGACGGAGCGATCCACGCCGAGACCCAAGGCATCAAGGGTGAAGCCTGCCTCGACTACATCGAAGTGCTCGAAGACCTACTCGACGCCGAGACCATCAACAGCGACTTCACGCACGAATACACCGAGACCGGTACAACCATCGAGCACGAGGTAACCCGTGACCTACGCCAGCGGTAGCCCCATCCCACCCGGCAGCCCCCAAGCGAAACTTGCCAACAAGAACTGGCGCTGGCTGAACTCCTGGTGGATCTTCGGCTCCATCATCGGGTGCGGCTTTTTCGGGTTCATCGGCTTCCTCGTCGCAGCTATCCGCACCGGCAAGAGGCACTACTGGATCGCGACAGCCGTCTACGCCCTCGTAGGAGCGCTCGCGTTCACGCTCATCACGGTCGCGGGGGAAGACGAGAACAGCGCCAAGCACGTCCTCAGCGACATCGCAGTCATCCCGTTCCTGGTCGCATTCATCGGACCGATCATCCATGCAGCCATCAAGAACCAGGACTACCTGACCACCCTCGCAAACAAGGGCCAGTGGTACGCCCCACCGCAGGTCCCAACCGCTCCTGCCTCGAACCCGACACCATTTATGGGCGTCAGCAACAGCGACTACTTCGCTCCGGGCCAGGCCGCGCCACCTCCAGCTCCGGGCTACCAGCGGCCCGAGCCAGCGACCTACCCCGCGCCGCCCCAGATTCCGAGCGTCGCGATGCCGTCGCACTTCTCCCCAAGCGCGGCAGTCGGCCTGGACATCAACCAGGCAGGCCAGTCGGAACTCGCTGCCGCACTCGGCATCGATGACGCCCTTGCGGGACAGGTGATCTCGGCTCGACGGACTCACGGCCGCTTCTACAACCTGGACGACCTGGCGAACAAGGCCAACCTGCAGCCACACCAACTGATCCGCTTCCGCAACAAGGTCACATTCGGCGGACCCGGAAACGGCTCACAGAACCCGCCTACAGGCCTGTCCGGGCGCATCCTTGACTTCTGACCGCTCAATCCGGGTCGCCAGCGTCATCCCATCCACGATGGCGGAAGGACCGGGACGTCGCTTCGCCGTGTGGGTCCAAGGCTGCAGTATCCGATGTGACGGGTGCTTCAACCCCCACATGTGGGCACGGCGCGGCGGCACGGCCATCACTCCGGAAGCACTCGCAGAACAGGCGGCGGAAGCAGACGTCGACGGCGTCACCCTCCTAGGCGGGGAACCATTCGAACAGGCTGAACCACTCGCTCGCTTCGCCGACCGGGTTCAGCGTCAGGGACTTTCCGTGATGGCGTTCACGGGACACTTGCTGGAAGACCTCGAAGCCGGGAGTCATACGGGGGCGGCGGCGCTACTCGCGCAAGTGGATCTCCTCATCGACGGCCCGTACGTCGCGGACCAGAAGGACCGACAGCGCCCCTGGGTCGGGTCCCAGAACCAGCGATTCCACTTCCTCACCGACCGCTACCGCTACCTCGAACCGAACCTCACGGACATGCTGGACCGGGTTGAAATCCGAATCGCCACCACAGGTGAGGTCACGGTGAACGGATGGGCCGCCGTCGACCAGTTAGACGACCTACTCGCCGACAGTACGAGCCCGATAGGACGCGGCAGAGTTCACTAACCCTGCGCTCCCCCTCGTGAAGGAGACGTGAAGCCCAGCAGGACCCCGGCGCCACCTCCGGGTTGGGGCGGGGTTCTGTCGTTCTTGGGTGCAAGAGCCTGTCACTGCACAGGGGGCGGTCTCGGCGGTTCGCCGTGCCATCAGCCCCGGTACGGCGCACGAGATTGGTCCCGTGCAGGTGAGGACCTCTATCTGTGATCGAGGGCCCTTCCGCCGTGGAGTCCCGGGGAGTCGCCGCCCGATGATTGAGGTATCAGGAAGAACGCGAGAAAACCTCTCCCCAGCTTGGGTTTGGACTCAAACGTCTTCACTCAACGTCCTTGGGAAAGGGACAGTGTTATGGCTACGAACACTCGGACCATGAAGGTCCTCGCCAGCATCATCGGACTCGTCGGAGCGGTCATGCTCGCCGGTGGCGGCATCGCCTGGGTCATGGTGTCCTCGCAGTTGCAGGCACAGAACATGACGGTCTCTCCGTACACCGAGGACAACCCCGGCAAGTACGCCGGCGACGTGGTGGACGGCCCGCTCACCGCGTGGGCGCAGGCCGACGTGATCGACACCCACGCGCTCGCGGCCACGGCCGGCAAGACCTACGCCCAGCTGGACAAGGAAGACCCGGTGCGCCCGACCGCGATGAACGGCTCGCTCCTGCGTGGCGCCCTGTTCACCTCGGTGTTGGCCTTCGGTGTCTCGTTCATGGCCGGTGGCGTCGGCCTGGTCCTCATGCTGCTCGCCGCGGCGCTGTTCGTCTCGGTGAAGAAGGACGCGGCCCCTGTGGCGGTCGCTGGGTCTGGGTACGCCACGGCGTAGTCGTAGCCGCTACGCAGCGGCAGCTCTCAGTCCTACCGCCGATCCCGCCCGGGGAGCCTCCCGGGCGGGATCGGTGCGTCGGCGCCGGGACCCGGGGACGGTGGCCAAGGGCCCATGCCAAGTAGGGACTTCCGGCCCTTTGCCCTCCCCGCCGCCCAGGGCTTAAATAGTGACTGCGAGGAGAACCGAGGCAGAGGTGGCGTCAGGTGGCTGGGCGACCAGCATACCGGCCAAGACTCCTACACCGTGTCAAACGGCCTGGTTCTCCTCGCCATACTTTTGTCTGGAACATTGGTCACGCCATACGACCAGTTACGAAGCGCGGAGATCGGGTACCGGTCCGTCACAGATCCTTCGACCATGAGGGACAAGCTTCGGAAGAGGACGCGAAATATGTGGGACATCATCGGCCTCCTCATTGGCGGCATCATCATCGGACTGCTCGGCAAGCTGGTTGCCCCGGGTGACAAGGACAACACGCCGATCTGGCTGACGATCCTGTGCGGCATCGGCGGCATCCTGCTGGGCTACTACATCTACGCCGCCTTCGGTGGCGACGGCAGCAGCGGCATCGACTGGGTGCGCTGGATCGTCGCCATCGTGGTCTCCGCGGTCCTCGTTGTGATCGCCTCGACCCTCACCGGTCGTAACAGCGGCTCCCGACGGGTCTGACCCGCGAGCAGCCTCTGACGGCGAGCAGCCTTCGACTGCCCGGCACCCCGACCAGGGTGCCGGGCAGTCGTGCGTCAGGATGGCCCGCATGACGTGGTTCACCTCGCAGGAGCAGACCGCCACCCAGCTGGCCTCGGCCGGGTACCTGGCGGATGCGGCCACCGTGACGACCACCTACCTCGCCGGCGTGCTGGAGAAGCCGCTGCTCATCGAGGGCCCCGCCGGAGTGGGCAAGACCGAGCTGGCCAAGGCGGTGGCGCAGGCGGGCGGAGCCGAGCTGGTCCGGCTGCAGTGCTACGAGGGTCTCGACGAGGCCCGCGCCCTCTACGAGTGGAACTACAAGAAGCAGCTGCTGCGCATCCAGGCCAGCGGGGCCGGGGAGTCGTGGGACGAGACCCACGACGACATCTTCACCGACGAGTTCCTGCTCACCCGCCCCCTGCTCACCGCGATCCGACGCGCCGAGCCGACGGTGCTGCTCATCGACGAGATCGACAAGGCGGACGTCGAGGTGGAGGGCCTGCTGCTCGAGGTACTCAGCGACTTCCAGGTGACGATCCCCGAGCTCGGCACGATCAGCGCCGTACGGCGGCCGTTCGTGGTGCTGACCTCGAACGCGACCCGCGAGCTGTCCGAGGCGGTACGGCGCCGGTGCCTCTACCTGCACCTGGGCTACCCCGACGCCGAGCGCGAGCGCGAGATCGTCACCTCCCGCGTGCCCGGGCTGGAGCAGGCGCTGGCCGTCCAGCTCGTCGAGACCGTCGCCCGGCTGCGTGAGCTGGAGCTGAAGAAGGCGCCGTCCATCGCCGAGAGCGTCGACTGGGCGCGCACCCTCGTCGCCCTGGAGATCGGCGACCTCGACGCCGAGACGGTGCGGGCCACGCTGGGCGTCGTGCTCAAGCACGCCTCCGACCAGGACCGGGCGATCCGTGAGCTGCGCCTGGCTGCCGCCCGGACGAGATGACCTACCTCGACACCCACCTCGGCTTCCTGGAGGCGCTGCGCGCCGCCGGACTGCCGGTGTCGCTGGCCGAGGACCTCGACGCGGTCGCCGCGCTGACCCGCCTGGAGTGGACCGACCGGGAGACCCTGCGGGCCGGCTACGCCGCGACGCTGGTGAAGCGCCAGGCCCAGCGGCCGACCTTCGACGCCCTCTTCGACGTCTACTTCCCCCGGATGGTCGGCGACGGGGTGCAGGCGGAGCAGGAGCGCGCCCAGGAGGAGGGGGCGCTCGAGCAGGCGGGTCGGCCGGCGGCCCTGCGTGACTCCGCCGCGGCGCTGCACCAGCTGCGCGAGCGCCTCGCGGAGGCCCTCAGCGCGGGCGACGAGGCGCAGCTGCTGCAGCTCGCCGGTGACACCGTCGGCCGGTTCGGGGCGATGCCCGGGCGGGGGGCCGGACTCTCCTCGTGGTCGGCCTACACCGCGCTGCAGCGGGTCTCGCCCCAGGAGCTCGTCGACCGGGTCGTCGCGGCCCTGCAGGGCGCCGGCCTGGGCGACGACGAGGCGCGGGCCCTCGCCGGGCGGCGCATCGGCGCCTTCACCCGCCAGGTCGAGGACGACGCGCGGCGCCGCATCGCGGAGGAGAAGGGCGCCCGCCACGTCGCGGACGTCACCGTGCGTCCCTCCCTCGAGCAGCTCGACTTCATGGCGATGCGGCGCGCCGACCTCGAGGAGCTGCGCCGCCAGATCCACCCGCTGGCTCGCCGGCTCGCCACCAGGCTGACCCAGGAGCACCACGCGAACCGGCGCGGCCCGCTCGACTTCCGCCGTACCGTCCGGGCCTCGATCTCCACCGGTGGGGTGCCGCTGACCACCCACCACAAGCCGAAGCGTCCGCACCGCACCGAGCTGGTGGTGCTCTGCGACGTCAGCGGTTCGGTGGCCAACTTCGCGCAGTTCACGCTGCTGCTCGTCTTCGCGCTGCGCGAGCAGTTCCAGAAGGTGCGCGCCTTCACCTTCATCGACGACGTCCACGAGGTCACCGGCCACTTCAGGCCCGGCGCCGACGCCGCCGAGGTGATGGCCGAGCTGGCCGCGAGCGCGGCGCACGCGGCGCTGTGGGGGCGGACGAACTACGGCCGGGCGCTCACCAAGTTCGGCGAGCGGCACCTCGACGCGATCGGTCCGCGCACCTCGCTGCTGATCCTCGGTGACGCCCGGTCCAACAACAGCGACCTCGCGGTCTCGGCGCTCGAGGAGCTCGCCGACCGGGCCCGTCACTCCTGGTGGCTCAACCCCGAGCACCGCCGACACTGGGACACCGGCGACTCCGCCGCGAGCGCCTACGGCGAGGTGGTGCCGATGGTCGAGTGCCGCAACCTCACCCAGCTCGGCGAGTTCGTCCACGACATCCTCTGAGGCCGGCTCAGGGAGCCAGGTACCCCAGCTCACGCAGCCGCTGCGCCTCCTCGATCAGCACGGGGTGCCCGGAGGCGTCGGCCGCCCGCCCGCCGGCGACGTAGGGCCCGTCCGCGTCGGCCTCCCCGCCGTCGAAGACGACCGTGAGCCGGTTGGCGACGTTGATGTTCAGCAGCGAGCCGAGCAGCGCGATCGGGTCCCTCCTGTCCTCGAAGGAGAGCACGTGGGTGGTCGGCGGGATCCGGGGGACCTGCGAGGGCGGGGAGCCGGCCGTCACCACCTGGTCCACCACGAACCGCTCGGAGCCTGCCCGAGCCGCCACCTCGGCGGCGGTGACCCCGCCCTGGCCGAAGCCGACCAGCATCACCCGGGTGTCGGTGCCCCCGCCGACCGCCGCCTCCAGGGAACGGATCACCTCGGTGGCATAGCCGGACGGGTCGCCGCCGACCAGTCGCAGCCGCGGTCCGCCCGCGGTGGCCGAGCCGGGGATCCAGGCGATCAGGCGGGCGTCGTCGACCCGCTGGATGCGCATCTGGCCGGACTCGGCGGCCAGTACCCGCATCACCTCCTCGAAGCCGCGCGGGGCACCGCCCTCGTGCAGGTCCACCTCGGACACCGGCTGGGTCGCCGCGAACCCGCCGGCGGCGTCGCGCAGCGCGGCGCTCCCCTCGGTGGTGAGCGGTTCGACGCCCAGCGCCCGCAGCCCGCCCCGGGCGGCCAGCGCACCGTCGTCGCCGGCGAGCGCCGGCGTGGCGAGCAGCGAGCGCATCTGCAGGCTCTCGAGCAGACCGCCGCCGCCGGACATGTGGTCGAGCAGGTCGGGGTTGTTGCCGGCGAGCTCCTCGAGGTACGACGCGACGCCGTCGCGGTCGAGCGCGTCGGTCTCGATCAGCCCCGCGGACACGATGGCGCCGCCGAGGGCGACCTCCGGTGCCAGGTAGCCCACCGCCCGGCCGGCGATCGAGCCGAGCGTGCGGTAGGCGGCCTGCTGGAGGTCGTCGATCCAGCGGTAGGTCAGCACGGTGGCCCGCACGACCATCGCGTCGGCGTCGAGCTCGGCCGCGCGGGCGACCAACCCGTGCGGACCGGTGGTGGCCTCCCGGACGTCCTCCTCGACCCGGGCGAACGTGGGCGGGGACAGCGGCGCGGAGGCGACCACGTCCTCGTCGGTGAGCACCTCGGCGCCGAGCTGGGCTCGCTCGCGCAGCCGGGCGCCGGCGTCGTCGAACAGGCCGGCGAGGCGCAGCATCTCGTCGTACTTGTCGCTCAGCACCTGCTCGGGCGCGTCGACGGTGTCGAGGGGGGTGTCGAAGGCGTCGCCGACCGGTCCGCCGCTCATCCGGACACCTCCGCCAGAACCGGCGCCAGGAGGGCAGCCAGGTCGGCCGGCTCCACCCGGCTCACCTCGAGGCGTGGGCCGTCCTCGGCGACGTGCGGGCGCAGGGCATGCCAGCCGTCGGCGAGCAGCAGCCAGGAGACGACACCGACCACGGTGCGCTCGGTGGTCGTCACGTCGGCGACCAGCGCCCGCAGCCGCCCCTGCGCCTCCTGCGCGAGCGCCGCGAGCAGCGCGTCGACGTCCCCGCTCGGCAGCGGCGAGCCGGCCTGGTCCAGGGCGGGGCCGGCATTCTCGGTCAGCACGCTGAGTACGTCGCGCCGACCCGAGCGGATCGCCTCGCCGGCCGCGTCGGCGAGCTCGTAGGGGAGGTCGACGCACGCGGGCACCGCGGAGGTCCGCAGGGCGAGGTCGGCGGGCAGGGCGGCCACCCGGGCGAGCTCGCCGGCCCACCGGTCGATGCCGAACCAGGCCAGCTCGAAGACCACGCCGTCGGCGGTCGCCAGCGTCGCCACGGCGTCGCGGCTGTGGCGGTGCCAGGCCTTGACCTGGGCGGACCCGACGGCGAGGTCGAGATCCAGGGCCAGCCGCGGTGTGGCGAGCAGCCCGACGGCTCCGGTCAGCCCGGCGTCCATCCCGTCGTCGGTGAGCAGCCCTCGGCGGCGCAGGGTCTCCTCGGCGGGGTGCAGCGCGGACAGCGCAGCCCGGTAGGCGGCCTCCTCGGGGGAGCCGGGGCTGCGGCCCAGCCGGTCGTCGAGCGGGTTCTCGGAGGCCGACGCGGGCTCGAAGGGCAACGGCGCGTCCCCGGCCCGGGCGGCCACCAGCCGCAGCTCGGGCAGGGTCAGGGCCACCCTCCGCGGCAGCTGGTCGAGCAGGCCGGAGGGGGCCGGCACCGGCTCGGTCAGGTCGATGGTGGGCATCTCAGGTCCTCAGAGTCCGGGCAGCGTGATGTCGAGCCAGTCGCGATGACCGGACGGCGGGGGCTCGAAGGCCAGCAGGATCCGGTCCTCGGGCGTCGGCTCGCGGCGTACGCCGGCGGGGTCGTCGTGCGCGTCGAGCTTCGTGAGCCGGGCCCGCGCATCGGCGGTGAGCCTCGCGGCTCGGCGCTCGATGCCGGCGATCGTCTCCTTGAGTCGGTCGACCTCGTCGCGGTGCGCCTGGAGCGACTCCGCGGCGGTCTCGTGGGAGCGCGCGGTGTCGCGTAGCTGGACGGACCGCTCGCGCACCCGGTCCCGCATCATCGAGGCGGCACGTCCGGTCCACGCGACCGCGTCGGCCCGCGAGACCAGTTGGTCGGCCAGGGCGCGGATGTCGTCGCCCTGCTCGCGCAGCTGGGCGGCGCGTCGGCGCAGTGCGGCCGTGTCGCCGTACATCAATCACCCTTTCGCGTGTTCATGACCCGGCATTCCCGAGAGTCCACCCCTTGAAACCCCGCGGTCAGTCGACCAGGTGGGGCAGGGCGCCGCCGATCCGCTCGAGTGCGGCGGTCAGATCGGCGCTGGGTCCGGCGAAGCTGAAGCGCAGGAACCGGTTGCCCACGGCCGTGTCGAAGTCGACCCCCGGGGCGACGGCGACGCCGGTCCGGGCGAGCAGCCGCCGGCTCAGCTCGAGGCTGTCGTCGGTGAGGTGGCCCACGTCGGCGTAGACGTAGAACGCCCCGTCGGCCGGGGCCAGCCGGTCGATCCCCAGCGAGGCCAGCCCGTCGATCAGCAGCCGCCGGTTGGCGGCGTAGCGCACCACGTGCGCGTCGAGCTCGGCGTAGGACTCGTCGGTGAAGGCGGCCACGCAGGCGCGCTGGGCGATCACCGGGGGACAGATGGTGAAGTTGCCGGTGAGGACGTCGACCGCGCGGCGCAGCCGGCGGGGCACCAGCATCCAGCCGATCCGCCAGCCGGTCATCGAGAAGTACTTGGAGAACGAGGAGAACACGATCGCCTCGCGCGAGGTCTCCCAGGCGGAGCGGGCGAGCGGGTCGTAGCCGTCGAGCGGCGCGTACTCGATCCCGTGGTAGATCTCGTCGGAGATCAGCTGGACCCGGTGCTCCTCGCACCACGTCGCCAGCGCGGCCAGCTCGCTGGGCATCAGCATGGTGCCGGTGGGGTTGGCCGGGCTGGCGACCACCAGGCCGCGGATGTCGGGGTCCTCGGCGAGCAGCGCGTCGAGCTGGGCCACGGTCGGCTGGAAACGGGTCTCCGGGCCGCACGGGATCTCGACGACCTCGCAGCCCAGGGCGGTGAGCACGTTGCGGTAGCAGGGGTAGCCCGGGCGCGCCATCACCACCTTGTCGCCGGCATCGAACGCGGCGAGGAAGGCCAGCAGGAAGCCGCCGCTGGAGCCGGTCGTCACCACCACGTCCTCGGGCTCGACCACGATGCCGTGCATGCGCCGGTGGTGGGCGGCGATGGCCTCGCGCAGCTCGACGATGCCGGTGGCCACGGTGTAGCCCAGGGGGTCCTCGGAGCCGAGCAGCCGGATCGCCTCGGCCCGGACCGGGGCGGGTGCCCCCGAGCTGGGCTGTCCGGCGGTCAGGTTCAGCAGGTCGCCGTGGGTGCGTTGGCGCTCGGCGGCGGCGGCCAGCACGTCCATCACGTGGAACGGCGGCACGGCAGCCCGTGACGCCACGGCGTACCGGTCGGGCATGTGCTCTCCTCGGGTCGGCGCCGCCCCGAGCCCGGGGGGTCAGCGCGGGGTCAGCGCGGCATGGCGACCCGCCCGGCGACCGAAGAAGGAGCCCTCGCCGAGCTGGGTCCCCGAGCAGTATCCCCTGCCGTCCTGGGCGAGGTTGGAGGCGCACGCCCCCGCGGCGTACAGCCCATGGACTACCGAGCCGTCCGCGCGCTGCACCTCGCCGTCCACGGAGGTCCGCAGGCCGCCGAGGGTGAAGCCGGCGTAGAGGGCGTTGCCCAGCGTCAGGTCGAAGACCCCCCACGGCCCGGCCTCCTGCGGCGCCAGCCACTCGGGCGCCTTGTGGAAGTCGGGGTCCTCGCCGCGCGCGGCGTGCGCGTTGTAGCGCGCCAGGCTCGCCTCGAGGGCGCCCGGGGGCATGTCCAGCGCCTCCTCCATCTCCGCGAGGGTCTCGAAGCCGTCGAGGAACGGCACCAGGGGCATCGCGGGGTGCTCGACGTGCTCGCTGTCGACGATCAGGTACGCCGCGGCGCCGGGCTGCGCGAGCACGAACCCGCTGGTGCGGGCGTGGTAGGAGTCCTCGGCCACGAAGCGCTGCCCGAGCCGGTTCACGATCAGCCCGGTGACCAGGCTGGAGGGCGGGTAGAACGGGGCGGTGATGAACGGCTGGTCCATGTGCCGCAGCTCGGCGCCGACCGAGGCGCCCATCCGGATCCCCAGCCCGTCGTCATAGGTGGAGCCGAGGGTGAACAGCTTCCCGCCGAGCGCCGGGGTGTGCTCGGCGACCATGTCGGCGTTCATCACGAACCCGCCGTTGGCCAGCACCACGGCACCGGCGCGCACCGTGCCGCACTCCTGGAAGCGGCGCCAGCCCAGGCCCAGCACCCGACCGCGCTCGTCGGCGACCAGGTTGGTGGCACCGGTCTCGTAGCGGACCTCGACGCCGGCCGCCTCGATCTGCGCGCGCAGCAGGTCCATCACCAGCTGGGTGCCGCCGGTGTCACCGGGCACCGGGACCTTGTGTCCGCGCGGCGCCGGGACGGCCTGCTCGGAGAACGGCCACACCTTCTCGTTCCCGGTGAACATCAGCCCCTCGGTGCCGGGCTGGATCACGTTCTTCTCCGGGTAGTAGGAGCGCTCGAACTCGAAGCCGAGCCCCTCGAGCCAGTCGAAGTGCTCCACGGAGCCCTCGCAGTAGGCGCGGATCTTCTCCGGCTCCGGGTCCAGGGAGGTGGCCAGCAGGTAGCGGTACATCTCCTCGGGGGAGTCGGGGTGCCCGGTCGCCTGCTGCACCGCGGTGCCGCCGCCGAGGTAGAAGTGGCCGCCGGACATGCTGGAGGTGCCGCCGTGGACTGCGGCCCGCTCCAGCAGCAGCACCCGGGCGCCGGCCCGGGCCGCCTCCAGCGCCGCGCAGCCGCCGGCGATCCCGAAGCCCACCACCACGACGTCGTAGGCACGCCGGGCGGGGCCGTCCGCGGGGCCGTCCGCGGGGTCCAGGGCCGAGGCGGGCAGGACCGCCGGCAGCGTCGTTCCCCGCGCCTCGGAGGGCGTGGGCTGCTCGCGAGTCATCGCCGCAGCGTAGCCGTCAACTAGAACAAGTTCCAGTTTTGGCGGGAGGTCATGCACCTAGACTGACCTGACCGCGATCCGTCCGAGCACCGTCGGCCCTGCCTGAGAGGCGACCTTGACCTTCGACGTCCACCAGCTCGACTCCTTCGTGCTGGTCGGATCGCTGGTCACGCTGCTGGCCGTGCTCGCCGTCCGGGCCTCGACCCGCGCCGGACTGCCCAGCCTGCTGATCTACCTGTTGATCGGCGTGGCGCTCGGCGAGTCCGGGATCGGCATCGACTTCGAGGACGCCTCGATGGCGCACGCCCTGGGCTTCGGGGCGCTGGCGGTGATCCTGGCCGAGGGCGGCCTGACCACGAGCTGGCGCGAGGTGCGCCCGGCGATGCGGCTGGGCCTGTCGCTGGCCACGATCGGGGTGGCGATCTCGGTCGCGGTGGTCGCGGTCGGGGCCCACTTCCTGCTCGGGCTGCCGTGGGAGTTGGCCATCCTGCTCGGCGCGGTCTGCTCGCCCACCGACGCGGCCGCGGTCTTCTCGGTGCTGCGGGTGGTCCCGCTGCCCCGGCGGCTGACCGGGGCGCTGGAGGCGGAGTCGGGACTCAACGACGCGCCCACCGTGGTGTTGGTGACGCTGATCTCCAGCGGGGCGGCGGCCGACCAGGGCCCGCTCGTCGTCGTCGGCGTCGTCGCCTTCGAGCTGCTCATCGGCGTCGCCTCGGGACTGCTGTTCGGGTTCGGGGGAGCCTGGGTGATGCGGCGCGCGGCGCTGCCCTCGACCGGGCTCTACCCGGTGGCGATCCTCTGCCTGGCCTTCGCCGGGTACGGCGCGGCCGCCGCGGTGCACGGCTCCGGGTTCGCGGCGGTCTACGTGGCGGCGCTGATCCTGGGCAACAGCGACCTGCCGCACCGCGGCGCGACGCGCTCCTTCGCCGAGGGCATCGCCTGGCTCGCCCAGATCGGGCTGTTCGTGATGCTCGGCCTGCTGCTCTCCCCGGGCCGGATCACCCTGCAGACGGTGTTCCTGGCCCTCGCCGCGGGGCTGATCCTGACCTTCGTCGCGCGCCCGCTGTCGGTGGCGGTCAGCTCGCTGGTGGAGCCGATGCCGCTGCGTGAGCTCGGGTTCGTCTCCTGGGCGGGGCTGCGCGGAGCCGTTCCGATCGTGCTGACCACGATCCCGCTGGCTGCCGGCGTGGACGGCGCCGGCCGGCTCTTCGACATCGTCTTCGTGATGGTGGTGTTCTACACGCTGCTCACCGGCCCCACGCTGCCGTTCGCGGCGCGGGTGCTCGGGGTCGCCCGACGCGCGGAGCCGCGTGAGCTCGACGTGGAGGCCGCTCCCCTGGAGCGGGTTGCCGCGGACCTGCTCCAGGTGACGATCAGCCCGCACTCGCGCCTGCACGGGGTGGAGGTGGGCGAGCTGCGCCTGCCCCCGGGGGCCTCGGTCTCGCTGGTGATCCGGGACGCGGAGACGCTCGTCCCCGACCGCCGTACGGTCCTGCGTCGAGGTGACGACCTGGTGGTGGTCACGCCGCGCAAGCTGCGCGAGGCGACCGAGCACCGGCTGCGCAAGGTCTCGATGCACGGCCGGCTCGCGCACTGGCTCGACGGCGGCGAGGGGCGTCCCGCCTGAGGCGAGGGCAGCTCAGGAGACCGTGGGCCCGCAGAAGGACGTGTCGCGCTTGAGAACGATCGACTTGGGGCCCTTGCCCAGGCCCTTGAAGTCGGGGCCGACCAGGACGGTGATGGCGTCGGAGAGCGGCTCGCCCTTCACGATCTTGACCTTGCCGAGGTGCCGGGCGACCAGGCGCACGACAGGGCTGTCGGGGGTGTCGGTCAGGATCTGCGCCCGCTGCACGCGCATGTCGCGGGGGCCGTTGCCCCGCTTGCCCTCGGCGAAGCCGCGGCCGACGAGCAGGTCCATGGTGGCCGCGGCCTGCCCCTCCCGTCCGCCCGCGTTGTACACGCTGACGGTGATGTCTCCGGTGGTGACCCGGTCGCCGGCCTTGCCCTCCCGCGGCTCGCACTCCACGGGGAGCACGCTGTCGCCGAGCTTGCCGGGCAGGGGGGCGGTCAGCGCCGACCAACCCCACACCACCATGACGACGAGGATCGCGGCCAGCGTCGCCAGCGTCGCTCCGGTGCGCGCACGAGGCGTCATCAGCCCTCCAGCAGGTAGACGCGAGCGTGCAGGACGTTGCGCTGCTGCAGGGCGGCGCGCAGGGCGCGGTGCAGCCCGTCCTCGAGGTAGAGCTCACCGCGCCAGGCCACGACATGGGGGAAGAGGTCGCCGAAGAACGTCGAGTCCTCGTCCAGCAGGGCGGCGAGCTGCAGGGTGTCCTTCGTGGTCACCAGCTGGTCGAGCCGGACCTGGCGCGGCGGCACCTCCGCCCAGCCTCGCGAGCTGAGGCCATGCTCGGGATAGGGGCGTTCGTGGCCCACGCGCTTGAAGATCACGTGCGCGACTATAACGACGCCGCCCCCAGCAGGGCTGGGGCGGCGCTCAGGCCGTCCAGCGGACGAAGTCGTCCACGAGATCGGCCAGCGCGTGCACGCCGCGCAGGTCGCGGCGGTGGTCCATCAGCGTGGTCAGGGCCTGCGAGTGGCGGCTGCGCTGGACCAGCTGCTGGCGACGGATGCGGTCGAGGTCGAGGTCGACGGGGGTCTTGTCGTCCATGGGGGCTCCTCTTTCGTGAGCGGGTGATCCGGGTCGGTGGTCCGGATCCGATGACACGAGAGTCGGGGGTGAACGTCGCCGGGGGATTGACGGCGCGTTACAGGTTGATGACCTGGCCTGTGAGGTGGACTGCACCGCAACTACCGGACAGCGGGACGGCGAGGTGCTAGCCCGAGCAGCGCCCACCTAGGTTGCCGG
Source organism: Nocardioides sp. Z43_10 (assembly GCF_059766615.1). Lineage (NCBI taxonomy): Bacteria > Bacillati > Actinomycetota > Actinomycetes > Propionibacteriales > Nocardioidaceae > Nocardioides > Nocardioides sp. Z43_10. The sequence goes on along the minus strand of NZ_JCBAJY010000001.1, from coordinate 152,944 downwards.
GATGGACGACCTCGAGGCCATTCGCCAGCTCAAGTACCGCTACCTCCGCTTCCTTGACACCAAGCAGTGGGAGGAGTATGCGGAGACGTTCGTGCCCGAGGCGACCGGGGACTACGCCGGCCTGGTCTTCGACGACCGCGACTCGCTGGTGGCCTACATGCGCAAGAACATGCCGGCCGACCGGATCACCCTGCACCAGGTGCACCACCCGGAGATCACCGTCGAGGGGGACACCGCGACCGGTACCTGGTACCTGCAGGACAAGGTGATCATCCCGGCCTACAAGTTCGTGCTCGAGGGCGCGGCCTTCTACGAGGACCGCTACGTCCGCACGCCCGAGGGCTGGCGGATCGCGCACACCGGCTACCGCCGTACCTATGAGATGTCGTGGTCCACCGAGGACCTGGCTCACCTGAAGATCAAGCAGAACCCGACGCACTGAGGCTTGGGTGGCGGGTGGGGTCTGTGGGGAGGTGGCTTTCACGAGTTACCTCGTGAAACCCGCACTTCCCACGTGTTCCAACGTGTGGGAAGCGGGGGTTTCGTGTGGTCAGTACGGCGCGGGGCCCCCGGGCCAGCTCCCACGCCGCCGTGCCCCTTACGCCGCCGCCCTACGCCCTACGCCCTACGCCGTACGCCGGCGGCTACAGCGCCGGGTCGGTCCAGGCCACCTGGACGACCTCGGTGCCGCGGTCGCGGGTGACCAGCCGCCCCCGGCCGGCCGGGGCGGGACGCGGCTTGACGTTGCCGATCAGGTAGCCCTCGTCCGGGCTGCCCGAGAGCACCAGCCCGGGCACGGAGAGGTCGCGCAGCGACTGGATGACCGGCTCGTAGAGCGCGCGCGACGCGCCACCGGAGCGGCGGGCGACCACGAGGTGGAGGCCGACGTCGCGGGCCTGCGCGAGCAGCGGCTGCAGCGCCTGCACCGGCGAGCTCTGCTGGGTCGCGACGAGGTCGTAGTCGTCGACGACGATGAAGACCTCCGCCCCGGTCCACCACGAGCGGTTGCGCAGCTGCTCGGGGGTGACGTCGGGGCCCGGGATGCGGTTCTCCAGGTAGCTGGCCAGGTCACGCAGCACGGGGGCGGCCTGGTTGGCGCTGGTCAGGTAGTTGAGCAGGTACTCGTCGGGGACCTCGCCCAGTAGCGAGCGGCGATAGTCGACGACCACGATCTGCGCCTGCTTGGGCGTGCGCGTGCGCATCACCTCGCGCACGTAGCCCCGCAGCAGGGCGCTCTTGCCGGACTGGCCGTCGCCGAAGAGCAGCAGGTGCGGCTCGGCGTCGGGGTCCAGCGCGACCGGCGCCAGCTCCTTCTCGTTGATGCCCAGGACCAGGTGGCACTCGCGCCCGCCGCCGGAGCGGACGAGCTGCTCGCGGACCGGCTCGAGGTCGACGCGCTCGGGCAGCAGCCGCAGCTTGGGCCCGGCGGGTCCGCGCCAGGCCGCGACGCTGCGGCTGACCAGGTCGTCCACGCCGTCGCCCACGCTGGCCGGGTCGGGGTGCCCGTCGACGCGCGGCAGCGCCGCCAGGAAGTGCAGCTTGCCGGGGACCAGCCCGCGCCCAGGTCGGCCCTCGGGCACCAGCGCGGCCACCTTGCGATCGATCTCGGAGTCCAGCGGGTCGCCCAGGCGCAGCTCCAGCCGGGTACCGAACACGTCGCGCATCGCCGCCCGGAAGTCCGCCCAGCGGGTGGCCGCGACGACCAGGTGCAGGCCGAAGGTCAGTCCGCGGGTGGACAGCTGCTGCAGCTCGAGCTCGAGGTCGTCGAAGTCGGCGCGCAGGGTGCTCCAGCCGTCGACGACCAGGAACACGTCGCCCCAGCCGTCATCGGCACGCCCGGCGGCGCGGCGCGAGCGGTAGGTCTCGATGGAGTCGATGCCCTGGGTGCGGAAGTACTCCTCGCGGCGGTCGACCACTCCCTGCACCTCGGCCACGATCCGGCGTACGACGTCGGGCTCGGAGCGGGTGCCGACACCGGCGACGTGGGGGAGCCGGGCCAGCGGGGCGAAGGTGCCGCCGCCGAAGTCGAGCACGAAGAACTGCGACTCGGCCGGCGTGGTGGTCAGCGACATGCTGGTGACGATGGTGCGCAGCAGCGTGCTCTTGCCGGTGCGCGGCCCGCCCACCACCGCGACGTGTCCCGCGGCGCCGCTGAGGTTCATCGTCATCGTGTCGCGGCGCTGCTCGCGGGGGCGGTCCACGGTGCCGAGCGGTACGACGAGCCCGCCCAGCGCGCGCCACTCGGGTGAGACCAGGCCGAGCCGGGGGTCCTCGACCAGGTCGGGCATCAGACGGTCCAGCGTGTCGGGCACGTCGAGCGGCGGCAGCCACACCTGGTGCGCGGCGGGGCCGTGGCCGGTCATCCGGTCGACGGCCACGTCGAGCAGCGAGCGCTGCTCGTCCGGCGCGAGCACGGGGGCCGCCGCGTCCGCCGGGGCGGTGAGCGGCTCGAGGGAGAGCACCTCCGAGATCGTGAAGGGCAGGATGCCGCGGACCTTGCCGCCCTCGTCGCGGTGCACGCGGGCCCGTCCCGAGGGCGGACCGGAGACGTAGGCGGCCTTGAACCGCAGCAGCGTGGACTGGTCGGGCTTGAGGTAGCCCAGGCCCGGCACCGGTGGCAGCTCGTAGGCGTCCGGCACCCCCAGCACGCTGCGCGACTCGCCGGCCGAGAACGTGCGCAGGCCGACCCGGTAGGACAGGTGCGACTCCAGCCCGCGCAGGCGTCCCTCCTCGAGTCGCTGCGAGGCGAGCAGCAGGTGCAGGCCGAGCGAGCGGCCGAGCCGGCCGATCGCGACGAAGAGGTCGATGAACTCGGGCTTGGCGGAGAGCATCTCGGAGAACTCGTCGACGACGATGAACAGCGACGGCATCGGCGCCAGGTTCTCGCCGTTGAGGCGGGCCTTCTCGTAGTCGCGGATCGAGGCGAAGTTGCCGGCCTCGCGCAGTAGCTCCTGGCGGCGCACCATCTCACCCGACAGGGCGTCCTGCATGCGGTCGACGAGCGTCAGCTCCTGGGCGAGGTTGGTGATCACCGCGGAGACGTGCGGCATCTGCGACATCCCGGCGAACGTCGCGCCGCCCTTGAAGTCGACCAGCACCATGTTGAGCTGCTCGGGGGAGTGCGTCATCGCCAGGCCGAGGACCAGCGTGCGCAGGAACTCCGACTTGCCCGAGCCGGTGGCGCCGATGACCAGGCCGTGCGGACCCATGCCCTGCTGGGCGGACTCCTTGATGTCCAGGTGGATGAGGCCGCTCTCCCCGACCCCGATCGGCACCCGGAGCCGGTCGCGCGCGGGCCGCTGACGCCAGGCCGCGCCGGTGTCGAAGGAGTGCACGTCGCCGAGTCCCAGCATCTCCATGAAGTCGCTGGGTCCGGTGATGTCGCCGGAGGAGTCGCCGCCCGCGCTGACCGTGTGCAGCGGCGCCAGTCGGCGGGCGAACGCCTCGGCCGTGGCGAGGTCGCACTGGTCGGCGAGCGCCCGGATCGGCTGCTCGCGCGCACGCAGGGCGGTGACCGGGTGCTTGCCGTCCTCGGTGGCGGGGCTACCGAGCTCGAGGCGCAGCCGCGTCGGGTCCTCGAGCTCGCCCCAGCGGGCGGGCATGTCGAGCAGGGTGACGCCGTGCAGGCCGTACGGCGGCACCACGTGGTTGCCGGGCGGCAGGTGCCCGCCGTCGATCACCAGCAGGATGTGCGGCGTGGCCGGCCGCTCGTCGGCGCCGAAGCGGGGGCGGTCGCCGAGGTCGGGCGGCAGCAGCGCGCCGAGATCGTCCAGGGACGTGCTCACCATCCGCATCGGCCCGACCGCGTCGCTGCGCTGGGCGCTCTGGGCGTGCGGCAGCCACTTGACCCAGTCCCAGTGGGCGAGGTGCTCCTCGGAGGAGAGCACCGCGACGACCAGCTGGTCGGGGCTGTGGAAGGCCGTGGCCGAGCAGATCACCGCTCGGGCCAGGGCCCGGGCCTCCTCCTCGTCGCCGCACAGCTCCACCCGGTCGAAGGCGCGCAGATCGATCGAGGCCGGCAGACGCGGCTGCAGGCGGTGCACGACCAGCAGCCGGTGCAGTGCGGAGGCGGCCACCGGGTCGACCTGGTCGACGGGCGCGCTCTCCGGTGGGACCAGGTCCAAGGAGAGCCGCTGGGAGCACAGTCCGTAGCGCACGTGCAGGAAGTCGGGATCGCCGGGACCGTGCTCCCACAGCCGGGAGCGGTCCTCGGCCAGGGCGGGGAGCGCGGAGGGCTCCGGGTGGTGCCAGGTGAGGGCGCGGCGCTGCTGGTCCGCGGCGTCGCGGGCCACCTTGCGCACGCCGCTGAGGTAGCGCAGGTACTCCGTGCGCGACCCGGTGACCTGCTGGGTCCGCTGCTTGCGCTGGCGGTCGATCTGGACGATGACGAAGCCGAGGGTGGCGAACAGGAACATGCCCGCGGCGATCAGGCTGCGGCCACGGTTCTCACCCGAGGCGCCCATGCTCGCCACCAGCACGATGGAGCCCAGGCTGCCCAGCATCGGGATGGCGTTCATCATCACGCCGCTGGCACCCTCGTGCTCCTGGATCTGCGGCGGAGGCTGCAAGACGACCTGGCCGGTCGGGATCTCGGGCTCGTCCAGCCGCTGCCCGCCCCGCAGTGTGGTGCTCAAGCGTCCCCCTCGCGTGCCTGCGCCGACCACTCGACCGCCCGGCGGGCTCGATGATAGGCGCGAGCGGGCCGAGCGACTACTGTGCCCGTGCCTGGGCTGAGACCGGTTGAGGGGGAAGTGGATGACGGCCGCGCCGATACCTGAGAGCGCCCCGTCGGCAGCCTCCGCCGACACGATCGCCGTCAGCGTTCACGGACCGGTGGGTGTGCTGGACCTGGTGGTGCCCAGCGGGGTGGTGGCGACGGACGTGGCCCGCGAGTACGCCGCGCAGACCGGGCTGGGGTCGGTCCCGCTGCTGCACGACCGGCTGGGGCGGGTGCTCGCACCGGACGCGGTCCTGGGCTCGGTGGGCGTCGAGTCCGGCGACCTCCTCGTCGCCGCCACCGGCATCCACCGGGGAAGCGCCGGCCCGCTTGGGTCCGGTCAGGCGCACCGGGTCGAGGGTGGCGGTCCGGCCGGTGCGCTGTGGGTCAGCGTCGCCGGCGCCTGTGCGCTGATCGCCGGGTGGTTCGCGTCCGTGGCGCCGTCCGAGGGTGACCGCACGCTCACGGTCGCGCTCCTCCTCACCGCTGCCGGGCTCGGCGTCCTGCCGTTCGGCCGGTACGCCGTGGCGCGGGGACTCGCCGCACCCGCGTTCGCGGCCGCGGCGGCGTACGTGGTGGCCTACGAGCCGGGGATGGCGCGGCTGCCGATGACCGTCGGGGTCGCGGCCCTCGCCGCAGCCGTCACCGCCGCCGTGGCGCGCACGCTCAGTGGTCGCCGCGACGAGGCGCTGCTGGTCTGGGTGGTCGCGGGGGCGAGCACGTTCGTGCTCACCGGGACCTGCGTGGTGCTGGGGGCGGACCCCCAGGTGGTCTGGTCGCTGCTGTTGGTCCTCGCCATGCTCGCGGCCCGCTGGGTGCCGAGCCTGGCCGTCGACGTGCCCGACCACCTGCTGCTCGACCTGGACCGGCTGGCCATCACCGCTTGGTCGGCGCGCGAGCGCCCCGCCGGTCGCCGCGGCCGGATGGTGGTGCAGCCGGCGGCCATGGAGGCGGTGGTGGAACGGGGTGCGCGCCTGGTCACGGCGGGGGCGGCCGCGGTGCTGGTCACGGTGGCCCTGGCGGCCCCGTTGGTGCTGCGGACCGCGCGGCTCGACCTGGACCGGCCGGGCGGCCGCGCGCTGGTGCTGCTGGTGGGCGGTGCGCTGCTGCTCGCGGCGCGCAGCTATCGCCACCGCGCGGCCCGGATGCTGCTGCGCAGCGCCGGGCTCGTGGCCTGGGTCGCCCTCGCCGCGCTGTTGCTGGACGGGCTGGCGCCGGGTCGGGCGGTGGCCGTCGCCGCGGCGGTGGTCGCCCTCGCGCTGCTCGCCGCGGTGGTCGCGGTCGCGGTCGGCAGGGGATGGCGCTCGGTGTGGTGGTCGCGCCGTGCGGAGGTCGCCGAGGCGCTGTGCGGGTCCTTCGCACTGGCCGCGCTGGTCGTCGCCAGCGGCCTGTTCCGCAGCCTGTGGGAATTGACATCCTGAGGTTTAGCGGGGTAGGGGCCGGGTATGCGGGTGCCTGTTCGAGCGGCCCGATCGACGCGGTGCCGGCGGGCACCACCCAACGATCTCGAGCGGCGGTGGCGTCGCGGGGGAAGGAGTCAGGCCATGTCTGACAACACAGGACTCAGCCAGGGAGAGAAGGCCCTCTCCAAGGCCGCCGACGCGGTCTCTCGGGCACGCAGCGACCTCGCCTCGCGTCAGTCGCGTCTGCAGTCGGAGATCGACGAGCTGCGCACGAAGTGGGGCGGCGCCGGGGCCAACGCCTTCCAGACGCTGAACACGGCGTGGCAGGAGAAGCAGACCCGGATCACCAACGCGCTCAACGAGTTCGAGCGCTCCCTGGTCGACACCGAGAAGGACAACGTCAACACCGACCAGGCCGCCAGCGACGACATCGCTCGACGCAACGCGCGTCTCAACGCCATCTGACCTGCTCGAGACCAGGAGACTTCGACATGAACAACGGTGGACTCAACGTCAACCACGGCGCGCTCGACAACGCCTCGCAGGACCTGATCGCGGCCGCCCGCTCCATCGAGGCCCGGTTGAACACGCTCGAGGACGAGCTTCGTCCGCTGCGCAGCGACTGGACGGGTGCGGCGAAGACTGCCTACGACTCCGCGAAGTCCAAGTGGGACTCCGCGATCAGCGAGATGATCCTGCTGCTCTCCGACACCGGCACCATGGTGAGCACGTCGAACGAGCAGTACCGCGCTGCGGACCAGCGCGGCGCCAACCGCTTCTGAGTGTCGTGACCTCGGTGGGGGGCGGCCGTCACGGCCGCGCCCCATCGACGGTTGTGGGGGGACGAGAACATGACTGACGACAACGAGACCCGGCTCGACGCGCCGACGGTGCTGCGGCTCTCCCGGCGCCTGACCAGCGCCTCCGACGCGCTGGCGAAGTCCAACTTCGAGGACCTCAACGTGCCCTGGACGGCCTTCGGCGACCTGCCCGCGGGGCACCGGCTGGCCAGGCTGCACGGGTGGGCGCACCAGCTCGCCGCCGAGGCGAACGCCGCGGACGTGACGAAGCTCAGCGAGTTCGGCACCGGGCTGAAGGCGTCGGTGGAATACCTGGACGAGGCCGATCGCGAGGCACGGCTGAACCTCGTCCGGATCGCCGAGGCCGAGCCGGACGGAGGCTGGTGACGATGGTGGGCCCCCAGGAGCAGGCCCTGCGCGACGCCGTCGCCGGCGCGAAACCCGACGCACTGCTGCGCGCCGCGCTGTCGTGGACCAAGTGCGCCGATGCGCTCGCCGTGGTCAACGTGGACCTCGCGGAAGCGACCAAGGGGCTGGACGCGCAGATGGGCCAGCACGTGCGTCGCGCCGCCCAGGATGCGTTCATCAACGCGGGCGGACACGTCGAGAGGCGGCGCCGGGAGCTGCGGATCGGGGCCATGGCCCTCGAGCGCGCCCAGCGCGCCCTGGCGAAGGCCGGGGCGGTGGCCGCCGGCCTGGAGAAGGAGCCCGGCCCCAAGGCTCCGCCCAAGCCCGACTACACCGGGCTGGACCCCGCCGAGCGGGCGGAGGCGGACAAGGTCCACGGCACCAAGCAGTCCTCCTACGAGGACGCCGTCGACTCGCGTGAGCAGCGTGCCGCCAAGGCGTTGGCCAAGCTCAGGACAGAGCTGGACGAGGCGGCCGACACCATGCAGCAGATCGCTCCGCGGCAGGCGCCCCGAGACGAGCCGCCCACCGGGGGCGGGGGGCGTCCGCCCGTGGGGCAGCCGCCAACCGCGTCCCCGCCACGCCACACGCCCCTTCCACCGCCGCCCGGCCCGCACCCGCCGACGCAATGGCCGCCCAACGAATGGCCGCCCACGCCGGTCGTGCAACCGCCGGTGATCGAGCCACCCACGGAGATCGTGCAGCCACCCACGGTGGTCGTGCCGCCCATCCCCGAGCCCACCGATCCCGGAGGCGGAGGCACCCAGGGAGCCACCCCGCCCTCCCCGTCCGCGGGCGGTGCCCCGTCGTCGCCCGCACCCCCGGGTGCGTCGCCCGTCCCCGGGGGCGCGTCGCCCGGGCAGACGGCGGGAGGCGTGGGCGGTGCGGTCGGCGGTGCCGTCGCCGGTGGGGCGGCTGCCTTCGGCGCTGCCGCCCGGGCGCCCGGCGCTGCCGGCGTCGCCGGGGCGCCCGGGCGAGCGATCGGCGCCAGTGGCCGCCCCGCTGCCCGCGGGACGCTCTCCCGCGCCGCGGGCGCCGCGGCCGGCGCTGGTGGTGCCCGCGGCGGTGCCGCGGGTGCCTCGCGCGGCGGCGCGGGCTCGCGCACGGCCGGCCGCTCCGGTGGGCGCGCAGGCGCGGCGGGAGCCGCGGGTACCGCAGGCGGCCGCGGTCGCGGCAAGGGCCGTCGCGCGGACGCGGACGGGTTCGAGGACGAGCAGGACTGGCTCGACGACGAGGGGGCCGCGCCCGGGGTGATCGACTGAGCGCCCGCGGCCGGTCCGCACCGCGAAGCCCGTCGCGGCTCGGTGCGGGCTGCGTCCTCGCAGGTCCGGCGCCGGGCCTGTGGCTGTGGGTAGCATGCGGGCGCGCCAGCCGCGGGAGGCACGGACCCGCCCGGCGCGCACCGGGTCCGACGATGGGGGAGTGGCGATGAGTCAGATGACCGCGAGCGCGTCGGGGCTGGTGCGGGTCACCGTCGCCTCCGGGACCCGCCGCGTCGACCTGGTGCTGCCCGCCGCGGTCCCCGTCGCCGAGCTCGTCCCCGAGCTGGCACGCAGCGTGGGACTGCTCGACCCCTCCACGGTGTACGGCGGCTACCGGGTCGTCGCCCAGGACGGCCGGGCGCTGGCCCCGGACGCCGGCCTCACCATGCAGGGCGTCCTGGACGGCGGGCTGCTCACCGTCTCCGCGGGCGTCGACGAGGAGCCCCCGCGGGTCTACGACGACGTCGTCGAGGCGATGGCCGACGTCGTGGAGCGTGACCTGCGCCCCTGGGAGCCGGCCGCGGGCCGCCGTACCGCGCTCTGGGCGGCCGCCCTGCTGCTCGCGCTGGGCGCCGTCGCGCTGCTGATGCAGACCGGCTCGCTGCTGGCGGGTGTGGCCGCGGCGGTCATCGCCGTGCTCCTCCTCAGCGGCGCGGTGGTCCTCTCCCGCGCGCAGGGCGAGCCGGAGGCCGCCGTCGCCCTGGCCACGATGGGGTCGGTCCACGCGGCGGTGTCCGGCCTGCTGCTCGCTCCGCAGGGCCCGTTCTTCGCGCTGCCGATCGCCTGCGCCGGCGGGGCGGCGCTGCTCGCCGGGCTGGTGGGGCTGGTGGGCCTCGGCGCGGGGCGGGCGCTGGTGCTGCCGCCGGTGGTGGTCGGCGCCATCGCGCTCGTCAGCGGGCTGTTGATCGACCTCCTGCCCGACGCGGACCCGACCGTGGTCTTCCCGGTGGCGCTGGTCCTCGTGGTGATCGCGGGCAGCATCTTCCCGTGGCTGGCGCTTGGGGTCACCGGCACCAGCGTCGAGCAGATCTACACGGTCGCGGACATCACCAACGATCCCGACGAGGTCGACCCGCGCCAGATCGGCGCGGACGCCCGGATCGCCCACGAGATCCTGGTGGCCGTCTCGGCGACCGTCGGGCTGCTGCTGGTGCTGATCGCCCCGCTCGCGGTCGCGCGTGGACTGTCCGGGACGCTACTGGCACTGTGCTGCTGCGTGGTCGTGATGCTCCGCACTCGTCAGTACCGGACCGGCTCGGAGGTCCTCGTAGGCCTGGTCTCCGGCATCGCCGGACTGATCAGCGTCGGTCTGTCGGTGCTGTGGCTGCAGCCCGACTGGCGGCCCACGGCTGCCGTGGTGCTCGCCGCCGCGGGCGGCGTGCTGCTCACGGTGACGCTGCTGCCCGGGACGCCCTCGGTGCGTCGCGGCCGGCTCGGCGACGTCGCCGAGACCATCGCCCTGCTCGCCCTGCTGCCCCTGCTCCTGCTGGCCGTCGGCGTCGTCGGCAGCATCGGCGGTTGAGGTGGCCACCAAGAGGGACCTGGTCGAGGCGCACGCGTTCAGCCGTCGACGACTGGTCACCGCGTTCGTCAGCGGCGCCCCGGGTGGGCGGGAGGTCGAGCCGACCAAGCCGGGCCGCACCCTCATCGGCGGCGTGGCCCTCGCGGTCCTGCTGCTGGCCGGTGCCGCGATCGGGGGCATCCTGGCCAACCGGCCCGCGGCCGACTGGCAGCAGCGGGGGCTGGTCATCGCGAAGGAGGACGGCACCAACTACGTGATCACCGACGACGCGGACCCGGTGCTGCACCCGGTCGTCAACAACACCTCGGCCAAGCTGATCCTCGGGGCCGACCTGGAGTCCAAGAGCGTCGCCCAGGAGTACATCGACGACGCCGAGACCGGGGACCTGCTCGGGATCCTGGGCGCGCCCACGCGCCTGCCGACGGCGGAGCGGCTGATCGACGACGGGTGGACCGCCTGCACCGCCGACGGCGCCGGCATCAGGCTCGATGTCTCCCAGTCGCCCGCGGTGAGCCCGTCGCAGGCCGAGTCCGCGGCGGTGGTCTCGACCCCGGACGGGCGCTACTTCCTGATCGCCTACGCCTCCGGGCGCCACTCCCCGGAGCCGAGCGCCTTCGCCTTCGGGCTCCCACAGGCCAAGCGCGACAGCCTGCTCGCCGCGATCGGGATGCCGCCGAGCACCGAGGCGGTGCCGGTCCCCGACGACTGGGTGACGCTCTTCCCGGCGGGGCCCGAGCTGACCCTGGGCAGCTTCACCGACCTGAGCCGGCTCGGGACGCCCTCGCCGGCCGCCCTGGAGCTCGAGGGCGGCGCCCGGGCGAGGGTGGGCGACGTGGTGGCCTTCGGGGACGAGCAGATCCTGGTCACCGACACCGGCCTGGTGAGCCTCACCCAGTTCGCCGCCCGCGTCTACGCGGTGCTGGCGGGGCAGCACTCCCCGGCGCAGGTGTCCGGCACGCCGCCGAACCGGGTACCGGAGAACTATCCGGACCAGTGGCCCGCGGCGGCCCTGACCCCCGAGAGCGGCGAGCTCTGCGCCCAGCTCGACACCGAGGCCGGCGCCGCGCCTCGGGTCCTGCTGGCAGGCGATCCCGGCGAGCGCGCCAGCGCCCTGGGCGACGCCGACCAGGACACGGGCCTGGGCCCGGCGGAGCACGAGGCCGTCGTGGCGGCGGGCCACGCGGCGTACTTCCTCTCCGGCGGCTTCGAGGACTCCGACTCCGGCACCCCGTTCGTGGTCGACGTCAAGGGGGTGCGCTACGAGCTGGTGGGGCCCGAGACCGCGACCCTGCTCGGGTACGGCAAGCACGCGGTGCGGGTGGTGCCCGACACCTGGAAGGACCTCTTCCGGTGTGGGGTGAACCTCTCCCAGGAGGACGCGATGCGACCGCCGGACGCCGAGGCCCGGAGCGCCTGCTCGTGAGGCGGCGCCCGGCCGGCACCCTGGCCGCGCTGGCGCTGGTCGCCGGCATGGCGGGGGCGCTGAGCCTCCCCGGGGTCGCGGGCCCGGCGGCTCCGGCAGCCGCCGCGGAGGGTGACCCGGTCTGCTCCGCCGACCCGGACCCGACCGACGGCGGACCCAGCCGGCTCGACTCGCCCAGTGCGCCGCTGGAGGCCCTGGGCATCGAGCGCGCGCACCAGCACGCGACCGGCCGGGGCATCTCGGTCGCGGTCCTCGACACCGGGGTCAGCTCCCCGCACGTCGAGGTCGTCGGTGAGCAGCCGGTCACCCCCGACGGCGGTGGCACCGAGATCCTCGACACCCACGGGACCCAGGTCGCGGGGTTGATCGCCGGACGGCGGGAGGGCGGGATGGGGACCGCGCCGGGCGCGAGCATCGTGTCGGTCAAGGTCCTCGACGGGTCGGCTTCCACGGTCGGCGACGACGCGAAGCAGCTGACGCCGCGCAGCGTGGAGCAGGGGCTGGCCTGGGTGGCCGACCGGGTCCAGCGCGCCGGCCGCGCCAACGAGATCGGCGTCGTGAACCTGTCGCTGTGGGTCGACCACAGCGCCGGCATCGCCCGGCAGGTGCGCCGGCTGCAGCGCCTCGGCGTGGTCGTGGTGGCCGCGGTCGGCAACCGGCCCACCGACGAGCAGGACCCGCTCTACGCCGCCTTCGCGGAGCAGGAGGACGACGAGGACGCCCGCCTCTACCCCGCGTCGTACGACGGGGTCCTCGGGGTCAGCACGAGCGTGGAGCCGGGCGAGGACCCGGCCGAGGTCGTGCTGCGCAGCTTCGTCACCGACGTCGCCGTGCCCAGCCGGCACGCCGTCACGACCGTCCCCGACGGGGGCATCTGCGTGGTCGAGGGGCCGGCGTCGTCCTGGGCGGCCGCTCAGGTCAGCGGGATAGTCGCGCTGCTGTTGGAGCACTACGACTGGAAGCGCAATCCCCGGCAGGTGGCCGAGCAGGCCGTGGCGCGGCTGCTGGCGACCGCCGACGGGGCCGAGGACGTGCGCAGCCCCTACACCGGTCGGGGAGTTGCCCGGCCCGTGGAGGCGCTCACCCGGCCGTTGCGCTTCGACGACTCGGGGGAGGTCGTCTCGACCGTCGACGTCGAGCAGTCAGAGGGCATCACCTCGGTCGGTCGTCCGGCCGGGGACGAGCTTGCCGGCGCTCGCCGGGACTTCCTGTGGTGGGGTGTGCTGGCCGGTGCGGCGCTGCTGCTCGCCCTGCTGCTGAAGCCGCTGTTCGCGCGCCTGCGGGGCTGACCCGCCGGTACGCCGGCGCACCGGGCAGGCTCAGTCCCCGTCCCGGGAGGGCGCGGTGACTCGCTCGCCCGGCTCGGGGGCCGGGGTGGGGTCCGTGGGGAGGTACGGCAGCGGCCAGGTGGGTCGCAGCGCGAGCGGGAGCACGGACACCGCGACCAGGGCCAGGAAGCCGCTGATCATCTTGTCCCCGAGCGAGGTCAGCAGGTTGGACAGGCCGACGGCCACCGGCAGGCTGGCGGTGAGCTCCAGCAACGTGCCGGTGCTGACGTCCTGGCCGTGGCCGGTGGAGCCGTCGAAGGCGAGCATGAGGATCGCCGTGGCCAGCAGGGAGCAGGCGAGGGCTACGCCGAGGTTCAGGCCGAGGAAGCGCGGCAGGGTCCGGCCCAGCCCCCAGCGCCGCACGCCGTACCCCCAGAGCAGGGCGCCGGTGGCGTTCACCAGGCCGAACGGCACCGAGGAGAGCCCGCTGCTGGCCACGGTGAGCACGTTGGTCGCTGCGCCCACGGCGGCGCCGGCCCACGGGCCGAGCGTCATCGCGGCCACGGCGGTACCTGCCGTGTCGAGGTACACGGGGAGGTTGAGGAAGTCCACCAGCACTCGGCCGATGACGTTGAGCATCAGGCAGGTGGCCACCAGCGCGAGCACCAGCCGAGCCTTCCGGCGAGGGGGTGGCTGGTCCTGTGCCGCCGGGACCGGGCCATGGGCGGGTACCGGGGCGGGGGCCGGCTCGAGGGGGACAGAGGGCTGGGTCGACCGGCTGCGCGCGATCCACCCGTCCACGCGCCCGTCTTCTGCGCCGAGGGCCAGGGCGATCTCACGCACCAGGGCCAGGTTGACCCGGGCACGCCCGGTCCGGAAGGCGTCGTACACCGTGGTGCGCGCCACCCGTGCCGCGTGCGGGGGGACGCCGCAGCTGAGCCGGTCCTGGCTGATCCGCCGGGCGATCTCGGCGTAGGAGGGCGCGCCGGCCTCCGTCCGCAGTGCCTGCAGCTGATCGGCGAGCAGGTCCCAGCAGGCCTCTCCCCGGGGACCGGGGGCCCTGCCTTCGACCTCGTCCGCCACGCGTTCCTCTCCTGTCCCCTCGACACGTCATGCCCCGTGCTGAGTCGGTCGGAGCAGGCTGACTGTACTTACCCCGCGGCCGTCGGGCCGGTTCGCCGCCGCGTGCCCCAGCCGCGCTCGCGGTCGGACTCGGCGCTGTTCGGGATTGTTCGGAGTGCTGCGACGGGCTGGAAACGGGGCGGCTGATCGGGATAGGAACGAGGTCACGCGTCTCGCGGGCCCGCGGGGGAGGCTCGCGAGACGTGCCTGCGCTCGGGCCTGGGCGCGGGCCTGGGCGCGGGCTCAGCGCTCGTCCGGCTCCAGGCCCCGCAGGCGGCCGTCGACCAGGCCGATGACAGGACCCTCGGTCGCGGCGACCTCGCCCAGCTCGTCGACCGCCCACAGCGGCAGGCCGTCGACCAGTGGGAAGGCGGCGGGCACCGTCCCGGTCTGCGACGAGGTGTCGACCGGTGTGGAGTCCGGCCCCGGCTCCGGATCGCTGAGGTAGGCGGCCCACTCGTCGGGGTCGATCAGGTACGTCGTCTCGGCGTCGTGGACGGCGCCGTCCACGACCCGTACGTACGCACCCTCGGGGCCGCGCGGGCCGTACTCGCCGTACTCGCTGTAGGCGCCCAGATGGGTGAGCAGCGCCTGCCACGCCTCCTCAGAGATCCAGACGCGTCGGACCTCGGGCTCCCCGGGGATCCAGTCGGCGTCGACCTGCTGCTTGAACCGCCGAGCCGCCGCGAGCTGAGCCTGGGCCCACCACTGGCGGGCCAGCTCCTCGGGCGAGCCGGACGTCACGCGGACCACCAGCTCGCCGGCGATGCGGCGCTGGTGGGGCCGGCGGTCCCCGGGGTGGCTCTCCGGGTCGAGGAACGACCACGCCAGGCGCAGGTCGGCGCCGGTGCGGGAGACCCGGTCCAACCGCAGGCTGAGCGGGGCGCCCGGGACGTCGACGACGCGGGCCGCCCGGCGCACGGCATCGGCGTGAGGACTCACGGCGGCCTCCCTCGGGCGGGAGCCGGAGAGCGACGCCGGCCCGACCTGGGGTCGGAGCCGGCGTCGGCGCTCTCGCGGCGGTGGCGGAGGATAGGGGATTCGAACCCCTGAGGGCTATTAACCCAACCCGCTTTCCAAGCGAGCGCCATAGGCCACTAGGCGAATCCTCCGCGCAGGAGCGTACCGTCCGCTGGCGACCGGGTGAAATCGGCCCCGACGGAGGCGGGCTTTGGTGACGCCGTCACCCGTCCCCTACACTCATGGCCAACCCCCCGTGTGGCGGCATCTCGCCCAACTCCCCCAGGGCCGGAAGGCAGCAAGGGTAAGTGAGCTCTGTCGGGTGCGCGGGGGGCCTTTTCGTTTTTCGGGGCGGGCCCCGGCCGTCGGTGGCGGCCCCCGTTCCACACCATGCCCGCTCCCGGGTGTCGGTTGTCGGTGCCGCTGGTTAGGGTTCAAGTCGTGGAGTCACCCCTCGCGCTGTACCGCCGCTACCGGCCCGAGACGTTCGCCGAGGTCATCGGCCAGGATCACGTCACGGAGCCGCTGCGCAACGCGCTCGCGAACAACCGGGTGAACCACGCCTACCTGTTCTCCGGGCCGCGCGGCTGCGGCAAGACCACCTCGGCGCGGATCCTCGCGCGGGCGCTCAACTGCGAGGCGGCTCCGACGCCCGACCCGTGCGGGACGTGTCGCAGCTGCGTCGACCTGGCCCGTGGCGGCCCCGGCTCGATCGACGTGATCGAGATCGACGCGGCCTCCCACGGCGGCGTCGACGACGCGCGCGACCTGCGGGAGAAGGCGTTCTTCGCCCCCGTGCACAGCCGCTACAAGGTCTACATCATCGACGAGGCCCACATGGTGACCACGCAGGGCTTCAACGCCCTGCTGAAGCTCGTCGAGGAGCCCCCGCCCCACCTGCGCTTCATCTTCGCCACCACCGAGCCCGACAAGGTGCTGCCGACGATCCGCTCGCGCACCCACCACTACCCCTTCCGGCTGATCCCGCCGCGGCTGCTGTCCTCCTACCTCTCCGAGCTGTGCCAGAAGGAGGGGGTGGCGATCGAGCAGGCCGCCCTGCCGCTGGTGGTGCGCGCCGGGGCCGGCTCGGCGCGCGACACGCTGTCGGTGCTCGACCAGCTGCTCGGCGGCGCCGGTCCCGAGGGCGTCACCTACGCGCTGGCCACCGGTCTGCTCGGCTACACCCCCGACTCCCTGCTCGACGAGGTGCTCGACGCCTTCGCGGCCGGGGACGGCGGCTCGGTCTTCGGGGTGGTCGACAAGGTGATCGAGACCGGGCAGGACCCGCGGCGCTTCACCGAGGACCTGCTGCGCCGCCTGCGCGACCTGGTGATCGTGGCCGCGGTGCCGGACGCGCCCGCGACCGGACTGATCGACGTCTCCGAGGACCAGGCCGAGCGGCTGGTGGCGCAGGCGGCCCGCTTCGGCGCGGTCGAGCTGAGCCGGGCCGCCGACATCGTGGCCGCGGGGCTGACCGAGATGCGCGGCGCCACCGCGCCGCGGCTGCTGCTCGAGCTCATCTGCGCGCGGGTGCTGCTGCCCGGTGCCGACGACTCCACCGACGGTCTGCTGGCGCGCCTGGACCGGATCGAGAAGCGCATCGCGATCAGCGGAGGCGCCCCGTCCGCCCCGATCGCGCACATCCCCGCGGCGCAGGTGCCCCGGCCCGCCGCGGCCCCCGCCGCCGCGCCGTCACCCGCTCCTGCGCCTGCACCTGCACCCGCTCAGCCGGCCGCGTCCGCCCCGCCTGCGCCGAGCGCGTGGGAGACGGCCCAGCCGCCCGTGCAGCCGCAGTCGGCCCAGTCCCAGCCGGCCCAGTCGCAGCCGGCCGCATCGCGGCCGCACTCGGCCCCGCCGCCGTCGGCCACGCCGGAGCCGGCCCCGCCGCAGCACGCCCAGCCCGAGCCGGCCCCGGTCCAGGAGCAGCCCGACGCTCCGCGTGGCGGCCTCGGCCTCGTGGACGTACGACGGTTGTGGCCCGACATCGTCGAGGCCACCAAGCAGCGCCGGCGGGTGACCTGGATCCACCTCACCCAGCACGCCCAGGTGATGGGGGCCGACGACAAGACGCTCACCCTGGGGTTCGCCAACGCCGGCGCCCGCGACTCGTTCGCCAACGGCGGCAGCGCCGAGATCGTCCGCCAGGCCGCGATCGACGTCGTGGGCGTGGACTGGAAGGTGGACGCGATCGTCGCGCCCGGTGCCCGGCCCGGGGAGGCGGCCCCCTCGGCGCCCGCCGCCCGGCCGGCCGCGCCCGGAGAGCAGCCCGCGCAGCCGGCCCCCGAGCCGCCGCCGTACGACGGGCCCGAGCCGCCGGACGACGCGCCCGCACCGGAGTCCGCGGCGCCCGCGCCCGCCGCGCCGGAGCGCACCGACCCGCGCTCGATCGCGGCGGCGCGCGAGGCGATCCAACAGACCCGGGTGGCCGGCCAGAGTGACGCGCCGGATCGCTACGCCGCCGACGCCGACGCCAGCCGCGACGACCTCGACGTGGACACCGACGGGCTCGTCGGGGCCGAGCTGCTCCAGCGCGAGCTCGGCGCCCAGGTGATCGAGGAGATCCCCCGCCAGTGACGAAGGCGGCCGCGGCGCCGCCGACCGGCCGCCGTACCGCCCAGACCAGCAGCTCCCGCAACCATTCGCAGAGGTGATTCGCATGACCCAGAACCCGTTCGACGCGCTCGGCGCAGGCGGCTTCGACATGAACGCGCTGCTCCAGCAGGCCCAGCAGATGCAGGCCCAGCTCGAGAGCGCGCAGCAGGAGCTGGCCAGCTCCACGATCGAGGGCACGGTCGCCGGCGGTGCCGTCACCGTGGTCGTCAACGGCGTCGGCGAGCTGCAGGGGGTCTCCATCAAGGCCGGCGGGTTCGACGGCAGCGACGCCGACGACCTCACCGACCTCGGCGACATGATCGTGGCCGCCTACCGCGACGCGAAGTCGAAGGCCGACGCGCTCGCCGGTGAGAAGCTGGGCCCGCTCTCCGGGGGCCTGGGCGGCGCGGACGACGTGGGGCCGGGCGGCTTCCCGGGCCAGCTCGGCTCGTAGGTCACGCCTTGTACGAAGGGATCGTCCAGGACCTGATCGACGAGCTCGGCCGGCTGCCGGGCGTGGGTCCCAAGAGCGCGCAGCGGATCGCCTTCCACCTGCTCCAGGCGGACCCGGTCGACGTTCGCCGTCTGGCGGACGTGCTGATCGAGGTCAAGCAGCGGGTGAAGTTCTGCAGCGTGTGCTTCAACGTCTCCGAGGATGAGAAGTGCCGCATCTGCCGTGACCCACGCCGCGACCCGGTGGTCATCTGCGTCGTCGAGGAGTACAAGGACGTCGTAGCGATCGAGCGCACGCGCGAGTTCCGCGGTCGCTACCACGTCCTGGGCGGGGCCATCTCGCCGATCGACGGGATCGGTCCCGAGCAGCTGAGGATCCGCGAGCTGATGATGCGTCTGGCCGACGGCACGGTCACCGAGGTCATCCTCGCCACCGATCCGAACCTCGAGGGAGAGGCGACCGCGACGTACCTGACGCGAATGCTCAAGCCATTGGGGTTGCGCGTGACGCGTCTGGCGAGTGGACTGCCGGTAGGGGGTGACCTCGAGTACGCGGACGAGATCACGCTCGGCCGAGCTTTCGCAGGGAGGCGATCCGCCGATGACTGAGCCCACACACGATGAGATGACGGGGGTGCAGCTCGACCCCACCGTCGAGCTCGAGGCCGCGGTCGCTGCGGTGCTCTCCCCGACGGGGAGCCCCGACCTCCCGGTCCAAGGCGAGCTGGACTCCCAGACCGAGGAGTTCGCCAGCCAGATCGCCGACCAGATCGAGAGCTTCCTGCTCGCCCTCCAGGCGATCGCGCGCGAGGCCGACGTCAGCCGAGGCATCTCCCTGCTGCTGCTCGAGGTCTCGCAGGTGCTGCTGGCCGGCGCGCGGCTCGGCGTGCAGCGCGACTTCACGCCCGCCGAGGAGTACCAGCCCGACGCCGGACCCGACCCGGACCTCGACGAGATGCGCCTGCGCCTGGCCACCATGCTCGACGGGGTCGACATGTACTCCGAGGTCTTCGACACCTACGGCGAGCCCGAGGTCGTCTCCTCGTCGCTCTCCGACGACCTGACCAGCGTCGCGGCCTCCCTCGCGCACGGACTGCGCCACCTGCGCGCGGGGCGGATCCAGGAGGCGCTGTGGTGGTGGCAGTTCTCCTACGTCGCGAGCTGGGGCAACGAGGCCGGCGGCGTCCTGCGGGCCCTGCAGTCGATCGTGGCGCACGACCGGCTCGATGCGGAGTTCGTCGTCGACCAGGAGCAGGTTGCCGCCGCGAATGAGATGCTGGAGTCGGTCGAGCAGGCCCCCCGGTAGACTCGTCCGCGGTCGCCGCGCAGCATGGCGTGGCCCTGCGGCCGGTCCCTGTCGGGGCCTCGAGGGTGCGCGGCCGTTCGACGCAACCGAACCCCAAGAGGTACCAGCCGTGGGCATTGTCGTGCAGAAGTACGGCGGCTCGTCCGTTGCCGACGCGACCGGCATCAAGCGAGTCGCACAGCGCATCGTGGCGACCCGCAAGGCCGGCCACGACGTCGTCGTGGTCGTCTCCGCGATGGGCGACACCACCGACGACCTGCGTGACCTGGCTCAGCAGGTCACGCCGCTCCCGCCGCCGCGCGAGCTGGACATGCTGCTGACCGCCGGTGAGCGGATCTCGATGGCGCTGGTGGCGATGGCCATCGCTCAGCTCGGGCACAAGGCGCAGTCGTTCACGGGCTCCCAGGCCGGAGTGATCACCGACTCGGTGCACGGCAAGGCGAAGATCATCGACATCACGCCGGGCCGCATCGAGAAGGCCATCAACGAGGGCGCGATCGCGATCGTCGCCGGTTTCCAGGGCGTCAGCCAGAGCACCAAGGACGTGACGACGCTCGGGCGCGGTGCCTCCGACACCACCGCCGTCGCGCTCGCCGCGGCGCTCGGCGCGGACGTGTGCGAGATCTACAGCGACGTGGACGGCGTCTTCACCGCCGACCCGCGCATCGTGCCCGCGGCCCGCAAGCTCGACCGGCTCTCCACCGAGGAGATGCTGGAGATGGCCGCCTCCGGCGCCAAGATCCTCCACCTGCGGTGCGTCGAGTACGCCCGCCGCTACGACATGCCGATCCACGTGCGTTCCTCCTTCAGCCAGAAGGAAGGCACCTGGATCGTGCCCGACAACTCCCAGGGAGCTCAGATGGAACAGGCGATCATCGCCGGCGTCGCCCACGACCGCAGCGAGGCCAAGATCACCGTCGTCGGCGTCCCCGACAAGGTGGGCGAGGCCGCTCGGATCTTCGAGACGCTCTCCATGGCCGAGGTCAACATCGACATGGTGGTGCAGAACGTCTCGGCGGCGGCCACCGGTCGCACCGATATCTCCTTCACGCTGCCGCGCGAGGACGGGCAGAGCGCGATGAGCGCGCTGTCGCGGATCCAGCCGGAGGTCGGCTACGACAAGCTGCTCTTCGACGACCAGATCGGCAAGGTCTCGCTGATCGGCGCCGGCATGCGCTCCCACCCCGGCATCACCGCGAAGTTCTTCGCCTCGCTGGCCGCGGCCGGGGTCAACATCGAGATGATCTCCACCTCCGAGATCCGGATCTCGGTGATCATCGACGAGAACCAGATCGACACCGCCGTGCGGGCCACCCACTCGGCGTTCGACCTGGACGCCGAAGAGGTCGAGGCCGTGGTCTACGGCGGTACCGGGCGATGAGCGTGCGTCTCGGCGTCGTCGGCGCCACCGGCCAGGTGGGTGTGGCGATGCGCCAGATCCTCCTCGAGCGCGGCTTCGCGGCTGACGAGGTCCGGTTCTTCGCCTCCGCCCGATCCGCCGGCACCGTGCTCGCGTTCGGGGACCGCGACGTCACGGTCGAGGACGCCGCCACCGCCGACCCGAGCGGGCTCGACATCGCGCTGTTCTCGGCAGGTGCAACCACGTCGCGGGCGTTGGCGCCGAAGTTCGCCGAGGCCGGCGTCACCGTCGTCGACAACTCCTCGGCGTTCCGGATGGACCCCGACGTGCCGCTGGTCGTCTCCGAGGTGAACCCCGAGGCGATCTCCGAGGCGCGCAAGGGCATCATCGCGAACCCGAACTGCACCACGATGGCCGCGATGCCGGTCCTCAAGCCGCTGCACGACGAGGCCGGGCTGGTCCGGCTCATCGCCTCCACCTACCAGGCGGTCTCCGGCAGCGGCGTCGCCGGCGTCGACGAGCTCGCCACCCAGGTCCAGGCGGCCGGTGACAAGGCGCGCGAGCTCGCCTACGACGGTCAGGCCGTGGCCTTCCCGGAGCCGGTGAAGTACGCGCGCACCATCGCCTACAACGTCGTCCCGCTGGCCGGCTCGATCGTCGACGACGGCCTGAACGAGACCGACGAGGAGCAGAAGCTCCGCAACGAGTCCCGCAAGATCCTCGGGATCCCCGACCTGCGCGTCTCGGGCATCTGCGTGCGGGTGCCGGTCTTCACCGGCCACTCGCTGGCGATCAACGCCGAGTTCGCCCGGTCGATGACCGTCGAGCGGGCCCGCGAGCTGCTGGCCCACGCACCGGGCGTCGAGCTCTCCGAGATCCCCACGCCCCTGCAGGCGGCCGGCAACGACCCGTCGTACGTGGGCCGGCTGCGCCAGGACCCGGGCGTCGACGACGACCGCGGGCTCGCGCTGTTCATCAGCAACGACAACCTGCGCAAGGGCGCGGCCCTCAACACGGTCCAGATCGCCGAGCTCCTCGCCGCCCGCTGACGCGCGCCGCGCCGTCGCGCGCCGCCGCGCCGTCGCGCGCCGCCGCGCACGCCGCCACGCTCGCTTGTAACGCGGGGTTATGCCCACTACCGCAGTGAAATAACGCGGTGGCAGTGGGCATAACCCCGCGTTACATGGGGCTGCGGGGGTACGGCGCGGCGCGGCGCGCGGAGCGCGGGGCGCGCGTTAGGGGGTGGGGTCGGCGAAGGTGGTGGCGACCCATTGGGACAGGGCGAAGCAGAGCGCCGAGACCAGCGGGATGACGATCACCATCCACCAGGCGAAGAGCACCTCGATGAGGAACAGCAGGGCGATCACGGTGGTCAGGCCGATGGCCAGGAAGCTGGTGCTGCCCGGGTCCGAGACGTTCCAGGCCCGCAGCAGCGCTGCGCCGGCGTAGACCAGGACGATCAGGATCGCCAGCAGCAGCATCAGGCCTGGCTTGCCGCACGAGGACGTCCCGTAGACGGCCTCGCAGCCGCGCATCGACAGGGCGGTGAGCACGACCATCGCCAGTCCGACCAGCAGGCCGGTGACGACCGCAGCAGTCATCGCTCCCAGGGGCGGCAGGACGAAGGTGGGGTAGCTCCGGTCCAGGTCCTCGTCGGCCGCCTGGTCGGCTGCGGCACTGGGCTGCTCGAGGTCGGTGTCGTCCTCGCGGACGGCGTCGTCGGCGAACAGGGTGTCGAAGGCGGTGCTCACCGGGGCGGGGGCGAGCTCCGCGAGCTCCTCGGACGCGGCTGAGGGGGTGCCGGACGGGCCTCCCGGGCCAGAGCCCGGCGTCCGGGTCACCTGCGCCGGTGAGTCGTCGAGCACCACGGTCGGCTCGTCCGCGTCCTGTACCGGGGCAGCGAACACGATCGTGTCGTCGGTGACAGGGGCGGCGGGGTCCGCCACCTCTGCGCCCTCCGGCACGGTCTCGACCTCGACCTCGGGCACGGGCACGGTCTCAGCCTCGGTGCCGGGGCCAACGGCGGGCTCCGCCTCGGTGGTGGCGGGCACTACTGCGTCCGGGAGCGGCTCGGACACGGACACGGGCGCGCGCTCAGCCTCCGGCGCGGCCTCAGCCTCCAGCGCGGCCTCGACCTCCGACGCGCGCTCAGCCTCCGGCGCGGCCTCGACCTCCGGCGCGGCCTCAGCCTCCGGCGCGGGCCTCTCCGCACCCGCCGGAGCGTCAGGCTCGGGCGCGGTCGTCGCGGTGGAGTCGCGCTTGCGCTTCCTGCGCCGCAGGCCGAACGACGGCAGCTCCAGCGAGGACTCGTCGGGAGTGCCAGGGTCCTTCTCAGCCATGGCGGGCAGTCTGCCAGAGAAGGGGGCAGCGGAGTGCCGGACCGACCAGACGTCCCGTAACGCGATCAGGCCGGACCCTGGGGGTCCGGCCTGATCAAACGTCGGGCTGACAGGATTTGAACCTGCGGCCTCCTCGTCCCGAACGAGGCGCGCTACCAAGCTGCGCCACAGCCCGATCGTGGGCACTGGTCCCACGGCACGGGTGAGCATACCGGAGGCAGTCGGGTTCTCCCGCATCGGGTGGTCTCAGGCGGGGACCAGGGTCAGCAGCGTCGCCTCGGGGCGGCACGCGACCCGGACCCGGACGTAGGGATTCGTGCCGAGCCCGGCGCTGACGTGCAGCCAGCAGGAGCCGGGCTCGCCGGGGGAGGAGTCGGCCGGATGGCGGTGCAGGCCCTTGGCTCGCGCCGGCTCCAGGTCGCAGTTGGTGGTCAGCGCCCCGTAGAACGGCAGGCAGACCTGCCCGCCGTGCGTGTGCCCGGCGATGATCGCGTCGTAGCCGTCGCTGGCGAACTGGTCCAGCACCCGCAGGTACGGCGCATGGGCCACCGCCAGGCGCAGGTCGGCGTCCGGATCGGCCGGGCCGGCGACGCGGCGCAGGTCGTCGTAGCCCAGGTGCGGGTCGTCCACGCCGGCGAACGAGATCGTGGTGTCGCGCACCCGCAGCGACCCGAACCCGTTGGTCAGATCGAGCCAGCCGGCGTCGGTCCACGTCCTCTGCAGGTCCGGCCAGGGCAGCTGCGGGGTGTCGGTGCGGCGCTTGCCGTCGTCGGGCAGCAGGTAGCGCAGCGGGTTGCGGAAGCCGGGCGCGTAGTAGTCGTTGGAGCCGAACACGAACACCCCCGGAACGTCGGCGAGAGCGCCGAGCGCCTCGGTCACCGACGGCACCGCGCCGGGGTGCGCCAGGTTGTCGCCGGTGTTGATCACCAGGTCCGGCTCGAGGTCGGCCAGGCCGCGCAGCCACTCCTGCTTGCGCCGCTGCCCGGGAGTCATGTGGATGTCGGAGAGGTGCAGCACCCGCAGCGGCTCGTGCCCGGCGGGCAGCACCGGGAGACTCACCCGCCGCAGCGTGTACGCCCGGGCCTCACACACGCCGTACGCCGTGAGGGCGGCCCCGGCGAGCGCTCCGGCGCCGATCAGCCGGCCTGCGGCGCGGAGGGGGGAGCGGGGCAGGGAGCCGGGAAAATCCATGGCGCAAGGCTGCCACAATAGGTCCCATGAGTGCCCTCAAGGACCGACTGCGCGCAGACCTGACCACCGCCATCAAGGCCCGGGACGAGGTGCGCTCCTCCACCCTGCGGATGGTGCTGACCGCGATCACCAACGCCGAGGTGGCCGGCAAGGCGCACAAGGAGCTCAGCGACGAGGACGTCGTGAGCGTGCTGTCCAGCGAGGCCAAGAAGCGCCGCGAGGCGGCGACCGCGTTCGAGGAGGGCGGCCGCGCGGAGATGGCCGCCAAGGAGAAGGCGGAGGCCGCCGTGCTGGCCGACTACCTGCCCGCGCAGCTCGACGCCGACGAGATCACCCGGATCGTCACCGAGGCCGTCGCCCAGGTCGGCGCGGCCGGCGAGGGCATGAAGGCGATGGGCAAGGTGATGGGCGTGGTGCAGCCGCAGGTCAAGGGACGTGCGGACGGTGCGATGGTGGCCGCGGAGGTACGCCGCCAGCTCGGCTGAGCCGAACTGGAGCGGCGCCGCCGGCCGCGGCCGGCCGGGGCTCAGCCCCGGCCGCGACCACCGCCGCCGTTGCCGCCGCCGCCGCCATTGCCGCCGCCGCCACCGTTGCCGCCGCCCCCGCCGTTGCCGCCGCCGCCGCCGTTGCCGTTGCCACGGTCGCCGTCGTCATCGGGCTCGGGGCTCGGCGGCGCCGGGATGTAGGTGCTGCCGGCGCCCGGGACGGACCCGGGGTAGACGAAGTCCTCGTCGTCGAGCCACTGGGCGATGACCTTCATCGCGTTGCCCCACATCGGTCCTGCCGTGCCCGAACCGGACACGTCGTAGAGCGGGCTCCCGCCGACCATCTCGCCGGTGAGCTCCTGGGGGTGGCCGAACTCGTTGGCGCCGGCGATCATCGAGGCGGCGGCGAGGTTGGGGGTGTAGCCGACGAACCACACCGCGCGGTTCTCCTGGGTGGTGCCGGTCTTGCCGGCGGCGGGCTGCCCGAGCGCCTGCGCGGAGGCGAAGCCGCCCTCGATCACGCCGCGCAGCACGTCGTTGACGGCGTCCGCGGTGCTCTCCTCCATCACCCGGTTGCACTGGGCGGGGTACTTCTTCAGCGAGTGGCCCTCCGAGTCCTGGATCTCGCCGATCGGGCGGCTCTCGCAGTGCACGCCGCGTGCGGCGAACGTCGCGTAGGCCTCGGCCATCTCCAGGGGGCTCACGTCGGGGATGCCGAGGGTGAACGTGGGCACCCGCTCGGGCGAGCCCGGCTTCTTGCCGGTCGGGTTGTCGAGGTTGAGGCCCATGTCCCGGGCGAGCTTGAACGGCTTGCAGATCCCGGTCATCGCCTCGAGCTGGGCGTAGAAGGTGTTCACCGAGAGGCGGGTGCCGGTGTAGAGGTTCATCGTGCCCGAGCTGGTGGAGTTGCCCAACGTCCAGGAGCCGTACCCGTAGGGCTCCCCGTCACAGTCCTCGAAGCGGCTCTCGCTGATCGTGATGCTCTCCGGGGACGAGATGGTGGTCCCCAGCGAGATGCCCTGCTCGATCGCCGCGGCCAGCACGAACGCCTTGAACGTCGAGCCGCCCTGGAAGCCCTTGGAGTCGCCGTACTTCTGGTTCACCGCGTAGTTCAGGAACGTCTCGCCGGCGGCCTTGTTGCGGCCCATCGGGCGCGACTGCGAGACGGCCTTGACCGCGCCGGTGCCCGGCTCGACCATCGTCAGGCCGCCGATGGCCTGGTCGGTGGGGTAGACGGCGTCCTCGACCGAGGCGTCCGCAGCGTCCTGGTAGCGCTGGTCCAGGGTGGTGCGGATGGTGAGGCCGCCGGTGTAGAGCAGGTTGCGGCGGTCCTGCTCGGTCTTGCCGAGCGAGGGGTCCTTGAGCAGGTACTGCACGACGTAGTCGCAGAAGAACGGCGCGGTCGAGTTCACGCAGCCGTTCTTGGCGGTGACCGTGCGCAGGCCGAGCTTGGACGCCCGGGCCTTGGCGTGCTGCTCGGGGGTGATCACGTTGAGCTCGGCCATCCGGTCCAGCACCACGTTGCGTCGCGCCAGCGCCCGCGAGGGGGAGTTGGTCGGGTCGTAGCCGGTCGGGTTCTTCACCAGGCCGGCGAGCATCGCCGACTCCTTGATGTTGAGCTGCTTGGCGTTCTTGTCGAAGTAGTGCCGAGCGGCCGCCTGCACGCCGTAGGCGCCGTCGCCGAAGTAGGCGATGTTCAGGTAGCGCTCGAGGATCCAGTCCTTGCTGTAGTTCTCCTCGACCGCGATGGCGTAGCGAAGCTCGCGGAGCTTGCGCGCGTACGAGCGGTCCGTGGCCGCCTTGCGCTCCTCCTCGGTCTCCGCCTGCTGGACCAGCGTCAGCTTGACCATCTGCTGGGTGATCGACGAGCCACCCTGGACGACGCCGCTGGCGGCCTGGTTGGTCACCAGTGCGCGCAGTGTGCCCTTGAGGTCGAGGGCGCCGTGCTCGTAGAAGCGGTAGTCCTCGATCGCGACGATCGCCTGCACCATGTTCCGCGAGATCTGGTTGAGGGAGACGTTGACCCGGTTCTCGTCGTACAGGGTCGCCACGACCTTGTTGTTGGCGTCGAGGATGCGGGTGCGCTGGGGCAGCGCCTTGGTCTCCAGCTCGGCCGGCAGCGCGTCCATGCTGTTGGCGACGTCACGGGCGCCGAGCCCGACCACCCCCGCGAAGGGGATCATCAGGCCGGCGGCCACCACCCCCAGGACGACGGAGACAGCCGCCATCACCCCGAGGTGGGACAGGACTCGGGATGCGGTCAGGCGCTCGGGCGCAGGCGCGGACATGGCACCAATGTACGGGAGCCGCTGGCAACGTCGGCATCCATGACTAGGTGGGACTAGTCCGTTTGGACTATGGCAATTGGGTCAAAGGTGCCTCGCCTGAACCATCTCGGGGCCGTAGGGTCTCGCCCAGGGGACGAGCTGGCAGTCATGGGGGTTGCCGTGCACTCGCCCCTGGGATGGGGACCGTTTCATGTGGGTTGAGGACTGGACGACCGCTGCTGCCTGCCGCAAGGCCCAGCCGGATCAGCTGTTCGTGCGTGGGGCCGAGCAGAACAAGGCCAAGCAGGTGTGCGCCGGCTGCCCCGTGCGCAGCGAGTGCCTCGCCGAGGCCCTGGACAACCAGATCGAGTGGGGGGTCTGGGGTGGGATGACCGAGCGTGAGCGCCGCGCCCTGCTGCGCCGCCGGCCGACCGCCTCGTGGCGCTCGGTGCTCGAGGCCGCCAAGAACGGTCACGAGGACCTGACCGCCGCCGTCTGAGCCTCGAGCCGTCCGGCGAGCTGCCGGACGGCCCAGCCCGCGGGCCGAGCCCTCGGCTCAGCCCTCGGCTGACTCCTCGCCGGTCTCGTCGGCCAGCAGCGCGCCGACCCGGCGCAGGCCGTCGAGGTCGTGCACGTCGGTGGACAGCGCCGGCACGACCGCGGTCTGCACGTCCGGGTGCGCCGCGGAGAACCGCTCGCACAGCCGCGCCTCGCGCTCGACCATCCGGGCGCGGTCGGCGTGCAGGCGCAGCAGCCCGGCGGTGAGCGAGACGGGGTCCTTCTTGAACAGCCGCTCGGAGGCCGTCATCGCCTCGTCGGCCGACAGCGGTCCCTTCGGCACGGGAGTGGCCCGGTTGACCACGAGCCCCGCGAGCGGCATCTCGTCCTCACCGAGGCGCTCGACGAAGTACGCCGCCTCGCGCAGCGCGTCCGGCTCCGGAGCGGCGACCACGAGGAAGGCCGTGCCCTCGGCCTGGAGCAGCGCGAACGTCTTCTCGGCCCGCTGCCGGAAGCCGCCGAAGACGGTGTCCAGAGCGGCGACGAAGGTCTGCAGGTCGCGCAGCACCTGACCGCCGAGGATCTTGCTGAGCGCGTTGGTGATCACCCCGAAGCCGGCGGTCATCAGCTTGGCCGGCCCCCGGGCGGGAGCCAGCAGCAGTCGGATGAAGCGACCGTCGAGGAAGCTGGAGAGCCGCTCGGGTGCGTCGAGGAAGTCCAGCGCCGAGCGCGAGGGAGGGGTGTCCACCACGATCAGGTCGTAGCTGCCGTCGGCGTCGGCGTCGGCGCGGATCTGGCCCAGCTTCTCCATCGCCATGTACTCCTGCGTGCCCGCGAACGAGCTCGACAGCGCGATGTAGAACGGGTTCTCCAGGATCTGGCGCGCCTTGTCCGGGCTGGCCTGGCTCTCCACCACCTCGTCGAAGGTGCGCTTCATGTCGAGCATCATCGCGTCCAGGCTGCCGGTCGAGTCCTCGCTCAGCCCGGTGACGGGGCGCGGGGTGTTGTCCAGCCGCTCGATGCCCATCGCCTGCGCCAGCCGCCGGGCAGGGTCGATGGTGAGCACCACCACCTTGCGTCCTCGCTCGGCCGCGCGCAGTGCCAGCGCGGCCGACGTGGTGGTCTTGCCCACGCCCCCCGAGCCGCAGCAGACGATGATGCCGGTGGCGGGGTCGTCGATCAGCGCGTCCACGTCGAGACCGGGGGCACGCTCCCCGGTCGCCGCCAGCGGGCCGAAGCGCGGCCGGTCATGGGTGCGCCTGCTCATGCCATCCCCTGCTCTCTCAGCGTCGCGGCCAGCTCGTAGAGGCCGCCGAGGTCGATGCCCTGCGGCAGCCGGGGCAGCTCGTAGGTCGCGACGCCGAGCTCGCCGACCAGGACGCGCTGCTCGTCCTCGAGGCCGCGCCGCTCCGCGTGGTCGCGGGCCTCGGCGAGCAGTCCGTCCACGAGCGTGTCGTCCACGTCGATGCCCGCCTCGGCGAGCTCCTCGACGATGCGGGTGCGGTCGATGGCGCCGGCCCGGGCAGCGGCGAGGTCCTCGCTGGACAGGTCACGGGGTCGGACCAGGTTCACCACGACCCCGCCCACCGGCAGCCGCGCCTCGCGCAGCTCGGCGATGCCGTCCGCGGTCTCCTGGACCGGCATCTCCTCCAGCACCGTCACCAGGTGCACGGCGGTGCGCGGCGAGCGGAACAGCGTCATCACCAGGTCGGCCTGGCTCTTGATCGGGCCGACCTTGGCCAGCCCGGCGAGCTCGCCGTTGACGTTGAGGAACTGCGCGATGCGTCCCGTCGGCGGCGCGTCGAGCACGACCGCGTCGTACTGGATCGCGTTCTTGCCGCGCCGTCCCGCCTTGGCCGCCTCGAAGACCTTGCCGGTGAGCAGCACGTCGCGCACGCCCGGGGCGATGGTGGTGGCGAAGTCGATCACCCCGAAACGGTCCAGGGCCCGGCCGGCGCGCCCCAGGCGGTAGTACATCGAGAGGTACTCCAACAGCGCGGCCTCGGCGTCGATGTGCAGCGCATGCACCGTCCCGGCGCGACCGTCCTCGCCGGGCAGGCCCTGGGCGATGCGCCGCTCCTCGTAGGGCAGCGGGTCGACGTCGAACATCCGGGCGATGCCCTGACGGCCCTCGACCTCGCAAAGCAGGACGTTCTTGCCCGTCGAGGCCAGCGCCAGGGCCAGGGCGGCGGCCACCGTGGACTTGCCCGTCCCGCCCTTGCCGGTCACCACGTGCAACTGCACGGTCGACCAGTCGGGGCGCTGGGCCTGGGCTGGGGTCTCGGACGCTGGTGGAGGCACCTTCGCAGCCTACGGCTTGATCCTGGCGCGGGCGGGAGACTGTGTGACTAGAGTCGCACCACGAGCGATCGAGGAGGTCGGGGTGGACAAGGTCGTGGCGACGGCGGCGCAGGCGGTGGCCGACATCGCGTCGGGCTCGCGGTTGGCGGTGGGCGGGTTCGGGTTGTGTGGGATCCCGTCGGTGCTGATCGAGGCGGTGCTCGAGCAGGGCGCCGCGGAGTTGGAGGCGGTGTCGAACAACTGCGGGGTCGACGATTGGGGTCTGGGTCGGCTGTTGGCGGCGCGCCGGCTGCGGCGGATGGTGTCGTCCTATGTGGGGGAGAACAAGGAGTTCGCTCGGCAGTACCTCGGCGGCGAGGTCGAGGTGGAGCTGACCCCGCAGGGCACGCTGGCGGAGCGGATGCGCGCCGGCGGGTCGGGGATCCCGGCGTTCTTCACCGCGACCGGGGTCGGAACCCAGGTCGCCGAGGGCGGTCTGCCGTGGCGCTACGACGACGCGGGCAACGTGGTGGTGGCCTCGCCCGCCAAGGAGGTACGCCGCTTCGCGACGCCCGAGGGCGAGAAGGAGTTCGTCCTGGAGGAGGCGATCATCGCCGACTACGCCCTGGTGCGGGCCTGGAAGGGTGACCGGCACGGCAACCTCGTCTACCGCGACTCCGCGCGCAACTTCAACCCGTTGGCTGCGATGTGCGGGCGGGTCACGATCGCGGAGGTCGAGGAGCTCGTGGAGCCCGGCGAGCTGGACCCCAACGAGGTCCACACCCCGGGGGTCTACGTGCACCGGGTGGTCGCGTTGAGCCCCGAGCAGGCGGGCGACAAGCGGATCGAGAAGCGGACCGTGCGTGCGCGCGAGGAGGCCTGAGATGAGCTGGACCCGGGAGCAGATGGCCGCCCGCGCGGCATCGGAGCTGCATGACGGCTCGTATGTGAATCTGGGGATCGGGTTGCCGACGCTGGTGCCGAACTACGTCCCCGACGGCGTGGAGCTGGTGCTGCAGTCGGAGAACGGGATCCTCGGCATCGGCCCCTACCCCGTTGAGGGGGAGGAGGACGCGGACCTGATCAATGCGGGCAAGGAGACGGTGACGCTGCGCCGGGGTGCGTCGTTCTTCGACTCCGCGACGTCGTTCGCGATGATCCGTGGCGGCAAGGTGGACGCCGCGATCCTGGGTGCGATGCAGGTCTCGGCCGCTGGTGACATCGCCAACTGGATGATCCCCGGGAAGATGGTCAAGGGGATGGGCGGCGCGATGGACCTGGTGCACGG
This sequence comes from Nocardioides sp. Z43_10, assembly GCF_059766615.1. Classification (NCBI taxonomy): domain Bacteria; kingdom Bacillati; phylum Actinomycetota; class Actinomycetes; order Propionibacteriales; family Nocardioidaceae; genus Nocardioides; species Nocardioides sp. Z43_10. Next base: position 122,000 of record NZ_JCBAJY010000001.1, on the reverse strand, counting down.
CGCGAAGAAGGTGGTGGTGTTGATGGAGCACGTGGCCCGCGACGGCTCGCACAAGATCGTCGAGGAGTGCTCGCTGCCGCTCACCGGCAAGCGGGTCGTGCAGCGCATCATCACCGACCTCGCCGTCATCGACGTACGCCCCGACGGGCTGCACCTGGTCGAGCTCGCGCCCGGCATCGGTGAGGACGAGGTCCGCGAGAAGACCGGACCGCGGCTGGTGACGGCCGCGGTGCCGGCCGAAGCGGCCGGGGAGGGATAGCCGGCGTCCGACCCTCCCTCCCCGACGCGCCGCTCAGTCCAGGGCCAGCCCGGCAGCCGGGGCCACCCGTGCGGCCCGCCGGGCCGGCAGCACCCCGGCGGCCAGCCCGGCGAGACCGGCGATCGCGATCACGGCGCCGAGCTGCCCCCAGGGCAGGACGAGCGACACCTCCTCGACGGCCGTGTCGAGCAGCGTGCGCACCGCGACCCAGGCGAACACCACGCCGATCAGCGTGCCGAGCACCGTCGCCACCCCCGAGAGCAGCAGCGACTCCACGGCGAGCATCCGGCGCAGCTGACGCCGGGTCAGCCCGAGCGCACGGAGCAGCGCGTTCTCCCGGCCCCGCTCGAGCACCGAGAGCCCCAGGGTGTTGCCGATGCCGACCAGCGCGATCAGCACGGCGATTCCGAGCAGCGCCACCACCGCGCCGGTGAGCACGTCGAGCTGCAGGTGGACCCAGGCCCGCTCGCCGAACCCGCTGGTGACCTCGGCGCCCGCGCCGCTGGCGACCGCGGTGAGGTCCCCGGTCAGGTCCTCGGCATCGGCGCCGTCCTCGGCGCGCACCCACACCGCCCGCGGGCCGGCCGTGTCGCTGAGCGCAGCCAGGGTGGCCGGCGCCACCAATGCGACGGCCCCCCACGCGTCCCCGTTGCTGACCGACAGCGTGCGGGTCCGCTCGCCTACCCGGATCTCGACCCGGCTGGGCACCTCGCCGTCCAGGGCGTCACTGGGCAGGAACACCTCGCCGGGGCCGGGTGCGGCCACCCGCGCCGCCCCGCGCGCGACGTCGGCCGCCGCGGGCGTCGCGGCCACCACCTGGAGCTGACCGATCCCCTCCGACACCTCGGCGTCCACGCCGTCGAGGACGACCGCGTCGGCGACCCCGTCCGTGGCGCGCACCTCGGCCAGCAGCGAGGCGGGCAGGGCCGCCTCCACGGAGATCAGCGCCGCGTCGATCGGATGGCTGGCGTCCAGGTCGGAGGAGACGGCGCTGCGCGAGCTGGACAGCCCGGTGAGCACCGCCGTGGTCAGGGTGACACCGATCAGCAGCGACGCCGTGGTGGCCGCGGTACGTCGCGGGTTGCGGACCGCGTTGCCGGTGGCCAGCCGGGCGGGGGCGCCGCCGAGCCGGCCGGCGGCGCCGCCCGTCAGCGAGATCAGCGCCGGGACCAGCAGCGGACCGAGCAGCAGCACGCCGGTGAAGGCGACCATCCCTCCGGCCACCATCAGCTGGGGGGAGTGCCCGCTGATCGCCCCGGCCAGCAGCGCCGCTCCGAGCACGACCAGCCCGCCCCCGCACGCCGTACGCAGGCGGCCGGCGCGGGTGTCCAGGCCGGCGGGGTCCTCGGGACGCAGCGCGGCCAGCGGGCTGATCCGGGCCACCCGGCGGGTGGGCAGCCAGGCGGCCACCACGGTGACCAAGATGCCCACCGCGGCGCCGCAGGCGTACCAGGTGGCGGAGAGCTCGACAGCCCCCATCGTGCCCGGCGCGAACTGTCGTGCGGCGAGCGCGACCAGGCCGTACCCGACGGCGGTGCCGACGGCCAGGCCGAGCAGGGAGGACACCACCGCGAGCACCACCGACTCGGCCCTGACCGACCTGATCAGCTGGCGGCGGGTGGCGCCCACGCAGCGCAGCAGGGCGAAGTCGCGGCTGCGCTGGGCGAACAGGATCGTGAACGTGTTGGCGATCACCAGCACCGAGACGAACACCGCGACGCTGGCGAAGACCAGGAGCAGGATCGCGATCAGGTCGACGTCCCGGTTCAGGTCGGCCTGGCGCTGCTCGACGAACTCGTCGCGCGGCGCCACCTCCGCCCCGGTCAGCTCCGAGAGCTCGCGGATCTGCTCGGCGACGGACCCGGAGCCGGCGTAGGCCACCGAGTCCACCCACAGGCTCGAGGCCCACGGGCGGATGGTCTCCCAGGGCAGGTACAGCCCGGCGCCGACCGAGGCCGACGGGGTGTCGGCCAGCCCCACGATCGTGGCCTCGACGGCCCGGGCCCCCGACCCGATGCGGACCACGTCGCCGACGGCGAGGTCGCGGACCTTGGCGGTGTTGCGGTCGGCCAGCGCCTCGTGCGCGCCCCGGGGCCAGCGGCCCTCGCGCAGCTCCTGCCAGCGCAGCCGCTCGGCGTCGGCGAAGGGGGCGACGTCCATCCGGTCCGTCACCAGGCGCCCACCGGAGGTCACCGTCTGGGTGCTCCAGCCCAGCACCGCGGCGGTGTCGCCCTCGCGTCGGGCGTGCTCCATCACCTCGACGGCCTGATCACCGCTCATCGCGGAGGCGACCACGTCGGCGTGGCGGTAGGGCAGCTCGACCCCGGAGACGAGGCCGTTGCGGGTCGCCGAGGCCAGGGCCCCGGTGACGATGATGAACGCGACCCCGATGACGACCGCCAGCACGGCGGCGACGTAGCGCCGGGTGTGGGTGCGCAGCGAGGCGAGCAGGACCGTCCTCATCGCTCACCGCGCAGCGTCGCGAGCAGCTGGTCGGTGGTGGGGGAGGCCAGGTGGACGCGGATGCTGCCGTCGGCGAGGACCAGCACGTCGTCGGCGTACGCCGCCGCGTCGAGGTCGTGGGTCACCATCACCACCGTCTGCCCCAGCTCGCGCACCGAGGTGCGCAGCAGGCCGAGGACCTCCGCGGAGGAGGCGCTGTCCAGGTTCCCGGTGGGCTCGTCGGCGAAGACGATCGCCGGGTCGGTGATCAGCGCGCGGGCGATCGCCACCCGCTGCTGCTGACCGCCGGAGAGCTCGCCGGGGCGGTGGCTGAGCCGGTCGGCCAGCCCCAGCGTCTCCACGAGGCGGTCGAAGCGGGCGCGGTCCACCCGGCGACCGGCCAGGTCCAGCGGCAGCAGGATGTTCTGCTGGGCGGTGAGCATCGGCAGCAGGTTGAAGGACTGGAAGACGAAGCCCAGCTGCTCGCGGCGGAACACCGTGAGCTGGTCGTCGTCGAGCCGCTCCAGCGAGCGGCCGGCCACGCTGAGGGTGCCGGTGGTGGGATGGTCCAACCCCGCGAGGCAGTGCATGAGCGTCGACTTGCCGGAGCCGGAGGGCCCCATGATCGCGGTCAGCCGGCCGGCGGGGAGGTCGAGGTCGACGCCGCGCAGGGCATGGACCCCGGTGTCGCCGCGGCCGTAGGTGCGGGTCAGCCCGCGGGCGCTCGCGGCGAGTCGGGAGCCGTCGGGGGTGGGTGCGGCGCCGTGCCGCAGGGGTGCTGTCGTCATGGCCCCGACGCTTCCAGCCGGGGGCCACCCACGTCGTCAGCCCAGGGGCCGGACCCGGCGTACGACCGGGGGTGGAGCTCAGCCGGGGGCGACCAGCCCGCAGTCGTAGGCCAGCACCACCAGCTGCACCCGGTCGCGGGCGCCGGTCTTGGCCAGCAGACGGCTGACGTGGGTCTTCACGGTCGCCTCCGCGACCACCAGGTGCCGGGCGATCTCGGTGTTGGACATCGCCCGGCCGATGAGCACCAGGACCTCGCGCTCGCGCTCGGTCAGTGTCGCCAGGCGCTCGTCGGTGCCCGCGGGACGCGGGTCGGGCAGCGCAGCGACGAAGTGCTCCAGCAGCCGGCGGGTGGTGCTCGGCGCGACCACCGCGTCGCCGCGGTGCACCGAGCGGATCGCGCCGAGCAGGTCGGGTGGGGCCGCGTCCTTGAGCAGGAAGGCCGAGGCGCCGGCGCGCAGCGCGCTGAAGGCGTACTCGTCGAGGTCGAAGGTGGTCAGCACGATCACCCGGGGCGCCCCGGGCCGGGCGGCCAGCAGCCGGGTCGCCTCGACGCCGTCGAGACGCGGCATCCGCACATCCATCAGCACCACGTCCGCGCGGGTCACCGCGAGCCGCTCCAGCGCCTCGCGGCCGTCGCCGGCCTCGCCGACGACCTCGAGATCCGGCTGGCTGCCGACGAGCATCGCGAACCCCGCGCGCACCATCTGCTGGTCGTCGACCAGGAAGACCCGGATCGGGGCGTCCGCGCACCGGCTCGGCGGCCCGTCGGCGGGTAGGTCGGGGAATGCCTCGCTCACAGCGGGATCCTCGCCGACACCCGGTAGCCGCCGTCGCGCCGGGGTCCGGCGACCAGGTCGCCGCCGTGCACCAGCACCCGCTCCCGCATCCCGACCAGCCCGAGGCCGCGGCCATCGTCGAGGCTCGCCGCGCCCCGGCCGTCGTCCTCGACCAGCACGCTGAGGTCGGTGCCCACGCACACCTCCACGCGGGTGGAGGCGGCCGGGCCCGCGTGCTTGCGGACGTTGCTGAGCGCCTCCTGCACGACGCGGTACGCCGTCAGGGCCACGCCGGGCGGCACCTGCGTCCCGGGCGCCGGCAACCGGGCCTGCACCCGGCCGCGCTCCCCGGCCGCCTCCTGGGCCTCGGCCACCAGCACCGCGATGTCGTCCAGGCGCGGCTGCGGACGGGTGCCGGTGTCGCCTCCGGTGCGCAGCAGCCCGAGCAGGCGGCGCATCTCGGTGAGCGCCTCCCGGCCGGTGGCGGCCACCGTCTCCAGGGTGCGGGTCGCCACCTCCGGGTCGTGCGCCGCGGCGTAGCGCGCCCCGTCCGCCTGGACGACGATCACCGAGAGCCCGTGCGCGACCACGTCGTGCATCTCGCGCGCGATCCGTGAGCGCTCCTCGGTGGCGGCCAGGGCGACGCGCTGGTGCGCCTCCCGCTCGATCCGCTCGCCGCGCTCGACCAGCGCCGCGACGTACGCCTCGCGGATGCGCCCCAGCGTGCCCAGCGCCCAGGCCGCCAGCACGATCACCGAGATCGTCACGAAGTAGGACAGGAAGGCGTTCAGGGTGCCCGTGGTGTAGGAGATCAGCCAGCGCCACGAGGCGACGACGGCGCCGCACACGCCCACCGCGAGCGCCACGGCGGAGGCCGGGGCGCCGCAGCGGCGGGCCAGCGAGTACGTCGCGATCGGGAACGCCACCTGGCCCCAGGTGGGCTCGGTGAGGACCACGGCCTGCAGGGCGCTGGCCGCGGCGACGGCGGCGAACACCGCGACCGGGCGGCTGCGGCGCCACAGCAACGGGATCAGCTCCGCGGCCGAGAAGACGGCGGAGGTGCCCATTCCGCTGATCATCAGCACCGGCACCGGCAGCAGCAGGAAGGCCACCAGCAACCGGTCGAACCACCGGCGCCCGCGCTCGTCGAGCCGCCAGGGCTGGCGGGGGGTGACTGGCTGGTCCACGAGGGCCACCGTAGATGGCGCCGGGCGGTGGACGCGTCCACCCACGGGATGACGTGTGCCGGACGCGGGTGCCGCTCGGAGTAGGGTCGCCCCCATGACGAAGTGGGAGTACCTGACCGCACCGATCCTCACGCACGCCGCCAAGCAGATCCTGGACAACTTCGGAGCCGATGGCTGGGAGCTCGTCCAGGTCGCGCCGGGGATGAACCCGGAGAACCTCGTCGGCTACTTCAAGCGCCCGATCCAGGGATGAGCGTCGCGCAGCGGCTCGCTGAGCTCGGGTTGGAGGTGCCGGAGGTCGCGGCGCCGGTCGCGTCGTACGTGCCGGCCGTGCGCAGCGGCATCCACGTCTTCACCTCGGGCCAGCTGCCGATGCGCGGCGGTGAGCTGATGTACACCGGCAAGGTCGGCGGCGAGGTCACCGCCGAGGAGGCGACCGAGTGCGCCCAGCAGTGCGCGCTCAACGCGCTCGCCGCGGTGCAGGCCGAGATCGGCGACCTGGAGCTGGTCAAGCGGATCGTCAAGGTCGTCGTCTTCGTCGCCTCGACCCGGGACTTCACCGGCCAGCCGTTCGTGGCCAACGGTGCCTCCGAGCTGCTCGGGCACGTCTTCGGCGAGGCCGGGCGCCACGCCCGCTCGGCGGTGGGCACGCCGGTGCTGCCGCTGGACGCTCCGGTCGAGGTCGAGCTGATCGTGGAGGTCTGATGCTCGACTTCACGCGCGCCCTGCCGGGGCGGTTGGCCGAGCAGGCCCGCGACTTCGCCGAGGGGCGCCGTACCCCCGCCGAGCCGCGCAACGCCGCCACGATCGTGCTGACCCGGGGCGCGCGCTCGCAGGAGGCGGGCCCGGGATCGCTCGAGGTCTACTTCCTGCGGCGCCATGTCGACATGGCGTTCGCGGCGGGGATGGCCGTCTTCCCCGGCGGCGGGGTGGACCCGCGTGATCACGACTGCGACGACGACGCGCTGCCGTGGGCGGGACCGTCGGCCGAGGAGTGGTCCGCGCGCCTCGGCGTCGAGGTGGGCCTGGCCCGCGCCCTGGTCTACGCGGCCGTGCGGGAGACGTTCGAGGAGTCCGGCGTACTGCTGGCCGGCCCGTCGCCCGACTCCGTGGTCGCCGACACCACCGGGGACGACTGGGAGGCCGACCGGGTGGCCCTGGAGCAGCGCGAGCTGTCGTTCACCGAGCTGCTGCGCAAGCGCGACCTGGTGGTCCGCTCGGACCTGCTCACGCCGTGGGCGTGCTGGCTGACGCCGGTCTTCGAGCCGCGCCGCTACCGGACCTGGTTCTTCCTCGCCGACCTGCCCGAGGGACAGCGCACCCGCGACGTGTCCTCGGAGTCGCAGGAGGTGATGTGGCTCTCGGTGCGCGACGCGCTGGGCGCCGCCCACCGTGACGAGCTGCTGATGCTGCCGCCGCAGTACTACACCTGCGTCGAGCTCTTCGCCGCCGGCGACCCGGCGCACGCCGTACGCATCGGGCGTGAGCGGGAGGTGGCGCTCGTCGAGCCCACCGCCCGGTTCGCCGGCGACGAGGCGCACCTGGAGATCCCCGAGCGGCTCGTGGCGCTGGGCGAACGGGTGCGCGCGGAGATGGAGATGGAGTCGTGACCTGGGCAGGAGGGTCCTTCGGGGAGCGAGCGCGGTGCGTGCTCGCCCCGAACCCCGGCATCATGTCGCTGGACGGCACCAACACCTGGGTGCTGCGCGAGCCCGGCGCCCGACGCTCGGTGGTCGTCGACCCCGGGCCGTCGATCCTGAGCCACCTCGACGCGGTGGCCGAGGCGGCCGGCGAGGTCGCGACGGTCCTGCTCACCCATCACCACGCCGACCACTCCGAGGCGGCCCGAGAGTTCGCCGAGCGGATGGGCTGCGGCGTGCGCGCCCTCGACCCGGCGTACCGGCTGGGCACCGAGGGCCTCACCGACGGCGACGTCGTCGAGGTCGACGGCCTCGAGATCCGCGTCGTCGCGACCCCGGGGCACACCGCGGACTCCCTGTCGTTCCTGGTGCCCGGCGACGGCGCGATCCTGACCGGCGACATGGTGCTCGGCCGCGGCACGACGGTGGTGGCGCACCCCGACGGCCAGCTCGGCGCCTACCTCGACTCCCTCGACCGGCTGCACCGGCTGGCCGAGGCGGGCGAGGCGCAGGCCGTCTGGCCGGGCCACGGCCCCGTCATCGACGACGCCCTGACCGTGCTCGACTTCTACATCGCCCACCGCCGCGAGCGCCTGGCCCAGGTGGAGGACGCCGTCGACCGGATCGCCGCCACCGACCACCCCGAGGGCATCTCCATCGACGAGCTGCCGCGCCGGATCGTGGAGATGGTCTACGCCGACGTCGACCCCGTGCTCTGGGGCGCCGCGGAGCTCTCCGTGCGCGCCCAGATCGCCTACCTCAACGAGCAGCGTCTCCCGCACGTCTGACCCCGCGCCGCGCCCCGCGCCGGCGCCGCCGCGCGCGCCCAGGCCCCTTGTAACGCGGGGTTATGCCCACCATCGCAGCGAAATAACGCTGTGGCAGTGGGCATAACCCCGCGTTACAAGCCGGTGGTGCGGCGCCGGGCCCGGGTGAGGAGGACACGGGCGAGCAGGGCGAGGGCGAGGACGGCGAGGGCGCTGAGGGCGCCGACCAGGACCCGGCGCTCGGTGGACCACGGCCAGTCAGGCTCGGGGCGTTCCACGGTGGGACGCTCGAGGGTCATCAGATCGACCGCGATGCTCAGGTGGTCCGGGACGCCAGGGTCGGTGCGCCCCACGACGCGGTACGACGAGCTCGGGCCGCGCTCGCGGCTCATCACGACGATCTGTCGCGGCGAGGACCCTCGATCGCTGCTCATGGGGGTCACCAGGCTCACCATCAGTCCCTCGTCCACCCAGCCGAGGGGGCGGACCTCGGAGCCTTCCGGAACGGGGTCGCCGCGCAGGGCCAGCGCGATGGTCGTCGACTCACCGGTGGTGGTCGAGGTGAGCGTCGCGGCGGCGTCGGAAGTCGAGGAGCCGCCGGCCAGCCAGGCGCCGTCTGGGGACAGGGCGGCCGGAGGCGTCAGCGCGGATCCCGTGCGTCGTGCCCGGCTGATGACGGCGCCGTCCCAGCGCAGCACTCGGCCTCTGGTCATCAGGGTGACGGTGCCGCCGGAGTCGATGGCGTGGACCGACGTGCTGTCCCGCGACGCCGGCACCCGTTGCGAGGAACTCGCTCCGGGGCCCACCCGACCGGCGGTGACGTCGTTCCAACGGGCCCCGCCGTCGCCGTCCCAGTACGTCGCGACGGATCCGGCCCACACCAGCCAGGTGCTGTCCGGGGACCAGGTGAGCTGGGTGACACGCACGCCCTGACCCTCGCGCAGCACGACGGTGCGGACATCGCCCGAGGCCAGCTCCACGACGCGGATCCCGGTCGGCATCGGCTCGGAGGCTGCCTCAGGCGCCTGCCCCGTCCAGAAGTACGCCAGCTGCCGGCCATCGGGGGAGAGCGCGAAGGGGATCGCCTCGTCATCCGCCGCCGCCCATGACGCCGCCTCGCGTCCGTCGAACCCGGGCAGCTCGACCAGGTGGTACTCGCCGTCGTCGGCGCCGATCAGGACCGGGAGCCCGCCCTCCATGACGTAGGCCGCGGCCACCGGGCCGAGGGCGAGATCGCTCTCCACTCCTTCGTAGCTCCACTGGTCGTGACCGTCCTGCGTCCCCAGACGCTCCGGCACGCTCCAGATGCGGCTCGGCACCGCGTCGCGTGCGCCGTCCGCCGGCGAAGCCTCCCGGTCCGGCATGCCGCTCAGCGCGCCGGCTGCCCCGGCAGCCAGGGCCAGCACCGTGACGACCGCCGCTGCGGTGAGGGCCGAGGATCGCCGACGAGCCCGCCTGGCGCGCCGCCACGTGTCGGCAGGCACCACGACCCGCGGCGCCTGCTCGGCGAGTCGCTCCAGCTCAGCGCGCAGCCCGCTCACGAGGGCTGCCCGATCAGCTCGGCGAGCTCCGGCGAGAGCGTGCGCAGCCGGGTCAGCGCCTGGCGCCCGATCGACTTCACGGTGCCGGTGCCGATGCCGAGGAGCTCGGCCGTCTGAACCTCGGTGAGGTCCTCGAAGTAGCGCAGCACTAGGACGGTCCGCTGCCGTGTGGTCAGCCTCCTCAGCGCCTCCTCGAGTGTCAGCCGCAGGGCGGTGTCCACCGGCGCGGCGGGAGCGTCGTACGCACCCAGTGCGCTCTCTCGCACGTGCCGGCGGGCTCGCCACCACGACACGTTCTGGGTGTAGAGGATGCGCCGGACGTAGGCGTCCGGATCGCCGGTGATCCGGGGCCAGGCGCGGGCGGCCTTGAAGAGCGCGGTCTGCACGAGGTCCTCCGCGAGGTGGGCGTCCCCGGTGAGAAGGTACGCCGTGCGCGACAGGGCAGCGGCGCGCGCGACGACGTACGCGTCGAAGTCACGCTCGTCAGACCTCGGCATCGGGCCCCCTTCCACCCCTACAGACGCACCCGGGGCCGCAGCCGGGGGGACGGCGCGCGCGGAGGCGCAGCAGCGCGGCGACGCGGCGCGCGGGTACGGCGGGGGAGGGTCAGCGGGCGCGGCGGCTGAGGCGCTCGATGTCCATGATCACGACGGAGCGGGGCTCCAAGCGCAGCCAGCCGCGGGAGGCGAAGTCGGCCAGAGCCTTGTTGACGGTCTCCCGGGAGGCGCCGACGAGCTGGGCCAGCTCCTCCTGGGTGAGGTCGTGGTGGACGTGCACGCCGTCGTCGGCGGTGCGGCCGAACCGGTCGGCGAGGTCGAGCAGCGCCTTGGCGACCCGGCCGGGCACGTCGGAGAAGACCAGGTCGGCGACGACGTCGTTGGCCTTGCGCAGTCGCGCGGCGAGCTGGGAGAGCAGGCCGCGGGCGACCATCGGGCGCCCCTCGAGCCAGCGCAGCAGGTCCTCGTGGGACAGCGAGGCGAACGTCGCGTCGGTCACGCAGGTGACCGTCGCGGAACGGGGACCGGGGTCGAAGAGCGACAGCTCGCCGAACATCTGGCCAGGGCCGAGGATCGCGAGCAGGTTCTCGCGTCCGTCGGAGGAGGTCCGCCCGAGCTTCACCTTGCCCTCGAGCACCACGTAGAGCTTGTCGCCGGAGTCGCCCTCACGGAACAGCACCTCGCCACGGCGCAGCCGGCTCTCGGCCAGCGAGGCCTGCAGAGCGGTGGCGGCCTCGTCGTCGAGGGCACTGAACAGGGGGGCTTGGCGCAGTACGTCGTTGTCCACGACACCTCCATCGTCGTCAACACCACCCGGGGACCGCGCAGTGACATAGTGCATCCTAGCCGTGGGCCTCGTCACAGGCGTACTCCCTCCCCCGTGTCCGCGCCACGTCAGGCGTGTGCACAGCAGAATCGGCACCCTCGCTTCCTCCCCCGTAGTCTGGGCGCCGTGCCTGACACGTCCCTGGTCCGCCGCGCCCGCAAGATCGACCGGGTGCTCGCCGAGACCTACCCGGACGCCCGCTGCGAGCTGGACTTCGACGACCCCTTCCAGCTGCTCGTCGTGACGGTGCTGAGCGCGCAGACCACCGACCGGCGGGTCAACGCCGTGCGCCCCCTGCTCTTCGCGACCTACCCCGACGCCGCCGCGATGGCCGGCGCCGAGCGCGCGCGGCTCGAACAGATCATCGGGCCGCTGGGCTTCTTCCGGGCCAAGACCGATGCCCTGCTCCGGCTCAGCCAGGCCCTGGTCGAGCGCCACGGCGGCGAGGTGCCGCCTCGCCTCGACGACCTGGTGCAGCTGCCGGGCGTGGGACGCAAGACCGCCAACGTGGTGCTCGGCAATGCCTTCGACATTCCTGGCATCACCGTCGACACCCACTTCGGGCGGCTGGTGCGCCGCTTCGGGTGGACCGAGGAGACCGACCCGGTCAAGGTCGAGTACGCCGTCGCGGAGCTCTTCCCCAAGCGCGACTGGACGATGCTCAGCCACCACGTGATCTGGCACGGCCGGCGCATCTGCCACGCCAAGAAGCCCGCCTGCGGGGCCTGCCCGGTCGCCCGCTGGTGCCCGGCGTACGGCGCGGGGCCCACCGACCCGATCGTGGCCGCGGCGCTGGTCAAGACCCAGGGCCCCGCATGAGCCGGACCCTGTCCGCGGCGCTGGCCGCCGCCGTACTCGCGCTCAGCGGATCCGCCTGTGCGCCGGCCTCCGACGACGGCGACGAGCAGCGCGGCTGGTCGGTGCCCTCGGTCGGCCCCGCCGACGTCGACGTCGACACCCCCGAGCTGCGCAAGACCAAAACGAGCCTGGGCGTCGAGCCCTGCACGCCCGGCGCCGGCAGCCCGGGCGAGGGGCCGCTACCCGAGCTGACCCTGGAGTGCCTCGGCGGCGGCGAGTCCGTGGACCTGTCGCGCCTGGAGGGCCCGCTGGTGCTCAGCTGGTGGGCCCAGTGGTGCGCTCCGTGCCGCACCGAGATGCCGATCCTGCAGGCCTTCCACGAGAAGTACGGCGACCGGGCGCCGATCGTGGGCATCGACTCCCAGGACGACCCCGAGCGCGCCTTCGCGCTCGTCGAGAGGACCGGCGTGACCTACCCGCTGCTGGCCGACCCGGGCGGCGAGACCAACCGCGCCGGCGACCTGCAGGTCCGCGGGCTGCCGCACTTCGCCTTCCTCTCCGCCGACGGCGAGCTCAGCCAGGTGGCGGTGCCGCTGAGGTCCGAGGAGCAGCTGGTCGAACTGGTCTCCGAGCACCTCGGGATCGACCTGTGATCCCGGACTGGCTCGAGCCGGTACGCCGCGCGGCCGAGGAGATCACCGTCGACCACCTGACCCGGTTCCAGCCGCCGGAGGGCGGCCGGGCCCGCAAGGGCGCGGTGCTGATGCTGTTCGGCGAGGGGGAGCGGGGGCGCGAGCTGCTGCTGACCGAGCGCGCCCACGACATGCGCTCGCACCCCGGCCAGGTCTCCTTCCCCGGCGGCGCGCTGGACCCCGGCGAGACGCCCGAGCAGGCGGCGCTGCGCGAGGCCGACGAGGAGATCGGGCTCGACCCGGCCTCCGTGGAGGTGTTCGGCCGGCTCCCGGAGCTGTGGCTGCCGCCGAGCAACTTCGCGGTCACCCCGGTGCTCGGCTGGTGGCGCGAGCGCGGCAGCGTCGGCATCGCGAGCCGCGAGGAGGTGCACGCCGTCCACCACGTGCTGATCGACGACCTGCTCGACCCCACCCATCGGATCCGGGTGCGCCACCCCAGCGGCTGGCTGGGCCCCGGCTTCATGATCGGGGAGGACAAGGACGTCATCCTCTGGGGCTTCACCGGCGGCATCATCGCCCGGCTCTTCGACTTCCTCGGCTGGACCCAGGAGTGGGACGAGGCGCAGGTGCGCGACCTGCCCGGCTACATGCTCCAAGGCGAGCCGGCCCACCGCCCGCCGCCGAACACGCGGTTGCTCGACATCGAGGACGCCGACCAGAACGACGACCAGGACGCCGACGAGAGCGAGACGCGCGGATGAACGTGCTCGACTGGCTGCTCGTCGTCCTCGTCCTGGCCTACGCGCTGTCGGGCTACTGGCAGGGGTTTGTCACCGGAGCCTTCGCCACCACCGGGCTGCTGCTCGGCGGCCTGCTCGGCGTCTGGCTCGCCCCGACCGCGCTGGGGGAGGCGGAGCCCTCGGTGTGGGTCTCGCTCGGCGCGCTGTTCATCGTGATCCTCTCCGCGACCCTCGGCCAGGCGCTGCTGCAGTACGCCGGCGCCCGGATCCGCGACCGGATCACCTGGCAGCCGGTGCGCGCCGTCGACGCGGTGGGCGGCGCGGCCCTGAGCGCCGTCGCGGTCCTCCTCGTCGCCTGGGCGCTGGGCGTCGCGGTGTCGGGCTCGCGGATCGGGGCGGTGACGCCGATGGTGCGCAGCTCGCAGGTGCTCAGCCACGTCGACGAGGCGCTGCCCGCCGCCGCCGGTCAGGTCCTCCAGGCGTTCAACAACGTGGTGGGCACGACGTTCTTCCCCCGCTACCTCGAGCCGTTCGCGCCCGAGACCATCGTCGAGGTCGCCCCGGGTGACACCAAGACCCTGCGCCGCCCGGCGGTCCAGGAGGCCCAGCAGAGCGTGCTGAAGGTCCGAGGGCAGAACGTCTGCGGCCGGGGTGTCGAGGGCACCGGCTTCCTCTACGACGACGACCGGCTGATGACCAACGCCCACGTCGTGGCCGGCGTGCGGGACCCGGAGGTGGTGATCGGGGACGACACGGTCAGTGCCGAGGTCGTCCACTACGACCCCCAGCTCGACGTCGCGGTGCTCGCGCTCGACGACGCCGGCCGGCCCGCCCTGCGCTTCGACAGCGCCGAGGACGAGCAGAGCATCGCGATCCTGGGCTACCCGCAGGACGGCCCCTTCGACGCGCAGCCCGGCCGGATCCGCTCGCAGCAGCGGCTGCGCTCACCCGACATCTACGGCGACGGCTCGATCGTGCGCGAGGTGTACTCCGTGCGCGGGCTGGTCCGCCCGGGCAACTCCGGCGGGCCGCTGATCACCGGGTCGGGCGAGGTCGCCGGGGTGGTGTTCGCGGCGTCGGTGACCGACGCCGAGACCGGCTACGCGCTCACCGCCGACGCGGTCGCGCAGAGCGCGCGACAGGGCAGTCTGAGCGACACCGAGGTGGACACCGGCAGCTGCGCCGGCTGAGCGACGTACGCGGGACGGGTGCTCACTGGGGTCACGCTGGCCTCGGGAACCCCACGTTAACTCGTGAAACCCGCACTTCCCACGCGAAGGAACACGTGGGAAGTGCGGGTTTCGTGAGGTCAGTACGTCGCCGCGCCGGGCGCCCGGGGGCCGGCGAACCAGCGGCGGGGTCAGCTCCGCTTGAGCAGGGTCTTGCTCTCCTGGGCCTGGCGGATGGCGCGCTCGGGCGCCTTCACCTTCTTGACCTTCTTGATGCCCAGGAAGACCAGCAGGCCGGCGAGCAGCAGGTAGAACGCGAACACGATCAGGAACGCCCAGTGCAGGTCGAGCCCGCTGCCGTTCCAGTGGATCAGGTAGGCCAGGGCGACCGAGAACATGATGATCGCGAGCACACCGAGCAGGGCGGCCCCGGCGAAGAAGCCGGCTCCGGTCGCGCCGTTCGTGACGCTGACCTTCAGCTCGGACTTGGCGAGCTTGATCTCGTTGGAGATCAGCGACGAGATGTCGCGGCTGGCGTCCGAGACGAGACGGCCGATGGTCGGATCGGTGTCCTTCACCGGTTCGGATGCCATGGATCTTCCTCCGCTGGTTGGTCAGGTCCGGGTTGACCTGCCTGACCTTACAACGCCTCTTGGTAGGCTCGAGCATGGTGAGCCGGGAAGTCTGGTCGGCACGTGCTGTGCCCTGCCGTCCGAACCCCCGAAGGATTCCTCTGCGATGAGCTCCCGTCCCCCTGCCCCCTCGACCTCCAAGGTCCTGTCCCGGCCGAGCTGGACCGAGTACCAGCGGGTCGCCGACATCCTGCGCACCGAGACGATCGGCGGTCTGCTGCTCATCGCCGGCGCGGCGATCGCGCTGATCTGGGCCAACTCGCCGTTCGGCGACGAGTACTTCGCGCTGCGCGACCTGCACGTCGGCGGCGAGGTGCTCGGCTTCGACCTCGACCTCAGCCTGGGGCACTGGGCGGCCGACGGACTGCTGGCCCTGTTCTTCTTCCTGGTCGGCCTGGAGCTGAAGAAGGAGTTTGTCGCCGGCGACCTGCGCACGCTCGACCGGGCGATCGTGCCCGTCGCCGCCGCGTTCGGGGGTGTCGCGGTGCCGGCGCTGATCTACGTGCTGCTCAACCTCGGCACCGGGGGAGAGATGCTGCGCGGGTGGGCCATCCCGACGGCGACGGACATCGCCTTCGCGGTCGCGGTGCTCGCCGTGATCGGCTCGAAGCTGCCCTCGCCTCTGCGCCTGTTCCTGCTGACCCTCGCGGTGGTCGACGACCTCATCGCGATCTGCATCATCGCGATCTTCTACTCCACCGACCTGCAGCTGCAGTACCTGCTCGCCGCGCTCGTGCCGATCGCCGTCTACGCCGTGCTGGTGCAGCGCTTCCCGGCGTTCATCGGGGGGCACTGGTGGGCGCCGTGGGTGCTGCTGTTCCCCCTCGCGGTCCTCACCTGGGTCTGCTTCCTCGAGTCCGGCGTGCACGCCACCATCGCCGGTGTGGTGCTCGGCTTCACGGTGCCGGTGCTGCGCAAGCAGAACGCCGAGGGCCCGGGTCTGGCCGACCACCTCGAGCACCGCTTCCGCCCGATGTCGGCCGGCTTCGCCATCCCCGTCTTCGCGTTCTTCTCCGCGGGCGTGTCCCTCACCGACGGAGGCGGGCTCGGCTCGCTGCTCACCGACACGGTGTTCTGGGGCATCGTCGCGGGCCTGGTGCTGGGCAAGCCGATCGGGATCATGGCCTCGACCTGGCTGGTCACCCGCAGCCGGCACGCCAACCTCGACGAGGACATCGCCTGGCGCGACCTGTTCGGGATGACCCTGCTCGCCGGCGTCGGGTTCACGGTCTCGCTGCTGATCTCCGAGCTCAGCTTCGGGGCCGAGTCGGCGCACGGCGATCACGCCAAGATCGCCGTCCTCGGTGCCTCCATCCTGGCCGCCGCGCTGGCCGCCGTCGTCCTCGTCCCGCGCAACCGCCACTACCGGGACATGGAGCGCCGCGAGCAGGTCGACGACGACCACGACGGCATCCCCGACCTCTTCCAGCCTCCCCACCGCTGACGCGAGCCGGCGCAGGCCCACGACGTGGTGTCGTGAGGCTGCGCCGGCTCGGCGTGGGGAACGCGTCGACCCGAGGGGTCAGTCGGTGGCCTGCCCGGAGGTCAGCTTGCCCTGGATCAGATCCATCACCGTGGAGTCGGCCAGCGTGGTCACGTCGCCGACCTGGCGGTTCTCGGCGACATCCTTGAGCAGGCGGCGCATGATCTTGCCCGAGCGGGTCTTGGGCAGCTCGGGGACCACCATCACCTGGCGCGGCTTGGCGATCGCGCCGATCTCCTTGGCGACGTGGCGGCGCAGCTCCTCGACGATGTCCTCGCCACCGTCGCCCGCCTCGTCGCGCAGGATCACGAAGGCGCACACGGCCTGGCCGGTGGTCTCGTCGCTGGCGCCGACCACGGCCGCCTCGGCGACCTTGGGGTGTGAGACCAGCGCCGACTCGATCTCGGTGGTGGACAGCCGGTGGCCCGACACGTTCATCACGTCGTCGACGCGGCCCAGCAGCCAGATGTCGCCGTCCTCGTCCTTCTTGGCGCCGTCGCCGGCGAAGTAGAACCCCTCCTCGGCGAAGCGCGACCAGTAGGTGTCCTTGTAGCGCTGGTCCTCGCCCCACAGGGTGCGCAGCATCGCCGGCCAGGGCTCGGTCGCCACCAGGAAGCCGCCGGAGCCGTTGGGCACCGACTTCCCCCGGTCGTCGACCACGTCGACGCTGATGCCGGGCAGCGCCTTCATCGCCGAGCCGGGCTTGCCGGCGGTGACGCCCGGGAGCGGCGAGATCATCATCGCGCCGGTCTCGGTCTGCCACCAGGTGTCGACGATCGGGCAGCGCTCCGCGCCGATCACCTCGCGGTACCACATGTACGCCTCGGGGTTGATCGACTCGCCCACCGAGCCGAGCAGCCGCAGCGAGGACAGGTCGAACCCGTCGGGGATCTCGCGGCCCTGCTTCATGAAGGTGCGGATCGCGGTCGGCGCGGTGTAGAAGAGCGTCACGCCGTACTTCTCGATGATCTCCCACCAGCGGCCCTTGTGCGGGGTGTCGGGCGTGCCCTCGTACATCACCTGGGTGGCGCCGTTGGCCAGCGGCCCGTAGACGATGTAGCTGTGGCCGGTCACCCAGCCGACGTCCGCGGTGCACCAGTAGACGTCCGTCTCGGGCTTGAGGTCGAAGACCGCCCAGTGCGTGTACGACGAGCCGACCAGGTAGCCGCCGGTGGTGTGCAGGATGCCCTTGGGCTTGCCGGTCGTGCCGGAGGTGTACATCACGTAGAGCGGGTGCTCGGCGTCGAAGGACTCGCAGGCGTGCTCCGCGGAGGCGCTGTCGACGGCGTCGTGCCACCACACGTCCACGCCGTCCTCCCACGCCACCTCCTGGCCGGTACGGCGCACGACCAGCACGTTGCGCACGTCGAAGCCCTTGGCGTGGGTCTTCTCGCGGGCCTCGTCGACGGCCGGCTTGAGGGCCGAGGCGGCGCCGCGGCGGTAGCCGCCGTCCGCGGTGATGATCACCTTGGCCTCGCAGTCCACCACCCGCGAGGCGAGGGCGTCGGAGGAGAAGCCGCCGAAGACCACCGTGTGCGGAGCCCCGATCCGCGCGCAGGCGAGCATCGCGATCACCGCCTCGGGGATCATCGGCAGGTAGATCGCGACCCGGTCGCCGGCCTCGACCCCGAGCGCGAGCAGCGCGTTGGCGGCGCGGGAGACCTCGGCCTGCAGGTCGGCGTAGGTGAGCGTGCGCTCGTCGTCGGCGGGCTCGCCCACCCAGTGCAGCGCGACCCGGTCGCCGTTGCCGGCCTCGACGTGGCGGTCCACGCAGTTGTACGCCGCGTTGAGGCGGCCGCCGACGAACCACTTCGCGAAGGGAGCGTCGTCCCAGTCGAGGACCCGGTCCCACTTCTTGTCCCAGGTCAGCCGGTCGGCCTGGTCGGCCCAGAACCCCTCCCGGTCCGCCGCGGCCCGCTCGTAGGCCTCCGCGCCCACGTTGGCCGAGGCGGCCAGCTCGGCCGGGGGCTCGAAGCGGCGCTCCTCGTGCATCAGGTTGGACAGGGTCTCGTTCTCGTCGCTCACGGTCTCTCCCGGGGTGTCTCAGGTCGGGGCTGGATCGGCTTCACGGCCACCCTAGGGGCCCTGTGGTGTGGGTCACCACAAGGCCCCTCGGGTCACCCGGCTGGGTCAGTGCACCACCGCGCCCTCGGCTCCGGCGCCGGTGAGGGCGCGGACCTCGAGCTCGGTGTAGCGCTCCTCCGCCTCGGGCTCCCGGGCGCTGATCGTGCCGAGGAAGCCGAACAGGAACCCCAGCGGGATCGACACGATGCCCGGGTTCTCCAGCGGGAACCAGGAGATGTCGACGCTGGCCGGGAGCAGGCTCTGGTTCACACCGTCGACGACGCCCTTGCCCGACATCACCGGGGAGAAGAAGACCAGGCCCAGCGAGGAGATCAGGCCGCCGTAGATGCTCCAGGTGGCGCCGCGGGTGTTGAAGCGCCGCCAGAACATGTTGTAGACGATCGCCGGCAGGTTGGCCGAGGCGGCCACCGCGAAGGCCAGCGCCACCAGGAACGCGATGTTGAGGTTCTGCGCCGGGATCGCCAGCAGGATCGCGATCAGGCCGATGGTGAGCGCCGCGATGCGGGTCACCTTGATCTCCTCCTTCTCCGTGGCGGTGCCCTTCTTGATCACGTTGTTGTAGATGTCGTGGGCCACCGAGGCCGACGACGTCAGGGTCAGCCCGGCGACCACCGCGAGGATCGTCGCGAAGGCCACCGCCGCGATCAGCGCCAGCAGGATCGCGCCGCCGGTCGACCCGGCTCCGCCGCCCACCGCCTCGGCGAGCAGCGGGGAGGCCAGGTTGCCCTTGCTGGTGGCCACCTCGGCGGCCTCGTCGCCCTTGAGCAGCGCCGCGGCACCGAAGCCGAGCACCAGCGTGAACAGGTAGAAGACGCCGATCAGGCCGATCGCCCAGAGCACGGACTTGCGGGCGTCGCGCGAGGTCGGGACGGTGTAGAAGCGGATCAGGATGTGCGGCAGCCCGGCGGTACCGAGCACCAGCGCGATGCCCAGCGAGACGAAGTCGAGCTTGCTGGTCAGGTCCACGCCGTAGCGCAGGCCGGGCTCCAGGAACGCCTGGCCCTTGCCGGTGTTGGACGCGGCGGTGCCGAGCAGCTCGGAGAGGTTGAAGTCGAACTTCGCGAGCACCATCACGACGATCAGCGCGGAGCCGAGCATCAGCAGGACGGCCTTGACGATCTGCACCCAGGTGGTGCCCTTCATGCCGCCCACGGTGACGTAGAAGATCATCAGCAGGCCCACCCCGAAGATCGTGAGGTTCTTGATCGCCTGGCTCTCGACGTCGAGGAGCAGAGCCACCAGCGAGCCCGCGCCGACCATCTGGGCGAGGAGGTAGAAGATCGACACCGCCACGGTCGAGGTGGCCGCCGCCATCCGGACCGGGCGCTGCTTCATCCGGAACGCCAGCTGGTCGGCCATCGTGTAGCGCCCGGAGTTGCGCAGCATCTCCGCGACCAGCAGCAGCGCCACCAGCCAGGCGACGAGGAAGCCGATCGAGTACAGGAAGCCGTCGTAGCCGTAGAGCGCGATGGCTCCGGAGATGCCGAGGAACGAGGCGGCCGACATGTAGTCGCCGCCGATCGCCAGCCCGTTCTGGAACCCGGAGAAGCCGCGCCCGCCGGCATAGAAGTCGTCGCTGCCGCTGGTCTGGCGGCTCGCCCAGAAGGTGATGGCGACGGTCAGCGCGACGACGCCGAGGAAGAGGACGGTGGTGAGGACCTGGTTGGTGTCCATGGATCAGTGCCTCTTCCCGTGCTCGTCGGCGACCGTGGCGTTGTACTCGTCGTTGAGGTGGCGCGCCAGGGGGTCGAGGCGGGCGGTCGAGAAACGGCTGTAGACCCACGCGAGCGCGAAGGTCGTCACGAACTGCAGGAGGCCGAAGATCAGGGCCACGTTGATGTTGCCGATGACCTTGGTGTTCATGAAGTCGTTAGCCCAGTTCGACATGATGACGTAGAGCAGGTACCAGACGAGGAACGCGACCGTGGCCGGAAAGACGAAGCCGCGGTACTTGCTGCGGAGCTCGGCGAACTCGGGAGTCTCGGCGAGCCGGTCGTAGACCGGGTCGTGGCGCGAGGCCTGCGCGTGGGGTTTGGTGCTCACGGTGGCTGCCTTTCCTGAGAATGTGATGTGGGTCACCGTAGGAGCGGGCGGGGACACCCGGCAGTGGACGGCCCGGACCGTGCGCCCGGCGGGCGGCAGACGTCGCCCAACGGCACGTACGGCGCGACGAGCGGTCGCCCGACGGAGCCCGCCGGTCAGCCGCGGTCGAGGTCGACGGCCTCGGGGGTGTGCAGCCGCACCATGAACCGGCCGGCGTGCTGCGGGACCCGCGCGCGGGTGGCGAGGCTGCCCAGCACCATCGCCAGCAGCGCCGCGGGAACGCTCCAGGCGGCCGGGTGGCCCAGCAGCACCGAGCTCCAGCCGGTGCCGGCAGGCTCCGCGAGGGTGTGGATCACCCCGGCGCCCGCACCGACGCCGCCGACGACGAGCCCGCACACGGCGCCGACGTCGGTGAGCCCGCGCCACCAGATCCCCAGCAGCAGCAGCGGGCAGAACGTCGACGCCGCGACGGCGAAGGCCAGGCCGACGGTCCGGGCGACCCCGACGTCCGGGCTGGCCAGCGCGAGCACCGCCGGCACCAGCACAGCCAGCACCGCCGCGGCCCGGAAGGCGGTGACGCCGGACAGCCGGCGCCCGGCGAAGAGCGTGCCGAGGCGGTGCCCGGTCACGTCCTGGCTGAGCACGCCCGCGACGGCGATCCCCAGCCCCGAGGAGGTGGACAGGAACGCCGCGAACGCGCCGGCGGTGACCAGGCCGGTGAGCACCTCGCCGGCCACGCCGGGGACCATCAGCCGCGGCAGCTCCAGGACCAGCACGTCGGCGTGCCCGGAGGCGGCCAGCTCCGCGGCGTAGACCCGGCCGAGCGCGCCGTACACCGGGGGCAGCAGGTAGAAGAGCCCCAGCAGCACCAGCACCACCAGCGTCGTGCGCCGCGCGGCCCGGCCGTCGGGGTTGGTGTAGAAGCGCACCACCACGTGCGGCAGCCCCATCGTGCCGAGGAAGGTGGCGATGATCAGCGAGTAGGTGACGTAGAGCCCCTGGCCGCTGCCGCCGTCGCCGAGCGGCAGCGACCACAGGTCGCTGCCCGGGGGCGTCACCCGGGCGCCCGGGCCGGGGCGGCCGTCGCCGAGCCAGACCGCGACCAGGACGGCGGCGGGGATCAGCAGGGCGGTCAGCTTGAGCCAGTACTGGAACGCCTGCACGAAGGTGATCGAGCGCATCCCGCCGGAGGTGACGTTGATCAGCACCACGACGGCGACGATCAGCGAGCCGGCCCACGGCGGCGCGCCGATGGCGGACTCCAGGGTGAGCCCGGCGCCCTGGAACTGCGGCAGCAGGTAGAGCCAGCCGACGGCCACCACCAGCAGCGAGCAGACGGCCCGGACCCGGCGCGAGCCGAGCCGGGCCTCGGCGAAGTCGGGCAGCGTGTAGGCACCCGAGCGGCGCAGCGGTGCGGCCACCAGGGTCAGCAGCACGAGGTAGCCGGCGGTCCAGCCGACCGGGTACCAGAGCATGTCCGCGCCGAAGGTGAGGACGAGGCCGGCGACGCCCAGGAAGGAGGCCGCCGAGAGGTACTCCCCGCCGATGGCCGAGGCGTTCAGGCGCGGGCGCACGGTGCGCGAGGCCACGAAGAAGTCGCTGGTGGTGCGCGAGAACCGCAGCCCCCAGGTGCCGATCGCCAGGGTCGCCAGCGTGACCAGGACGACCGCGACGATGCCCGGCAGCGAGGTCACCGCTCGGCCTCCTCCACCAGCGCGGCGAAGTCACGCTCGTTGGCCTCGGCGCGGCGGACGTAGAGCCAGCCGAGCAGGACCAGGTAGGGGTAGACGAGCACCCCCAGCAGCAGCCAGGGCAGGGGCACCCCGAGCACGTGGTGGGCGGCGAGCCCCGGCAGGAGGTGGAACAGCAGCGGCAGGAGCCCGACGCCGAGACCGAGGGCGGTCAGCACGCCCAGGGCCAGGCGCAGCTGCTCGCGCAGCAGCGAACCCATGTAGACCGCCCCGAGCCGGGTGCCGGCGTCGATCTCGCGGGCCCGGGTGGCCGGCGCCGGGGTACGCCGTCGCGCGGGGCCGGTGACGCGGACCCGGGTGGGTGGGCCGGTGGGCCCCGGCGCGTTCACGTCTCGCGTCCGGCCGGACCGCGGCGCAGCAGCAGCTCGCGCAGCTGGCGGGTGTGGCGGCGGCTGACGCCGAGCTCGGAGCCGGCGACGAAGACCGTGCAGCGCCCACCCTCCATCCGGACCTCGCTGATGTGGGCGAGCGCGACGAGCAGCGAGCGGTGGATCCTGACGAAGCCGGCCGAGCCCCACTCCTCCTCCAGCGCCGACAGCGGCGTGCGCAGCAGGTGGGAGCCGCTGGGGGTGTGCAGCCGGGCGTAGTCGCCCTGGGCCTCCACGTGGGTGATCTCCGAGCGACTCAGGAACCGGGTGATGCCGCCGCGCTCCACGGGGACCTGGTCGCCGCCGGCCACCGGGGGGCGGACGCCGCCGGCGACGACGCGCCGTACCGCCTCGGCCAGCCGCTCCTCGCGCACCGGCTTGAGCACGTAGTCGACCGCACGCAGCTCGAAGGCCTCCACCGCGTGCTCGTCGTGGGCGGTGACGAAGACGATCGGGGGAGGGCTCTTGAAGCGGGCCAGCACCTGGGCCAGGTCCAGCCCCGAGAGCCCGGGCATCTGCACGTCGAGGAAGACCGCGTCGACCTCGAGGTCCTGCAGCATGCGCAGCGCCTCGGTGGCGGTGTCGGTCGCCAGCACCTCGCGCACCCGTTGGTCGCGCTCGAGGAGGTAGGTGAGCTCGTCGAGGGCCGGGCGCTCGTCGTCGATCAGCAGGACCCTGAGTCGGGGCGGTGCGGTCGTGCTCACGTGTGCACCCCCGGCGCGAACTTGGGGACCCGGACGATGACCTTGGTGCCGGCACCCGGTGCGGTCTCCACGACCAGACCGTAGTCGTCGCCGAAGGAGTTGCGCAGCCGCTCGTCCACGTTCCCCAGGCCCACCGAGTCCGGGTGGGACTCGCCGGCCAGCGCGCCGCGTACCCGCTGGGGGTCCTCGCCGGCGCCGTCGTCCTCCACCTCGATGACGCACTCCTGGCCGAGGTCGCGGGCCACGATCGTCACCCGCCCCGAACCCGCCGCGCTGTCGTGGGCGCCGGCCAGCCCGTGCCGCACCGCGTTCTCGACCAGCGGCTGGATGCACAGGAACGGGACGGTGACCCCCAGCACCTCGGGGGCGATCCGCAGGGTCACCTGCAGCCGGTCACCGAAGCGGGCCTGCTCGAGCAGCAGGTACTGCTCGATGGAGCGCAGCTCCTCGGCGAGCGTGGTGAACTCCCCGTGGCGGCGGAACGAGTAGCGGGTGAAGTCCGCGAACTCCAGCAGCAGCTCGCGGGCCCGGTCGGGGTCGGTGCGCACGAACGACGCGATCGCGCCGAGCGAGTTGTAGATGAAGTGCGGGCTGATCTGGGCGCGCAGCGCGCGCACCTCGGCCTCCATCAGACGGGTCCGTGAGGCGTCGAGCTCGGCGAGCTCGAGCTGTCCGGAGACCCAGCCGGCCACCTCGTCGGCGGCCCGCACCAGCCCGCCGGTCGGGTAGGGCGTGAACACCTGCAGGGTGCCGATGATCCGCTCCTCGACGACGAGCGGGCTGACGATGGCGTGGCGCACCGGGCAGCCGGGCTGATCGCAGGCGACCTCGCGCGGATCGGCCACCAGCGTGCCGCCGTGCTCGAGGGCGCGCTCGGTGAGCCCGGAGACCTGGGCGCCGTGGTGGTGGACCCCGACGCCGTCCCAGGCGAGCAGCCGGGTGGTGTCGCTGAGCGCCACGGCGGGCGAGCCGAGCAGCACCCGCAGGTGCCGGATGCTGCGCTCGGCGCTGGAGTCGGTCAGGCCCTCGCGCAGCGCGGGCGAGGCGAGGGAGGCGGTGTGCAGGGTGCGGAACGTGGCGCGGTCGGCCTCCGTGCCCAGGTGGGTCCGGCGGGCCCCGCGGCCGCGCCGCGCGATCTGGCGCCAGACCCCCACCGGGTCACCGGAAGTCGATCAGCAGGACGTCGGTGACCTGGCCCTGGGACTCCACCACGACGCGGATGCCGCCGGTCTCGTCGGGATGGGAGGCCTCCCCGAGGCCGGCGCGCGGCTCGGGGTTTCCCGTCGTGGCCCGTGCGTCGCCCGAGCCGTCGCCGGTGTGCGGAGTCCCGTCCGTGGGCACCGGGTCCGGCTCGTCGGCGGACTCGGCGGCGGAGGTCGGCTTGGTGGGGCCGTCGAGCACGGTCGCCCGGTAGCAGCGGCTCAGCCAGGGCAGCTGCATCCCGTCGTTGCCGCGGCCGTAGTCGTCGTAGAGGGCGAGGGCGCGCTCGATCCGCTCGGCGCGGGTCTGCTCGTCGGTGAGGTCGAAGATCTCGGGCAGGCCGGCCAGCAGCGCGGTCAGCCGGGTCCGGTTGACGCTCTCCCAGAAGCGGAAGGTGGTGTCCTCCACGAAGCCGAACAGCCCGGAGCGGACCAGCGCCCGGGTGGGCGCCTCGTCGTCGGGGGCGCTCTGCTCGGGGTCGAGGATCCGGTCGAGCTTGCGCACCCAGGGGATCCGGCGGTCGCGCTGGTTGACGACCAGGGAGAGTCGACCGCCCGGCCGGAGCACCCGGGCGATCTCGCGCAGGTCGGCCGGCAGCCGGTGGACCACGACCACCACGTCGACCGAGGAGTCGGGCAGCGAGAACGACGCCTCCTCGCTGTGGCGCACGTCGTGGCCGAGCTCGCTGAGCGTGGTGCACAGGGAGGCGGCGGCCAGCGGGTGGCCGAGGGCGACGACGGTGCGGGCCGCGCCGGGGCGCCGGGGCGCGTCGGTGGTGTCCGGGTCGTCGTCGGTCAGCCACAGCGCCGGGGCGGTGGGGTAGGACGTCGCCTCGGGGAAGTGATCGCGCCCCCGGTTGGTCGGGGCTCCGTGCGTGTCCATCCTCCGCAGGTTACTCCGTGTCGGGCGCGTGCACGGGCGGCGCGCGGCGAGTCGACCTCGGTCAACTAGCCTTCGGCCCATGACTGCCGACCCGCTGGCCGGGCTCACCTCGCTCGAGGGCGTCGCCTCGGCGTACGCCGCGACCCGCGACGGCATCGACGCGATGCTGCGCGACCGGGGCCTGCGGCGCACCACCCCCGAGACCACGGCCGAGTCCCTGCTGCGCGGGGCGCACGCCAGCGCGGTCCTCGAGGGCTCGGCCTCCACCCTCGCCCAGGTGCGCACGGGGGAGGGCGACGCGGTCGCCCAGGACTCGCTGCGCCTCTCCTCCGAGCTGCTCGGCCTGGCCCCGCTGCTGCAGTCCGCCCCGCTGCAGGCGCTCGCCCGGATCCACGCCCTGGCCGCCGCGGCCAGCCTGCCCCACGAGCGCCTCGGGCGGCCCCGCGACGCCGAGGGCGCGGTGCGGCTGCGTGGGGTCGCGGACCTGCTGCTGGCCCCGACCCAGGCGCCCGCGCTGCTGATCGCGGCGGTGGTGCACGCCGACATCGCCACCGGCGCGCCGTTCGCCTCGCACAACGGCATCGTGGCGCGGGCGACCGAGCGGCTGGTGCTGGTGGCGCGCGGCGTCGACGAGAAGTCGCTGGTCGTGCCCGAGGCCGGGCACCTCGCCCTGCGCGCGCAGTACGAGTCGAACCTGCGCGGCTTCAGCCAGGGCGGGACGGCCGGGGTGCACTCCTGGCTCCTCTACACCGCCGAGGCGTACGCCGCCGGGGCCGAGGCGAGCCCGCTGCGCCGGGGCACCGAGGAGGGCTGACTCCGCAGCGAGCGGCACCCGCCTCGCGTAGATTCAGGTGCCGCCGCCGACACTCGAGTCCTCGGGTTACCAGGCGTGCATCATCTAATTGCTGCCCCGGGAATATCCCGTGTGGCCAGCGCCCTGAACAAAGGGAGATCGCCGCGTGGGTGCCCGGACTCGGGTGCGCTTTGTGCGGTTGTGCTGCCTTCCGTTCTACGCCGATCAGGGGGGACTATCAAGGCTTGACACGCCCGTGCGGCCTCACGATGCCCGGCGGCGGCTGCTCAGGTAGATCGCGGAGCCGACCGCCACCAGACCGCCCACCGCCAGGGCCGCGAGGGTGGGCTTGGCGGGGGTGGTGAGCCGGGAGCGCAGGGTGACCGGTTTGGTGAAGACCAGCACCGGCCAGCCCCGGGCCGCCGCCACCTTGCGCAGCTCCTTGTCGGGGTTGACCGCGTGCGGGTGGCCGACCGCCTCGAGCATGTGCACGTCGGTGATCGAGTCGGAGTAGGCGAAGCACTCGTCGAGGTCGTAGCCGCGCTGCTCGGCGAGGTCGCGGATCGCGCGGGCCTTCTCCTCGGCGTAGGCGTAGAACGCGATCTCGCCGGTGTAGCGGCCGTCCTCGATCTCCATCCGGGTCGCCACCACGTGGTCGGCCCCCAGCATGGCGCCGATCGGCTCGACCACCTCCGCCCCGGACGCCGAGACGATCACCACGTCGCGACCGGCCAGGTGGTGCTCCTCGATCAGCGAGACGGCCTCGTCGTAGACGATCGGGTCGACGATGTTGTGCAGCGTGTCGGCCACGACCTCGCGGACGGTGGCCACGTCCCAGCCGGCGCACAGCTGGGACATGAATGCGCGCATCTTCTCCATCTGGTCGTGGTCGGCACCACCCACCAGGTAGACGAACTGCGCGTAGGCCGAGCGCAGCACGGCGCCCCGCGAGATCAGACCACCTGCCTGGAACGGCTTGCTGAAGGCCAGGGTGCTGGACTTCGCGATGATCGTCTTGTCGAGGTCGAAGAAGGCCGCTGTCGGGCGGTACGCCATGGGGTCAGCATAGGAGGCGCCCGGCAGCGAGCGGGCCAGCCGGCGTCCACAGGCGTCGGAATTCCGGCTGTCGTCCACAGGCGCGGCGTCACGGGGGGCCGATGGGGGCGGGCTTCGGCATCGTCGCAGCCATGACCGCGCCCCTGCTGATCACCGCCGACGACCTCCTGCTCGACGAGCTGCTGCGGCTGGCCGCGGCGGCCGGAACGACGCCCGACGTGGCGCGCGACGCGCCGGCGGCGCTGCGCCGATGGGCTGCCGCCCCGCTGGTCCTGGTCGGTGCCGACCTGGCCGGCGAGCTGGCGCAGGCGGCGCCCGGACGCCGCGACGGGGTGCATGTGGTGGCGTGGGGCGCCGTCGCCGACGACCTGTTCCGCCAGGCCCTGTCGCTCGGCGCGGAGAACGTCGCGGAGCTGCCGCGCTCGGACGCCTGGGTGGTCGAGGCGCTGACCGACCTGGGCGACGCCGGCGGTGGCCGGGCCAGGGGACTGACCATCGGTGTGCTGGGCGGCAGCGGTGGAGCGGGGGCGACCACCCTGGCGTGCGCGCTGGGGCAGGTGGCCGGGCACGGGGCGGCGTCGGTGGTCATCGACGCCGACCCGTGGGGGCCGGGGGTGGACCGGCTCCTCGGCCTGGAGGACTCCGCGGGTGTGCGGTGGGACGCTCTGCAGCAGACGACCGGTCGGCTCAGCGCACGCTCGCTGCGCGAGGCGCTGCCCCGGCGCGACGGGGTCGGCGCCCTGTCCTGGGGGCCCGGTCCCGCGGGCACCTTGCAGGCGTTCGCGGTCCGGGAGGCGCTCTCGGCCGCTCAGCGCGGCCACGACACCGTGGTGCTCGACCTGCCGCGCACCGGCGACGCGCTCGTCGAGGAGCTGGCCGCGCGCTGCGACCGGCTGCTGGTCGTGTGCGTGGCCACGGTGCCCGCGGTGGCCTCCGCGGCCCGGGTCTGCGCCCGGTTCGAGGACCCGGCCGTGCTGCGCCTGGTGGTCCGCGGTGGCGCCGTCGTCCCGGAGGCGGTGGCTCGGGCGGTGGGGGTGCCGGTGCTCACCGCGATGGCCGACCAGCGGGGTCTGGGCGAGGCCGTCGACCTGGGTCTCGGGCCGGTGCGCTCGCGCCGGGGCCCGCTGGGCCGCGCCGCCGTGCGGGTGCTGGACCAGGTGGCGGCCGAGGTCCGAGACTCCGGTGCCGCGGCGTGAGCGAGTCTCTCCCCCCGGCAGTGCTGGAGGCGGTCCGCGACCGCTTGGCGCGCGAGCCGGGCGAGCTGACCCCGCACCGGGTGGCCGAGGCGCTGCGGGGGACGGGGGTGCCGGTGGGCGACGCCACGGTGCTCGCGGTCCACGAGACGCTGCGCCGTGACGTGGTCGGGGCCGGCCCCCTCGAGCCGCTGCTGCGCCTGTCGGGGGTGACCGACGTCCTGGTCAACGGCCCCGACCAGGTGCTCCTCGACCGCGGCGCGGGGCTGGAGCCGACCGCCGTGCGGTTCACCGACGATGCCGCGGTGCGGCGGTTGGCTCAGCGGCTCGCGGCCGCAGGCGGTCGCCGCCTCGACGACGCCACCCCCTACGTCGACGTGCGCCTGCCCGACGGCACCCGCTTCCACGCCGTGCTCGCGCCGGTGGCGCGGCCGGGGACGGTGCTGTCGCTGCGGGTCCCGGGCCGCCAGGCGCTGTCGATGAGCGACCTGCTCGAGGCGGGCACCCTGACGCGGGCCGGGGCGCGGCTGCTGGGCGAGGTGATCGACGCGCGGTTGGCGTTCCTGGTCAGCGGCGGGACCGGGTCGGGCAAGACGACCCTGCTGGCCGCCCTGCTCTCGCTGGTGCCCCCGCACGAGCGGCTGGTGCTGGTCGAGGACGCCAGCGAGCTGCGTCCGGCGCACCCGCACGTGGTCGGGCTGGAGGCCCGACCGGCCAACATCGAGGGGACGGGTGCGATCGACCTGCGCACCCTGGTGCGTCAGGCGCTGCGGATGCGTCCCGACCGGCTGGTGGTCGGCGAGGTCCGCGGTGCCGAGGTCGTCGACCTGCTGGCGGCCCTCAACACCGGGCACGAGGGCGGTTGCGGGACCCTGCACGCCAACTCGGCGGTGGACGTGCCGAGCCGGGTGGAGGCGCTGGCTCTGCCGGCCGGCCTGCCCCGGGCCGCGGCGCACAGCCAGTTCGCCTCCGCCGTCGACGTGGTGCTGCACATGGCGCGCCGTCCCGACGGTCGGCGGGTGCTCAGCCAGGTGGCGGTGCCGGTGCGCGAGGCGGACGGGCTGGTGAGGATGGTGTCGGCCGTCGAGTTCCGCGACGAGCAGGCGAGCGCCGGGGAGGGGGCCGACCTGCTCGCCGCGCGGCTGGGCCGCCGATGACCGCCGCATTGACGGCTGCCGCGTCGCTGCCGGTGCTGATCGCTGCCGGTGCCACCCTGGTCGCGCTGCTGCTGGCGGCGCCGCCTGCCGAGGTGCTGCCGGTCGCCACCGGACCGCGGGTGGGGCCACGCGCGGTGATCGCGGTCGCCGGAGGGCTCGCCCTGCTGCTCACCACGCTCTCCGCGCGGCTGGTGCTGCTGGCCGTGCTGGCCGGCCTCGTCGGCGCGGCCGCGGCCGCGCTGCTGCACCGCAGGCGGCGACGGCGGGCGGCTGCCGCAGCCGCCGGCCGGGTCCTGGAGACGTGCGAGCTGCTCGCCGCCGAGCTCGCCGCGGGTCGGCCTCCGGGGGCCGCGCTGGACCGGGCGGCGGGGGTCTGGGAGCCGCTCGGTCCGGTGGCGCGGGCCCAGCACCTGGGATCGGACGTCCCGGAGGCGCTTCGGGCCCTGGCGCGCACCCCGGGCTGTGCGGACCTGCGCCACGTGGCCGCGGCCTGGCAGGTCGCGCACCGCACGGGCCAGGGGCTGGCCGGGACCCTCACCGGAGTCGCGCGGGGGCTGCGGGCGGGACAGACGACCCGCCGGGTGGTGGAGGCGGAGCTGGCCTCCGCGCGGGCCACGGCGCGGCTGCTGGCGGGGCTGCCCCTGGTCGCCCTGGCCATGGGCTCGGGCACCGGCGGCAACCCGTGGCAGTTCCTGATCACCCAGCCGCTCGGCCTGGCCTGCCTCACCGGTGGGCTCGGGTTCGGCTTCGCCGGCCTGTGGTGGATCGAGGCGATCGCCGAGGGTGTCGAGTCGGGGGTCGGGTGAGGGCCACGGCGCTGCTCGCCGCGCTCGCCGCGGCCGCCGCGGTGGCGCTGGCCCTTCCGCGTGGCCCGGTGAGCGGTGTCCGGGCGGGCGCCGCGCCCGGGTGGCAGTCCGCGGCGCCGCCCGGGGTGCAGGCGGACGGCGAGCGGCGCCGGCGGTGGCTCTGGGCACTGCTGGCGGGCCTGGGGGCGGCCGCCTTCGTGCGGGGACCGGCGGGGCCGGTGGTGGGGGTGTTGGTGGCCGGTGGCGTGCAGCTGCTGCTGGCCCGCGCGGAGCCACCCGCCCAGCGGCGGGCGCGGGAGGCGGCGCGCCGTGACCTGGCCTGCCTGGTCGACCTGTTTGCGGCCGCGCTCGCCGTCGGCACCCCCGCGGCCGAGGCCGTCAGCGTGGTCTGTGCCGCTCTGCCCGGCCCGGCGGCCGACCGGCTGCGCGGGGTTCGGGCCCGCCTCGACGTCGGGCTCGACCCCGAGACGGTGTGGGAGGGGCTGGCGGCCGACGCCGTGCTCGGCCCGCTGGGCCGCACGCTGGCGCGCGCCCACGCCACCGGTGCCCCGGTGGTGGGAGCGGTTCAGCGGCTCGCCGACGACCTCGCCACCCTGGCCCGCGCCGAGGTCGAGGACCGGGCCCGGGCGGTCGGGGTCAAGGCCGCGGTGCCGTTGGGACTGTGCCTGCTGCCGGCCTTCCTGCTGCTGGGCATCGTGCCGCTGGTCGCCGGGCTCCTCGGCGGCATCGCGCCCTGAGCGTCGTCGGCCCAGGAACTGTCCACCGGTCGCCGCGCGCGGGCGGTTCTCCACAGCGCGGCGCAGGCCCCGTGCCACCGGCGCCCGGAGGGCGAAGAGTCGGCCTCGCAGGTCGCATCGGGCGGCCGACGGAGTGGAGGAACCATGAGGCGACGAGACGCAGCACCGGACCCGCGCGGACCCGAGGCGGGCCGCGGACCGAGCCGGGGCCGCTCGAGGCGGACGGCGGCCGAGGACGGGATCACCACGGCCGAGTACGCGGTCGGGACGGCGGCCGGGGCCGGGCTCGCCGGCCTGCTCTACCAGCTGCTCACCGGCGGCTTCGGCGACCGGATGCTCAAGAGCCTGTTCAACCACGTGCTCGGCCTGCTGGGCATCGGGTGAGCCTTCGACGCAGCCAGCGCGGCGCGGTGACGGCCGAGCTCGCGATGGGGCTGCCCCTGCTCGTCGCTGTCACCGTAGGCCTGGCCTGGCTGCTGGCCGTGGGTGCCGCTCAGATCCGGGTGGTGGACGCCGCGCGGGAGACCGCCCGGGTGGCCGCTCGAGGAGACGCGGACGCCGAGGCGGTGGCGCTGGGGCAGCGGGTCGCTCCCGAGGGGGCCCGTGTGCGGGTCTCCCGCGAGGGTGAGCTGGTGCGGGCCACGGCCGAGGGGTGGGTGCGCGGCCCCGGTGGGCTCTTCGACTTCCTGCCGGGGGTGCGGGTCCATGCCGAGGCGGTGGCGAGCGCCGAGGAGCAGCCGTGAGTCGACCGCGCCGGCCGGAGCGGCGGTACGCCGCGCCTCGCGGCGGTGGTGAAGGGGCCGGCGGTGGCAGGGCGGGCAGTGGCAGGGCCGGCGGTGGCGAGGCGGGCGGCGCCAGCCTCTTCGCGGTGGCGATGGTGGCGGTGCTGCTCCTCCTCGGCGCGGCGCTCGGCGTGGTGGCGGCGATCGTCACCGCGCACCGCACCGCTCAGGGGGCCGCGGACCTGGCCGCGCTCGCCGGAGCGTCCGCGGTGCAGCGGGGCCGCGACGGGTGCGAGCGGGCGACGACGGTGGCCGAGGCGAACGGCGCGCGGCTCGCCGGGTGTCGCGTCGACGGCGTCGAGGTGTGGGTCGACGTGCGGGTGCGCGGGCCCCGCTGGCTGGGCCAGAGCGGCGACCTCAGTGGCCGGGCGCGGGCGGGTCCTGCTGGGTGAGCGGCGGCTGGGCCGGGGGGTCGCCGGCCGGCGCCTCCGCGGCTGGCGCCGCGGCGGCCGGGCGAGCCCGGCGGGGTCCCCGTGTCTGCCGGCGGGCCACGCGTGCCTCGCGGCGGATCTCCAGCTCGCGCTTGGTGCCGTACTTCAGGATCCCGAACCCCCACAGGATCGCGGCCCCCGCCGCGACGCCGACCAGGAAGATCGACAGGGCGCTCAGGTCGATGCCTAGCAGCTCGGCGCTGCCCTCGCTGATGAAGACCGCCGCGAGCACAGCGAGCGCACCGAGCGCGATAAGGAGGATTCCGAGAGCGACCATCTCCCGAGGCTACTGCGCCAGGAGGACGTCGAGAAGGCGCACGGCGCCCTGCTTGTCGAGCGGGTTGTTCTGGTTGCCGCACTTGGGCGACTGGATGCAGGAGGGGCAGCCGTCCTCGCAGCGGCAGGCCGCGATCGTCTCGCGGGTGGCGCTCAGCCAGTCCCGGGCGGCGCGGAACCCCCGCTCGGCGAAGCCGGCGCCGCCGGGATGGCCGTCGTAGACGAAGACGGTCAGCTGGCCGGTGTCGGGGTGCAGCGCGGTGGAGACGCCGCCGATGTCCCAGCGGTCGCAGGTGGCGAACAGGGGCAGCAGGCCGATGGAGCAGTGCTCGGCCGCGTGCGCGGCTCCGGGCAGGTCCTGGGCGGCCAGCCCCGCCTCCTCCAGCGCGTGGGCCGGCACGGTCCACCACACGGCGCTGGTGCGCAGGGTCCGCGCCGGGAGGTCCAGCGGCTCCTCACCGAGCACCTCTCCACCGGGCTGGCGCCGCCGCAGGAACGCGACGACCTGGTGGGAGACGTCCACCTCGCCCAGCGCCAGCCGGCAGTCGCCCCAGCGGCGGTGCTCGCGCTCGGCGACCACGGTGATGTCGGTGAGCTCGCGTGCGGTGGTCGAGTAGTCGACGAACGTGGGCTCGATGACCGCGACGTGCTCGTCGAGGTCCAGGGAGGTGACCAGCCAGGTCTCGCCGCGGTGCACGTAGACGGCTCCCTGGTGCGCGGTGGCGTGGGCGCTGGCAGCGTCGACCGTGCCCACCACCCGGCCGGTGGCCGCCTCGACGAGCGAGACCGGCGAGCCGCCGCTGGAGCGGATGTCGGCGAGGTCGCTGGCCCGCCGGCGATCGGCCCAGAACCAGCCCCGCGGGCGCCGACGCAGCAGCCCCAGCTCGGTCAGCTGGTCGGTGATCGCCGCCGCGGTCGGGCCGAAGAGCTCGAGGTCGGCCGGCGTCAGCGGCGACTCGTCGGCGGCTGCGCACAGGTGGGGCGCGAGCACGTAGTGGTTGGTCGGGTCGAAGACGGAGGCCTCGACCGGCTGGCCGACCAGGGCCTCGGGGTGGGTGACCAGGTAGGTGTCGAGCGGGTCGTCGCGCGCCACCAGGATCGCCAGCGCGTCCCGGGCCCCCCGCCCGGCCCGCCCGACCTGCTGCCACAGCGCCGCCCGGGTGCCGGGGAACCCCGCCATCACCACCGCGTCCAGACCGCTGATGTCGATGCCCAGCTCCAGGGCGTTGGTCGCGGCGAGGCCGAGCAGCTCGCCGCTGCGCAGCGCCTCCTCCAGCGCCCGACGCTCCTCGGGCAGGTAGCCGCCGCGGTAGGCGGCCACCCGCCGGGGCAGGGACGGGTCCACCTCGGCGAGCAGCTCGGCCGTGGTCAGCGCGACCTGCTCCACCCCGCGCCGCGAGCGCACGAATGCCAGGGTGCGGACGCCGCCGCTGACCAGGTCCGCGAGCAGGTGGGCGGTCTCGGTGGAGGCGGCGCGGCGCACCGGCGCGCCGTTCTCGCCGCCGTGGTTGACGAACGGCGGCTCCCACAGCGCCAGCGCCACCTGGCCGCGCGGCGAGGCGTCGTCGGTCACCGCCCGCACGTCCAGGCCGGTGAGCCGCTGGGCCGACACCGCGGGCTCCGCCACCGTGGCCGAGGCCAGGACGAACGTCGGGGACGCGCCGTACAGGGCGCAGATCCGCCGCAGCCGGCGCAGCACCTGGGCCACGTGGGCGCCGAAGACCCCGCGGTAGTGGTGGCACTCGTCGACCACGACGTACTGCAGCGACCCCAGGAACGAGGCCCACCGAGCGTGCCCGGGCAGCAGCGAGCGGTGCAGCATGTCGGGGTTGGTCAGCACGTACTCCGCGTGGTCGCGCGTCCAGTCGCGCATCTCCCGGCTGGAGTCGCCGTCGTGGGTGGAGACCCGCACGTCGAGGCCGAGCGAGGTGATCGCGCTGAGCTGGTCCTGCGCCAGCGCCTTGGTCGGGGCCAGGTACAGCGTGGTGGCCGCGCGCCGGCGGCGCTCGCCGCGAGCGCGGCGGATCGAGGCCAGCGCCGGCAGCTGGTAGGCCAGCGACTTGCCCGAGGCGGTGCCGGTGGCCAGCACGACGTGCTCGCCGGCGTGCGCGGACTCGGCCGCCTCGACCTGGTGCAACCAGGGCTCCCTCACGCCGCGGGCGACGTACGCCTCCCGCACGTCGTCGGGGACCCACTGCGGCCAGGCGGCGTGCCGGGCGGTGCGCGGCGCGAGCACCTCCAGGTGGGTGAGTCGTTCGTCACGTCCCGGCGCGGCGATCAGCCGGTCCACCAGCGAGGCGGCCCTCGACGGCGTGGAACGGGTCGCGGATGACATCGGGCCAGTGTCGCAAACGCCGCCGACAATCGCCGTTGTGTGGAGGTGTTCATGCACTTCGGGGAAGACCGTGGTTTGATAACGCTGGCAAAGATCGGGGGAGGTGCCTGCCGATGCCGGAACCGCAGAACGTGCCCGAGGAGCGAAAGTGGACCTGACTCTTGCGACACGCGAGATCGATGGCAAGACCATCGTCGCGGTCGGGGGCGAGATCGATGTCTACACCGCGCCCAAGCTCCGTGACCGCATCACGGAGCTGGTCGGGGACGGCGTCTATCACCTCGTGATCGACATGGAGGCCGTGGAGTTCCTGGACTCCACCGGCCTCGGCGTCCTGGTCGGCGGCCTGAAGAAGGTGCGGGCCCACGACGGCTCGCTGGAGCTGATCTGCAACCAGGAGCGGCTGCTGAAGATCTTCCGGATCACCGGTCTGGCGAAGGTCTTCACGATCCACGCGTCCGCCGACGCCATCGTCGCCGGCTGACCCCACCCCCTCCGCGCGCCCGCCCGTCCCCGGGTGCGGCGCGCCTTGGCGAGCCCGCGGAACCCTGTGTGTGCAGGGCCCTGGCCCCCTGGCCGACCGCTGTGATCGACGCCCGGCTCTGGCGCAGTGCGCCCAACTGCGCCAGACTCCGGCTCAGCAGTGAGACCCGCGTCACATCAGGGAGTCGCGCATGAGCCTGTCCGCAGCCGTCGTTGTGTCCTCAGCCCCGCCCCAGAGCGTCGAGGTCTCCGGGGGGAACCTGGTCCTGGTGGCGGTGGTGGCCGTGATCGCGCTGGCCGCGCTGGCACTGGCGATGATGTTCCGCCGTGAGGTGCTGGCCGCGCCGGAGGGCACCGCGCGGATGCGCGAGATCGCGGTGGCGGTCCAGGAGGGGGCCAACGCCTACCTCGCTCGCCAGTTCCGCACCCTCGCGGTCTTCGCGGCGATCGCCTTCTTCGTCCTGCTGGCCCTGCCCGCCGACGACCTGACGGTTCGGGTGTTCCGCTCGATCTTCTTCCTGGTCGGCGCCGGGTTCTCCGCCGCGATCGGCTTCCTGGGCATGTCCTTGGCGACCCGGGCCAACCTGCGTGTCGCCCACGCCGCCAACACCACCGGCCGCGACCCCGCGATGAACGTCGCCTTCCGCACCGGCGCGACGGTCGGCATGGCCACGGTCGGGCTCGGCCTGCTGGGCGCGAGCGTGGTGGTCATCGCCTTCCAGGACAAGGCCGCCCACGTGCTCGAGGGCTTCGGCTTCGGCGCGGCGCTGCTCGCGATGTTCATGCGCGTCGGCGGCGGCATCTTCACCAAGGCCGCCGACGTCGGCGCGGACCTCGTCGGCAAGGTCGAGCAGAACATCCCCGAGGACGACCCCCGCAACGCCGCCACCATCGCCGACAACGTGGGGGACAACGTCGGCGACTGCGCCGGGATGGCGGCCGACCTCTTCGAGTCGTACGCCGTCACGCTGGTCGCCGCGCTGATCCTCGGCGCCGCGGCGTTCGGCGACAAGGGGCTGGTCTTCCCGCTCCTGGTGCCGGCCATCGGCGCATTGACCGCGGTGATGGGCGTGTTCCTGACCAAGTCCCGCCCCGGCGAGGGCGCGCTGACCGCGATCAACCGCTCCTTCGTCATCTCCTCGGCGGTCGCCGCGCTGGCCTGCGTGGTGCTCGCCTTCGTCTACCTGCCCGGCGACTTCGCCGACCTGAGCGGCCGCGACCCGAACAACCCGATCGACTCGCTGGCGGGCGGCGCCCAGCCCGAGGGCAGCCCGGCGCTCATCGCCGCGGTGGCGGTGGTGATCGGGATCGTGCTCGCCGCGGTGATCCTGGGCCTCACCGGCTACTTCACCAGCACCCACACGCGCCCGGTCCGCGACATCGGGCGGACCTCGCTGACCGGTGCCGCCACCGTGATCCTGGCCGGCCTCTCGGTCGGCTTCGAGTCGGCCGTCTACACCACCCTGGTCATCGGCTCCGCCGTCTTCGGGGCGTTCCTGCTGGGCTCCGGGTCGCTGTCCATCTCGTTGTTCGCCGTCGCGCTGGCCGGCTGCGGACTGCTGACCACCGTCGGGGTGATCGTGGCGATGGACACCTTCGGGCCCGTCGCCGACAACGCTCAGGGCATCGCGGAGATGTCGGGGGAGGTCAGCGAGGAGGGGGCCAGGATCCTCAACGAGCTCGACGCCGTCGGCAACACCACGAAGGCGGTCACCAAGGGCATCGCGATCGCCACCGCGGTGCTCGCCGCCAGCGCGCTGTTCGGGTCCTACATCGGCTCGGTGTTGGACGCGGTCGCGGACGTGTCCCTGGTGGAGGCGGACCTCAGCGCGCTGACGTTCTTCGTGTTCAGCCCCGACATCCTGGTCGGCCTGCTGATCGGCGTGTCGGTCGTCTTCCTGTTCTCGGGGCTGGCGATCAACGCGGTGGGCCGGGCCGCCGGCGCGGTCGTCTACGAGGTCCGCCGCCAGTTCCGCGAGCACCCCGGGATCATGGAGGGCACCACGCGCCCGGAGTACGGGCGGGTCGTCGACATCGTCACCCGCGACTCGCTGCGCGAGCTGTCCACCCCCGGCATCCTGGCGATCCTCTCGCCGGTGGCGGTGGGCTTCGGGCTCGGCGTCGGTCCGCTGGCCGGGTTCCTGGCCGGCGCCATCGGCGCCGGCGCGCTGATGGCCGTCTTCCTCGCCAACTCCGGTGGGGCCTGGGACAACGCCAAGAAGCTCGTCGAGGACGGCCACCACGGCGGCAAGGGCTCCGACGCGCACGCGGCCACGGTCATCGGCGACACGGTCGGTGACCCCTTCAAGGACACCGCCGGCCCGGCCATCAACCCGCTGCTGAAGGTGATGAACCTGGTCTCCCTGCTGATCGTGGGGGCGGTGGTGAGCCTCACCCTCGGCGAGGACGCCAACCGTCCGCTGTCGGTGGTCATCGCCCTGGCGGCCACCGTGCTCATCGCCGGCTCCGTGTACATGTCCAAGCGCCGCTCGATCGCGGTGGACCAGGAGGCGCCGACCGCGGCCGAGTCCGGCGCGGCCCGTCCACCCCAGATCTGAGTCGCCCGCCCGGGCCCGGGTCCCCGGCGGGGGGAGGGGGCTCGGGCGGCTGACCTAGAGTCGTGCGGTGACCACCGCCGACCTTGCCAGCCGCCTGCGCGCCGCCCTCGACGAGGCGGACTTCACCTACGACGCGGTCGCCGACCTGCTCGGAGACCAGGCACACGCGGCGCTCGCCCGCAACGAGACCACCCCCGGCCTGCGCCGGACCACGGGCGGCTCCGCGCTGGAGACCCTGACCCGCCTGTTCCTGTTGCAGAGGCCGGTGCCGCGCGCCGCCGCCGAGCAGGCGCTGCCGGGGCTGCTCGACCGGATGGCCGCCCAGGGCCTGCTCGAGCAGAGCGTCGGCGAGGTCGCGGCCCGCCTGGACATCCGCCCCTACGCCGCGCCGGACGCGCGCGGCGACCACGACTTCTGGGTGGTCAGCGACCTGACCCCCGGCCTGGACGGCCGGCCCAACCGGGTCGGAGCCGACCACGTGCTCGGCATCAGCTCCGCGTCCACGTCGCTGGCCCAGCTCACCCGGCGCGAGCCGGTGGGTCGTGCGCTCGACCTGGGCACCGGCTGCGGCGTGCAGGCCCTGCACCTGGCCACCCACAGCGCCCAGGTGGTGGCCACCGACGTCAACACCCGGGCGTTGTGGATGGCCCGGTTCAACGCCGCGCTCAACGACCTGCCCGGGATCGAGGTGCGCGAGGGCTCGTTCTTCGAGCCGGTGCGCGGTGAGGGCTTCGACCTGATCGCCACCAACCCGCCGTTCGTGATCTCGCCGGCGACCGGTGAGCGGCTGGTCTACCGCGACTCCGGGCTGCCCGGGGACCGGGTGGTCGAGGACATCGTCCGCGCCGCCCCCGCGCACCTGAACCCCGGCGGCTGGTGCCAGGTGCTGGCCAACTGGGTGATCGTCGAGGGCGCCGGCTGGGACGAGCGGCTGGCGGGGTGGCTGGACCCCGGCTGCGACGCGTTCGTGGTCCAGCGCGAGGTCGTCGACCCGGCGTCGTACGTCGAGCTGTGGCTCAAGGACGCCGGCGTGCAGGGCACCGAGGATTACCTGCGCCGCTACGACACCTGGCTGTCGTGGTTCGAGGAGCAGCGCATCGAGGCGGTCGGGTTCGGCTGGGTCAACCTGCGCCGGCGCGCCGAGGGCACCGGCAACGTCCGCCTGGAGGAGTGGCCCTACGAGGTGGAGCAGCCGGTCGCCCCCGTCTTCGGCCAGTGGGCCGACGCGGTCGAGTCGCTGGCCGGCATCCCCGACCTGGCGTCGGCCCGGCTCGTCGCCCGCTCCGACGTGCAGCAGGAGACGCTGGGGGCGCCCGGTGCGGCGGACCCCCAGACGGTGGTGCTGCGTCAGCAGCGCGGCCTGCGCCGGGCCAGGCGGGCCGACACCGTGGAGGCCGCGCTCGTCGGCGCCTGTGACGGCGAGCTGAGCATCGGCCAGATCCTCGACGCGCTCGCGCAGATCCTGGAGCTCGACCCGGCCGAGCTGCGCGCCACCCACCTGCCGCTGGTGCGCGAGCTGGTCGTGGAGGGGTTCCTCTCGCCGCGCCCGGAGTCCTCGGGCGGCCCGTCGGCGCCGGGAGCCCCCGGGCGCCGCCGTCACCGAGGCTGATTGACCGCCCAGGAACACCCGGAGCGACGGGGTGCTCGGCGGCACGCGCTACCGTAATCGGCCGTGAGCCCCGTCTGATCTCCCGACGGGGGCACCCAGAGGCAGGAAGTAGGTCCCGTGGCACACAAGCTGGTGATCGTCGAGTCGCCCACGAAGGCCCAGAAGATCGGTGGGTACCTCGGCAAGGGCTACGTCGTCGAGTCCTCCATCGGCCACATCCGCGACCTCCCGAGCAGTGCGGCGGACACGCCGGCGAAGGTCAAGGACAAGCCGTGGGGTCGTCTCGCCGTCGACGTCGACAACGACTTCGAGCCCTACTACGTCGTGCCTCGGGACAAGAAGGCGCACATCACCAAGCTGAAGAACCTGCTCAAGGACGCCGACGAGCTCTTCCTGGCCACCGATGAGGACCGCGAGGGCGAGGCGATCGCCTGGCACCTCCTCGACGAGCTGAAGCCGAAGAACATCCCGGTCAAGCGGATGGTCTTCCACGAGATCACCAAGCCGGCCATCCTCGCCGCGGCGGAGAACCCGCGCGAGCTCGACATGGACCTCGTCGAGGCCCAGGAGGCGCGCCGCATCCTGGACCGCCTGTACGGCTACGAGATCTCGCCGGTGCTGTGGAAGAAGGTGATGTCGGGGCTCTCGGCCGGACGCGTGCAGTCGGTCGCGACCCGTCTGGTCGTCGACAAGGAGCGCGAGCGGATGCGCTTCCGCGTCGCCTCCTACTGGGACCTCGAGGGCACCTTCGACGCCGGCAGCAAGCACGAGCAGCGGATGTTCCCCGCCAAGCTGTACTCCGTCGACGGCGCCCGGGTCGCCCGCGGCTCCGACTTCGGCCCCGACGGCCTGCTCAAGGCCTCCAGCGACGGCAAGGTCGTCCACCTCGACCGCCCGCGGGCCGAGGCGCTGGCCTCGGCGCTGCAGGACGCCACCTACGCCGTGCGCTCGGTGGAGTCCAAGCCCTACAAGCGCTCGCCGTACGCGCCGTTCCGCACCACCACCCTCCAGCAGGAGGCCAGCCGCAAGCTCGGGATGAGCTCGTCGGTGACCATGTCGGTCGCCCAGCGGCTGTACGAGAACGGCTTCATCACCTACATGCGTACCGACTCGACCACGATCTCGGAGGCCGCCGTCGGGGCCGCCCGCGAGCAGGTCCGCGAGCTGTACGGCGCGGAGTACCTGCCCGACGCGCCGCGCACCTACGCCTCCAAGGTCAAGAACGCCCAGGAGGCGCACGAGGCGATCCGGCCCTCGGGCGACACCTTCCGCACCCCGGCCCAGACGGGCCTGCGCGGCGAGCAGTTCCGCCTCTACGAGCTGATCTGGATGCGCACCGTCGCCTCCCAGATGAAGGACGCGGTGGGCAGCACGCTGACCATCCGCCTCGGCGGCACCGCCAGCACCGGCGAGGACGTGGTGTTCTCCGCCAGCGGGCGCACGATCACCTTCCACGGGTTCCTCAAGGCCTACGTCGAGGGCACCGACGACGCGGCCGCCTCGCGTGACGACCAGGAGGCCCGGCTGCCGAACCTGGTCGAGGGCGAGCCGGTCTCCGCGGCGTCGGTCAGCGCCAGCGGCCACGAGACCAAGCCCCCCGCGCGCTACACCGAGGCCACGCTGGTCAAGGAGCTGGAGGAGCGCGAGATCGGCCGGCCCTCGACGTACGCCTCGATCATCGGCACGATCCTGAACCGCGGCTACGTCTACAAGAAGGGGACCGCGCTGGTCCCGGCCTGGCTGGCCTTCTCGGTGACCCGGCTGCTGGAGGAGCACTTCCCCCGCCAGGTCTCCTACGAGTTCACCGCCACCATGGAGGACGTCCTCGACGAGATCGCCGCGGGCCGCAAGGACCGGGTCACCGAGCTCGGCGAGTTCTACCACGGCTCCGACGACGTGGCCGGCCTGAAGCGGCTGGTCAACGAGCTCGGGGACATCGACGCCAAGGAGCTGGCGACCTTCCCGGTCCCCGGCCCCGGCGGCGAGGAGGACACCGGCATCCACCTGCGGGTCGGGCGCTACGGCCCCTACCTGGAGGGCCCCGACGAGGACGGCACGCCGTTCGCCGTGCGCGCCAACGTCCCCGACGACCTGCCCCCCGACGAGCTGACGCTGGAGAAGGCCCGCGAGCTGCTGGCCAACCCCGCCGGCGAGGAGATCGAGCTCGGCCGGCACCCCGAGACGGGCCTGGTGGTCGTCGCGAAGAACGGCCGCTTCGGGCCCTACGTCACCGAGCTGCTGCCCGAGGACGCCCCCAAGTCGGCCAAGCCGCGCACCGGCTCGCTGTTCAAGACGATGTCGCTGGACACCGTCACCCTCGACGACGCGGTCAAGCTGCTCTCCCTGCCCCGGGTGGTCGGCACCGACGCCGAGGGCGTCGAGATCACCGCCCAGAACGGGCGCTACGGGCCCTACCTGAAGAAGGGCACCGACTCGCGCTCGCTGGCCAGCGAGGACCAGCTGTTCACGATCACCCTCGACGAGGCCCTGGCGATCTACGCCCAGCCCAAGCAGCGCGGCCGCGCCGCCGCCGCGCCGCCGCTCAAGGAGCTCGGGGAGGACCCCGTCTCCAAGCAGCCGATCGTGGTCAAGGCGGGCCGGTTCGGTGAGTACGTCACCGACG
Organism: Nocardioides sp. Z43_10; assembly: GCF_059766615.1. NCBI lineage: Bacteria > Bacillati > Actinomycetota > Actinomycetes > Propionibacteriales > Nocardioidaceae > Nocardioides > Nocardioides sp. Z43_10. The sequence goes on along the minus strand of NZ_JCBAJY010000001.1, from coordinate 79,950 downwards.
GCGAGTACAACGCCACCCTGCGCAAGGACGACACGATCGAGGAGCTGACCCTCGAGCGGGCCGCCGAGCTGCTCGCGGAGCGACGGGCCAAGGGGCCGGCGAAGAAGTCGGCCAAGAAGACCACGGCGAAGAAGAGCACCGCCAAGAAGAGCACGGCGAAGAAGGCCACCGCGAAGAAGAGCACCGCCAAGAAGAGCACCACGAAGACGGCCAAGAAGACCACCGTCAAGAAGTCCTGACCCCGGGCCGCGCGGCCCGGGTGTCGGTGCCGTCTCGTAGCGTCGGTCCCGACAGCGCGCGGGCCGGCACCGCGGCACCGACATCGAGAGGCACTCCGCTGAGCGAGCACAGCACCACGACGGGGCGCTACGCGGCGTCCGGCGTCTTCGTCTGCTTCGAGGGGGGCGACGGCGCGGGCAAGTCCACCCAGTCGCGCGCCCTCGGGCAGTGGCTGGGCGCCGAGGGCTTCGACGTCGTGCTCACGTTCGAGCCCGGTGACACCGAGGTGGGGCGCCGGCTGCGCGAGATCGTGCTCGACCCGGCGACCGGCCACCTCTGCGACCGCACCGAGGCGCTCCTCTACGCCGCGGACAAGGCCGAGCACGTCGACTCCGTCGTGCAGCCGGCGCTCGACGCCGGCCGGGTCGTGATCACCGACCGCTACGTCGACTCGACGCTGGCCTACCAGGGCGCCGGCCGCTCCCTGGACGTGCGCGAGGTGGAGCGCGTGGCGCGCTGGGCGACCGGCGACCTGCGCCCGCACCTGACCGTGGTGCTCGACCTGCGGCCCGAGCAGGGCCTGGGACGCTTCGAGGGCCGCGACCGGATCGAGGGGCAGTCGTTGGAGTTCCACCGTCGGGTGCGCGAGGCGTTCCTGGCGATGGCCGCGGCCGACCCCGAGCACTACCTGGTCGTGGACGCCCGGCAGCCGCGCGAGCAGATCGAGGCGCTGGTCCGGGATCGGGTGCGGCCCCTGCTCGCCCTCGCCGCCCGTGAGGCGGAGCGGTGAGTCAGCCGGGAGGCGTCGCCCTGCCCGCCGCCGGCACCGTGTGGGACGGCCTGGTCGGGCAGCGTGCGGTCGTCGACGCGCTGCAGCCGGCCGTGGCCGGTCAGGGGATGACCCACGCGTGGCTCTTCACCGGTCCACCCGGCTCGGGGCGCTCCAACGCAGCGCTCGCCTTCGCCGCGGCCCTGCAGTGCGAGGCGGGCGGCTGCGGACACTGCCACGCCTGTCGCACGACGCTGGCCGGCTCCCACGCCGACGTGGGCGTGGTGCGCACCGACAAGCTCTCGATCGGCGTCGACGAGATCCGCGACCTGGTCCGCAGCAGCGCGCTCGCACCGGTGGGTCGGCGCTGGCAGATCCTGATCGTCGAGGATGCCGACCGGCTCACCGAGCGCGCCTGCAACGCCCTGCTCAAGGCCATCGAGGAGCCCACCGAGCGCACGGTGTGGATGCTGTGCGCGCCCACCGTGGAGGACCTCCTGCCGACGATCCGCTCGCGCTGCCGGCTGGTCACGCTGAGCACCCCCACGGCCGAGGCGGTGGCCGGGTTCCTGGTCCGCACCGAGGGCGTCCACGAGGGCATCGCCGCGTACGCCGCCCGCGCCAGCCAGGGACACATCGGCCGGGCCCGGGCGCTGGCCCGCGACGAGGCGACCCGCAACCGGCGCCGCGAGATCGTGGGCATCCCGACCCGGCTGACCACGCTCGGCGCGTGCATGACCGCGGCCGCCAACCTGCACGACGTGGCCAAGGAGGAGGCCGAGGTCATCACCAGCGAGCTCGACGCCCGTGAGCGCGCCGACCTTGACAGCTCCTACGGCGTGGTGGAGCGCGGTCGCCGCCCCCGCGAGTACGCCCCCGCTCTCAGCCAGCTGGAGAAGGCCCAGAAGACCCGCGCCAAGCGGCGGGTCCTGGACGTGGTCGACCGGGGCCTGATGGACCTCGCGTCGGTCTACCGCGACGCTCTCGCGCTGGCCACCGGGGCGCCGGGGACGCTGGTCAACGAGGAGCTGCGCACCGAGATCGAGCAGATCGTCCGCTCCTCGACCCCCGAGCTCAACCTGCGTCGCATCGATGCGATCTTCGAGGCCCGACGCCAGATGCTCGAGTTCAACGTGCCTGTCATGCTGTCGCTGGAGTCGATGATGGTCGCCCTGAAGGTCCCGGAGAGGAGTCGCGCATGAATCGGAAATACCTTGCCGTGGCAGGTGTGGTGGTCGGAATCCTGCTCGTGCTGGGCATCATGTTGATCATCGGCGTCGTCCGTGACGACGAGACCGACATGGAGGACCAGCCCGTGAACCAGAACACCGAGTCGACGCAGCTGGTGCCGGGCGACTCGCTCACGCTCGACGCGGCCTGAGGGCACGCGGGTGACGGGGACGGGTCCGGTCGGCGCGCCCTCGGCCGGCTCCGGCCGAGGCCGGGTCGCAGCCCTGGTGGTGGTGATCGTGGCGATGGGCGTGCTCACCGCGACGGTGCTGGGCATCGGTCTGGGAGTCGTCCTCTCCGACGACGGCGTCAACTCCGTGGGGCCCCGGGAGCAGGTGCCGTCGGTCGTGCGCAGCGTCGCCCCGGGCTCCACCGACGCCCCGGAGCCCGCCCTCGAGCCGTTCTACTCCCAGGTGGTCTCCTGGGAGCCGTGCCGCGGGGACTTCGAGTGCGCCCGGATGGAGGTGCCGCTCGACTACGCCGAGCCCGACGGTGAGCGCATCGAGATCGCGCTGCTCAAGGTGGCCGCGCAGGAGCCCTCGCAGCGGGTCGGCTCGCTGGTGGTCAACCCCGGCGGGCCGGGCGCGCCCGGCACCCAGTACGCGGCCTCCGCGGAGCTGGTCTTCGGCCGGCCTCTGCTCGCGCGCTTCGACATCGTCGGCTTCGACCCGCGCGGCACCGGGGACAGCGACGCGATCGACTGCCTCAGCGACGAGGAGCTCGACAACTACGTGGCCGGCGACCCCGATCCCGACAACCCCGCCGAGGTGCGGCAGTACGCCGACTCCCTGGAGGGATTCGGGCGGGGCTGCGCCGAGCACAGTGGCGAGCTGACCGGCCACGTCACGACCGTCGAGGCAGCCCGCGACATGGACGTGCTCCGGGCGGTGCTGGGCGAGGAGAGGCTCAGCTACCTGGGAGCCTCCTACGGCACCAAGCTGGGCGCCACCTACGCGGACCTCTTCCCCACCCGGACCGGCCGGCTCGTGCTCGACGGCGCCGTGGACCTCACCCTCACCAGCCGCCAGCTCGCTCTGGAGCAGGCCGGCGGCTTCGAGGTGGCGCTGCGCGCCTACGTCGAGGACTGCGTCGAGGGCGGCGACTGCTTCCTCGGCGACACGGTCGGGGCCGGCCTGGCCGCGATCGACACCCTGATGGACAGCGTCGACGACTCGCCCATGGAAGCGCGGGGGGATCGTGAGCTGGGGGCCGGCAACGCGTTCTACGGCATCGTCGCGCCCCTCTACAACCGCGACTACTGGTTCCTGCTCAGCCAGGCGCTGGAGTCGGCGATCGACGACCGCGACGGGACCGGGCTGCTGATGCTCTCCGACCTGTACAGCTCGCGCGGCGAGGACGGCTACACCGACAACAGCATGGAGGCCAACTACGCGATCAACTGCCTCGACGACCCGTGGTCGATCCCGGTCGAGGAGGTGCCCGCGCACCTCGACGAGTTCGTCGAGGCGTCGCCGACGTTCGGCGAGGTCTTCGCCTGGGGGCTGACCACCTGCCAGGGCGTCCAGGCCGAGGCCGCCGAGCCGGCACCGGAGGTCACCGGCGCCGGAGCGCCGCCGATCCTGGTGATCGGCACCACGCGCGACCCCGCCACGCCGTACGCCTGGGCCGAGGCGCTCGCCGAGCAGCTCGAGTCGGGCGTGCTGATCAGCCGCGACGGTGACGGCCACACCGGCTACAACGTGGGCAACACCTGTGTGAACGACGCCGTCGAGGACTACCTCCTCGACGGCGTCACCCCCCAGGCCCCCCTCACCTGCTGACCCACCCCACCCCCACCCCCACCCCAGCCCAGCCCCCACCCCAAGCCCAGCCCCACCCCAGGCCCGCCGACCCGTCACTCCCTCGACCATTTCTGCGGCGTGTCGCGGCGCCCCTGACGGCTCACCGAGCCAGGCGGCGGCGCTCAGCGCGGCGTGACCGGCTCGATCAGCGACTGGATCCGCCGGGTCGCGAGCTCGGTCATCAGCCGCGCCGCGGGCGACAGCGTGGCGTGGGCGCGGTGCACGATCGCGAGGGTGTCGTACTGTCGCGGCCGCAGCGAGACCCACCCGGCGGACGGCGCGAGCCGGGGCAGCAGCTGCTCGGCGGCGGCCTTCGGCACGACCGAGTCGACGAGCCCCATCCCTACGAGCTCCACCGCGGTCTCCACGTCCTCGACCTCGATCCGGGTCTGCGGGTTGCGACCGGTCTCGTGCAGCATCCGGCGCAGGATCAGCCGGTTGGAGTCGGTGGCGCGCCAGGTGGTCTCCGACATCACCAGCGAGGCCTGGGCCAGCCGGTGGGCGGTGACCGGCGACTGCAGCCGCTCGGGGTCGGCACTGATGTAGACCAGCTCGTCGCGCGCGATCGGGGTGACCTGGAGCCCCTCGGCCTGCACGGTGGGTACGGCGATCATCGCCGCCTCGATCCGGCCCCGGCGCAGCTGGTCCTGGACGTCGGTGGAGTTCTGCCCGATCAGCTCCACGCGGACCCCGGGGTGGCGCGCCAGCACGTCGGCGACCAGGCCGGCGCCGGCATAGAGCCGGGCGATGCCGAACATCCCGAACCGCACCGTGCCGGTCTCCAGGGTGGTGACGGCCTGGGCGGCGCGGCGGGCGTCGTCGGCGGCGGCGAGTACGCGCTCGGCGTACGGGCGCAGCGACTCGCCCGCGGCGGTCGGGACCACGCCGCGCCCGACCCGCACGAACAGGTCGCTGCCCAGCGACTTCTCCAGGGCGCGGATCTGCTCGGAGACCGACGGCTGGGCGTAGCCGAGGTGCTCGGCCGCCGCCGTCAGCGACCCGTGCTCGTAGGCGGCGAGGAAGCAGGTCAGCTGGTGCAGCGACAACATAGGTCAAGCCTATGACTTATGAAGGAAAATGAGACTAGCCCTATGGGTCGGGACGGCCGAGGATTGGTGTGTAGCTCCCTGCCCGTCCCCGAGAGGCCATGCCCATGCTCGTCCACGTCTGCACCGCCTGCGCCAAGCGCCAGCTGATCTTCCCCTCCCAGTTCACCGGCGCCTTCGAGGGTGCGCAGGGCGGCGTCGAGGTGAGCTTCAGGTGCTGGTGCGGCGCTGAGCAGCGGGCGCCGCTCGACTGGGCTCCGGCGGCTCCCGCCCGCGAGGAGCAGCCGTCGGCGCACGCCGCCTGACCCCTCGGTTTCACTCCGCCGACGCGGAGTCCCTATACTTCCTCGCGTTGCCCGGACAGGTCTTCGGATACCACCCGGTCGGCACGCCGCCTTAGCTCAGTCGGTAGAGCGAATCACTCGTAATGATTAGGTCGTCAGTTCGATTCTGACAGGCGGCTCCGGACGGCGGCCCACGGTCGCCAGCGGAGCTCACGACGGGCCCGTCCTCGCCAGCGAGGGCGGGCCTTCGTCGTCGCCGGGCCCGCCGCCCCGGGTGCTCACGCCAGCAGGGTCCGCGTCCACACGTCGCGGACCAGCTCGGCGTAGCGCGCCCCGCCCCGGCCGGCCCGGGCCAGCGACAGGTAGTAGGCGGCGCCGTTCATCGACCACACCAGGTCGGCGACCGCGTCGTCGTCGAGGTCCGCGCGTAGCTCCCCGGTGGCGCGCAGGTCGGCGGCGAGCAGGCGCATGTTGGAGGCTCGGCGCTCCTCGACGGCCTCCCAGACGGTGCGGCACGCGTCGTCCTCGGTGCCGGCCTCACGCAGGGCCTCGAGCAGTGGCGCGGTGCGGGGGAGCAGGCGCCCGAGCGCCTCGGCGTACGTCGCGATCTTCGCGCGCGCCCCGGGAGCGGCGCGTACCTCCGCGACGTAGCGGCGCTGCAGCGCGGGCACCGGCGCCCCCTCGTCGTCGACGGCACGCTCGCCGAGCGCCAGGTCGTGGGCCGCGAGCAACAGCTCGGGCTTGCGGCCGACGGAGGCGTAGACGGTGTCCACCGCGACACCGGCACGCTCGGCCACCTGCGCGACCGAGGTGCGCGCGTAGCCCTGCTCGCCGAACAGCTCCAGCGCGGCCTCGATCACCGTACGACGGCGGAGGGCCGCGGCCGCGCGCCGTCCCTCGCCGCGGTAGGGGCGGGCCTTGACCGGGGCAGACATGCGTCCTAGCGTAGTTCGATCCGAATCAGGTTCGGATGAATTCGTCGAGGATGTGGTTCCGATGACGCAGACAGCCCCCCGTGCGGTGATGGCGGAGCCGGGACGAGGCCGCGCGACCTGGGCGATGGGATCGCTCTTCGAGCACCTCCTCGAGTCCGAGGACGGCGACGGCTCGCTGGGGGCGGCGATGGTGACCCAGCCGCCGGGCATCGCCACCCCGCTGCATCGCCACACCCGGGAGGCGGAGGCGTTCCTGCTGATCGAGGGCCGTATGAGCTACCAGGCGGGCGAGGAGCTCTTCGAGCTCTACGACGGCTGCTTCATCTTCCTGCCGCTCGGTCTGCCGCACGCGTTCCGGATCCGGGGAGACACCCCCGCCCGCCTGCTGGCGCTGACGCTCCCGGCCGGCCTCCTCGGGCTGTACGACGAGGTGGGGCTGCCGGCGGCCGAGCACCGGCTGCCCGGGGCCGACGCCCTGACGCCCGAGGTCGAGATCCCGAGGTGGGCGGAGGTCGCTCCGCGCTACGGGTTGGAGGTCGTCGGCCCGCCGATCCCCGCGTGAGCGCGCGCACGCCCCGGCCTGGCCGGGCTTCCGCTGGGCGGAAGTCGGGGGTGGCGCGCGGCGGGCCCGCCGGGTGAGGGTCCACCCCATGCCCACGACCCAGCACGTCCCCGTCGCCATCGTCGGCGCAGGACCCGCGGGGCTGCTGCTCTCGCACCTGCTCGACCGGGCCGGCATCACCTCCCTCGCCATCGACATCCGCACCCGCACCGAGATCGAGCAGACCCATCGCGCCGGCATCCTCGAGCACGCCAGCGCCCGGCTGCTGGTCGACAGCGGCGTGTCCGACCGGGTGCTGCGCGACGGGGTCGAGCACCACGGCATCGAGCTGGCCTACGGCGGGCGCAGCCACCGCGTCGACTTCCAGGCGCTGGTCGGCGCCTCGACGTACCTCTATCCGCAGACCGACGTCTTCATCGACCTCGCCGACGCCCGCGCCCGCGACGGCGGCGACGTCCGCTTCGGGGTGCGCGACGTGGAGGTCGACGACCTGCGCGCCGAGCGGGCGCTGCTGCGCTTCACCGACGCCGACGGGGTGCTCCACCAGGTGAGCTGCGACCACCTGGTCGGCGCCGACGGGTCGCGCAGCACCTGCCGGCGCCAGGTGCCTGCCGACCAGCGCCGCCAGTACCAGCGCGAGTACCCGTTCGCCTGGTTCGGGATCCTCGCCGAGGCCCCGCCGAGCGCGCCGGAGCTGATCTACAACCACTCCGAGCGGGGGTTCGCGCTGATCAGCCAGCGCACCGAGACCCTGCAGCGGATGTACTTCCAGTGCGACCCCGACACCGACGCCGACGCCTGGTCCGACGACCGGATCTGGGCGGAGCTGCAGGCCCGGGTGGGCGCCAACGGCCACACCCTGAAGGAGGGCCCGATCACCTCGCGCACGGTGCTGCCGTTCCGCTCCTTCGTGCAGGAGCCGATGCGCTACGGGCGGATGCTGCTCGCCGGCGACGCCGCGCACACCGTCCCGCCCACCGGCGCCAAGGGCCTCAACCTGGCGCTGGCCGACGTACGGGTGCTCGCCGAGGAGCTCGAGCGCGCCGTGCGCGGCGGCGATCCCTCGAGCCTCGACGACTACACCGAGCGGGCGCTGGACCGGGTCTGGCGCGCCCAGCACTTCTCCTACTGGATGACCACGATGCTCCACCGCCTGCCGGACGCCTCCGACTTCGACGTACGGCGCCAGGTCGGCGAGCTCGCCTCGCTGAGTGCCTCGAGCGCCGGCGCCACCTACCTCGCCGAGGGCTACACCGGCTGGCCCACCACCTCGAAGGGACGCCCATGAGCAGCACCGCACCGTCCGTGGCGGACTCCGACGCCGCGGCCAGCAGCCAGCGTGAGGTCAGCGCCGAGATGGAGGCGGTCACCGCCGCCTACCAGGCCGCGGGCGGCCCGGACGGCGCCGGCGAGACCCAGCCGCGCCTGGACTACCCGCCGTACCGCTCGAGCATCCTGCGCCACCCCACCAAGAGCCTGCACCACCCCGACCCCGAGGGCATCGAGCGCTGGTCGCCGGTCTTCGGTGAGCGCGACGTCGACCCGCTCGAGGCCGACCTGACCATCCAGGACGGCGGGGAGCCGCTGGGCGAGAAGCTCGTCGTCACCGGCCGCGTGCTGGACGGCGACGGGCGCCCGGTGCGCCGCCAGCTCGTGGAGGTCTGGCAGGCCAACTCGGCCGGGCGCTACGTGCACAAGCGCGACCAGCACCCGGCACCGCTGGACCCGCACTTCACCGGCGTCGGGCGCTGCCTGACCGACGACGAGGGCCGCTACGCCTTCACCACGATCAAGCCCGGCCCCTACCCGTGGCGCAACCACCGCAACGCGTGGCGCCCGGCGCACATCCACTTCTCGCTGTTCGGCACCGAGTTCACCCAGCGGCTGGTCACCCAGATGTACTTCCCCGGCGACCCGCTCTTCGCCCTCGACCCGATCTACCAGTCGATCGTGGACCCGCGGGCGCGCGCCCGGCTGGTCGCCACCTACGACCACGAGGTGACCCGACCCGAGCGGTCCACCGGCTACCGCTGGGACATCGTGCTCACCGGCAGCGCGGCCACCCCCCTGGAGCAGGAGGACCACCAGTGAGCGAGCCGCTGCAGCCCACCCCCGGCCAGACCGTCGGGCCGTTCTTCCACTACGCCCTGCCCTACGACCACGACCGCGACCTGGTGCCGCCCGGCTCGCCCGGGTCGGTGCGGCTGACCGGGCTCGTCCTGGACGGCGCCGGCGACCCGGTGCCCGACGCGCTGCTGGAGATCTGGCAGCCCGACCCGGCCGGCAACGTGGTGCGCGAGCCGGGCTCGCTGCGCCGCGACGGGCACACCTTCACCGGGTTCGGGCGCGCCTCGACCGACCGGGCCGGGCGCTACACGTTCACCACGCTGGAGCCCGGGCCGCTGGCCGAGGGGCGTGCGCCGTACGTCGCGGTGGCGGTCTTCGCCCGCGGACTGCTGCACCGGCTGCTGACCCGCTGCTACCTGCCCGGGCCGCAGGTGGACGCGGACCCGTTCCTGGCGGGCGTCGACCCCGCCCGGCGCGCCACCCTGCTCGCGCGACGCGACGAGCGCGGCTACGTCTTCGACGTGCGGCTGCAGGGCGAGGGGGAGACCGTCTTCCTGGCCGACCCGGCACACTGAGCCCCGTGGGTGATCTCTTCTGGCCGGGCGCCGAGCGTGCCGGTGACGCGTCCGGGGCCGGCCCGTTCAGCCAGGACGGCTTCCTCGCGGCGATGGTCGCGGTCGAGCAGGCCTGGCTCGACGTGCTCGGCTGCCCGCGCGAGCTCACCGGCCTGGTCGGCGCGGACGACCTCGACCGGATCTCCGGGGACGCGGAGGCGGCCGGCAACCCCGTGCTCGGGCTCGTCCGCCTGCTGCGTGAGCGCTCCGGCGAGGCGGCGGTGCATCGCGGGCTGACCAGCCAGGACGTGGTCGACACCGCGCTGGTGCTGATGCTGCGCGAGAGCGTCCGGCGGGTGCGGGCCGAGGTGCGCGCGCAGGTGGGCGCCCTGGCCGTGCTCGCCGAGGAGCACCGCGCCACCCCGATGGCCGCCCGCACGCTGACCCAGCACGCCGTGCCCACCACCTTCGGGCTCAAGGCGGCCACCTGGCTCACCGGGCTGCTCGACGCCGACGACGACCTGGCCGGGCTCACCTTCCCCGTCCAGCTGGGCGGCGCGGCCGCGACGATGGCCGCCGCCGTCGAGCTCGGCGTCGACCCCCGCGCCGCGCGGCAGCGCCTGGCGACGCTGCTCGGGCTGGCCCCGGCCGCACCGTGGCACACCACCCGCCGCCCGGTGACCCGCGCCGGGGACGCACTGGTGGCCTGCACCGACGCCTGGGGGCGGCTGGCCAACGACGTCCTGGTGCTCTCGCGCCCGGAGATCGGCGAGCTGTCGGAGGACGAGGCCGGCGGCTCCTCGACGATGCCGCACAAGCAGAACCCGGTGCTGTCGGTGCTGCTGCGCCGCGCCGCCCTGGCCGCGCCGCCGCTGGGCGCCACGCTGCACCTGGCCGCCGCCGACCAGGTCGACGAGCGGGCCCTCGGTGGCTGGCACGCCGAGTGGGACGCGCTCGGCGTCCTCGCCCGCCGTACCGTCGTCGCGGCCGAGCAGGCCACGGTCCTGCTGGGGCGGCTGCGCGTGCACCCGGACCGGATGCGGGCCACGGCGGCCGCGGCCGCGGCCGACCTGCACGCCGAGCACCGGAGCATGGCCGCCCTCGCCGGCCGGGAGCCGATCGGCGACTACCTCGGCGCCGCCGACGACCTCGTCGGCGAGGTGCTCGAGCGTGCCAGAGACCACCAGTCCCACCCGAGCCAGCCCGACCCCCGCCGGAGGAACCCATGACCGCCCTGACCGCCGTCCGCCTCGGCGGGCGACCCGACCTGCCGCTGCTGGTGCTCGGCCCCTCGCTCGGCACCACCGCGAGCACCCTGTGGGCCGAGGCCGCCGCGCTGCTCGCCGACGACTTCCAGGTGATCGGCTGGGACCTGCCCGGGCACGGCACCAACCGGGTCGCGGTGGAGGGACCGGTCAGCGTCGCCGGCCTGGCCGCCGGGGTGCTGGACCTGGTGAACACCATCGGTCAGGGGATCCAGCCCCCGAGCTTCCACTACGCCGGGGACTCCGTGGGCGGAGCGGTCGGCCTGCAACTGCTCCTCGACGCCCCGGCGCGGGTGGAGTCGGCCACCCTGCTGTGCACCGGCGCCAAGGTCGGCGAGCCGGAGGGGTGGGCCGAGCGGGCCGAGGCGGTACGCCGCGCCGGCACCGCCTCGATGGTCGCCGGCTCCGCCGAGCGCTGGTTCGCGCCTGGATTCCTGGAGCGTGCGCCCGATCGCGGCTCCGCGCTGCTGAACGCGCTCACCGAGGTCGAGGACGAGGGGTACGCCGCGGTCTGCGGCGCGCTGGGCGCCTTCGACGTACGCGGCCGGCTGGGCGAGATCGCCGCGCCGGTGCTCGCCGTCGCCGGGGCCGGGGACGTCGCCACGCCGCCGGCCAACCTGCGCGAGATCGCCGACGGCGTGCGCGACGGGCGGCTGGTGGTCCTCGACGGCGTCGCGCACCTGGCGCCGGCCGAGGCCCCCGAGGCGGTCGCGCGGCTGATCCGCGAGCACGTCTTCGGCCCGAGCCGGGACGTGATGAGCGTCGCGGAGGTCCGGGCCGCCGGGATGCAGGTGCGCCGGGAGGTGCTCGGCGACGCGCACGTGGACCGGGCGGTGGCCCGCACCACCGACCTCACCCGCGACTTCCAGGAGCTGATCACCGAGTACGCCTGGGGCAGCGTGTGGACCCGGCCCGGCCTCGACCGGCGCTCGCGCTCGATGGTGACGCTGACCGCGCTCGTCGCCCGGGGCCACCACGAGGAGCTGGCCATGCACGTGCGGGCCGCGCTGACCAACGGGCTGAGCGTCGAGGAGATCAAGGAGGTGCTGCTGCAGACCGCGATCTACTGCGGGGTCCCCGACGCCAACACCGCCTTCCGGATCGCCCAGCAGGTGCTCGAGGAGTCCTGAGCAGGCGCCTGCCGCGCACTGCCTAGGCTGGCCCCGTGACCTCCGCGCAGCCTGCTCCGCCCACCGGCCCCTCCGCCCACGCCCCGTCTCCCCAGGACGCGGTGCCGCTGCACACCACGCAGGTCGGTGACGGCGGCGCCCGCGTCGCCTTCCTGCACGGCCTGTTCGGGCAGGGCCGGAACTTCACCCAGATCGCCAAGGCGCTGCAGCCGGAGTACCGCTCGCTGCTGGTGGACCTGCCCAACCACGGCCGCTCGTCGTGGACCGAGGAGTTCAGCTACGAGCTGATGGCCGACCTGGTCGCCGAGGAGCTGCGCCGGGGGTTCGCCGCCGACGGCCCGGTCCACCTGGTCGGTCACTCGCTGGGCGGGAAGGTGGCGATGGTGCTGGCGCTGCGCCACCCCGAGCTGGTCGCCCGCCTGGTCGTGGTCGACATCTCCCCGGTCGTCTCCGAGGGCGCCGGCGAGTTCGAGCACCTCCTCGACAGCCTCGCCGCGCTCGACCTGGGCAGCCTGGAGCGCCGCGCGGACGCCGACGAGCGGCTGGCCGCCCCGATCGACGACGCCGTGGTCCGCGGCTTCCTGCTGCAGAACCTGCGCTCGGGGCGCGAGGGATTCCACTGGCAGGCCAACCTCGCCCTGCTGCGCCGCGAGCTGCCCGCGATCGGGGGGTTCCCCGAGGTCGGCGCCACGTTCGACCACCCCACCCTGTGGATGGGAGGCGAACGGTCGCGCTACATCCAGCCCGAGCACGCCGCCACCATGCGCCGGCTCTTCCCGCGCACCACGGAGGTGACCATCAAGGGGGCCGGACACTGGGTGCACTCCGAGCAGCCGGAGGCGTTCGTCTCCGCGCTGCGGGTCTTCCTGGGTGCCGCCGGGCGCTGAGCCGGCGGACGCCGTACGGTCCGGCGTCACGGGTTCACTACCCTCGGCGGATGTGACCCCCTCCAAGAGATGGATCAACCGCGCCCTGCTCGCCGCCTGGCGCTGGGCGGAGCGCTCCGGCGAGATCGTCCCGGGCACCCGCGCGGGCGACGCCTTCGGTGCCCTGGGCGCGGGCAGCTGCATCGGCTTCCCGAGCGCCACGCTGATGGGGGAGGAGTCGATCCACATCGGCGCCCACACCCTGATCGGGCGCCAGGTCACCCTCTCGGTCGGGTACGGGCCGCTCGACACCCGGATGCCGGCCCGGGGCCTGGTGATCGGGGATCGGTGCGTGATCGGCGCGCGCACCAGCCTGACCGCCCACGAGTCGATCGTGATCGGGGACGACGTGTGGTGCGGGCAGGACGTCTTCGTCTCCGACGCCAGCCACGGCTACCAGCGCCTCGACGTGCCGATCGGCCGGCAGTTCGGCACCCACCAGCCGGTGGTCGTCGGCTCGGGCTCCTGGATCGGTCACGGCGCGATCCTGCTGCCGGGTACGACGATCGGGCGCAACGCCGTGGTGGCCGCCGGGTCGGTGGTGCGTGGCGAGGTGGCCGACAACGCGATCGTCGGCGGCTCGCCGGCGCGGGTGATCCGGCGCTTCGAGCCCGGCCTCGGCTGGGTCACCGCGTCCGGCGGCGTACGGCCGGTCCTGTCCGACGGCACGGTCCCTGACAGGGCTGGCTCGGACGGGGGAGGCGCGGAGGGTGGTGCGGAGGGTGGCGCGCTCCGCGACCTCGTCGTGGGCTGAGCCACGACCTGGCTCCGACTCAGCCGCTCGCTCCCGCGGTGGACGTACCACCGTGGAGAGCGAGCGGCTGGAGTCGGCTCAGCTCAGCTGGGGGACTGGCCCTCGGAGACGCGACGCTTCAGCGCGGCGGCCGGCTTGAAGGCGGGCGCGACGCTGGCGGCGATCTCCAGGGGCTCACCCGTCTGCGGGTTGCGGCCCGAGCGAGCGGCCCGCTCGCGGATCTCGAAGTTGCCGAAGCCGGCGAGGCTGACGCTCTCGCCCGCGGCCAGGCGCTCGCCGATGGTGTCCAGGACGGCGCCGATGACGCTGTCGGCCTGGGCGTTGGTGAGCCCGGTGGACTCCGCCACGGCGTTGCGGAGGTCGGTGCGGTTCATGGTTGGTCTCCTCTGTTCGATAATCGTTCTCATTGTCAACCTAGAACATCGCTGATCGCGTGTCACGGTAGCCCCACCCCGCGCCGCTCGGCGCGAGTAGGTTGACCCGGTGAGCAATCGCGACCTGGACGACGTACCCGCCATCGCCAAGTCGACACGGCAGCGACGCGCCGTGGTGGCCGAGCTGCAGGCCTCGGAGGACTTCCGCAGCGCCCAGGACATCCACGACGCCCTGCGCCGCACCGGGGACCGGGTGGGGCTGGCCACGGTCTACCGGGCCCTGCAGTCCCTGGTGGACGTCGGCGAGGTCGACGTGCTGCGCACGGCCGGTGGTGAGGCCGTCTATCGCCGCTGCAGCTCCACCCATCACCACCACCTGGTGTGCCGCGTGTGCGGACGCACCGTCGAGGTGGAGGGGCCGGCGGTCGAACGCTGGGCCAGCACGACGGCCGACGCCCACGGCTTCAGCGACGTGAGCCACACCCTCGAGCTGTTCGGGAACTGCCCGGCGTGCCCGGGCGCCGCCGATAGCGCCTAGCCCGACCTGGGGGCGTGCCTAGTGCTGCTCGTGTCCCTCGTCGTGCTCGATCGTGGCCTCGTCCAGGAACTCCGCGGCGATGCGCAGGAGCTGAGCGGCCACCACCGGGTCGACGCCGCCCATGGTGATCTTCAGGGCCAGGTCCGCGGTGGGGTCGAGGTCCCACTCGTCGTCCTGCGGCTGGGGGTCGTGAGCCTGGTCGACCAGCTCCAGGACGATGCCGGGCTGGGCGCCGCCCACGGTGGCGACGTGGTGCATCTCGGGGTCGTTGATCAGCTGTGCGGCGACGCTGAGGGTCGCTTCTTCCTCGGTGCTCATGAGCGTCCTTCCAACGGTTGCCGCGAGCCTAGCCGCGCCACCCCACCCCCGCCCCGCCCGCCCCCGGCGCCCCCGCCGTACGGCCGCCGCCCGGCCGCCGTACCGCCCCCGTCCGGCCGCCGTACGGCCCCCGTCCGGCTGTAACGCGGGGTTATGTCCACTACCCCAGCGTTATTTCGCTGTGGTGGAAGGCATAACCCCGCGTTACAAGCCGGCGGGGGCCGCGGGGCGCGGGGCGGGGGGCCGCGGGGCGGGGCGCGGGGCGCGGGCGGGCCGGGACTCCCGGAGATCGGCACGGGGGCGGCTGGGCTGGGGGATCGGGCCTAGAGTCCGGAAGGTGAGTGTCCCCACCAAGCACGCGATCTCCCCGGACTCGGGGCAGCACTGGACCGAGCCGGGTGCTTGGCCCGTGGCCCCCGGGGTCTACCGGGTCCCGCTCCCGCTGCCGATGGACGGGCTGCGCGCGGTCAACGTCTACGTGCTCGAGACCGACCGCGGGCTGACCCTGATCGACGGCGGCTGGGCGATCGAGGTCTCCCGGACGCTGCTGGAGAAGTCGCTGGCCGAGATCGGCCACGGCGTGCGGGACATCACCCGCTTCCTGGTCACCCACGTGCACCGCGACCACTACACCCAGGCCTCGACGATCAGCAGGGAGTTCGGGGCCCACGTCAGCCTCGGCCTCGGCGACAAGCCGACGCTCGACCTGATCCATGACCCCGGGGACCTCGACGAGAACCCGCACCTGCAGATGCTGCGCGACGCCGGCGCCCATGACCTGGTGGAGCAGTGGCAGGCCTTCGACAAGAGCAGCCCCGAGCTCGACCTGTGGGGCTACCCGGACGCCTGGCTGGAGGACGACCACCCCATCGACGTCGGCTCGCGCACCCTGCAGGCGATCTCCACGCCCGGCCACACCCAGGGGCACTTCGTCTTCGCCGACCAGACCGCGCAGCTGCTCTTCTCCGGCGACCACGTGCTCCCCACGATCACGCCCTCGATCGGCTTCGAGCCGGTGCTCGCCGCTCAGCCGCTGGGTGACTTCCTGGCCTCGCTGGCCAAGGTGCGCGCGCTCCCGGACGCCCGGCTGCTGCCGGCGCACGGCCCGGTCGCCGACTCCGTGCACACCCGCGTGGACGAGCTCGCCGCCCACCACGACGAGCGCCTCGACCTGTGCCGAGCCGGCGTCGCCCCGGCCGGCAGCACGGCCTGGCAGGTCGCCGGGGAGCTGCCGTGGACGCGCCACGAGCACCGCTTCGACACCCTCGACGCCTTCAACGGCGCGCTCGCGACGCTGGAGACCAAGGCGCACCTCGAGCTGCTGGTCGCGCGCGGCGAGCTGAGCCGGTCAGGCTCCGAGGCCGGGTTCGTCTACGCCCCGTCGGCCGCGGCGCCCGGCGTGGGCTGAGCCCCCGCCCGCACCATCGGCAGGTGGGGGATCGCGTCCTCCTCGTACTCCGCGCCGTCCACGACGAACCCGTGCGACTCGTACCAGGCACGCAGCGGGCTCTGCGCCTCCAGACGCACCGTCCGGGCGTCGGCGAGCTGCAGCGCGGCGTCCATCAGCGCATCGGCCAGCCCACGCCCGCGGGCCTCACGGCGCAGCAGCACCCGCCCGATCCGCAGGTGCGGGCCGTCGTCGAGGACGCGCAGGTAGCCGAGCAGCGTCGCGTCCTCCTCGAGCAGCACGTGCCGGGTCGCCGGCTCCAGGTCCCGACCGTCCAGGTCGAGGTAGGGGCACTCCTGCTCGACGATGAACACCTCCTGGCGCAGCCGCCACACCTGGTACGCCGTACGGGCGTCGAGGTCGTCGAAGGCGAGCGTCCGGATGCCCCTCACCGCGGGGCCGGTCCGTGCAGCAGGAAGTCCCGGGTGACCCGCCACGCCTGGGCCGCCTCGGGCACGCCCGGCAGCAGCGGGAAGACGTGGATCAGCTCCGGCCGCTCGAGGTAGGTCAGGTCCCACGTCGAGGTGATCGCCCGGTCGGCCAGCTGGCGACAGGCCGGTGCGAGCGTGTCGCGGCTGCCGCACAGCATCAGCGCCGGCGGAAGCCCGTCCAGCTCGCCGAGGCCCGGGCTGACCTCGGGGCGGGCGAGGTCCTCGGCGCAGCCGGCCCACCACCGGGCGTAGGCGCGCAGCTTGCCCAGGAAGAGCCACGTGTCGCGGGTGCTGAACGCCTCGGTGTCCGGGGCGCTCGCGGTCAGGTCGACCCACGGCGAGATCAGCAGCAGCCGGTCGGGCTGGCGCGCACCGGTCGCCCGGGCCCGGTCCCGCAGGCTCTGCGCCAGCGCCAGCGCGAGACCCCCGCCCGCGGAGTCCCCGGCCAGGATCACCTCCCCGCCTCCCGAGAGCAGCCGCTCGGCCAGGGCGACCAGCGCGTCGTGGGAGTCGCGCCAGGTGTGCTCCGGTGCCAGCGGGTAGTCGGGCAGCACGACGCGCGCGTCGAGCCCGACGGCCAGACGCGCGGCATAGCGGGTGTGGAAGGGGTCGATCGGCGCGACGTAGCCGCCCCCGTGCAGGTAGAGCACGGTGCGCGAGGGGCGCGACCCGCGCCGCGACAGCGAGTACGACGTGAAGCCGGGGCCGTCCCCGTGCGCGATCTGCTCGACGAGGACCATGAACCGCCGGTCGAAGCGGGGGACCGCGCCGGTGGGCAGCGAGTGGTCCAGCCCCGTGTGCCAGCGCTCGATCCGCGCCCGCTCGGCCTCCTCCGAGTCCAGCTCGCGCGAGCCGCGGAGCCGGGGCACGACGTGGGCGAGCAGCTCGTGGCGCAGGCTCGGACGGTCGGCGCGGGGGGCCAGATGGTGGGGCATGGGGCAAATGTAGGGCCAGCGCCGCGGCGCGCGGCTAGGTCACGCGCGGCTGGGTCACGCGGGGCTGTCACAGATCGGCGCCGGCCGGTGTCTCACGTGCAGGACCGGCCCACCGGCGGCCGGGGCGAGACCCAGGAGGATCCGATGACCAGCAGCTTCCGCATCCCACCGGCCACGATGACCGGCCCCGTCGCCCGCGCGGTGAGCGCCTACGCACGCCGTACCTGGGGCAAGGTGCCCGACAACCTCCTGGTGCTCTGGCACCACCGCCCGGCGCTGCGCGCGGTGCTGGCGCTGGAGGGCAGGGTCGCCCGGCTCGACCGGCTCGACCCGCACCTGAAGTCCTTCGCGCTGCTCTCCTCGGCGGCGACGATCGGGTGCTCGTGGTGCCTGGACTTCGGCTACTTCCTGGCCCACGACGAGGGGCTCGACGAGGCGAAGGTCCGGGAGGTGCCCCGCTGGCGCGAGTCCGAGGTGTTCACCGACCTCGAGCGCGACGTGATGGCCTACGCCGAGGCGATGACGCTGACCCCGCCCACCGTCACCGACGAGATGGTCACCGCGCTGTCCGGGCGGCTCGGCACCCAGGCCGTCGTCGAGCTGACGCTGATGGTCGCGGTCGAGAACGAGCGCTCGCGCTTCAACAGCGCGATGGGACTGGCCAGCCAGGGGTTCTCCGACGTCTGCGAGCTCCCGCTCGTCGACCTCGCCTCCGCGCGCGAGTGATGATGGCGGGTGTGACCGCCACCGACGAGTTCGTCGCGCATCGCAACCTGCTGTTCACGGTGGCCTACGAGATGCTCGGCTCGGCGGCCGACGCCGAGGACGTGATCCAGGAGACCTGGCTGCGGTGGGTCGAGGTCGACCCGGCCGAGGTCCGCGAGCCGCGCGCCTACCTGGTGCGGATCGCCACCCGGCTCGCGCTCAACCGGCTGCGCACGCTGCGGCGACTCCGCGAGAGCTACGTCGGGCCGTGGCTGCCCGAGCCGCTGCTGACCGCGCCGGACGTGGCTGAGGACGTCGAGCTCGCCGACGGCGTCTCGACGGCGATGCTGCTCGTGCTGGAGACGCTGGGCCCGGTCGAGCGGGCGGTGTTCGTGCTGCGCGAGGTCTTCGCCCTGGAGTACGACGAGATCGCCGCGGCCGTGGACCGGACGCCGGCGGCCGTGCGACAGGTGGCGCACCGGGCGCGCGCCCACGTGCAGGCCCGCCGCCCCCGCGAGCGGGTGGACCCGACCCGGCGCGACGCCGTGGTGGAGCGGTTCCTGGCGGCGACCGCCACCGGCGACCTCCAGGGGCTGATGGACGTGCTCGCGCCCGACGTCGTGCTGCTCACCGACGGGGGCGGTCTGGTCAGCGCCGCGCTGCGGCCGATCACCGGGCGCGACAAGGTGCTCCGGTTCCTGGCCGCGGTCATCGCCCGCGGGCTGGGCGGCGACGGTGTCCAGGTCGACGTGTGTGACTACAACGGCGCTCCGGCGCTGCGCGTGATCGAGCACGGCCGGGTCACGCTGGTCGCCTCGATGCTCGTCGAGGACGGCCTGGTGAGCGGGCTCTACCTGGTGCGCAGCCCCGAGAAGCTCGCCGGCGGACAGCGCGAGGTGGCGCTCACGAGGTAGCCGGCACCCGGCGGTGGGGGCGTAGGGTGGGCCTTCGATGACAGGGGAGCACGCTCGTGCGTGCTGAGAGTGCGGAACAGCCGCAGACCCTCCGAACCTGCTCCGGTTAGCACCGGCGAAGGGAGTCCGATGATCAGCGAGCGTGCGTGCCGACGACCGACCAGATCCGTCACCAGGGGGCCGCTGCGGTGGGGGGCCGTCGTCCTCGCTAGTGCCCTGCTCGCCGGGTGCTCGGTGCTCGGCGGCGGCGACGAGGGAGGCGATGCGGCGGGGAGCTCGCAGGAGGTCGTGCTGGTCACCCACGACTCCTTCGCCCTGCCCGACGAGGTGCTCGCGCGCTTCGAGGAGGAGAGCGGCTACCGGCTCACCACCCGACCCAGCGGCGACGCCGGCACCCTGACCAACAAGCTGGTGCTCACCAAGGAGTCGCCGACCGGCGACGTCGCCTTCGGGGTCGACAACACCTTCGCCTCCCGCGCGATCGAGGACGGGGTCTTCGCGCCGCTCGACGTGGAGCTGCCGCCGGGGGCGCAGACCTACGCGCTGCCCGGCGACGGCGCGCGGCTGGCACCCGTCGACGTCGGACACGTCTGCGTCAACGTCGACACCACGTGGTTCGTCAAGCGCCGACTCGACCCGCCGGCCACCCTCGACGACCTCACCGAGCCGGCGTACCGCGACCTGCTCGTCCTGCCGGGGGCCGCCACCAGCTCGCCGGGGCTGGCGTTCCTGCTCAGCACGGTGGCGCAGTACGGCGCGCAGTGGCCGGACTACTGGGGCAGGCTGATGGCCAACGGCGCCAAGCTGACCTCGGGCTGGTCGGACGCCTACTACGTCGACTTCACCCAAGGCGGCGAGCAGGGCACCCGCCCCCTCGTGGTCTCCTACGACTCCTCGCCGGCGTTCACCGTCAGCGAGGACGGCGCGACGTCGACGACCACGGCGCTGCTCGACACCTGCTTCCGCCAGGTGGAGTACGCCGGCGTGCTCGAGGGCGCCGACAACCCCGAGGGGGGCGCCGCGCTGGTCGACTTCCTGCTCTCCGAGGACGTCCAGGCCGCACTGCCGGACAGCATGTACGTCTTCCCGGTGCGCAGCGACGTCGAGCTGCCCGCGGCGTGGGCCCGGCACGCCCGGCAGCCCGAGGACCCGCACACCCTGGACCCCGACCAGATCGCCGCCGAGCGCGACGACTGGCTCCAGACCTGGACCGAGGTCACGACCCGCTGAGCCGGCGGCTGGTGAGAAGGTCCGGGGCGGTCGCGGCGTGGGGGGAGGGGCGATGAGACGGGTGGTCGGGCTGGCCGCGCTGGCCGCCGGCCCGGTGCTGGTGCTGTCGGTCTTCTTCGTGCTGCCCGTGTGCGGCATGGTCGCGCGTGGGCTGTGGCCCGACGGCACCTTCGACCCCGGCGGCGTCGCGCAGGTGCTCGCCCGGCCCCGGGTGCACCGGGTGCTGGCGTTCACGCTGTGGTCGTCGGCGGCCGGCACCGTGCTCTCGGTGCTGCTCGGCCTGCCCGCGGCGTACCTGCTGCACCGGCGCGAGTTCCCCGGCCGGCGGCTGCTGCGCGCCACGCTGCTGGTGCCGTTCGTGCTGCCCACGGTGGTGGTCGGGATCGCCTTCCGCCAGCTGCTCAGCGACGGCGGTCCGCTGGGCTTCCTGGGCGCGGACCAGACACCCGCCGCGATCGTCGCGGCGCTGGTCTTCTTCAACGTCAGCGTGGTGGTGCGCACCGTCGGGGCGGCCTGGGAGTCGCTCGACCCGCGCCCGGCCCAGGCGGCGGCGCTGCTCGGCGCCTCGCCGCTGCAGGTGCTGCGCACCGTCACCCTGCCCAGCCTGCGCCCGGCGATCGTCTCGGCGGCGAGCGTCGTCTTCCTCTTCTGCGCCACCTCCTTCGGCATCGTGCTGACCCTCGGCGGGCTGCGCCACGCCACCGTGGAGAGCGAGATCTACCTGCTCACCACCAACCTGCTCGACCTCCAGGGGGCCGCGGCGCTGTCCCTGGTGCAGCTCGCCGTGGTGGCCGCGCTGCTGATGCTCACCCAGCGTCTGCGCGCGACGCCGGACCCCACCGTGCAGCGGGTCGTGGCGCGACCGCGGCCGCTGCGCCGCGCCGACCTGCCGCTGCTGGCGCTGACCGCGCTGCCGGTGGTGCTGGTTGCCGTGCCGTTGGCGACGATGGTGGCCGGGTCGCTGCGGGTCGGCGACGGCTGGGGGCTGGGCAACTACCGCGCGCTCGACGCGCAGCCCGGCAGCCCGGGTGCCCGCTCGCTGGTGGTCCCGGTCACCGAGGCGCTCGCCAACTCGCTGCGCACGGCCGTCGACGCCACCTGGATGTCGCTGCTGCTGGGCCTGGCCGTGGCGGTGATCGTGACCCGCCGCTCGCATTCCAGCGCCGAGCGCCGCCTGCGCGGCGTGCTGGACGGCTTCTTCATGCTGCCGCTGGGGGTCTCCGCGGTGACGCTCGGCTTCGGCTTCCTGGTCACCCTGGACCGGCCGCCGCTCGACCTGCGCGACAGCCCGCTGCTGGTGCCCATCGCCCAGGCGCTGGTCGCGCTGCCCCTGGTGGTGCGGATCCTGGCGCCGGTGCTGGCCGGGATCGACGACCGCCAACGGCAGGCGGCGGCCACCCTGGGCGCCTCGCCGTGGCGGGCGATGCTGACCGTCGACCTGCCGGTGGTGTGGAAGCCGCTGCTCGCCGCGGCCGGGTTCGCCTTCGCCGTCTCGCTGGGGGAGTTCGGCGCGACGTCGTTCCTGGCCCGCGAGGACCATCCCACGGTGCCGGTGGTGATCTTCCGGCTGATCGGGCGCCCCGGGGAGGCCAACCACGAGATGGCGCTCGCGGCCGCGGTGGTGCTGGCCGTGGTGACCACGACGGTGATGCTGGTGGTGGAGCGCCTGCGGGTGCCCTCGGTGGGAGCATTCTGAGATGTTGAGCCTGGATCGGGTGAGCGTGCGCTACGACGGCGTGGAGGCCGTGCGCGAGCTCTCCCTCACCCTGCCCGACGGCGAGGTCCTCGCCGTGCTCGGCCCCTCGGGCTGCGGCAAGTCCACACTGCTGCGCGCGATCGCCGGCCTGGAGCCGGTGGCCGGCGGGGCGGTGGCCTTCGACGGCCGGGACCTGGCCGGCACCCCACCGCACAAGCGGGGCTTCGCGCTGATGTTCCAGGACGGCCAGCTCTTCGGGCACCTCAGTGTGGCCGGCAACGTGGGCTATCCGCTGCGGCTGCGCCGGGTGCCGCGCGCCGCGGTCCGCGCCCGGGTCGCCGAGCTGCTCGAGCTGGTCGGGCTGGCCGGGTACGGCGAGCGGCTGCCGGGCACGCTCTCCGGCGGCGAGCGCCAGCGGGTCGCGCTGGCCCGCGCGCTCGCGGTGCGGCCCCGGCTGCTGCTGCTCGACGAGCCGCTGTCGGCCCTCGACGCCGAGCTGCGCCGTCGGCTGGCAGGCGACCTGCGCGCGATCCTGCACGCCGAGGGGACCACCGCGCTGATGGTCACCCACGACCAGGACGAGGCCTGGGCCATCGCCGACCGGATCGCGGTGATGCGCGCCGGCCGGCTGGTCCAGGAGGGACCGGTCGCGCGGGTGTGGGCCGGCCCGGCCGATGCCGAGACCGCGCTGTTCCTCGGCTACGCCCAGGTCCTCGACGGCCCGGCCGCCGCCCGGCTGCTGCGGCTGGCCGGCGGGGAGCCGGGCCTCGCCGACGGCGCCGACGGTGCCCGGGTCGCCGTACGCCGCTCGGCGTTCGTGGTCGACGAGCAGGGCCCGCTGTGCGCCACCGTGGTCTCGCTCAGCGCCACCCCCGAGCAGGCCCGGCTGGTCGTCGACGCCCCGGGGATCGGGCTCCTCGACGCGGTCGCCGCGACCGGCGCGCCCGGCGGGCCGGCCCCGGTGCCGGGTGGGCCGGTGCGGCTGCGGGTGGATCCGGCGCGGCTGGCCGTGATCCACGCCCGACGCTGACCCGAGATCGCCCCGCTGGTGCCCATCCCTAGAATGGCGCCCGTGTATCGACGGGCGTACGTTCTCTTGATCGGTGTCTCGGTGATGATGGCGATCCTCGCCCTGGTCACCGCAGCGAGTCTCGATCGGAGGATCGTCGACCCCGAAGGCTTCCTGGGCCCCGCCTGGGCGCGCGGTCCGCTGCTGGTCGGCGCGGCCTTCCTGGTCGACATCGTGCCCCGGATGCTGTGGGGCTCGCGGATGCACCCCAAGCGGATGATGCCGATCGTCCGCGCCCGGGTGAAGGAGCACTGGAACCGCGAGCGGATCACCCTGGTGGTGCTGGGGATCATCTGCTTCTACGGAACCTACGTCTGCTACCGCAACCTCAAGTCGTTCCTGCCCGACGTGCTGGGCCTGGACTACAAGTTCGACCGCGAGCTGCACCTGATCGACCAGGCGCTGTTCTTCGGCCACGAGCCCGCGGTGGTGCTGCACAGCGTGATCGGCTTCGACTGGGTCTCGCACGTGCTCTCGGTGGTCTACCTGGTCTTCCTGCCGCTGGTGCCGGTGATGGTGACGATCTGGGTCGTCTGGTCGCGCAACATCTCGTTCGGCTACTGGTTCTGCACCGCGCAGGTGCTGGCCTGGACGCTGGGCACGGCGTCGTACTACGCGCTGCCCACCCTCGGCCCGGGCTTCCGCTACCCCTGGCTCTACCAGGACCTGGCCTACACCGGCACGACGACGTTGATGGACTCGCTGTTCTACGGACGTGCCGGCGTACTGCACCGCGACCTCCAGGGAGCCGTGCAGTCCGTGGCCGGCTTCGCCAGCCTGCACGTGGCGATCACCCTGCTGGTCGCGCTGATGGCGCAGTACACGATGCGCAACCGCATCGTGCACTGGGTGCTGTGGATCAACTTCGGCCTGACCGTGATCGCCACCCTCTACTTCGGCTGGCACTACGTCGCCGACGACATCGCCGGCGTCGGCATCGCGCTGATCTCCTTCTACATCGGCGGCGTCGCCACAGGACAGAAATTCGATCGCAAGGGGCTGGCCGCCCATCCCACGACGGACACCTCCGCGGTGCCCGTCGAGATACCGGTGGAGACCACCGCCCGCTGACCGCTGCCCGCTGGCCATCCAGAGGCCCCGCTCGTCTTCGCGAGCGGGGCCTCTTTGTGTTCTGGGGGTGTCGGTTTCCCCGGCCGACCGGGGAAACCTGATGTTGTCGGCCGAAGCTTCGCCCGACAACATCAGTAGTTGACGACCGGTACTACCTCACCGGCCCCAGGGGCCGATTCCGTCACTGAGGTCGCCGGCCGCCGGCCCCGAGCGGTCGTCTCGGGCTCGCGTACGCCGCCCCACGGCCCCGCGACGCGCCCCGCGAACGACGCGAGCCGCGAATTACATTCGTGTAGTTCGTCAAGCCGACACGCCGCGCGGCGTCGGAAAATTTGAGAAAGTTGTTCCCTTCTGTGACTGTTGCGCATTAGCGTGACCGGTGTGTCTCGGGCGATGGGGAAGTCGCCCGAGGCACGGTCTCGGTCCGGATGGCCAGCAGCCGAGGCGAAGCGAACGATTGGGGTCACACGTGCGAGCAGGTCGTCACGAGGCACGTCAGAGGCTCCGCTGTCCGGCGCCGGACCAGCAGGTCCGGGGGCCACGCGGAGCCGGCGCACCGGGCGGGCGAGGGGTACGACGTACGTCCGCCGCGGTCCTGGCCCTCACCCTGCTGGCCCTGGCCCCGCTGGGCAGCGGGGTCGCCTCCGCGGCCGACGACGACCCGCCCAGCGAGCACGAGGTAGCCACCGCGCAGCGCCAGGCACAGGCCAAGGCCCGTGACGTGGCCACGGTGCGAGCCGAGCTCGCCCAGGCCAACGCCCGCCTGGAGGAGTCCGGGATCGCCGCAGCCAAGGCGGCCGAGGCCTGGAACGGCGCGCGCTGGAAGGCGCGCCAGGCCCGGCTGGCCGCGGCGGCGGCACAGCGACGCGCCGACCGGGCCGACGAGTCGGTGGCGCGGCAGCAGGCCAGCTACGCCAGCGCGCTGGCCACGACGTACCGGATGGCGCCGGAGCTGACGGCGCTCGGCGCGATCGTCGACTCCGACGGGATCGACACCGTCGTGGAGCAGGCCACCAGCATGCGTCACGCCGAGTCCGCGCTGGGTCAGGGCTACGACCGCTTCAAGGCCACTGCGACGCTGGCCGAGCTCGCCTCCGCCGCTGCCGTGAAGGCCCGCACGCAGGCCGTCGCGCTCGCCGGCGAGGCCCGCGAGGCGCACGACGAGGCCCAGCAGCTTGCCGACGCCGCGGCGGCCGACGCCCAGACCATCGCCACGGAGAAGGACCAGCTGATCACCGAGCTGGCCCAACTGGAGAACATCAGCGTCGCGCTGGCCGGGCGCCGTCAGGCCGCCCTCGAGCGCGCCGCGCTGGAGCAGGCCGCCGCGGCGGCCCAGGCGCAGGCGGCGCAGGCCGATCAGGAGGCGCAGGCGTCGGGCGGTACGGCGGCGCCGGCAGGGCCGGACACCGGGGGAACCCCGCAGAGTCCGTCCGTGCCCGCGGCTCCCGGCGCTCCCGCGGCTCCCGGCGGGTCGTCGAGCCCGGGGGACAGCGCGCCGTCCGCGCCGTCCGCTCCCGAGCCCGCACCGGTTCCTGCTCCGGCGCCCGCTCCGGCTCCTGCTCCGGCGCCCACGCCCGAGCCGGTCCCGACACCCGAGCCCAGCCCGGCCCCGCCCGCCGCGGGGGCCGCCGCCGCGATCCGCTTCGCCAAGGCCCAGCTGGGGGAGCCCTACCGCTGGGGCGCCGCGGGGCCCAGCTCCTGGGACTGCTCGGGCCTGACGATGCAGGCCTGGCAGGCCGGCGGCACCTCGCTGCCGCACTACTCGGTGGCCCAGTACGAGCAGTCCACGCCGATCAGCGCGTCGTCCCTGCGCCCCGGGGACCTGGTCTTCTGGGGCTCCTCGAGCCGGTCGTCGTCGATCTACCACGTCGCGCTCTACATCGGCGGCGGGCAGATCATCCACGCCCCCCGCGCCGGGCGCCCGGTGGTGCAGGAGTCGCTGTACTACTGGATCCCGCCGAACTTCCACGCCCGCCCGTGAAGCACGCCCGCCCGTGAAGGTGATCTGAGGCAAAGTCGCGGTTGTGAAGGCGCGGGCGTGGGTAACGTCGCGCTCATGCCATCCGACACCGACGCCTCCCCCGCGGGCGCAGCAGCGCACGTTGCGACTGACACCACCTCCGGCACGCCTCCCGAGACCGGACGCGGCTACACCCAGCCGGTCGTCGACGTGGCGGCGTTGACGGCGCTGCTCGACGACCGCTACGCCGAGGTGCGCAACCTCGTCCGGGCGAACCTGGCCGACTACGCCTCGATCCTCACCGAGGCCGAGGAGCTCGACCGCGGCGCGTTCCGCGAGCGGGTCAAGGACGTCGTCGTGGAGATGGCCCAGACCGGCCAGACGGGGATGGGCTTCCCCGAGGAGTACGGCGGCGGTGGCGACCTGGGCGCCTCGATCGCGGCCTTCGAGACCCTTGCCTACGGCGACCTGTCGGTGCTGGTGAAGGTCGGCGTCCAGTTCGGCCTCTTCGGCGGCGCGATCCTCCAGCTGGGCTCCAAGGAGCACCACGACGCCTACCTGAGCGACCTGATCACCGGGCGGCTGATGGGCTGCTTCGCGATGACGGAGTCGGGTCACGGCTCGAACGTCCAGGCGCTCGGCACCGTCGCGTCGTACGACGTGGCGACCCAGGAGTTCGTGATCACCACGACCTCGGAGTCGGCGCGCAAGGACTACATCGGCAACGCGGCCAAGCACGCCGAGCTCGCGGTGGTCTTCGCCCAGCTCGAGGTGGCCGGCAAGTCCGAGGGGGTGCATGCGTTCGTGGTGCCGATCCGGGTCGACGGCGAGCCCGCGCCCGGCGTCCGCATCGAGGACTGCGGGCACAAGATGGGCCTCAACGGCGTCGACAACGGCCGGCTGTGGTTCGACGAGGTCCGGGTCCCGCGCACCGCACTGCTCAACCGCTTCGCCGACGTCACCCCGGCCGGGGTCTACGAGTCCCCGATCGAGAACCCCAACCGGCGCTTCTTCACCATGCTCGGCACGCTCATCCAGGGCCGCGTCTCGGTCGGCGGCGGCGCGATCAACGCCAGCAAGGTCGCACTGGCGATCGCGGTCAAGTACGCCAACCGGCGCCGCCAGTTCGAGGCCACCGGCGACGGCACCGAGGAGCTGCTCCTCGACTACGGCATGCACCAGCGCCGGTTGCTGCCGCTGCTCGCCGACACCTACGCCCTGCACTTCGCCCAGGAGGTGGTGCGCGGCCAGCTGCACGACGCGTTCTCCGGCGAGGGAGGCGGGGACGAGTCCGCCGTACGGGCCCTGGAGGCGCGCGCGGCCGGCACCAAGGCCTACGGCACCTGGCACGCCACCCGGACGATCCAGGAGAGCCGCGAGGCCTGCGGCGGGGCCGGGTACCTCTCGGTCAACCGGTTCGCCGCGCTCAAGGCCGACACCGACGTCTTCACGACGTTCGAGGGCGACAACCACGTGCTGCTGCAGCTGGTCGCCAAGGGCCTGCTCACCGACTACGCCAGCGAGTTCGAGGACATGGACCAGTTCGGGATGGTCCGGTTCGTGGCCGGGCTGGCCGTCGAGACCGTGCTCGAGCGGACCGCGGTGCACAAGGTGCTCCAGCGCATCCGCGACGCGTTCCCCGGCGGCGACGAGTGGGACCAGGACGCGGGGCTGCTCGACTCGGACTACCAGCTCGCGATGCTGCGCTTCCGCGAGGAGCACGTCATCGGCGGCGTGGCCCGCCGGCTCAAGCGCGGCGTGGACCAGGGGATGAACCCCGGCGTGGTCTTCTCCCGGGTGCAGGACCACGTGATCCGCGCGGCGCGCGCCCACGTGGAGCGCCTCGTGCTGGAGGCGTTCGTCGCGAAGGTGCAGGCCATGGAGGAGGGCGACGAGAAGGTCGCGCTGGCCATGCTGTGCGACCTGCACGCGCTGAGCGTGATCGAGGCGGACCGGGCCTGGTTCATGGAGCACGGCCGGCTCGGCAGCCAGCGCTCCAAGGCGATCACCCGCGAGATCGGCGACCTGTGCCGCAAGCTGCGCCCGATCGCCGAGGACCTCGTCGACGCGTTCGGCGTGCCGGCGGCGATGCTGCGCTCCCCGGACCTGGTCGGTGCGGGGGCCGCTGCGGGCGGGAAGGACGAGGCGGGTGCCTGAGACGTCGGGTCGCCCGGGGCCGGTAGGGCGATGATGGAGCCGTTCGGGTGGCACCCCCGTCGCCACCTGCCGCCCGGGTCACCCGCCGGACTCGCGGTGGTCGCTCCGGGGCGCCGCTACTCCCCGGCGCGGCCGATGCTCGACCTGACCCGGATCGCCCTGCTCCAGCGCGGGTACGTCGTGCGCGAGCTCTGGTGGGACGCCCACCAGCGGCTCGCCGACCCGTCCGGCTGGGTGCGCGAGCACGTGCTCACCGAGCTCGAGGAGGAGCGGGCCGAGGTGGGAGGCGTGGACCGGCTCGTGGTCTGCGGCAAGTCGCTGGGCTCGCGGGCCTCGACGCTTGCCCTGCACCCGGACTCGGCGCCCGTCTTCGACGCCGTCTGGCTGACCCCGCTGCTGACCAACCCCGGAGTGGTCGAGGGCATCCGCGCGCTCGCCGGGGCGGGTGGTCGCCAGCTGCTCGTCGGCGGGCTCGGCGACGAGCTGTGGGACAGCGCGGTCGCCCACGACCTGGCCGGTGCCGCGGGGTGCACCATGCTGGAGTTCCCCGACGCCGACCACTCCCTCGCGGTCCCGGGCGACGTCGTGCGCACCGGCGAGGTGCTGCTCGGCGTCGCCCGCGCCCTGGAGGAGTTCCTGGCGCCCCCCGGCGCGCCGTACTGACCACGCGAAAACCCCACTTCCCACGCGTTCCTTCACGTGGGAAGTGGGGTTTTCACGAGTTAACGTGTGAAAGCCGAGGCGGCTGAGGCCAGAGCGCTCAGTGCCCGTTGGTCTTGGCGCGCTCGAACGACGCGAGGACCTCGGCCTCGGCGTCGGCGAGGCCGACCCAGTTGGCGCCCTCGACGGACTTGCCGGGCTCGAGGTCCTTGTAGACCTCGAAGAAGTGCTGGATCTCGAGGCGGTCGTACTTCGACACGTCGCCGATGTCCTTGAGGTGGCCCTGGCGGGGGTCGTGCGCCGGGACGCAGAGCACCTTGTCGTCGCCGCCGGCCTCGTCGGTCATCCGGAACATGCCGATCGCGCGGCACTTGATCAGGCAGCCGGGGAACGTCGGGGCCTGGAGGATCACCAGCGCGTCGAGAGGGTCGCCGTCCTGGCCGAGGGTGTTCTCGATGTAGCCGTAGTCGGCGGGATACTGCGTGGAGGTGAAGAGCATGCGGTCCAGGCGAAGGCGACCCGACTCGTGGTCGACCTCGTACTTGTTCCGCTCACCCTTCGGGATCTCCACGAGTACGTCGAACTCCAGCACGTTGTTCCTCCAGCGATCGTCGGCCCCTGCGTGAGGTGGCCGGAACAGGTCTCGGTCCGGCCCCGGACACGGAGCCGGGGTCAGTCTCGCGCAGAATGTTATGAACTGGAACTCGGAAGGGGGCTCGATGGGACGAGGTGACGCACCACACAGGGCCGGCGGGCTGTTCGGCTGGCTCCCGGTGGTGGTGGTCCTCGCGCTGCTGGTCGCCGCCGGCGCGGCGTACCGCTTCGACCTCGGCTCCCGCTGGCTCGGCCTCGAGGGGGCCGACCCGCGCACCGATCCGGCCGCCGTCGAGCCGCCCCCGGGACTGGATCTGTCCGAGCCCACCACGCCGCCGCCGGTGGCCCGGCCGGTGAACCGCGCCGAGTCCGGTGCGGTCGACCCGGCCGCCGTACGACGCGCGCTGCGGGCAGGCCTCGCCGACCCCGACCTGGGTCGCCACGTCGTCGCCGTGGTCGCCAACCTCTCCGGTGGCAGCCCCGTCTTCGAGTCCGGCAGCGGCCAGGTGGTGCCCGCCTCGACCCTGAAGCTGCTGACCGCCACCGCCGCGCTCGAGGCTCTCGGCCCCGAGCACACCTTCACCACCAGCGTGGTCGCGGGCGCCCGCGCCGGCCAGATCGTGCTGGTCGGCGGCGGCGACCCCTACCTCGAGCGGGGCCCGGCCGCGGACGACGAGCCGCCCTACCCGCCCCGCGCGGACGTCGCCACGCTCGCGCGGTCCACCGCCCGGGCGCTGCGCGCGGACGGCGTACGCCGGGTGCGGCTGGCCTACGACGACTCCCTGTTCACCGGTCCCACGACCAGCCCGCAGTGGCGCCCCGACTACGTCACCGACGGCGTGGTCTCCCCGATCACCGCGCTGTGGGTCGACCAGGGCCGCGGCGAGGACGGCTGGAGCCGGGTGGCGGACCCGTCCGCGGAGGCGGCGCGGACGTTCGCGGCCGCGCTGTCCGGTGCCGGCATCCGCGTGCAGGGCGCGCCGCGCCGCGCCGCCGCGCCCACCGGAGCCGCCGTGCTGGCCGAGGTCGAGAGCGCCCCGGTCGAGCAGATCGTGGAGCGGGTGCTCGACGTCAGCGACAACGAGGGCGCCGAGGTGCTCGCCCACCACGTCGGCCTCGCGGTCTCCGGCGAGGGTTCCTTCGACGCGGCGGCCGCCGGCATCGTGCAGACCCTGCGCCGGCTGGGGGTCCCGCTGGCCCGCGACGTGGTCCACGACGGGAGCGGGCTCTCGCGCGCCAACCGGCTCGACGTGGAGACCCTCGTCGACGTGCTGCGGATCGCCGCGTCCCCCGAGCACCCGCGGCTGCGCGCCGTGCTCAGCGGGCTTCCCGTGGCCGGCTTCACCGGGTCGCTGAGCTCGCGCTTCGCCAGCGGCGCGGACGCCGGGCCGGGGCGGGTGCGCGCCAAGACCGGCACGCTCACCGGCGTACACGGACTGGCCGGGGTGGCCACCGACCTCGACGGCAACGTGATGGTCTTCGCGATGATCGCCGATCGCGTCGGCGAGCTCGACGCGCTGGACGCGCGCGAGGCCCTGGACAACGTCGCCGCCGAGCTGGGCGCCTGCCGCTGCTCGGCCTGAGCACGCCGGGCGCCCGCGCGGCGCGGGCGGACGTCGGGGCCGGATGGCCCCGCGGGCTCCCAGAGTCCACGTAGGGTCGGGCCATGAGCGCGAAGATGATCGACTGGGACCTCGCGGTCTCGCTGGGCTCGCGGGTGGCCGGGCAGGGCCCGACGGTGGCGCGCGGCGAGGCCGTCGCCGCCGTCGCCGAGCTGCGTGCGGGCGCCGAGCGCTCGACCGGGCTGGTGCGTGACTTCACCGGGCTGGTCGCGGCCGAGGCCACCGCCCCGGTGCTGGTCGTCGACCGGGCCGGCTGGGTGCAGGCCAACGCGGACGGCTTCGCCACCGTGCTGGACCCCATCGTCGAACGGATGACCCAGAAGAAGGGAGGGCCCGGGGCGCTGTCGCGGGCCGTCGGCTCGCGGGTCACCGGGACCGAGGTCGGGCTGCTGCTCGGCTTCCTGGGCACCAAGGTGCTGGGCCAGTTCGACCCGTTCTTCGACCCCTCGGGGCGGCTGCTGCTGGTGGCCCCCAACGTCGTCCACGTCGAGCGCGAGATCGGCGCCGACCCGCACGACTTCCGGCTCTGGGTGTGCCTGCACGAGGAGACCCACCGGGTGCAGTTCACCGCGGTGCCCTGGATGCGCGAGCACCTGTTCGCGCAGATGCAGACGCTGGTGGACACCCTGGAGCCCGAGCAGGGGGAGGACCTCGTCGATCGGCTGGCCGCCGCGGTGCGCGGCGTGCGCGGCGGCGGCAGCCTCATCGAGATGGTCGGCACCCCCGAGCAGCAGGAGGTGCTGGACCGGGTGACCGGGGTGATGTCGCTGCTCGAGGGCCACGCCGACGTGGTGATGGACGGGGTGGGGCCGCAGGTCATCCCGACCGTGGCGCAGATCCGCCGCAGCTTCAACCGTCGCCGCCAGGGCGTCGGGGTCCTCGACAAGCTCCTGCGCCGCCTGCTCGGCATCGACGCGAAGATGGCGCAGTACCGCGACGGCGCGAAGTTCGTGCACGGGGTGGTGGGCAAGGTCGGGATGGCCGAGTTCAACGCGGTCTGGGCGGCCCCGGAGAACCTGCCCTCCAAGGCGGAGATCGCCGACCCGGGTGCCTGGGTGGCCCGGGTCCTGGGCTGACGCCCGGGTGGCGCTGCATCCCGCCGTCGCCGCGGTCCGCCTCGCCGTACGACGCACGCTGGTCGACGTCGGCCCCGGGCGGACCGTCGTGGTCGCCTGCTCCGGTGGCGCCGACTCCCTGGCCCTGCTGAGCGCGACCGTCTTCGAACGGCGCTCGGCCGGCTGGCGGGTGGTGGGCGCGACCGTCGACCACGGGCTCCAGGAAGGCTCGGCGCAGCGGGCACAGGCGCTGGCCGGCGTGATGGCCGGGCTCGGCGTCGACGAGACCGCCGTGATCACCGTGCGCGTGGACGCGGCGGGGATGGGACCCGAGGCGGCTGCCCGCGAGGCGCGCTACGCGGCGCTCGACGAGCTCGCCCAGCGGCTGGAAGCGGAGACGGTGCTGCTGGGCCACACCCGCGACGACCAGGCCGAGACGGTGCTGCTCGGCCTCGCCCGCGGCTCCGGCGGGCGCTCGATCGCCGGGATGCGGCGCGGGTTCGGCCGCTACCGGCGCCCTCTGCTCGACGTCTCGCGCGCCGACACCCGCGCCGCCTGCGCGGCCGAGGGCCTGGCGGCCTGGGAGGACCCCCACAACGCGGACCCGCGCTTCACCCGGGTGCGGGTGCGCCAGGTGGTCCTGCCGATGCTGGAGGCCGAGCTCGGGCCCGGAGTGGCGGTCACGCTGGCCCGTACCGCCGACCAGCTGCGCGGCGACATGGAGCTGCTCGACGACCTCGCCGACGCTGCCCTGCGCCGCGCCGTACGGGCCGGGGGAGCGCTCGACGTCGCCACCCTGACCGCGGAGCCCGCCCCGCTGCGCCGCCGCGCGATCCGGTTGGCCGCCCTGGCCGCGGGAAGCCCCGCCAGCGAGCTGTTCCACGACCACGTGCTGGCCGTCGACGCACTGCTCACCAGCTGGCGCGGGCAGCGTTGGATCGACCTGCCCGGCCACCTGCGCGTCGTACGCCGCGACGGCGCGCTGGTCTTCGAGGGCGCCCGCGGCTGAGGGCGCGCGGCTGGGGGAGGGCGCCGATTGGGCAGAGACGGCGGTCTCCGGGGCGTTTTCGTCGCCGATTGGTCCCCAACGGCGACCGGAGCCGGCGACCGCCTACGCTTTCCTCCCATGGACGCTGCCCACGTGGAGAACGACCTGGTCAACATCCTCTTCACCGAGGAGGAGATCCAGGACAAGCTGAAGGAGATGGCGGCCCGGATCGAGGCGGACTACGCCGGTCAGGACCTGCTGCTGGTCGGGGTGCTGCGCGGCGCGGTGATGGTGATGGCCGACCTGTCGCGCTCGCTGGGCCGTCACGTCGAGATGGACTGGATGGCGGTGTCGTCCTACGGCTCGGGCACCAAGTCCAGCGGCGTCGTGCGCATCCTCAAGGACCTCGACACCGACATCTCCGGACGGCACGTGCTGGTCGTCGACGAGATCATCGACACCGGCCTGACGTTGAGCTGGCTGGTCTCGAACCTCTCCAGCCGCAACCCCGCGAGCATCGAGATCGCCACGCTGCTGCGCAAGCCGGAGGCGCAGAGCATGCCGGTGGAGGTCAAGTACGTCGGCTGGGACATCCCCAACGAGTTCGTGGTCGGCTACGGCCTCGACTACAAGGAGCTCTACCGCAACCTGCGCTGCATCGGGACCCTGGCGCCTCACGTCTACTCCTGAGCCTGCACGGCGTCCCCACCGGGTGCGCGCGTCTGAGGTGAGGCTGAGAGGTCTCCGAGGGTCCGCTGATTCGCCCGTGCCCCGCGCCATCTGGATTGGCTCTGACGTGTAACGTCATTACCTCAGACGAGCGTGCCCCGTCGACCCGGCGCGGCACCGTGCGGAATTTGGCGAGAGAAGCCCGTGAAGCGCATATTCAAAGGTCCTTGGCTGTGGGTCGTAGTCGCCGTCGCCGGCGTCCTCCTGGCCCTGCAGTTCCTTGCCCCCGGAGGGGGGTACGACGAGATCTCCACCTCGCAGATGGAGGAGTACATCGCCGACGGCGACGTCAAGGAGATCACGTTCGTCGACGGTGACCAGGAGATCAAGGCCACCCTCGACGACGACGTCGACCGCGACGGCGGCAAGGACGTCAAGGCCTACTACATCCAAGGCCAGCAGGAAGGCATCATCGACGCCGTCGACCAGCAGGTCGCCGACGGCACGATCGAGAAGTCGAACTCCGAGAACCCGCAGCCCAGCGTGCTCGGGTCGATCCTCGCGACGTTCCTTCCGTTCCTGATCATCATCGTGATCTTCCTGTTCCTGATGAACCAGGTGCAGGGGGGCGGCGGCCGCGGCGTGATGCAGTTCGCCAAGTCCAAGGCGAAGCTGATCTCCAAGGACATGCCCAAGACCACGTTCTCCGACGTCGCCGGCTGCGACGAGGCGATCGAGGAGCTCGGCGAGATCAAGGAGTTCCTCCAGGAGCCGGCGAAGTTCCAGGCCGTGGGCGCCAAGATCCCCAAGGGCGTGCTCCTCTACGGCCCGCCCGGAACCGGCAAGACGCTGCTCGCCCGCGCCGTCGCCGGTGAGGCCGGCGTGCCGTTCTACTCGATCTCCGGCTCCGACTTCGTCGAGATGTTCGTCGGCGTGGGCGCCTCCCGGGTCCGCGACCTGTTCGAGCAGGCCAAGGAGAACGCCCCGGCGATCGTCTTCATCGACGAGATCGACGCCGTCGGCCGGCACCGCGGTGCCGGCATGGGCGGCGGCCACGACGAGCGCGAGCAGACCCTCAACCAGCTGCTGGTCGAGATGGACGGCTTCGACGTGCGCGGCGGCGTGATCCTGATCGCCGCGACCAACCGCCCCGACGTGCTCGACCCGGCGCTGCTGCGCCCGGGCCGCTTCGACCGCCAGATCGGCGTCGACGCCCCCGACCTCGCCGGTCGCGAGATGATCCTGCGCGTCCACTCGCGGGGCAAGCCGATGTCCGAGGACATCGACCTGCGCTCGATCGCGCGACGTACCCCCGGCTTCACCGGTGCCGACCTCGCCAACGTCCTCAACGAGGCGGCGCTGCTGACGGCTCGGCAGAACCAGAAGCAGATCACCAACCACTCCCTCGACGAGGCCATCGACCGGGTGATCGCCGGCCCGCAGCGCAGCTCGCGGCTGATGAGCGAGAAGGAGAAGCTCATCACCGCCTACCACGAGGGCGGCCACGCGCTGGTGGCGGCGGCGCTGCCGGGCACCGACCCGGTCCACAAGATCACGATCCTGCCGCGCGGACGGGCGCTGGGCTACACGATGGTGCTGCCCGACGAGGACAAGTACTCCCAGACCCGGTCGGAGATGCTGGACAAGCTGGCCTACATGCTGGGCGGGCGCGCGGCCGAGGAGATGGTCTTCCACGACCCCACCACCGGCGCCGGCAACGACATCGAGAAGGCCACGAACCTGGCCCGGGCGATGGTCACCCAGTACGGGATGACCGAGCGGCTCGGCGCGATCAAGCTCGGCGAGACCCAGGGCGAGCCCTTCCTGGGACGCGACATGGGCCACCAGCGCAACTACTCCGAGGACGTCGCCGCGATCGTCGACGACGAGACGAAGCGGCTGCTGGCCACCGCGCACCAGGAGGCCTTCGACATCCTCGAGGAGAACCGCGACGTCCTGGACTCGCTGGTGCTCGCGCTGATGGATCGCGAGACGCTCGACAAGGCGGAGGTCGCGGAGATCTTCGAGCCGCTGCGGCGCCGTTCGGCACGGCCGGCCTGGACCGGGTCGCCCAACCGCAACCCCTCGCAGATCCCGCCGATCGACATCCCGCAGTCGATCCGGGACCGGGTCGCCGCCAACGGCATCGAGCTCGAGAAGAAGCGCGAGGGCGGCGTGGTCATCACGCCTCCCGGCAGCGGCGGCGACGTGCACGGCGACCCGGGCCTCGGCCCCGACGCCCCGGGCCAGGAGCTGCCCCCGCGATGACCGACCCGATCGGCCTGGTGGGGCGCCCCTGCGCTGACGTCCCCGCGTTCGACCACGCGCGTGCCGAGGCGGCGGTGCGCGAGCTGCTGTACGCGCTGGGGGAGGACCCCGAGCGCGAGGGCCTGCGCGAGACCCCGGCGCGGGTGGCCCGGGCCTACGAGGAGCTGACCGCCGGACTGCGCATCGAGCCCGAGGACGTCCTCACCACGACGTTCGACATCGGCCACGACGAGATGGTGCTGGTGCGCGACATCGAGCTGTGGTCGATGTGCGAGCACCACCTCGTGCCGTTCACCGGGGTCGCCCACGTCGGCTACATCCCGGCCGAGAGCGGCAAGATCACCGGGCTGTCCAAGCTCGCCCGGCTCGTCGACGTCTACGCCAAGCGTCCCCAGGTCCAGGAGCGGCTGACCACGCAGGTGGCCGACGCGCTGATGGAGATCCTGGAGGCGCGTGGGGTGATCGTGGTGATTGAGGCCGAGCACCTGTGCATGACCATGCGCGGGGTACGCAAGGCCGGTGCGCGCACGATCACCTCGGCGGTCCGCGGCATCATGCACAGCGCCGCGACCCGCTCCGAGGCGATGGCGCTGATCAACAGTCGCCGTTGATGGCCGCACAGCCGTCCCCGGGGCTGCCTGACGTCGGGCGCACCCGGGTGATGGGCATCGTCAACGTCACGCCCGACTCCTTCTCCGACGGAGGCCGCTGGGCCGACGCCGACGCGGCGACCGCGCACGGCCGGCGTCTGCTCGCCGACGGCGCCGACATCCTCGACATCGGCGGGGAGTCCACCCGCCCCGGAGCCACCCGGCCGCTGCTCGCCGAGGAGCTGGACCGGGTGGTGCCGGTGATCAGGG
This sequence comes from Nocardioides sp. Z43_10, assembly GCF_059766615.1. Taxonomy (NCBI): domain Bacteria; kingdom Bacillati; phylum Actinomycetota; class Actinomycetes; order Propionibacteriales; family Nocardioidaceae; genus Nocardioides; species Nocardioides sp. Z43_10. Next base: position 42,846 of record NZ_JCBAJY010000001.1, on the reverse strand, counting down.
CGCTGTCCGCGGAGGGGGCCGTGCTCTCGGTCGACACCATGCGCAGCGAGGTGGCCGAGGCCGCGCTCGCCGCGGGCGCCAGGATCGTCAACGACGTCTCCGGCGGGCTCGCCGACCCCCGCATCCTGGGCGTCGTGGCCGACAGCGGCGCGACGTACGTCGCCATGCACTGGCGCGCGCACAGCACCCGGATGCAGCAGTTCACCTCCTACGACGGCCCCGGCGGCGTCGTCGGCGGGGTCCGCGACGAGCTCGCCGAGCGGGTGGCCGCGATCCGCGCGGCCGGCGTGCGCGACGAGCAGGTGGTGCTCGACCCGGGACTGGGCTTCGCCAAGACCGGCGAGCAGAACTGGGAGCTGCTGCGCGGCCTGGCTCAGCTGGACGCGCTCGGCTTCCCGCTGCTGGTCGGCGCCAGCCGCAAGGCCTTCCTGGGGGCGCTGCTCGCCGACGAGGGCGGCCGACCGCGTCCGGTGCTCGAGCGCGAGGCCGCGGTGACCGCACTGACCACGCTGCTCGCCTCACACGGCGTGTGGGCGGTGCGGGTGCACGACGTGAGAGCCAGCCGAGACGCCCTGCGCGTCGTCGCCGCCCTGAGCACCCCAGCGAACGAGGGAGACAGATGACCCAGCACACCCCCGCCCCCGCGGACGAGCTCACCGTCCGCGGCATCGAGTGCTTCGGGCACCACGGGGTCTTCGACTTCGAGCGCCGCGAGGGCCAGATCTTCGTCGTGGACCTCACGCTCGGCCTCGACACCGGCCCGGCGGCGGCCTCAGACGACTTGCATGACACTGTGGACTACGGAAGTCTCGTGGCCGCGGTGAAGACCGCCGTGGAGACCGATCCGGTGGATCTCATCGAGACGCTGGCCCAACGCATTGCGGACGTCTGCCTCACCGCAGACCGTGTTGACTGGGCCCGCGTGACGGTCCACAAGCCAGATGCACCCATCGCCGCGACGTTCTCGGACGTCGCGCTGACCATCACCCGAAGGGCCGACCGTGACTGAGACTCCCAACCCGCACATCGTCGACACCGACACGCTGACCGGCGAGATGCACCCGATCCGCCGCTGCGTCGTCGCCCTGGGGTCCAATCTCGGCGAGCGGATGGCGAGCCTGCAAGGAGCCGTGGAGGCGCTGGCCGACACCCCCGAGGTGTGGGTGACCTCCGTGTCGCCGGTCTACGAGACCGCCCCGGTCGACTCGCCGCCCGAGGCGCGGCCCTACCTCAACGCCGTGGTGCTCTTCGACAGCACCCTCTCGGCGGCCCGGCTGCTCGACCGAGCGCTCGCCATCGAGGACGCGTTCCACCGCGAGCGCGGCGAGGTGCAGAACGCGCCCCGCACGCTGGACGTCGACCTGATCGTCGTCGGCGACCGGCGCAGCGACGAGGAGTGGCTGAGGCTGCCGCACCCGCGGGCCGCCGAGCGCGCGTTCGTGCTGCAGCCCTGGTTCGACGTGGAGTCCGACGCCGTCCTGCCCGACCACGGCCCGGTCGCCGAGCTGCTCCAGCGCGTGGACCGTGGCGGCCTGAAGCTGCGCGAGGACCTCGTGCTCTCCTTCCAGTGAGCGAGCGGGCGCCCAGGATCCGCCGGTGAGCTCCCCGCCCCCGGAGGGCCGGCTGCAGCCCACGTCGCGGCGGTTGCTGCTCGGCTGTGGCCTGGTCGCCCTGGTCGGCGGCTGGCTGCTGCGCCGACTGGTCGAGGGGACCGGGGGCACGGCTCCGCTGGTCACCTGGATCCAGGTGCTCGCCCTGCTGCTGGTCGCGGCCATCCTGGGCGCCACCGCCTGGTTGACCTGGCGTGCGGTGCAGGTGCGCCGCGAGCGGCTCGACGCCCAGCAGGCCGTCAACCGGCTGGTGCTCGCGCGCGCCTGCGCGCTGGTCGGGGCGCTGGTGGCGGGCGCCTACCTCGGCTATGCGCTGAGCTGGGTCGGGGCGTCCGCGGAGCTGGCCGACCAGCGGCTGGTGCGCTCGCTGGTTGCTGCCGGCGCCGGTGTGGCGATCGCCATCACGTCTCTGTTGCTCGAGCGCGCGTGTCGCGTCCCCTCCGACGACGACGCCGCCTAGTCTGCTCTCATGGCCTCCCCCTCGTCTTCGTCGCGTCGCCGTCAGCGCAGCACCCGCCTCACGGTCGCTGTCCTCCTCCTGGCCGTCGCTGCGCTGCTGGTCGCGGGCAGCGTCGCGAGCGGTTCCTCGCTCCTGGTGGTGCTGGCGGCCTTCGCCGGCGTCGCCCTGGGTGCCGCCTCCACCAAGATCACCCACGCCGAGCTGGTCCAGACCCGGATCGAGGCCGCGCGCGACCGCGCCGAGCAGGCGCAGGCCTACCGCGAGATGAGCGAGAAGCGCTCGGCCGAGAACGCCGCCTTCGCCGACGACATGGCCAAGCGCATCGCCGAGCGCGAGAGCACCATCGGCGAGCTCGAGGTCGTCCTCGCCCAGGCCCAGAAGCGGGCCGCCGAGGTCACCCGCAAGATGAACGCCGAGGCCCGTCGTGCCGACGTCGCCGAGCAGCGCGAGCGCGCCACCGCCTCGCACCTCGACGACGCCCAGGAGCGCGCCGCGGAGGCCATCGTCCGGGTCGCCGAGCTCGAGGCCGAGATCGACACGCTGCGCGCCGAGCTGAACGCCTGGATGGCCGCCGCCGCCGAGCCCGCCCGCCGCCGCGCCTGACTGACCCCCCGCGCGCTGCGCGCCCGCGCCGCCGACGCCGCCGCGCGCCGTACGCCTCGCAGGGCGTTGGTCACACCCCCCGACGGTTTCGTGCGCCGGGGCCTCGGGCATGCTGGTACGTCGTGATCCCCGAGGACTCAAGGTTCGAGAACGACCCCGACGTGGTGCTGCCCGAGCGGCCCCCGCTCCCGCACGGCTGGACGGTGGGTGGCGCAGACCCCGAGGACCCCGGCGACGTCGCCCAGCTGACCGACCTGCTGCGCACCCACGAGGAGGCCGCCCGCGGGTGGGCCTCCGCGGACGAGGACGCGGTGCTCGTCGACATCTCCGAGCACGGCGAGCGCACCCGGGCCAACGTGGTCATCCGCGACAGCGACGCGGTGGCGCGTGCCTGGGGCAGCGTCCACGACCGTGCGGCCGGCCGGATGCTCTACGTCCACCTGGTCGACCGCCGGATCCCCGAGGAGGCCGCCGAGCAGTGCTCGGCGGTGCTCTACGCGTGGGCCGAGGCCCAGGCCCGTGCGGTCGGCGCGGCCCGCGGGCTCGACGTACAGCAGATCGACACCGGCGCCTTCGCCGACGACGAGCGTCAGCACCGCTGGCTGGAGAGCGCGGGCTTCGACCGGGTCCGGACCTGGTGGCAGATGAGCCGGCCGGTCAGCGCCGACGAGGTCTCCCTGGTGGCCGACCCGGCCCGCTGGGAGCGCAAGGGCGTGGTCTTCCGCCGCGTCGAGCGCGAGGGCAGCGGGATGCCCGACGAGTCCGACCTGCGTGCCGTGCACGAGGTGCTCGAGGGTGCCTTCACCGATCACTTCAACTCGCAGGAGGAGACGTTCGCCGAGTTCGTCCACCGGCTGCGCGAGGACCCCGGCCACCGCTGGGACCACTGGTGGCTCGCCGAGATCGTGGACGGTGAGAGCGGCCGGCCCGAGCCGGCGGGCGCCCTGGTCGGCACCCTGTCGGAGACCGCCGACGGCCCCAACGGGTCCTACGTCGACTACCTGGGCGTGCTCGCCAACGCCCGCGGCCGCGGCGTCGCCAAGGGCCTGCTGAAGACGATCATCGCCGACGCCGCCGAGCGCGGGCACGACCGCGTCGGCCTGGAGGTCGACGCCGACTCGCCCACCGGGGCGGACTCGCTCTACACCGGGATGGGCTGGCAGACGCGCTACGTCACCGAGTCCTGGCACAAGGACGTCGCCGTCAGCTGAGCCGGTCGGGTGTCCCCGCGGGGGCGCGTAGCGAGGCGCGCAGCGCCCGGTGGATGCCGCCCGGCGTGAGGACGCCGATGAACTGCGTGCCCCGCCGGACGCCCACCACGGCGCGGTCGTCGCGCAGCATCAGTGCGAGCGCGTCCTCCAGGGTCGCGTCGGCGTCCACGGCCGCGGCGAGGTCGCCGGCGCGCACGCCCTCGAGCGGCTCCAGGTGGCGCGGGTCGATCCGGGTGACGCTCAGCCGGCGCAGCCCCCGGGTGGAGCCGACGAAGTCGGCCACGAAGTCGTCGGCCGGGCGCGCAAGCAGCTCCGCGGGCGTGGCGAGCTGCGCCAGCCGGCCGCCCGCCGCGAAGATCCCCACCCGGTCGCCCATCCGCACCGCCTCGTCGATGTCGTGGGTCACCAGCACCACCGTCTTGCCCAGGTCGCGCTGCAGGCTCTTGAACTCCTCCTGCAGCCGGGTGCGCACGACCGGGTCGACGGCGCCGAACGGCTCGTCCATCAGCAGCACCGGCGGGTTCGCGGCCAGCGCCCGGGCCACGCCGACGCGCTGCTGCTGACCGCCCGAGAGCTGGTGCGGATACCGCTCGGCGTACGTCGTCGGGTCGAGGCCGACGAGCTCGAGCAGCTCGGTGGCGCGCGCTCGCGCGGTGGCCCGGGACTCCCCGTAGAGCAGCGGCACCGTCATCACGTTCGCGATCACCCGCTGGTGCGGGAACAGCCCGACCTGCTGGATGACGTAGCCGATCCCGCGACGCAGCCGGACCGGGTCCTGGTGGGTGACGTCGTGGCCGTCGATCTCGATGGTGCCGGTGCTCGGCTCGATCAGCCGGTTGATCATCTTCAGCGTGGTGGACTTGCCGCACCCCGACGGCCCGACCAGGCAGACCAGCTCACCGCGGGCCACGGCCAGGTCGAGCTCGCGCACGGCCGGGGGGCCATCGCCGTACCGCTTGCTCACTCCCGAGAGCCGGATCATCGGGACTTCGGTAGCGTCCATGGCGTGACCCTACTGACCCAGGCGGCGCCGGCGCCCGGAGACGAGCCGAGCTGCTACAGCCGGCTGGTCAACGACTGGGTCTGCTGGGACTACGTGGTCGACCGGCGCCCCGAGCTCGTCGACGCCACCACCCAGCACCTGACGATCACCGCCTCGGCCCTCGCCCTCGGCGTGCTGCTCGCGCTGCCGCTCGCCCTGCTCGCCCGCCGCAGCCGGCGCCTGGAGGGCACGCTGCTGGCGACCGCGTCGGGCATCTACGCGGTGCCGTCGCTGGCGCTGTTCCCGCTGCTGGTGCCGTTCACCGGCCTCAGCGCGACGACCGTGGTGATCGGCCTCGCCCTGTACGCGCTCACCATCCTCGTCCGGGCGGTCCTGGACGGGCTGACCTCCGTGCCCGACCACGTCCGGGAGTCGGCCACCGGGCTCGGCTACTCCGCGTCGCGGCGGCTGCTGCGCGTCGAGCTGCCCCTGGCGCTGCCGGTGATGATGGCCGGGCTGCGCGTCGCCGCGGTCTCGACGGTGGCGCTGACCACGGTCGGCACGGTCGTGTCCTACGGCGGTCTCGGCAACCTGCTGGCCAGCGGGGTGGCCACCGACTTCCGGGCCCAGCTGCTCACCGCGGCCGTGCTGTGCGTGCTGATCGCCGTCCTCCTCGACCTGCTCATCGTCGCGCTGCAGCGGCTGCTCACCCCGTGGACCCGCGGGGTGCGCGGATGAGCACGCTGCGCGGGGCGGCCGACTACCTGCTCGAGTCGTCGCACTGGAGCGGCGACGGGGGGATGCTGGAGCTGCTCGTCCAGCAGCTGCTGGTCACGCTCACCGCGCTGCTGATGGCGATGGCCGTGGGCCTTCCCCTCGCGCTGTGGCTCGGACACCTCGGCCGCGGCGGGCTGCTGGCGATCAACATCTCCAACGTCGGTCGTGCGGTCCCGACCTTCGCGCTGCTCGCCCTGCTGGTGGCCGCGGACTGGCCGGGGACCGCGACCCTGGGACCGTACGGCCGCGCGGGGATGGCGACCCTGCTGGCGCTGATGCTCTTCGCGCTGCCGCCGGTGATCACCCAGGCGTACGTCGCGATGCGGGAGGTGCCCGCGGACGTCGTGGAGGCCGCGCGAGGGATGGGGATGACCGGCGTGCAGCTGTTCGTCCGCATCGAGCTGCCCCTCGCGCTGCCGCTGATCGGCGCTGGGCTGCGGATGGCGCTGGTGCAGCTGTGGGCCACCGCCACCATCGCCGCGCTGGTCGCCGGGCCCGGTCTCGGTCGGGTGATCACCGACGGCTTCGCCCGTAACCTCTATGGACAGGCAGTCGCCGGGGCGATCGTGGTCGCGGTGGTCGCCCTGCTCCTCGAGGTCGCCTCGTCCCTGGTCCAGCGCGCGGCCCCCGGCCGCCGTACACAGAAGGTGGTAACCGTATGACGATCCGACGCACGCTGACCGCGTTGCTGGCCGCCGGCACGCTGGTGCTCGCCGCCGGCTGCGCCGACGACGAGCTCGCCGCCGACGAGGAGTCCTCGTCTCCGGCGGCCGATGCCGGCTCGGTGACGATCGGCACCCAGGCCTTCGACGAGGCGGCGCTGGTCGCGGCGATGTACGCCGAGCTGCTCGAGGACGCCGGCTACGACGTCACCACCAAGGCCGTGGACCAGCGGTCGGCCTACGTCACGGAGATGCCCGCCGCGGTCGACCTGGCCCCCGAGTACGTCGGGGGCATCACCGACCACCTGAACACCCTCGTCAACGGCGAGACCGCCGAACCGCTGACCACCTCCGACACCCAGGAGACGATCGACAACGTCACCCCGCTGCTCGAGGAGAAGGGTCTCACCCTGCTCGAACCCTCCGCGGCCACCTCGCAGAACGCCTACTTCGTCACCGAGGAGTACAGCGAGGAGAACGACGTCACCCGGCTCTCCGACCTCCAGAGCCAGTCCGTGGTGCTTGCCGCCAACTCCGACTGCGCGGACCGGGCCGACTGCGCGGCCGGCCTCCAGGACGTCTACGGCATCGACGTCACCAAGGTGCTGCCGCTGGGGTTCGCCTCGCCACAGACCTACAAGTCGGTGCTGGACGGGGAGTCCCAGCTGGGGCAGACCGGCACCCTCGACGGCACCCTGGAGAGCCAGGGGCTGGTGATGCTCGAGGACGACAAGGGCATCCAGCCCGCGCAGAACCTCGTCCCGCTCCTCAGCAGCGAGTTCCTCGCCGAGCACCCGGACATCGAGGCTCCGCTCAACGAGCTGATGGGCGCCCTCGACAACGACACGATGGCCGAGCTGCTGGTGCGGGTCTCGGTGGACCGCGAGAAGCCCCAGGACGTCGCGCGGGACTTCCTCGCCGAGGAGGGCCTGCTCTGAGGCGGAGGTGACCGGGGCCGCGGCGGCGGCCGGTAGGGTTCGGCCCATGGTCTCCGGGTCGACAGCACAGCGGGGCTCCCGTGCCTGAGCACGAGACGGGCGCGGTGCGCCGCTGCTACCTGCACGTCGGACTGCCCAAGACCGGGACGTCGTTCCTCCAGGACGTCCTGTGGTCGAACCAGGAGGCGCTGGCCGACCAGGGGCTCGTGATGCTGCCCGCGCGCCGCGTCGACCACTTCCACCTGGCGCTGGCCGTGCGTGGCCTGATCCAGGAGTACGACGACCCGCGGGCGCGCACCGTGCTGCAGCGCCTCGGCACCCAGGCGGGCGAGACCCGCGCGCAGCGGGTGCTGATCTCGCAGGAGGCGCTGGCCCCGACCACGCCCGAGGAGGCGGCGCCGCTGCTCGCGCTGCTGCGCGACTTCGAGGTGCACGTGATCGTCACCGCCCGCGACCTGGCCCGCCAGCTGCCCTCGGCCTGGCAGCAGCGGATCCAGGCCCGTGCGACGTACACCTACGCCGAGTTCCTCGACGACGTGGTGGCGCGGGCGCCCGCGGCCGCCGACCTGTGGCGCAACCAGGACCTCGGCCGGGTGCTGGCGAACTGGGGCGCGGTGGTGCCTCCCGAGCGCCTGCACCTGGTCACCTCCCCGCACTCGCGCGGCCCCGGCTCCAGCAGCCTGCTCGACCGGTTCTGCTCCGTGCTCGGGGTCGACCCGCGCGGGCTGGACGTCGCGCAGGCCACCAGCAACCGCTCGCTGGGCCACGCCCAGGCCGACCTGCTGCGCCGGGTCAACCTCGCCCTCGGCGACCGGCTGCCCTCCCCGCGCCAGGGCTACGGGCCGCTGGCCAAGGAGTACCTGGCCCAGCGGGTGCTGCAACGTCAGGACGGCGCCCCGCTGCGGGTGCCGACCGAGCTGCGCCCGTGGTGCGAGACCACCGCCGAGGAGTGGATCGTGCAGATCCGCGAGGCGGGTCTGCACGTCGTCGGCGACGAGGCCGACCTGCGCCCGGACGACGGGTCCTTCGGCGTGGTCACCCAGCCCGAGCCCGCGGAGGTGCTCGACGTGGCCGCCCGGGCGCTGGCCGACGTGCTGGAGCTGCGCCAGGGCGAGCAGCGCGAGCAGCGCGACCTGCGCCAGCGCGCCGAGCGCCAGCAGGTCCGCATCGCCGAGCTGGAGACCGAGCTGGCCGTGCCCGCGCCGCGCCGCCTCGCCCGGGCCGCGCGCCGCCGGCTGCGGGTCCGGCACCGGGCCGCGCAGCTGCGCGACCGGCTCCCTCGCGGCGGCGGTCGCGGTGGGCCGCGTGACTGACCCGGCGGTGGCCACGCAGCCCCTGGAGCCGGCGCTGCAGACCCTGCGGGAGCTGATGCTCGCCTACGCCCGCCACCGCCCGGTGCGCCGGGTCGCGGTGGTCGGGAACGCGCCGCTGAGCCCCGACGAGGCCCGCGCCGACGCCATCGACGCCGCCGACCTGGTGCTGCGGGTGAACAGCTTCGTGATGGATGAGCCCGGCGGGCCGCGCGCCCAGGGCGCCCGGGTCGACGTGGTGGTCTGGAACCGGATCACCCTGGCCACCAAGTTCCTCTTCGACCGCTACCCCGAGCGCCTCTACCTGCTCGCGGAGCCGATGCGGATGTACGGCAACCCGGAGATGTGGCCGGCGTCCTGGCCCAGCGACCTGGGGCTGGTGCCGTTGCCGAACCGGGAGGTCGCCGCCCGGCTCAACCAGCTGCTCGGCGACGACTGGCGCGCGCAGCGGCTGGCCCCGACCACCGGCCTGACCGCCGCCTACCTGGCGGTGACGCTCTTCGCCGACGCCGAGATCGTGCTCACCGGCTTCTCGTTCCTCGACGACCCCGACCAGACCTCGTGGCGCCACCAGTGGGGCGACGAGGCGCCGGTGGGACGCGAGCACCGCATCGACCGCGAGGCGCTGCTGATGCGCTCGTGGGTCGACGACCGGACCGTGACGTTCCTGCGCTGAGACCGGCGCACCGCTTGGAGGAGGAGACACCGTGGAGCAGCATCAGGCCAGCGCGGCCAGGAGGGCCGTCGCCCGGGTACGGCGACGCCTCGGCCGGGCCCCGCGCGGACCCGACCAGGTCACCCAGCGCCTGAACCGACAGCACGAGCGGATCGCGGAGCTGGAGCGCGAGCTGGCTCGGGTCTCCCCTCAGCTGGCGGCGCTGGAGGAGCGGGTCGCGCAGCTGCAGGCGCAGCCGCCCGCCCCGCTGACCGGGGACGCCGAGCCGGCCGAGGTGGCGCAGGTGCTGGCCGACGTCCGCGCCGAGCACGCCCGGGTGCGTGCCCGGATCAGCGCCGCGTCGCGCTACGAGGAGCGGCTGCGGGTGCTGGAGGAGCAGGTGGCCGCGCTGGGCGGCTGACGCGCTCAGCCGTGCAGCTTCTTCTGCTCCACGTGGGCGTTGATCGCGACCAGCTCGGGGTGGGCGTCGAGGACCGCGATGATCTCGCCGCAGTCCAGCGACGCCGCGTCGTACTCCTCCAGCAGGATCCGGATCAGCTCCAGGTCCTCGGGGGTGTCGAGGGTGACCCGGTAGGCCGAGCGGTCCTCGGGCCAGGGCAGGTTGAGCAGGCGGGTGCGCCCCGAGGCGTTCTCGTACAGGTACGGCGTGACGTGCTCGCGGTGCGCGGGCAGCTGCGCCGCCCGCTCGGCCTCGAGCAGCGTGCGGCCGGCGAAGACCTCGTAGTCGAAGCCGCGCGGGAAGCTGCGCTGCAGGGTGTTGGCCAGGTACAGGTCGGGGTCGTCCTCGGCGACGAACCGATCGACGCCGGCCCGGATCAGCGCGCCGTCGACGAGCGGGCAGTCGGAGGTCACGCGCACCACCGTGCCCAGCTCGAACTCCTCGATGCAGCCGGCGTAGCGGCCCAGCACGTCGTGCTCGCTGCCCCGGAAGACCGGCAGGCCGCGCTCGCGCGCGACCTCGACGATCGGGTCGTCGGCGGCGTTCGTGGTGGTGGCGACGTAGGTGTCCAGACCGCTGGCGCGCAGCCGGTCGAGGTGGTGCTCGAGCAGGGTCTTGCCGGCCACCTCGAGGAGGACCTTGCCCGGCAGCCGGGTGCTCGTCATCCGGGCCTGGGTGACGATGCCCCGGCGCCCGGCCAGCCGGCTCACCCGAGGATCCCGACGAGGGTCTCGATCACCCGGTCGACGTCGGCGTTGGTGAGGTCGGGGAACATCGGCAGGGACAGCTCCTCGGCGTAGAAGCGCTCCGCGTGGGGGCACATCCCGCGTCGGTAGCCCAGGTCCTCGAAGACCGGGTGCCAGTAGACCGGGATGTAGTTGACCTGCACGCCGATGCCGGCCTCGCGCATCCGCACGAAGACCTCCTTGCGTCGCCCGTCCAGCACCCGCACCGGGTAGAGGTGCCAGGCCGGGTCGACGTCGGGGCTCTGCGCCGGGACGCGCAGGCCGGGGACCCCGGCCAGGGCGGCGTTGTAGCGGGCGGTGAGCTCCGCGCGGCGGCGGGTGAACGACGCCAGCCGGCGCAGCTGCGACAGGCCCAGGGCGCTGGCGACGTCGGTGAGCCGGTAGTTGAGGCCGAACGCGTGCACCTCCTGGTGCCAGGGGCCCTCGTCGGGCATCCGCAGCCGCTCGGGCTCACGGACCAGCCCGATGTTGTGGAACTTCGCCGCCCGGTCGGCCACCTCGGCGTCCTTGGCGATCACCGCGCCGCCCTCGGCGGTGGTGAGGTTCTTCGTCGGGAAGAACGAGAAGGTGGTGACGTCGGCCAGGTCGCCCACCGGGCGGCCCTTGTAGGTGCCGCCCACCGAGTGCGCGGCGTCGGCCAGCGTGCGGGCGCCGACGCGCTCGGCGATGGGCTGCAGCGCGTCGTAGTCGGCGGCGTGGCCGGCGTAGTCGACGGCCGCGACCACCTTGGTGCGCTCGGTGACGGCCGCCTCGACCGCCGCCGGGTCGAGCAGCGCGGTGTCCTCGGTGACGTCGGCGAAGACGATCTTCGCGCCCAGCAGCGCCGCCCCCGAGGCGGTGGCGACGAAGGTCATCGGCGTGGTGACGACCTCGTCACCGGGGCCGACGCCGAGCGCCGAGTAGGCGATGTGTAGGGCGGCGGTGCCCGAGGTGCAGCTGACCGCGTGGTGCCCACCGGACAGGCGGCTCAGCTCCGCCTCGAACGCGGCCACCGTCGGACCGGTGGTCAGCCAGTCGCCGCGCAGGATCTCGGCGACCGCCTCGACGTCCTCGTCCGCGATCGACTGGCGTCCGTAGGGAAGCACGCTCACAGCTCCGATTCGATGATCCTGCGGATGTCTTCCTGGGTGTGCCACTGGTCGTTGGTGTCCGAGCGGTAGGCGAAGCCGGGGCCCACGGGCTCGGCGTCGACCGGCGGGCGGTAGCCCCAGGTGGCGAGGTCGGGCTGGATCACGAAGTACTTCCCGTCGTGCACCGAGACCGCGCGTCGGCCCTCCTCGGGGGAGATCATCTCCTCGTGGAGCTTCTCCCCGGGGCGCAGGCCCACGTCGTGCATCGGGGCGCCGGGGGCGATCGCCTGGGCGAGGTCGGTGACCTTCATCGACGGGATCCGCGGCACCAGCAGCTCGCCGCCCTGCATCATGTCGAAGGTGTCGACGACCATCTGCACGGCCTGGGGGAGCGTGATGAAGAACCGGGTGCAGCGCAGGTCGGTGATCGGCAGCGACTGGCCGGTTTCGGCGAGGCGGCGGAAGAACGGGATCACCGAGCCGCGGCTGCCCATCACGTTGCCGTAGCGGACGACGGCGAAGCGGGTGTCGTAGGCGGCGGCGTAGTGGTTGCCGGTCACGAACAGCTTGTCCGCGGTCAGCTTGGTCGCGCCGTAGAGGTTGATCGGCGAGGACGCCTTGTCGGTCGACAGCGCGACGACCTTCTTCACGCCGCTGTCGATGCAGGCCTCGATCACGTTCTGCGAGCCGACGACGTTGGTCTGCACGAACTCGAAGGGGTTGTACTCCGCGGTGTCGACCTGCTTGAGGGCCGCGGCGTGCACCACGTAGTCGACGTTGTGCATGGCCCGCAGCAGACGGCGCTCGTCGCGGATGTCGCCGATGAACCAGCGCAGGCGCGGGTCGTCCTTGAACAGCTGGCGGACCTCGTACTGCTTGAGCTCGTCGCGCGAGAAGATCACCAGTCGGGCGGGGTTCAGGTTCTCGAGGGCGTAGGCGATGAACGCCTTGCCGAAGGAGCCGGTGCCTCCCGTCACGAGGATGCTGGCGCCCTGGAGAATCGACATGCTGTGCGTACCTTCCCTCGGATCGGCGGCCGTCGGGGTCGCCGTCGTGCAACGGTGGAGAGGGTATCGTGGCGCCCTCGTCGCGATTGCGGAGGTGGACGGTGTCGCCGGTGACGCCTGCGGACGTGCTGGTGCGGTGCGATGTCGGGACGACGACAGGTGTCGGTCACCTGATGCGCTGCGTCGCCCTCAGCGAGGAGCTCCTGGCCCGGGGTCTGCGGGTGCTCTTCTGCGCCGACGTCGCCGAGGTGCCGCTCGCCCGCCGCCAACTGGAGTCGCGCGGCATCGCCCACGTTCCGGCCGTGCACGGCGACGAGGCGCACGCCCGGCTGGTCCGCGAGGTCGCGCCGGCGCTGGTCGTCGTGGACTCCTACCTGCTCCCGCCCTCGACGTACGACGCGATGCGCGGCCTCGGCGCTCCGCTGCTCGCCTTCGTGGACGGTGAGCTGGGCGGGCGGGTCGCCGACCTCTACCTGGACCAGAACATCGGCGCTGAGCTGGACCGGCCGGTGCTGCCGCCGGGAGCGGTGCGGCTGGCCGGCCTGCGCTACGCCTTGATGCGCGACGAGGTCCGCCGTCACCGGCCCGCCGAGATCTCGCAGCGACCGAAGGAGGCTGGGTCGCCGGTGCCGCGGGTGCTGGCTGTCTTCGGGGGGACCGACGCCTACGGGGCGGCTCCGGTGCTGGCGGCGGCGGTGCTGGCCACCGGCCGGCCCTGTGAGCTGACGGTGGTGCGCGGCCGGGCCGACCTGGCTCCTGCCCTGGATGCGCTGGCCGGGCGGGTCGGCCCCGGTCAGCGGCTGTCCGTGATCGACCCCACCGACCGGCTGGCGGAGCTGGTGGTCGCCTCCGACCTGGTGGTCGGTGCCGCGGGCACATCGACGTGGGAGCTCTTCTGTCTCGGCGCGGCCTGCGCCCTGATCGCCGTCGTGGACAACCAGGCGCAGTCTTATGAGCGGGTCGTCGACCAGCGGCTCGCCGTGGGGCTGGGCTATCTTGGCGCGCTGAGAGAGGCGCCCGGCGAGGCCGTCTCGCTGCTCAGCGAGTCGCTCGCCTCGCCCGACGAGCGGGCGCGGCTTCGCAGCGCGGTCTGGCGCGAGGTCGACGGACGGGGGCGTGAGCGCGTCGTCGATGCGTGCCTCGGCCTGAGGTTCTCGGACCGGCCCCCCGCGTCATCGGCCTAGCCAGCGTCACCGGAAGGGAAGCCAGTTGCACACCGCCAACCACTACTACGGCCACGCCCACGTCTTCGCCGACTACGTGGACATCCCGTTCCCGGTGATGATCTGGGGCTACCTCCAGCACGGGTGGAACCTGCACGACGGCTTCGCGGTGGGCACCGAGTTCGTGCCGGGGGCGCCGCTGTTCGTCTGGTCGGACTCGGTGCTGCGCCGGGGCTGGGCGATGGGACGACGCAACTACGAGGTGATCGGGTCGGCCTGGGCCTACCTGCTGGCTCGCGCAGAGCGAGGCCCGCTCCCGCAGCTGCGGGCCTACGCCGACGCCCCGACCGGCGAGCGGGAGGGCACCATCTTCTACCCCTTCCACGGGTGGGAGGCCCAGGAGGTGGTCGGCGACCACACGGCGATGCTGCGGCGGCTGCGTGAGGTCGAGGACGGTCCCCTCACCGTCTGCCTGTACTGGATGGACTACGAGAACGCGGAGATCCGCCGGGTCTACGAGGAGGGCGGCTGCCGCGTGATCACCCACGGCCTGCGCGGCTTCGCGCACCGGGGCACCGACCGGCTCTTCCTCTACAAGCAGTACGCCGAGCTGAGGGCACACCGGCGGGTGGTCTCCAACAGGCTGGGGTCGGCCATCCTCTACGGCGCCTCGGTGGGCTGCGAGGTCGGCGTCTACGGTGATCCGATGGTGCTGGCCGGCGAGCACTCCGTCTACGGAGGCATCGAGCGACAGCAGCGCAGCTGGCCAGAGCTGCACCAGGAGCACGTGCCGCGCGCGCTGGCCGAGGAGGTCGCCCGCGACGAGCTCGGGCTGCGCCACGTGCGGACGCCGGCCGAGATCATGGAGGCGTTCAGCTGGACCAGGCCGGAGCGGCGCGCGTGAGCGCCGAGGCAGACACGGAGGAGAACACGGTGACGATGCTCGACGCTGAGGAGCTCTCGGGGATCACCCTGCTCGGGGCGGAGATGCTGACCTGGTCGGACTTCGACGGGGAGCTCGGGCCCCTGCGGGGCCGGGTCGCCGCGGAGCTGCTGCACGCCTTCGGCGGGGCTCGCGGCCACGTGCTGGTCGCCGGCCCGCACGACGCCGAGGTGGTCGCCGAGGTCGCCGCCCAGTTCCAGCGGGCCGACGTGGTGGTCCGCTCGCTGCCCGACGCCGAGCGCCTCTGCGCCGAGCTGCCGAGCACGGTGCGCGTCCACTGCGGGCCGATCGGCAGGCTGGCCCGGCCGGAGGCCGGCTACGACGCGGTCGTCGCCCTCGACGGCATCGAGCGGTTGCACAGCGCGGAGGAGCCGGCGCGGTCCTGGGCAGGCTGCCTCACCGAGCTGACCGACCTGCTGGGCGCGGACGGCGAGCTCTACGTCGGGGTCGCCAACGACGCCGGTGTCGGCCGGCTGCTGACGCTGCCCGGACACGACCGCCACGACAACAGCCACTGGCCGGCCGGCGTGGCCTCGCACGAGCAGGTGCCGCTGAGCCTGGACGAGCTCACCGAGCACGCGCGGGCCCGGCACGGGCTGGCCCGGGTCGAGGCCTGGGCCTGCTACGGCCAGCGCACCGAGCCGCTGCTGGCCGCGCCCCAGGGCATCTTCGCGCAGCGACGCCACGACCCGGTGTTGGCCACGCTGGTCGGCCGCGCGGCGGCCGTGGGGGTCGGCCAGGACATCCCGGTCAAGGACCCGGCGATCGCGGCGCGGACCCTGCTGCGCCACGGGCTCGGCGCCCAGGTGGCGCCGCTGTGGGTGCTGCACCTGCGGCGCGGGGAGGTCACCCGTGAGCCCGACGCGACGGTGCTGCTGGCCGCCCAGCCGACCCGGTCGAGCGAGCCGTCCCTGGCCGTCCGGATCACCCGGACCGGCGAGCAGTGGGTGGCCGAGCCGGTGACCGACCCCGGCCCCTACGCCTGGGCCCCCGGCGTGCGGCGCGAGCCCGCCCGGCTCGCCGGGGTGGTCCCCTCCGGCCTGCCGCTGTCGGTCCGTCTCGCGGACCTCGCCTCGGCCCACGACCGCGCGGGCATCGCCGAGCTGGTCCGCGCCTTCGCCGGATGGCTGGCCCCGGTGGGGGAGGTGCCGGCCGAGAGGGTGGCGCTGACCTTCGACAACGTCGTCGAGACCGAGGCCGGCTTCGCCGCGCTCGATCGCAGCCGGGTCGCCGACGCGAGCGCGCCCCTGGACGTGGCACTGGGCCGGATGGCGCTCGTCGCCGGTTCCGCCCTGGTCGCCCAGGGTGGACGCCACCCCTGGCCCCGCTCGGCGACGCCCCGCACCGTGGCCGCGTCGCTGCTGGCCGCGGCCGGCCTCGCGCTGGACGACGCCCTCTTCGGCGCGGCGCTCGCGCTCGACGCACGGCTGCGGCCCGCGGGGGAGCCGGTGCCGGACTTCTCGGGCACCGGCGCCGGAGCCACGCCTGAGGCGTTCACCGAGCTGGCCGAGCAGCTGGCCGGCTACCAGCAGGCGCTGACGCAGCGCGAGGAGCAGCTGGAGTGGCTCCTGGTCCGGATCCACCAGCGACAGCGCGCCGCGGTCGCCGCCCGGGCGCGGGCCGAGGCGCTGAGCGCCTCGCCGGAGTACCGCATCGGCAGCCGGGTGCTGTGGTTCCGCGCGCTGGGGCGCCGGCTGGCGGCGCGGTGGCGCGACCGGGGAGCGCCTGCGGCCCATCGGTGGATCGACCGCGGGGACCAGGTCCCCGAGCGCGAGCCGATCGCCGTTGACAAGGAGCTGGTGCCCCCCGGTTACCACCCGAAGGGGCCGCTGATCTAGCCGCCCGGGCCGCAGGCACCGGCGGTCCCGGCTGATATAAGAGTGAAGTGCGCGAACTGACAAACTTCCAGCCCTTCTGCAAGGTGGCTGCGCAGTTCTGGCAGCACAACGTCCTGCCTGCCGGCGACCGGGTGATCCTGGTCGAGGCGATGAGCCAGGACCTGCGAGTCACGCTGCGCAACCTCACCATCGCCAACGCCCTGCGACGCATCGAGCCCGCCCGGATCGTGGTCTACAGCGGCGCCGACGAGGACTGGAACCAGGTCGTGTGGACCTACTTCAACCTCGACGAGATCAGCCAGCTGGCCCGGGCCTACGGGGCCGACGAGATCTTCGACGTGCACAGCCTCGTGGATGCCCGGGTGGCCGGTGACCCGACCGAGCTGACGGTGGCCGGCGTCGACCTGGGCGGCGACCTCCCCGACCCCGGGATCGACCCGGCCGAGTTCGAGCGGGTCGTCTACGCCACCGCCTGCCGGATGGCCCGGGTGCCGCGCCTCGACGGCTCCGCGGAGCTCGAGGCCAAGCGGCTGCAGGTGCAGCGCCGCAGCACCGAGTTCGCCAAGGTCTACGACGCCCTGCTGACCAACCTGGACGTGGTGGCGCTCGTCTCGAGCCACGTGGACTACAACAACTTCGGCCTGGCGACCGAGGCCGCGCTCCGCCACGACGTACCGGTCCTGTTCCCGCAGTCGACCGGCGGGTTGAAGGCCTACGCGATCTTCCCCGAGAAGCACGATCCGAAGGCGGCGGTCCGGGCCACGCTGACCGAGCAGATCGGCGAGTTCTTCGAGAAGCACATCTGGGCCAACCGGGATCTGGTCTACCGAGGCGCGGAGCTGACCACGTGGCGTGCCAAGGCGACGCTGGGCCGCCCCGCGTGGTGGCGGGCGGGTCGTGGCTTCTCCGGCGTCGACCTGCACAGCGCCGACGACCGGGCGGTGCTGCGCACCTACGCCGCCCGCCGCACCGGCCTGGACCCGGACAAGCCGATCGTCACCGTCTTCAACCACGCGGTCTCCGACGCCCTGGGGACCAACATGGAGACCTTCGACGACCTCGGCGAGTGGTTCGAGGAGACCGCCCGGTTCGCCGCGGAGCATCCGGAGGTGAGCTGGCTGTTCCTCGACCACCCGCACCGGGCGCTCTACGACTCCTCCGGGTTCATGGACCGGGTGGCCGCGCGCTACGCCGACCAGCCGCACATGAAGTTCATGCTCAGCCTGGATCTGAGCAAGAACTTCCTGACCGCGCTGACCGACCTGGTCCTCACCGTGCGCGGCAGCGTCAGCAACGAGTACCCCGCCCTGGGCATCCCGGCGCTGCAGACCGGCTGGTCGGAGTGGAGCTCCTGCGGCTTCACGACCGTCGTCTCCAGCCGCGAGGAGTACTTCGAGACCCTGGGCCAGCACCTGCAGGCCCTGCTGCGCGGCGAGGACCTGATCTCGCCCGAGCAGGTCGAGCGCGCCCGGCTCTGGGCCTGGTTCTACCGTTCCGCCACCGACATCGCCTCCGGGCTGGTGCAGCAGTGGCAGGTCGGCGAGGGAGACGAGCTGTTCAACCTGCTGTCGGTGAACATGCTGCAGGTCGAGACCGACGCCGAGCCGGCGTTCGTCGGCGTGCGCCGGCTCTGGAGACGAAGGGACCCCTTCTTGACGCGTGTCGACTTCGAGCTGCCGCCCGAGCAGCTCAGCGACGCTCTGGCCCCGGTGGGTGCGCTGTGACCTACCGCCTGAGCTCCATCGACCTCGACACCCAGTTCGACGACCCGGTCCAGCCGCTCGTCGTCCCTGAGGTCGCCGAGCGGGGCGACTCGTTGGCGCTGTGCATGCTGGACGGCGCGAACCGTGCCCCGTACCGCCTCGCCCGGCTGGTGCGGCGGGTGGCGATGCTGGGACTGCGGCTGGAGAACCCCGGCGCCGGGGTGCGCGTCACGATCCGTTTCCTGGTCGACGAGAACTCCACGATCATGTGGCGCCACGCGCACCTCGACGACGTCGGGGAGCCGGTGCTGGAGGACGAGTTCGGCAAGCACCGGCTGCTCGAGGTGAGCGCGCAGGGGCGCACGCGGGCGGCCATCGTGCTGCGCCGCGAGCCCGGCGAGCCGGTGGCCCGCGGGCACGTCCAGTTCGACCTCCCGGCCGAGGAGATCGACGGATCCGGCATCGTGATGATCGGCTTCGAGACCCCGGGGGCGATCCCGGCCTGGGCCGAGCAGGACCTGCTCGAGGACTCCGCGATCGGCGTGTGCATCCGCAGCGTCGGCTTCGAGCCGATCGGCCCCGAGCCCGCGCCCGGAGACATCTCCGGAGGCAGGCAGGCCCACCGGGCGGCCCTGGTGAAGGCGCAGCCCGGCTTCTTCGTGGTCAACCCCGGCAGCCGGCCGGGCCCGGTCAGCCTCGCGCTCTGGCCTCGGCTGCGTGAGCCGCGGGAGGTCGCCTCCGGGCGCGGGGCGCGCCTGGTCGAGCCCCTGCACCGGGTGCGGAACCTCGGTGAGCGGGTGGTCGACCGACGCCTGACCCGGGGGACGGTCCAGGTCGACGCGGTCTCCCTGACCGGGAGCCCGGTGCAGCCGGTCTCCGTCCGGCCGGGCGAGGACCGCCGGTACGTCGTACGGCTCCCCGAGCTCGAGGAGCCGACGTTCGTGCGGGCCCGGGTCGCGACCGGTGGCGCCAGGGCGCCGCGCGCCATCGACTGGCTGGTGCGGCTCAAGCGCCGCCCGGCGGCTCAGGGCTGAGCCGGGCGGCTCAGCCCTGGACGGGGCCCGCCAGCAGGTCCCAGCTCAGCGGGGTGCCCATCGCGGCGTCCACCGCGAACGTGCGGCCCTCCACGATCCGGAAGGTGTCCGGCGGCAGGCCGTCGGCGGGCCGCACCGAGCGGACGTTGTCGGCCGTGACCCGCTCCCCGGCCCGGACGTCGCGGGTGACGAAGAGCGAGCGGCGGAAGCGCAGCCCCTCGGCCTCGATCGCCTTGGGCCCGACGGTGGCCTCGCCCAGCGCCTGCCAGGCGGTGCGGGTCTCGCTGACCAGCAGCCGGAACTGCTCCGGGCTCAACGAGAACGCCGAGTCGACGCCGCCGTCCTCGGGGTCCAGGGTGAGGTGCTTCTCGATGACGCAGGCGCCCAGCGCCACCGCCGCCACCGAGGCGCCGATCCCCAGGGTGTGGTCGGACAGGCCCACCACCACGTCCAGCGCGTCGCGCAGCACCGGCAGCGAGCGCAGGTTGGAGGCCTCGGGCGGCGCCGGGTAGGAGGCGGTGCAGCCGAGCACGATCACCTGCTCGTTGCCGGTCTCCCGGGCGGCGCGGACCGCGGCGTCGATCTCGCCCATCGTGGCGGTGCCGGTCGAGATGATGATCGGCCGGCCGGCGGCGGCGATGGCGCGGATCAGCGGGAGGTCGGTGATCTCGCTGGAGGCCGACTTGAGCACCGGCACGTCCAGGCCGACCAGGAAGTCGACCGCGGTCGGGTCGAACGGCGCCGAGAAGGCGATCATCCCCAGGCTCTTGGCCAGGTCGAAGATCTCCTCGTGCCAGTCCCAGGGGGTGTGCGCCTCGACGTACAGGTCGTGCAGGCGGCGGTTGGGCCACAGCGGGTGGTCCGCGGAGAGCCGGAAGCGCGGGCTGTCGACGTCGAGGGTGATCGTGTCGGCGGTGTAGGTCTGGATCTTCAGCGCGTGCGCGCCGGCGTCGGCTGCCGCGCGGACGATCTCCAGGGCGCGGCCCTTGTCGCCGTTGTGGTTGCCCGACATCTCGGCGATGACGAACGGCGGGTGGTCCGGGCCCACCGGGATGTCGCCGATGCGGACCTCGCGCGGGGTCATCGCTTGCCTCCTCCGCGACGGTTCTCGCGTCGCAACTCGATCGGGATCACGGTGATGCTACGTCCGTCGACCTCACGGGTCGTGGGCTCGCCCTCGGTGAAGCGGAAGCGGCGGTTCATCATCCGCACCGCCTCGTTGTGGGCCAGCACCTCGCCGGTCAGCACGTCGACGCCGAGCTCGTCGAAGGCGTAGTCGGTCGCCTCCTTCATCACCGCCATCCAGGCGGTCAGCGCGAGGCCCTCGGCGGTGACGGACTCGTGGTCGAGGTAGAAGCCCCAGCCGGCGCTGGAGCCGGTGATGTCGAAGAAGCTGACCACCCCCAGGTCGCGCTCGCCGGCGCGGTAGACCAGCACCCGCCGGGTGGGGTCCTCCTGCACACGCTGCCACCAGGCACGGTGCTCCTCGAGGCCGATCACGTGGGCGTGGTTGCTCACCTCCCGGTTCGCCGGCTGGTTACGCCATTCGAGCATCGTCTCGAGGTCACCATCGAGGGCAGGGCGAAGCATGGCGTCGAGTCTGCCACGCTAGTCTGCGTGCCATGAACGCACTGTCCCGTGAGCAGATCCGTGACCTGATGACTGCGGTGCTCACTGCCCAGGGCAAGACGCTGCCGGCCGACGAGTCGGCTGTCCTGTCCGAGATCGGCTTCCGCTCCCTGGACTTCTCCGAGCTGGCGCTGCGCGTGGAGGACGAGACCGACGAGGAGCTCAACTTCGAGGCCTCCGGGCTGCGCCAGATCGTGACCGTCAAGGACGTCCTGGACCTCCTCGAGGAGCTCCAGTCCTCGTGACGGCCGGCGCTGACGGCGTGGCCGCGGCGGGCGCGGGCAACCGCATCATCGACGCCCGCACCGGCGCCGTGACCACCTGGGGCGAGCTGGACGACGTCGCGCTGAACCCTCCGGTCGCGGCGGTGGTCGGCAACGGCCTCGACGCGCTGCCGTGGGTGTGGGCCCACGCGCGCACCGGCGGCGAGCTGCTGGTGGTTGCCGCCGGCCGGATGGAGGACGGCCTCGCCGCCGAGCTCACCTCCGCCGGCTTCCGGCTGGCCGGCAGCCGCGAGCAGGAGCCGGACCACCCCCGCACGGGCGAGGCGGGGCGGCTGTGGCTGCTCACCTCGGGCTCCACCGGCCGGCCCAAGCGGATCGGCCACACCCTGGCCTCGCTGACCACCGTCGCGGGCTCCCAGGCACCGCGGACCTGGCTGTGTCCCTACTCCCCGGGCACCTACGCCTGGTGGCAGGTGGTGACGCTGGGCCTGACCCAGCCGGGGCAGGACCTGCTGGTCGTCGACCCCGGGCACCTCGACTCCTGGACCGCCGCCGCGGCGGAGCACGGCGTCAGCGCGGCGTCCGGCACGCCCACCTTCTGGCGCCAGACCCTGATGGGGCAGGCCGACGGGCTCGCCCGGGTGCCGCTGCAGCAGGTGACGCTCGGGGGAGAGCCGGTCGACCAGGCCATCATCGACCAGCTGCGCGAGGTGCTCCCGCAGGCGCGGATCTCCTGGATCTACGCCTCCTCCGAGGTGGGCGCCTCGATCGTGGTGCACGACGGTCGTGCCGGCTTCCCCGAGGAGTGGCTGGGGCGCTCGGTCCCGGGCCGCCCGGTCATCGACGTCGTGGGCGACGAGCTGGTGATCACCTCCCCTCACCACGGCGCCGGCCTGGACGGGCCGGTGCGCACCGGAGACCGGGTCGAGCGGGTCGACGGCAGGGTGCTGATCACCGGCCGTCTGGACTCCGACGAGATCAACGTGGGCGGGGCCAAGGTCTCTGCCGGCGTGGTCCGCAACGTGCTGATGGCGCACCCCGGCGTGGCCTGGGCGCGGGTCACCGGCCGGCGCGCGCCGCTGGTCGGCCAGCTCGTCCAGGCCGAGGTCGTACCGGCCGAGCCGACCGGCGACACCGCGGCACTCGAGCAGGAGCTCGTGGCGTGGTGCCGCCCGCGGCTGCCGGAGCACGGCGTGCCCCGGCGGTTCCGCTTCCGTGACCAGATCCCGATCAAGGAGACGTTGAAGAGCGATGTCTGAGACCACCCCCAGCACCGCCACCGGCACCGCCGGTGACGAGTTCCCCACCGCCGAGGTGGTCCTCATCTCGGGAGCCTCGCGAGGCCTGGGTCTCGCCATGGTCGCCGACCTGCTGGCCCGCGGGGTGAAGGTCGCGGCCTTCGCCCGCACCGTCACCCCCGAGCTGGAGGCGCTGGCCGAGCAGTACCCGGACACCTCGCTGTTCGGGTCGGTGGACATCACCGACACCGCGGCGACGCAGGCCTTCGTGCGGCAGGTGGAGGAGAAGCTCGGCGTCATCGACGGCCTCGTCAACAACGCCGCCATCGGGCAGGACTCCCTGCACGTGCACACCTCGCCCGAGCGCATCGAGCAGATCATCGCGACGAACCTGACCGCGCCGCTGCTGCTGACCCGCTTCGTGCTGCGCCGGCTCCTGGCCAAGGGCCGCCGGGGCCGTCTGGTCAACGTCACCTCGATCTGCGGGCAGCGGGGCTATCCCGGCCTGGTCGCCTACTCGGCCACCAAGGGCGGCCTCGACGCGGCGACCCGGGCGTTCGCCCGCGAGTTCAGCGGCCGGGTGCTGGCCAACGCCGTCGCGCCGGGGTTCTTCGCCTCCGAGATGTCCGCGGTGCTCGGGCAGACCCAGCTCGACCAGATCCTGCGGCGCACCCCGTCCGGGCGGATGACGACCCCCGAGGACGTCGTCCCGGTGGTGCGGATGCTGCTGCTGGAGCAGACCAACATCAACGGCCAGTCGCTCGTGATCGACGGTGCCGGCTCCATCTGAGGCCCTCGACGAGGCCGGCGCGCTGGCCCACCTGGTGGTGGGCCGGCCCGAGACGCTGGTCTCCTCGCAGCGTCGCTCGCACCTGCACGACGGGCGCTGCGTGGCCTGGACCGGGCCGAGCGAGGGCATCGCGATCGACGCCGAGGTGGCGCGCCCGGTGCCCCCGGCCCTGGGCCACCGGCTCGGAGTCGAGCGCTTCTGGGAGCGCTGGACGCGGGCGGAGTGCGCGGCCAAGCTCTCCGGCGTGCCGATGGCCGTGCTGGCGCGCGACGGGCTGGACCTGCCGCCGGGCGTCGTCCTCGAGCACGTCACCGTGCGGCTGGGGGACGTCGTGGTGAGCGTCGCCCGGGGGACCGCAGCGCCGGAGCCCGCCGCGGGGCGCTGAGCAGCAGGGCGGCTCAGCGGGTGTCGAGCACCACGCGGGTCAGCGCGCCGTCGAGGACCACCTCGCCGCCGGTCGCGTGGGCGACCGCGTCCAGCGCGACGTCGGCGACCAGCTCCCGTTCGCCGTCGGGGATCACCGGGCCGGTGCGGCGCACGCAGCGCAGGGTGCCCAGCCGGGGCCGCTGACCGGCCAGGTGGCCGCTCTCCACGGCGATCGCGCGCCCGCCGGCCAGGCTGCGTACGACGTCGCGCCAGGCGGCGTCGCGCCCGGTGCCCACCTCGGCCCTGGCGCCGGGGCCGTCGTCGGCCAGGGGCCACCAGTCGGCCAGCCAGGTGCCGATGCTCTGCGGGACGCGGGTCTCGTTGAGCCGTGCCCCGAGCCGCTCGCGGCCGGTCAGCGGGTCGACGTGGACCAGCCGCGGGAAGCCCGCCTCGTCGACGGCCACCACGTGGGTCGGCACGTGGTTGAGCCAGTCGACGGCGAGGACCAGCCCGGCGAAGCCCGCCGGGAGGTCGAAGCGGGTGGCCAGCCCGGGCAGGGCGCGGGCGAGGTCGGGGGCGAGCATCCCCGCGGACCCGAGCAGGACGAGCTCGCTGGGATCCTCGCGCTCGACCAGCCCGATCAGCGCCTCCCGGTCCCGGGTGAACGCGGGCGGGTGGCGGCGCAGGAAGCCCTCGGGGCCGAACGAGGCACGGTCCCAGGCCTGCTTCCAGGTGGGCTCCGTGGGCGCCGGCAACCCCGGCATCCCCAGACTCGTGGTGCTCATGCCCGCAGACCCTACGTCCGCGGCGGCGGGTCGGCGGTCCTCGGGAGGGCCGTTCCGCGTCGCCCGGGTGACACCACGATGACGGCCGCGTTACCCAGGTCACCTCCCGGCCGGTTCCCCTGGGGAATGCGGAGGCGTACATTCCTCGTTGAACTCGGGGACGAGGGCGCCAGCCGGAGTCCTTCCACAACTCGAGCACACGTCCGGTACCCACACCGGCCCTCCGCACGGAGGGTGGTCGGCGGGACGGGAACGAAAGGTTCGGTCCATGACGCACCCGCTTCGGGTGGGGGTCATCGGCGCAGGTCGCGTCGGTGCGGTCCTCGCTGCCGCTCTGCGCACCGCCGGTCACGAGATCGTGGCCGCCGCCGGTGAGTCCGACGCCTCGCTCTCACGCATCTCGGCGCTGCTGCCGGGCGTCGCCAACGCCAAGCCCACCGCGGTCGCCCGCGACTGCGACCTCCTGCTGCTCACCGTGCCCGACGACATGCTGCCCAACGTCGTCGCCACGCTCAGCGCCAGTGGCGCCATCCACGAGGGCCAGCTGGTGGTGCACACCTCCGGTCGGCACGGCCTCGCCGTGCTCGCCGACGCGCTCGCCGTGGGCGCGCGCCCGGTGGCGCTGCACCCGGCGATGACCTTCACCGGCACCGCGCTCGACCTCGACCGGCTCGCCGGCTGCGTCTTCGGCGTCACCGCCGGACCCGACGAGCGTGGCCTCGCCGAATCGCTGGTGGACGACCTCGGGGGACGTGCCATGTGGGTGCCCGAGGAGCGTCGCACGCTCTACCACGCGGGCCTCGCCCACGGCGCGAACCACCTGGTGACGCTGGTCAGCGAGGCGATGGAGATGCTCGCCGCCGCCGGCGCCGACAGCCCCGCGGACACGCTGCGCCCGCTGCTCAACGCGGCCCTGGACAACGCGCTCACCCACGGTGACGCCGCGCTGACCGGCCCGATCGTGCGCGGCGACGTCAACACCGTGCGCGCGCACCTGGCCGACCTCACCGCCAACGCCCCGCACACGCTGGCGTCGTACGTCGCGATGGGCCGCGCCACGCTCAGCCGCGCGGTGCTCGACGGCCGGCTGCTGCCGATCCGGGCGGCGCGGATCGCCGAGCTGCTCGGCGTCGACGCCGACGCCCTCGCTGGCCCGGTCGAGGTCCCGGAGCGGGGAGCGCAGCTGCAATGAGCGCCGCCCCTGTGCTCGCGGAGACCCGCGAGCAGCTCTCCGCCCTGCTCGCCGAGCATCGAGCCGCGGGCCGCCGCGTCGGCCTCGTGCCCACGATGGGCGCGCTGCACGACGGTCACGCCAGCCTGGTGCGGTGCGCCCGCGAGCGCGTCGGGGACGGTCCGGTCGTGGTCTCGATCTTCGTCAACCCGATGCAGTTCGGCCCCGGCGAGGACCTGGAGCGCTACCCGCGCACCCTGGAGGCCGACCTCGAGGTGTGTGCCGGCGCCGGAGCCGACATCGTGTTCGCGCCGAGCGTGGAGGAGGTCTACCCCGGCGGTCCGCCCCAGGTGACCCTCGACCCGGGCCCGTTGGCGGACGTCCTGGAGGGCGCCGCGCGTCCCGGACACTTCCGCGGGGTGCTCACCGTGGTCGCCAAGCTCCTGGGGCTGGTGCGTCCCGACGTCGCGGTCTTCGGCGAGAAGGACTACCAGCAGCTCGTGCTGGTGCGCCGGATGGTGAGCGACCTGTGTCTGGGGGTCGAGGTCGTCGGCGGGCCCACCCGCCGCGAGGAGGACGGGCTGGCGATGAGCTCGCGCAACCGCTACCTCGACGCCGAGCAGCGCCGCCGCGCGTTGAACCTGTCCGCCGCCCTGCTCGCCGCCCAGGACGCCGCCGCCGAGGGCCTGGACGCGGCCTACGCCGCCGCCCGCGCGGTGCTGCGCCAGTCGCACGGCGTGGACCTCGACTACCTGACGATCACCGCGCCCGACCTGACGCCGCTGCCCGTCCCGGTGCCGGCCAGGACGCAGGCGCGCATCCTGATCACCGCCCGGGTGGGCGGGACCCGGCTGCTCGACAACATGCCGCTCCTGCTGGGAGCCTCGCCGACCGCCCAGCCCGACCAGACCGCCCAGCCCGACCAGACCCCGGGCGACCACAGCCACCACCAGACGAGCCGTGACGAGACGGCCGACCAGCCAGCGACGAGGGAAGTGCACTGATGCTGCGCACCATGATGAAGAGCAAGATCCACCGCGCGACGGTGACCCAGGCGGACCTGCACTACGTCGGCTCCGTGACCGTCGACGAGGACCTGCTCGACGCCGCCGACCTGCTGGCCGGCGAGCTGGTCCACATCGTCGACGTCACCAACGGGGCCCGCATCGAGACCTACACGATCGCCGG
This sequence comes from Nocardioides sp. Z43_10, assembly GCF_059766615.1. Taxonomy (NCBI): domain Bacteria; kingdom Bacillati; phylum Actinomycetota; class Actinomycetes; order Propionibacteriales; family Nocardioidaceae; genus Nocardioides; species Nocardioides sp. Z43_10. Next base: position 16,283 of record NZ_JCBAJY010000001.1, on the reverse strand, counting down.
CGAGCGCGGCTCGGGAGTGATCGGCATCAACGGCGCCGCGGCCCGCCTGGTCCACCCCGGCGACGTGGTCATCCTGATCGGCTACGGCCAGATGGACACCGCCGAGGCGAAGGAGCTGCAGCCGCACGTCGTCTTCGTCGACGCCGACAACGCCATCATCGGCACCGGCTCCGACCCGGCCGAGGCGCTGCCCGGCACCGGGCTGGTCCGCGGCGACCTCACCGCAGCCGGCCGCTGAGCATGCCCGGGACCCGGCGATGAGCCTGCTCGCCGCCGACATCGGCAACAGCCACACGGTGCTGGGGCTGGTCGAGGACGGCGAGGTGCTGGCGCACTGGCGGGTCGGGACCGACGCGCGGCGCACCGCCGACGAGTGGGCGGTCCTGCTCAGCGGGCTCCTCGCCGACGCGCCCGGGGCGCTGCGCGGCGGCGGGCCGGCCGGCGTCCTCCTGGACGGGATCGCGGTGTGCAGCACCGTCCCCTCGGTGCTGCACGAGTGGCGCGAGATGCTGGCCGGCCGGTTCGCGGACGTGCCGAGCGTCGTCGTGGAGCCCGGGGTGCGCACCGGGGTGCCGATCCTGATGGACAACCCGCGTGAGGTCGGCGCGGACCGGATCGTCAACGCCCTGGCGGCCGCGACGCTGCACGGGGGACCGGCGATCGTCGTCGACTTCGGTGGGACCGCCACCACCTTCGACGTGGTCAGTGCCGCGGGACAGTACGTCGGCGGCGCCATCGCGCCCGGGATCGAGATCTCCCTGGAGGCGTTGGGACGCCGCGGCGCGCAGCTGCGGAAGGTGGAATTGCTGCGCCCGCGCACCGTGATTGCGAAGAACACCGTGGAGGCATTGCAGTCGGGAATGCTCTTCGGTGTCGCCGCGCAGGTGGAGGGAATCGTCGCGCGCATGATCGGTGAGCTCGGTGCGGCCACGGCCGACGTGCACGTGATTGCCACCGGTTACCTCGCCCCGGTGGTGCTCGACGAATGCGCGTGTTTCACCGCACATTCCCCGTGGTTGACGCTGCGCGGCCTCGAGCTGGTTTTCCTGCGTAACTCCTGATCACGGGCACCGCGTATTCCATAGGAATGGGCAGAGTGCCGTGTGGCATGATTCACTGGATATTCATTCGACCGATTCAGGGAGTCAGCAATGGCGCAAAAGGTCAGTATTCAGCTCGTTGACGACATCGACGGTACCGAGGCGGACGAGACCATTTCCTTCGGCCTCGACGGCGCCTCCTACGAGATCGACCTGAACGACGCGAACGCGACGGCGCTTCGCGAGGCCCTGGCGACGTACGTCGGCCACGCCCGCAAGCTCAGCGCCTCGCCCCGCCGCGGACGACGCAGCTCCGGCTCGGGGTCCGGCACGTCCGCGGGCGGCCCGAGCGCCAAGGAGATCCGCGAGTGGGCGCGCGAGAACGGCTGGGAGGTCCCCGAGCGCGGCCGCGTCTCCTCCGAGGTGCGCGAGGCGTACGACGCGGCCCACTGAGCCGTTTCCCACCACGGTCCGCTGTTCGCTGACAGCGGACCGGCGCCTGCTGTTCTGGGGGAACACGTAGGCTTGTGGAGAAGTTGTTCCCTCACGTGAGGGCGTCCCACTGGGGCCGCTCACGACGCGAAGTGGATCGCCCACTTCAAGGAACTCCATGCCTGAGGAGCGCACATGTTCGAGCGGTTCACTGACCGAGCCCGCCGGGTGGTCGTGCTGGCCCAGGAAGAGGCCCGCATGCTCTCCCACAACTACATCGGCACCGAGCACATCCTGCTCGGGCTCATCCACGAGGGTGAGGGCGTCGCCGCCAAGGCCCTCGAGAGCCTGGACATCTCCCTGGAGGCTGTCCGCGCGCAGGTCGAGGAGATCATCGGTCAGGGCCAGCAGGCCCCCAGTGGTCACATCCCCTTCACGCCCCGTGCCAAGAAGGTGCTCGAGCTGTCCCTGCGCGAGGCGCTGCAGCTCGGTCACTCCTACATCGGCACCGAGCACATCCTGCTCGGCCTGATCCGCGAGGGCGAGGGTGTCGCAGCTCAGGTGCTGCAGAAGCTCGGCGCCGACCTCAACCGGGTCCGCCAGCAGGTCATCCAGCTCCTCTCCGGCTTCCAGGGCAAGGAGAGCGCCGCGGCCGGCGCCCCGCAGGGTGGTGGCGCCGAGGCGCCGTCCTCCTCGCTGGTCCTCGACCAGTTCGGGCGCAACCTGACCCAGGCGGCCCGCGAGGGCAAGCTCGACCCGGTGATCGGGCGCGGCCAGGAGATCGAGCGCGTCATGCAGATCCTGTCGCGGCGCACGAAGAACAACCCGGTCCTGATCGGCGAGCCCGGCGTCGGCAAGACGACGATCGTCGAGGGGCTGGCCCAGGACATCGTCAAGGGCAACGTGCCCGAGACGCTCAAGGACAAGCACATCTACACCCTCGACCTCGGCGCGCTGGTGGCCGGATCACGCTACCGCGGCGACTTCGAGGAGCGGCTGAAGAAGGTCCTCAAGGAGATCCGCACCCGCGGCGACATCGTGCTGTTCATCGACGAGATCCACACCCTCGTCGGGGCCGGCGCGGCCGAGGGCGCGATCGACGCCGCCAGCATCCTCAAGCCGATGCTGGCGCGCGGCGAGCTGCAGACCATCGGCGCCACCACCCTCGACGAGTACCGCAAGTACCTCGAGAAGGACGCCGCCCTGGAGCGCCGCTTCCAGCCCATCCAGGTCGCCGAGCCGTCGATCGCGCACACCATCGAGATGCTCAAGGGCCTGCGCGACCGCTACGAGGCGCACCACCGGGTCACGATCACCGACGAGGCCCTGGTCTCGGCGGCGACGCTGGCCGACCGCTACATCTCCGACCGGTTCCTGCCCGACAAGGCCATCGACCTGATCGACGAGGCCGGCTCGCGGCTGCGGATCCGCCGGATGACGGCGCCGGCCGACCTGCGCGAGTTCGACGACAAGATCGGCGAGGTCCGCCAGCGCAAGGAGGCGGCGATCGACGGTCAGGACTTCGAGGCCGCGGCGCGTCTGCGCGACGAGGAGAAGCAGCTCATCGCCAAGAAGGCCGAGCGCGAGAAGCAGTGGCGCGCGGGCGACATGGACGTCGTCGCCGAGGTCGACGAGGAGCTGATCGCCGAGGTCCTCGCGGTCGCGACCGGCATCCCGATCGTCAAGCTCTCCGAGGCCGAGTCCACCCGTCTGCTGAAGATGGAGGACGAGCTCCACAAGCGCGTGATCGGCCAGGACCAGGCCGTCAAGGCGCTCTCGCGGGCGATCCGTCGTACCCGGGCGGGGCTCAAGGACCCCAAGCGTCCCGGCGGCTCGTTCATCTTCGCCGGCCCGTCCGGTGTCGGTAAGACCTGGCTGTCCAAGACGCTGGCGGAGTTCCTCTTCGGCGACGAGGACGCGCTGATCCAGCTCGACATGAGCGAGTTCGGCGAGAAGCACACGGTCTCGCGACTGTTCGGCTCGCCTCCCGGCTACGTCGGTTACGAGGAGGGCGGCCAGCTCACCGAGAAGGTGCGCCGCAAGCCGTTCTCCGTCGTCCTCTTCGACGAGATCGAGAAGGCTCACCCGGACATCTTCAACTCGCTGTTGCAGATCCTCGAGGAAGGTCGCCTGACCGACTCGCAGGGCCGGGTGGTGGACTTCAAGAACACCGTCATCATCATGACGACCAACCTCGGCTCGCGCGATATCGCCAAGAGCGTCAACCTGGGCTTCAACCAGATGGGTGACAAGGCGTCGTCCTACGAGCGGATGAAGAGCAAGGTCTCCGAGGAGCTCAAGCAGCACTTCCGGCCCGAGTTCCTCAACCGCGTCGACGAGATCGTGGTCTTCCCGCCGCTCTCGGAGGAGCAGATCGTGGCGATGGTCGACAACATGATCGCCTCGGTGGAGTTGCGCCTCAAGGACCGCGACATGTCGCTGGAGCTGACCCAGCCGGCCAAGGACCTGCTGGCGAAGCGGGGCTTCGACCCGGTGCTCGGCGCGCGCCCGCTGCGGCGCACGGTCCAGCGCGAGATCGAGGACGTGATGGCCGAGAAGATGCTCTACGGCGAGGTCGGTCCCGGTCAGATCGTGCTGGTCGACGTGGAGGGCGAGGGCCCGTCCGCGACGTTCACCTTCAAGGGCCAGAAGGTCGGGGCGCTGCCCGACCTGCCCCCGCTGGAGACGGCCGCCATCGACCTGGGCAAGGGCGAGAAGTCGGCCTCGGACGAGACCGACGGCCCCGTCGACATCAAGAAGTCGCCCGAGGGGGAGTAGCCCCCGAGTGCTGCAGCCGGCGCCGGCCTCCCGTGGGAGGTCGGCGCCGGCCGCATTTCACGGCGTGCGGGCAGTAGTGCGTCTGGGCGTCACGGCAGAGCGTCGGGGCAGCTCGTCACGGCAGGGCGTAGGTCTCGCCCGGCCCGGCGACGACCAGCCCGTCGGCGACCAGGCTGACCAGCGCCCGCTCGCGCTGGACCTCGGGCGACCAGACCGTCTCCAGGCGCGAGCGGTGCACCGGCGCCTCGCTGTCGCGCAGCACGGCGAGCAGCCGGCCGCGGCACTGCCGGTCGGTGCCGGCGTAGGTCTGGACCCGACGCGCCGGGCCGTCATACGCCGGGTAGCCGGCGGCCCGCCAGGCGCACAGCTCCGCCACCGGGCAGTCCCCGCAGCGGGGGGCCTTCGCGGTGCAGACGAGGGCCCCGAGCTCCATCACCGCCACCGACCAGGTGGCCGCCTCGGGCTCAGCGGCCGGGAGCACGCCGGCGGCCAGCTCGCGCTCGGCCCGGGTGACGGCCGCGGCGGGGTGCTCGGCGCCCTGCAGCGTCCGGGCCAGGACGCGGCGGACGTTGGTGTCCAGCACGACGTGGCGCCGGCCGTAGGCGAACGTCGCGATCGCCGCCGCGGTGTAGTCGCCCACGCCCGGCAGCGCGATCAGCTCGTCGTACGACGCGGGGACCGCGCCGCCGTGGCGCTCGAGGATGGTGGTGGCCGCGGCGTGCAGGCGCAGGGCTCGGCGCGGGTAGCCCAGTCGTCCCCAGGCCCGGACCGCCTCGCCCGGCGGCTCGGCGGCCAGCGCTGCCGGGGTCGGCCAGCGAGTGAGCCACTCGGCGTGGACCGGCAGCACCCGGGCCACCGGGGTCTGCTGGAGCATGAACTCCGAGACCATCACCGACCAGGCGCTGGCGTCGGCGCGACGCCAGGGCAGGTCGCGGGCGCTCTCGTCGTACCAGCGCAGGACCGGGGCGTGCAGCTCGCTCATCGCGACGATCGTAGGGGCGGCGACGCCACCCGGGCGGCGCGGGCTCGCCACCCGTGCGGTGTGGCTCCACCACCGTCGTGCTCGGGGTCGATACCGTGTCGTCCATGACAGCTCTGACCCGTCCTCGGGGTCCGCTCCCCGCGCGGGTCTACTGGACCCGCCGCCTGGTCCTGCTCGCCGTGGCCGTGCTGCTGGTGGCCGGGATCGCGCGGGTGCTCGGGTCGGGCAGCGACGCCTCCTCGGAGCCCGAGGCCGCCCCGGTCGCCGCGGATCCCTCCGCCACCCAGGAGACCCCGCAGAGCTCCTCGGGCCAGAGCGGCGCGAGCGGTCCCCGGGCCTCCCAGGCGGCCTCGGTCAAGCCCACGCCGGCCCAGCCGGACGGCCCCTGCGTCGACGAGGACGTGGTGGCCACGCCCGTGGTGGGCAAGATCGAGGCGGGCAAGAAGAGCCTGCTCGCGCTGGAGCTGACCACCCGGGAGGCGGAGGCCTGCACCTGGCGGGTCTCGTCCCAGACGCTCACCGTGAAGATCACCTCGGGCCCCGACGAGATCTGGTTCAGCCGGCACTGCCCCCAGGCGATCCCCACCAAGGACCTGATCGTGCGCAAGGAGATGCCCGCGAAGATCGCGGTGCGCTGGTCGGGGCGGCGCTCGGACGCCGAGTGCAGCGTGCTGACCGAGTGGGCGATGCCCGGCGGCTACCACGTCGAGGCCGCGGCCCTGGCCGGCGAGCCCTCGGAGGCCTACTTCGAGCTCGAGGCCCCCGCCGGCGCCGTCGTCACCCGCACCGTCACCCCGAAGCCCTCGCCGAACCGTCCGCGTGCCTCGCAGGGCACCGGCTCGAACCAGCCCGGCACCGACTCCTCCACCGGCACCCGCCGCCCCGGCGCGCGCCCCTCCGGCGCCGTAGAGCCCAACCGCTGACCCCCGCCGAGTCGGCGTGAACTCGGCGCGCACAAGCGCCGAGTCGGCGTGAACTCGTCGCGCAGGAGCGCCGAGTCGGCGCAAGCTCGCTGCCGGGCGAGCCAGGCTCAGACGTAGCGCTCGAGGATGCTGGACTCGGCGAGCCGGGAGAGCCCCTCACGCACGCTGCGCGCGCGCAGCTCGCCCACGCCCTCGACGGCCTGCAGGTCGTCGATGCCGGCCGAGAGCAGCTTCTGCAGGGTCCCGAAGTGCTCCACCAGGCGGTCCACGACCGTGCTCGGCAGCCGGGGGACCTTGGCCAGCAGCCGGTAGCCGCGCGGCGCCACCGCACCGTCCAGGTGCTCGCTGGCGCCCAGCCCCAGCGCCCGGGTGACCGAGGCGGGATCGACCAGGTCGGTCGCGGAGAGCGACTCGAGCCGGTTGAGCAGGGTCTCGGGGCTCTTGGTGCGCCGCCCGGCCGGGAGGTAGTCGCGGATGACCAGCTCGCGCTCGGCGTCGACGCCGGTCACCAGCTCCTCGAGCTGCAGCGACAGCAGGCGTCCGTCGGTCCCGAGCTCGAGCACGTAGTCCTCGATCTCGCGCGCGATCCGGATCACCATCTCGAGGCGCTGCGCCACGACCGCGACGTCGCGCACGGTGACCAGGTCCTCGATCTCCAGGGCAGACAACGTGCTGGACACCTCGTCGAGACGCATCTTGTAGCGCTCGAGGGTGGCCAGGGCCTGGTTGGCGCGCGACAGGATCTGGCCGGAGTCCTCCAGCACGTGACGGGTTTCGCCGACGTAGGCGGCGATGATCTGCATCGACTGCGACACCGAGATCACCGGGAACCGGGTCTGCTTGGCCACCCGGTCGGCCGTGCGGTGCCGGGTGCCGGTCTCCTCGGAGTGGATGGTGTGGTCGGGCATCAGGTGGACGGCCGCGCGGTGGATGCGGGTGACGTCCTTGTCCAGGATGATCGCGCCGTCCATCTTCGCCAGCTCGCGCAGCCCGGTGGCGGTGAACGGGACGTCGAGGGTGAACCCGCCGGTCGCGATGGACTCCACCGTCTTGTCCAGGCCCAGCACGATGAGCGCGCCGGTGCGTCCACGCAGGATCCGCTCCAGGCCGTCACGCAGCGCTGTGCCGGGAGCGATCGACGCCAGGGTGGCCCGAAGACGCAGCGTGTCCTCGGAACGCTCGATGCCGACCACGACGTCCCCGATCTCCTGTAAGCATGCGGCAGCAGACCTCCGCCGCCGGCGTCAGTCTAGGGGACGCGGGCCCGTGGGGCGGGGACCTGCGAGATGCAGGAGTCGCAGCGCCGAGGCGACGTTGGGCACGTCGAGCACCCGCATGCCGTCGACGGTCCACGACTCGGGGCTGCGGACCTTCTTCTCGTGGCTTCCCGGGACCACCGCGACCCGGAAACCGAGCCGGGCGGCCTCGGCCAGGCGCTGGGGGAGGTCGCGCACCCGGCGCAGCTCACCGGCCAGGCCGATCTCCCCGATCGCGGCGACTCCGAGCGGGGCCGGCTCGCCGTACGTCGCGGAGGCCAGCGCCACCGCGATGGCCAGGTCGCTGGCGGGGTCGACCAGTCTGGCCCCGCCGACGGTGGAGGCGAACACGTCGTGGCTGTGCAGCCGGATGCCGCAGTGCTGCTGCAGCACCGCCAGCACCATCGCCACGCGGGAGGAGTCCAGCCCCGACGTCGTACGACGGGGACGCTCGGCCGCGCTGTGGGTGACCAGGGACTGCACCTCGGCCAGCAGCGGACGGCGCCCCTCCATCGTCACCGCGACGCAGGTCCCGGGCACCTGCTGCTGATGGTTCTCCACGAAGAGCCCGGTCGGGTCGGTGACCGCGGTGATGCCCTCGGAGGACAGGTCGAAGCAGCCGACCTCGTCGACCGGGCCGAACCGGTTCTTCATCGCCCGCACCATCCGGAAGCGGGAGTTGCGGTCGCCTTCGAAGTGCAGGACGACGTCGACCAGGTGCTCCAGGACGCGGGGCCCGGCGATGGTGCCGTCCTTGGTGACGTGGCCGACCAGCACCGTGGTGATGTTGCGGGTCTTGGCGACCCGGATGAGCGCCGCGGCGACCTCCTTGACCTGGGTGACCCCGCCCGGGACCCCGTCCACGCTCGAGGCGCTGATGGTCTGGACCGAGTCGACCACGATCAGGGTCGGGCGGACCTCCTCGATGTGGGTGAGCACCGCCGCCAGGTCGGTCTCGGCGGCGAGGTAGAGCTCGTCCTGGACGCCCCCGGTGCGGTCGGCGCGCAGCCGCACCTGCGACGCCGACTCCTCACCGGTGATGTAGAGGGTGCGCTGGCGCAGGCGAGCGGTCTGGGCGGCCACCTCCAGCAGCAGCGTGCTCTTGCCGACCCCGGGCTCGCCGGCGAGCAGGATCGCGGCGCCGGGCACCAGCCCGCCGCCGAGCACCCGGTCGAGCTCGGGGACCCCGCTAGAGCGGAACTGCGACTCCGCCACCGAGACCTCCCCGATCGGGACCGCCGGCGTGGTGACGGGCCCGGCCGCGGATCGGGTGGCCACGACGGCGGTCTCCGCCACCGAGCCCCAGGCCTGGCACTCTCCGCAGCGGCCGACCCACTTGGCGGTCTCCCACCCGCACTCGGCGCAGCGGTAGGCCGGACGGGTGCGGGTCTTGGCGGTGGCTCTGCTCATGACAGGCACGCTAGGACATGGCGCCGACAGCCCGGAGCGCGTCGTCCCCAGGTGTGACGTGGCACGGCCGGGACAGCTGTTGACGAGGGCCGCGACAACGCCGATAGTTGCGCCAGAAGCATCGATTGGAACGATCAAGGGGTGGGGATGTCACGCAGCGGCTCACGCGTGTCCCTCGGCGTGCCGCCCACCCTGGCAGACGTCGCCGAGCGCGCGGGAGTCTCGCGCCAGACGGTGTCCAACGCCCTGAACAACCCCGACCTGCTGCGCCCCGAGACCCTGGTGCGGGTCCGCACGGTGATCGGTGAGCTCGGCTACTCGCCCAACCGGGCGGCGCGCAACCTGCGCACCCGCACCTCCCACCTGATCGGCCTGCGGTATGCGCCCGGACAGGAGCACACCGCCAACGCCGCGATGGACCGGTTCGTGCACTCCCTGGTCGAGACCTCGCGGGTGGCCGGGTACCACGTGCTGCTCTTCGCCGGCGACCCCGACGACCCGGTGGCGGGCTACGAGGACCTGCTCCGCTCCAACGCGGTGGACGCCTTCGTCGCCACCGACACGTTCCTGGGCAATCCCCAGGCCGAGTGGCTGGAGGCCCGCAGGGCGCCGTTCGTGGCATTCGGTCGGCCCTGGGACCAGCCGGGCGCGACCCACCCGTGGGTCGACGTCGACGGCGCGGTGGGCGCCGAACTCGGGACCCGGCACCTGCTCGAGCGCGGGCACACCCGGATCGCCTGGATCGGGTGGCGCAAGGACTCCCGGCTGGGGGAGGACCGGCGGCTGGGCTGGGCACGCGCCCTGCACGACCGCGGGCTGCCCACCACCGGCCTGGCGTCACGGGTCGAGGACACCGTCTCCAGCGGTCGCGAGGCCTCCTCGGTGCTGCTCGACGAGGCCCGGCCCACGGCCTTCATGTGCGCCTCGGACACGCTGGCGATGGGAGTCATGCACACGCTCGCCGAGCGCGGCCTGCGCGCCGGACAGGACGTCGCGGTCGTCGGCTTCGACGACTCCCAGGTGGCGCAGGTGATGACCCCCGGGCTGACCTCGGTGCGCCAGCCGCTGGAGCAGGTGGCCGTCGAGATCGTCGCCGCCCTGCAGCGGCTGCTGGGCCATCCGCCGATCCGCTCGCGCGGAGTGCTGCTCGCCCCCACGCTGGCGGTGCGCGGCTCCAGCTGAGCGCCCGCCCTTCGGGTCAGCTGCGGGCGGTCGCTAGAAGTGGCGCCACCACAGGTTCACCGCGTAGTCGACCTCCAGCCCGGCGTGGTCGGCGATCAGCTCCTCGGCGAGGTCGGCGGTGAACTCGATGCGCACGACGCTCTCCAGGTCCGCGCGCGAGGCGAAGCTCCAGCGGACGTCGAGGGGGGTGCGCGACCAGCCGTGCAACGACCAGAAGCGCTCGACGGCGAGGGGGTCGATCTCGGGGTACCCGCGCCGGAACCATCCCCCGAACGTGGAGCGGGTGGCGTCGTTGTCGATCACGAACGCGCTGCCGCCACGTCGTACGACCCGGGAGAGCTCGGCGAGCCCCGGCTCGCAGCCGGGCCCGAAGAAGTAGGCCCACCGGGCGTGCACGACGTCGACGCTGGCATCGGGCAGCGGGATGTCCTGGGCGGTGCCCTGGAGCACCGTCACCCGGTCGAGTCGGCGGGTACGGCGCCGGGCCAGCGCGGCCAGGTCGGGGTGAGGCTCCACGCCGTACACGCGGGTGGCCTGCTCGGCCCAGCGCGGGAGGTGGAAGCCGGTCCCGCAGCCGAGATCGAGGACGGTGCGCCCCTGCCAGCCGGCGACCTCGGCCATCGCGGCCTCGATGCGCCGCTCCGGGTCGACGGCGTGGTTCTCCAGCTCGTAGGTGGCGGTGTGGTGCCAGATGTTCGGGCTGGGGTGAGCGCCGGCGGGCAGGCCGGCCGGGCGACTCACCGCGGACCGGCCACCCCGGTCGGGTGACCGGGCGACGACATCAGATCCGGACCAGGCCGCCGGGGGTGTTGATCTGGGCGGCGAGGATGCCGGGCGTGCCGTTCGGGGCGACCCAATCGACCTTGATGTCCTCCAGCGGAGCCTCGACGGTCTCGCCCAGCCATTCGCTGACCCGGTGCGGGTCGCCGGCGATCTCCAGGCAGGCGAGGGTGTAGTCGGCCCCGGCCCCGGCGCCGGGGTGCAGCTCGGCGGGGGTCTCCCACTCCACGAAGAACGGCAGCTGCGGGTCGGCGATCAGGCCGTGCACGCCGATCTGCTTCCAGCGCAGCTCGGTGCCGTCGGGGCGGTGCCGGTTGCCCTGCACCGCCTCGCGGCCCAGACGCTGCTCGACGGTGGCGATGTCCTTGACGGCCACCACCCAGCCGAGCCAGCCGCCGCCCAGGGCGGAGCGGGCGCGGACGGCCTGGCCGAAGGGGGCCTTGTCCGACGCGGGGTGGTCCAGTGCCTCGACGATCTCGAGGTAGGTGTCACCCCCGAGCGGGAAAGTCATGTTCCGGGTCCCGAAGCGGGGATGCACACCGCCGTCGACGAATTCCCGGCCGAGCAGCCCCCCGAGGCGCTGAGCGGTGCTGGCGAGGCCGTCCGGCCCGGCGGCGAAGGAGAGGTGGTCCAGGCGCATGTGAACATTGTTTACCGGTACTGATTGGCTCGTCACATCGGGGTCTGGTCTCTTGACGTCGAGACAGAATTGTGGGAGTAGGCACACATTTTTCCGGGTTGGCGGTGGGGTCGCCGTTTGGTCCCCAACGGCGTGCCGAAGTCGGGATTCCTCACCGTTTGGTCCCCAACGGAGGGGGTGGGCGGTCGGGCAGGGGACCGAGGCCGGGGGAGCGGTACGACGTGCGCCGGCGTCAGCGGGGGTCGGCGGGGTGCAGCGCCAGCGCCGAGCGCGAGCGCAGGTGGGCCTCGCAGTGGCGCACCAGCTCGTCGTAGGCGGGGCGGCCCATGAGCTCGACCAGCTCGGGCTCGTTGGTGACGAAGACCGGCTCGACGCCGACGTGCGCCTCGGTGTTGCCCGAGCAGTACCAGTCGAGGTCGTGGCCTCCCGAGCCCCAGCCGCGGCGGTCGTACTCCCCGATCGAGACCTCGGTGTACGCCGTGCCGTCGGGGCGCTCGACGTCGCGGAAGGTGCGCCGGATCGGCAGCTGCCAGCAGACGTCGGGCTTCGTCTCCAGCGGGTTGCGGCCCTCGACGTAGGCCAGCGCGTGCAGGGCGCACCCGGCCCCGGCGTGGAAGTCGGGCCGGTTCTGGAAGATGCAGGCGCGCTGGCCGTCGACCTCGATGGTGCGCGTCTTGCGCTCGCCCTCGTCGTCCACCTCGACCCACTGCTCACGGGTCGGCGGCGCGTCGCCCGGGCGGTGCTGCCACAGCGCGTCGTCGAGCTTGGCCACGTACGACGCGACGCGCTCCTCGTCGTCGGCGTCGGAGAAGTGCGCTCCCAGCGTGCAGCAGCCGACGTCGGGGGCATCGGCATAGATCCCCGGGCAGCCCTGGCCGAAGATGCACGTGTAGCTCGACGTGAGCCAGGTCAGGTCGCAGCGGAACACCTGGGCGTCGTCGGCGGGATCGGCGAACTCGATCCAGGCACGGGGGAAGACGAGGTCGACTTCGGGCACACCGCCAACCTACTTCCCCCCACGGGCTAGCGTGGAGGCATGCGTCTGGGCGTGCTCGACATCGGCTCCAACACGGGGCACCTGCTGGTGGTGGACGCCCACGGGGGCGCGGCCCCGCTGCCGGCGTACTCCCACAAGCGGCCGCTGCGGCTGGCCGAGCACCTCGACGACTCCGGCGCGGTCTCGCAGACCGGCATCGACGCGCTGACGGCGTTCGCCGCCGAGTCGGTGCTCGTGGCCGAGGACAAGGGCTGCGAGGAGATGCTGTCCTTCGCGACGTCGGCGGTGCGCGACGCCGTGAACGCCGACGCCGTGCTGGACGAGGTGCACGAGCGCACCGGCGTGCGGATCGAGGTCCTCTCCGGGGCCGATGAGGCGCGGCTGACCTTCCTCGCCGTACGCCGCTGGTTCGGGTGGTCGGCCGGTCGGCTGGCGGTCTTCGACATCGGCGGCGGCTCTCTCGAGATCGCCGGCGGCACCGACGAGTCACCGGCCGTGGCGTGGTCGGTACCGCTCGGCGCCGCCCGACTGGCCCGCGAGTGGTTCCCGCACGGCAGCCCCGACGAGGAGACCGTCCGCTCGCTGCGCCGGACGATCCGCGCCACCATCGCCCGCGACGCCGGCCGCCTGCTGCGCGACGGCGCTCCCGACCGTGCCGCGGGAAGCTCGAAGACGTTCCGCTCGCTGGCGCGCATCTGCGGCGCGGCGCCCTCGGACCAGGGGCCCCTCGTTACGCGCACCCTGCGCGCCGACGCGCTGGCGCCGTGGCTGCCCAAGCTGATCGCGATGCCCTACGACGAGCTCTGCGCGCTGCCCGGCGTCTCGCCGAGCCGTGCCCACCAGATCGTCCCCGGAGCCCTGGTGGCCGAGGCGGTGATGGACATCTTCGACCTCCCCGCGTTGGAGATCTCCCCGTGGGCGCTGCGCGAGGGCCTGATCCTCGATCGATTCGACCGACTGGAATTCCTGGACTGAGGCGGTGGTCGCGTGAGCAGCAACTCCCTGGTCGGGCTCTCCACAGCCTCGGTCTACCCGGAGTCGACGGCCCACGCGTTCGCCTACGCCGCGACGCTGGGCTACGACGCCGTCGAGGTGATGGTGGGCATCGACGCCCTGAGTCAGCAGACCTCGGCGATCCAGCAGCTCTCCGAGCACCACGAGATGCCCGTGTGCGCGGTGCACGCCCCGTGTCTGCTGTTCACCCAGCGGGTCTGGGGGACCGACCCCTGGGGGAAGCTGGACCGCTCGGCCGAGATGGCTCACAGCGTCGGCGCGGACGTGGTCGTCGTGCACCCGCCGTTCCGCTGGCAGCGCGAGTACGCGCGCGACTTCGTGGAGGGGATCGCCTCCCTCGAGGAGTCGACCGGGATCGCCTTCGCCGTCGAGAACATGTACCCCTGGCGTGCCTCGCAGCGCCGCGGGATGGAGATGTACCTGCCCGGCCGGGACCCCTCCGAGGAGGACTACCGCAACACCACCCTCGACCTCTCCCACGCCGCCATCGCGCGCGACGACCCGATGGCGATGGCGCAGCGGCTCGGGGCGCGGCTGCGCCACATCCACCTCACCGACGGCACCGGCTCGGCCAAGGACGAGCACCTGGTGCCGGGGCGCGGCACGATGCCCGCGGCGCAGCTGCTGCGTGAGCTGGGCGGCAGCGGCTTCGCCGGCCACGTGGTCCTCGAGATCAACACCCGGCGGGCCGCGGACCGGGCCGAGCGCGAGCGGGACCTCATCGAGTCGCTCGAGTTCGCCCGCCAGCACCTCGCTGTCACCGCGACGCCCTGAGCCTCGGCGGCGCCCCCGGCATCGCCGTACGGCGTAGCCTGTGGCGGTGGCCCCGCGACGGTGCGGGCCTCGCCTCCAGGGAGGACCATGTCCGTGCTCCGCCAACCCCTGCTGCTGCTCGCGCGCAGCGGCCGGGTCAAGCGTCTCGTCACCACCCTTCCCGCGTCTGCCGGGGTGGTCCGCGGCTACGTCCCCGGGGAACGGCTCGAGGCGGCGGTCGAGGTGGCCGCCCAGCTGGCCGAGGACGGGCTGCAGGTCTCGCTCGACTACCTGGGCGAGGACACCGAGGAGCTCGCTCAGGCCACCGCCACCGTCGATGCCTACCTCCAGCTCCTCGACCAGCTCGCCAAGCGGGGTCTCTCGCGCAGCGCCGAGGTGTCGCTGAAGCTGTCGGCGATCGGCCAGGCGCTGCCCCGAGAGGTCGCGCCCGAGGGGGGACACCGGGTGGCGCTGGAGAACGCCCGGACCATCTGCCGGGCCGCCCGCAATGCCGGCACGACGATCACCCTCGACATGGAGGACCACCGCACCACCGACTCCACGCTGGCGATCCTGCGCGACCTGCGCAAGGACTTCCCCGAGACCGGCGCCGTGGTGCAGGCCTACCTGCGCCGTACCGAGGCCGACTGCCGCGACCTGGCCTACGAGGGCTCGCGGGTGCGGCTGTGCAAGGGCGCCTACAACGAGCCGGAGGAGGTCGCCTTCGGGAGCCGGCTCGAGGTGGACCGCTCCTTCGTCCGCTGCCTCAAGGTGTTGATGGCGGGGCAGGGCTACCCGATGATCGCGACCCACGACCCGCGCCTGCTGCGCATCGCGGGCGCGCTGGCCAGCCGGTTCGGCCGGGCGCAGGGGTCGTATGAGTTCCAGATGCTCTACGGGATCCGCCCCGAGGAGCAGCGCCGGCTGGTCGAGGCCGGTGAGACCGTGCGGGTCTACGTCCCCTACGGTCGCGAGTGGTACGGCTACCTGATGCGGCGCCTGGCCGAACGGCCGCGCAACGTGGGGTTCTTCCTCAGGTCGCTGATCAGCAAGGACTGACCGACCGACGGCGCCGCCGCCGGTCACCGGAGACCGACGCCGGGCGTCGGCGGAGAGTGGGGCACATGAAGCAGACCGCGATCATCGGCGCCGGAGTGATGGGGGAGACCCTGCTCTCCGGCCTGGTCCGGGCCGGACGGCGCGTCGACCAGCTGCTGGTCGGCGAGAAGCGCCCCGAGCGCGCCCGCGAGCTCGAGGAGCGCTACGGCGTGGCGGTCGTGGACAACCTCGAGGCGGCTCGCCGCGCGGACACCCTCGCGCTGGTGGTGAAGCCGCAGGACATGGCCGACGTGCTCGCCGAGATCAACCCCGAGCTGCGCCCCGGCCAGCTGCTGGTCTCCCTGGCCGCCGGCATCACCACCGGGTTCATCGAGGCGCGGGTGCCCGAGGGGGTGGCCGTGGTCCGGGTGATGCCGAACACCCCCGCCCTCGTCGACGAGGGGATGGCGGCGATCTCGCCGGGCTCGCACTGCGACGACGCCGACCTCGCCGAGGCCGAGTCGCTGATGGCCTCGACCGGCAAGGTACTGCGCATCCCGGAGCGCCAGCAGGACGCGGTCACCGCGATCTCCGGTTCCGGGCCCGCCTACGTGTTCTTCGTCGTGGAGTCGATGATCGAGGCCGGCGTCCACCTCGGCCTGCCGCGGGCCACCGCGACCGAGCTGGTCATCCAGACCGTCGTCGGCTCGGGCAAGATGCTGCGCGAGACCGGCACCCACCCCACGGTGCTGCGCGAGCAGGTCACCTCGCCCGGTGGCACCACCGCCGCCGCGCTGCGCGAGCTCGAGGACCACAAGGTGCGCGCCGCCTTCCTCACCGCGATGGAGGCCGCGCGCGACCGCTCCCGCGCCCTCGCCGAAGGCTCCTGACCCGCCGGCGCCCACCCCGCCGGCGCCCAGGCCGCCGGCGCCCACACCGCCGGCTGTAACGCGGGGTTATGCCCACTGCCACGGCGTTGTGACGCCGCGGACTCCATCGGTCGTAGCAACGCTGACTGATGGTGGTGTTGTGGATGGCGAAGCGGTACGTGCCTTACG